>CAJURT010000001.1 GCA_910588875.1 uncultured Lachnospiraceae bacterium
GACCTACACCCTTAGCAGGGGCGCCTCTTCGGCCTCTTGAGTATTTCTCCGAATCGACTTATTCCATATGATCGCGTTCTTCACAATCACTCTTGTTCCGAAACGCATAGCCCATTATAATTGAAAAGTAACGGCTTGTCAAGCCATATTTTTCATCATTTTTCACTTTTTTTCTTATATACCAAATGTAGATTTGAAACTGTATCTTTACCTATATATAGGAAGCAGAAAAATATCTTTAATTGGTTATCACCTGCTATATTCCAGGATCGCAGTCTCATAAAGGTTATTACCTTTTGAATCAATGACAACCACCACAGGAAAATCTTCCACCTCCAGCTTTCGGATTGCTTCTGTCCCCAAATCTTCATAGGCAATTACTTCTGAAGATAAAATTCTTTTGGAAAGTAAAGCCCCTGCCCCTCCCACAGCGGCAAAATACACAGAACCGTTACGGATAATCCCATCGATTACTTCCTGGCTTCTTTTTCCCTTTCCGATCATTGCTCCCATTCCCAGATCAAGAAGCCGGGGGGTGTATTTATCCATCCTGCTGGCTGTGGTGGGACCGGCAGATCCGATGGGACGTCCCTCCCTTGCCGGGGAAGGTCCCATATAGTAGATTATATTGGATTTGATATCCAGAGGCAATTCTTCTCCCCTGTCCAATGCTTCCTCCATTCTTTTATGGGCAGCGTCTCTGGCCGTATAAATGGTTCCTGTGATCAATACATAGTCACCTGCCTTCAGTAAAGCTGCCTCTTCCTTTTTGAACGGTGCTTTTATTTTTTTATTCATTAACAACCTCCTCTCCGAAAATACATGAGAAAACGGATAACTGAATCTGCAAAACTTATCCTAAGCAGAAAAGGAAATTTACTGCTTTGCTATAAAATGCGATGTGCATGCCGGTTTACATGGCAACAGATATTTACTGCTACCGGAAGCCCGGCAATATGGGTGGGATAAGTTTCTATATTCACGGCAAGTGCCGTCACCGTACCCCCAAGTCCGCCGGGACCGATTCCCAAACAATTGATTTTCTCCAATAATTCCTGTTCCAGATCTCTTATATAGGGGATGGGAGATTCTTCCTCCAGATCCCTGGTCAGAGCATGCTTTGCCATAAGAGCACATTTTTCAAAAGTTCCTCCGATCCCTACTCCCACCACCATGGGAGGACAGGCATTGGGGCCCGCTTCCTTTACGGCTGTGAGAACGGCATTTTTCACACCTTCTATTCCGTCTGCAGGCTTCAACATAAAGACCCGGCTCATATTCTCACTTCCGAACCCCTTAGGGGCTACCGTAATCTCCATCCCTTCTCCCGGAACAATGTCATAATGAATCACAGCCGGAGTATTATCCCTGGTATTTTCCCTTTCAATCGGATCCCTGACCACGGACTTGCGCAGATATCCATTGATATACCCCTCACGGACTCCCTGATTGATGGCATCTGTCAAAGAACCTCCTTCTACAGATACCTCCTGTCCGATCTTCACAAAGACCACTGCCATACCGGTATCCTGGCAGATAGGAATCTTATCCTCCCCCGCAATCATAAGATTCTCCTTTAACTGCTCCAATATCTGTTTTCCCAGGGGGGAACATTCCTTTTCTACTGAACTTTCAAACACCTTTTTCATATCCGGAGACAAAAAATGATTTGCCTCAATGCACATTTCACTGACCTGTCTGCTAATCTCTGATACTGAAATTGATCTCAAACCATACCTCCTGTTGTTGTCTCCCATGGAATATTTTTAAATCGTGGAAAAGACTTGATAAAAAAGCAAATCCCAGGAAGGCTCCTGGTGGTGAACCTACCCGGGATTTTCTTTTTTCTCAATCAATTGTTTCGATAAAGTCAGGTATAAAATTTATCGGTTACTCTTTATCCGTAATTTCTGTAAACCCTTCTTCTTCCATGACCTCTTCTGTTTCTGAATCTTCAAAATCTAATTCTTCGATTCCATCCCCTTCTGATTTTTTGCCGTCATCCCTGACTTTTGCAATGCTGGCAACCTGTACATTGGAATCCGAGTCAATATCCATCAGCTTTACTCCGGATGTGTTGCGCCCGATGATGGAAATATCATCTACCGAAATACGGATTACAACTCCTTCTGTGGTAATAATCATAATATCGTGGTCATCATGGACAAGTTTTGCCCCTACAATATCCCCGGTCTTTTCTGTAATCTTATAACATAAGATTCCTTTTCCGCCCCTGTTTTGTCTGGTAAATTCTTCGATAGGGGTCCGTTTTCCCATTCCGTTTGCCGAAACCACCAGCATACATTCGCCTTGGGTATGCATCTGCATTGCCACTACCTGGTCACCCTCATTGAGTTTCATGCCGATCACACCAATTGATACCCGTCCGGTGACCCGCACATCTGATTCATGGAACCGGATACATTGTCCCTTCTTGGTCACCAGGAAAATATCTTTCTCGTTGTTGGTTGCCTTGACCTCAATCAATTCATCATTATCCCGCAGTACAATCGCCTGCAATCCATTCTTACGGACATTTTCATATTCCCGGATCGGTGTTTTCTTCACCATCCCGTTTCTGGTTGCCATGAGAAGGAACTCTGTTTCATCATATTGCTTAACCGGGATGATGGCGCTGATTTTTTCTTCCGGCTGCAGCTGGATCAAATTAACAATGGCGGTTCCCCTTGCTGTACGGCTTCCCTCCGGTATTGCGTATGCCTTAAGGCGGTATGCCCTCCCTTTATTGGTAAAGAACATAATATAATTGTGGTTATGGGTGAGGATCAGGTCTTCGATGTAATCCTCATCAATGATCTGCATTCCTTTAATGCCTTTTCCGCCCCGGTTCTGACTCTTGAAATTATCGATGCTCATGCGCTTGATATAACCCAGCTTTGTCATGGCCACAATTGTTCTTTCGTTAGGAATCAGATCTTCCATTGACATGTCATATTCATCGAACCCGATAGAAGTTTTCCTGTCATCCCCATATTTACCGGATATTATCAGGATCTCCTCCCGGATCACCCCCAACAGCTTCTTTTCGTCGGCAAGGATTGCCTTTAACTGCTCAATCTTTGCCATCAAATCCCGGTATTCATTCTCCAGGCGGTCCCGTTCCAAACCGGTCAATGCCCGCAGACGCATATCCACAATTGCCTGAGACTGGGCATCGCTTAACCCAAAACGTTCCATTAACTGGGCTTTGGCAGTCTGCACGGTATCCGATCCCCGGATAATCCTTATTACTTCATCAATATGATCCAGGGCAATCAGCAAACCTTGTAAAATATGGGCCCGTTCTTCTGCCTTGTTCAGGTCATATTTGGTACGCCGCGTCACCACATCTTCCTGATGCCTTAAATAGTGGATCAGCATGTCCAGAAGATTTAATACCTTCGGCTCATTGTTTACCAAGGCAAGCATATTGACACCAAAAGTATCCTGAAGCTGGGTATGCTTATATAACTGGTTTAAAACCACATTGGCATTGACATCCCGGCGCAGTTCGATTACAATCCGCATCCCTTGCCTGTCTGACTCATCTCTCAGATCTGTAATGCCATCAATCCTTTTATCTTTTACCAACTCGGCAATCTTTTCAATCAGCCTGGCTTTATTTACCAAATAAGGAAGTTCCGTCACAATAATACGGCTTTTCCCATTCGGCAATGTCTCAATATCCGAGACTGCCCGCACCCGCAGCTTCCCGCGTCCTGTCCGGTATGCCTCTTCAATTCCGGCCTTTCCAAGAATGGTAGCCCCTGTGGGGAAATCCGGCCCTTTTACAATTTCTAAAATTTCCTCCATGGAGGTATCCCTGTCCTCCTGGACACGGTTATCAATGATCTTAACCACCGCAGAAATCACTTCCCGCAGATTATGGGGAGGGATATTGGTTGCCATGCCTACCGCAATGCCTGTAGTACCATTGACTAAAAGATTCGGATAGCGGGATGGCAGTACAACCGGCTCTTTTTCGGTCTCATCAAAATTCGGCACAAAATCTACGGTATCTTTATTGATGTCCGCCAGCATTTCCATGGAAATCTTGCTTAAACGCGCCTCTGTATAACGCATGGCGGCTGCACCGTCGCCATCTACGGAACCGAAATTGCCATGGCCGTCAACTAAAGGATAGCGGGTGGACCATTCCTGTGCCATATTAACCAGGGCACCATAAATGGAACTGTCGCCATGGGGATGATATTTACCCATGGTATCGCCTACGATACGGGCGCACTTCCGGTGAGGCTTATCCGGGCCATTGTTCAATTCTATCATGGAAAAAAGGACTCTGCGCTGTACCGGCTTTAATCCGTCCCTCACATCCGGGAGGGCACGGGCTGCAATTACGCTCATTGCATAGTCGATATACGATTTCTCCATGGTGGATTTTAAATCTATATCGTGTACTTTGTCAAAAACATTTGGTTCCATACTATCCTCCTTACCTCCGCGTTAAATATCCAGGTTCTGTACGAATTTTGCGTTTGCTTCGATAAATTCACGCCTTGGCTCCACCTGGTCTCCCATTAAGGTGGTAAAGGTCAGATCCAGTTCTGAGATCACATCATCATCCATATTTACCCGCAAAAGGATTCTTCTCTCTGGGTCCATAGTCGTCTCCCACAGCTGTTCGGCATCCATCTCCCCCAATCCTTTATAGCGCTGTATCTTATTATTGCTGTCCCGTCCAACCTCTTTAAGAATCTGGTTTAACTCCTCATCACTGTAGGCATACCAAATCCTTTTGTTTTTTTCCAGCTTATAAAGAGGGGGCTGTGCTAAGTATACATGGCCCTGGCGGATCAATTCCGGCATAAAACGATATAAAAATGTCAGCATCAAGGTACTGATATGGGCACCGTCTACATCGGCATCCGTCATGATGATAATTTTATGGTATCTCAGTTTTGAAATGTCAAAATCATCATGGATCCCGGTCCCGAAGGCTGTGATCATCGCCTTAATCTCTGCATTTGCATAGATCTTATCCAACCTGGCCTTTTCTACATTCAAAATTTTTCCCCGCAGCGGAAGGATTGCCTGGTTATCCCGGGAACGGGCAGTCTTAGCCGAACCGCCTGCCGAATCCCCCTCCACAATAAATATCTCACATTTTTCCGGGTCTTTATTGGAGCAGTCTGCAAGTTTGCCCGGCAAAGCCATACCTTCCAGGGCTGTCTTTCTCCTCGTTATATCCCTTGCTTTCCTTGCAGCGGCACGGGCCCTCTGTGCCAGCACTGACTTCTCACAGATTGTCTTGGCAGCATTGGGGTTTTGTTCCAAAAAGTAAGTGAGTTGTTCGCTGACCACATTGTCCACAGCCCCACGGGCCTCACTGTTGCCAAGCTTTTGTTTCGTCTGGCCTTCAAACTGGGGATCTTCAATTTTAACACTAATAATGGCAGTCAGGCCTTCCCTGATATCCTCACCGCTTAAATTATCCTCATTTTCTTTCAAAAGCTTATTTTTGCGGGCATATTCATTGATTGTTTTCGTCAGCGCATTTTTAAAACCAGCCAGATGAGTCCCGCCTTCCGGCGTATTTACGTTATTAACAAAACTATAAATATTTTCTGTGTAGGAATCATTATGCTGCATGGCGACTTCCACATAGATATTGTCCCTGCTTCCCTCACAGTAAACTACTTTATCATAAATCGTTGCCTTGCTCTTATTTAGGTAAGTGACAAATTCCTGGATTCCTCCCTCATAGTGGAAAGTCTTTTCCCTTTTTTCTTCCCTGTCATCCCGCAGCACAATCTTGAGATTTTTTGTCAAAAAGGCCGTCTCCTGCAGACGCACCCTCAGGATGTCAAAATCATAGGTGGTCTCCTCAAAAATCTCATGATCCGGAAGAAACTGGACTTCCGTGCCATGTTTATCCTCCGGGCATTCCCCCACTACCTTTAAGGGGTACATAACCTTGCCCCGCTCATAACGCTGCTGATAAATCTTCCCATCCTGGTAAATGCGAACCTCCAGCCACACGGAAAGGGCATTCACTACCGAGGCGCCTACCCCATGGAGACCGCCGGATACCTTATATCCGCCACCACCAAACTTACCGCCTGCATGGAGGATGGTAAAAACCACTTCTACTGCCGGGATGCCAGCCTTTTTTTGGATTCCAACCGGGATCCCGCGGCCGTTGTCAACGACAGTAATCGAGTTGTCCATATTAATTGTCACGTTAATCTTGTCGCAAAACCCTGCCAGCGCTTCGTCAACAGAATTATCCACGATCTCATATACCAGATGATGCAATCCCCTTGATGAAGTACTTCCAATATACATACCGGGACGTTTTCGGACCGCTTCCAATCCTTCCAGAATCTGAATCTGGTCCGCTCCGTATTCTGCACTCATGCTTTTTCCTCCTATAATTGATGGTTGATAAAACTAGTTTTCCTGTATCACCACACCGTCCACTACTTTAAACAGCCGGTCAATCGGAAAACGGTTATTTACAAAATCCTCCAGCCCTGTACAGGTAATCATTGTCTGGATCTGGTCAATGGCAGAGAGGAGGTGATTCTGCCTCTCCCCATCCAATTCCGACAATACATCATCCAGCAAAAGAACCGGATAATCCTTAACCAACTTTTTAACCAATTCAATCTCTGCCAGTTTCAGGGACAAGGCAGCTGTCCGCTGCTGCCCCTGGGATCCAAACCTCCGGATGTCAATCCCATCCATATAAAAACCAATGTCATCCCGATGCGGGCCTATCAAACTGGTTTTCTGTTTCATATCAGAAAGCCTGCTTCTCCTAATCTCTTCCTCCAGCCGGTCCGGTAAGGAACAAGGATCATATACAATACTGAGGTTTTCCCGGTTCCCGGAAAGCTTTCTGTGTATTTCTCCAATTATACTATTTAACTGGGAAATAAATCTTTCCCGGTACTGGATAATTTCCCTCCCATATTGTGCTAACTGCAGATCCCATACATCCAATGTCTCTTCGTATTCTGGTTTAAAGGCCAGATCTTTCAGCAAACGGTTTCTCTGCATCAGGATACGGTTATAGGAAACCAGAGAATGGACATACAGCTTATTCAGCTGGCATAGTTCCAAATCCACAAATTTCCTCCGTTCCGAAGGGCCGTTTTTTATCAGATTAAGATCTTCCGGTGAAAAGAAAACCACATTGATAATCCCAAACAGTTCGCTTGCCTTACGGATCGGAATACCATTAATAGCAATTCCTTTTGCCTTGTTTTTTTTAAGATGCATATCAATCCGATAAGGGACATGGTCCTTACAGAGATGAAGTTTGATATGGGATTCCTCTTCCTGAAACTGGATCATCTCCCGGTCTTTGCTGCCCTTATGGGATTTCGTCGTACAGCACACATAAATAGCTTCTAATAAATTGGTCTTCCCCTGGGCATTATTGCCATATAAAATATTAGTTTTCGGACTAAACTGAATATGTAAGGTGTCGTAATTGCGGTAATTTTTTAATTCGATAGATTCGATAATCATATTCTGTCTCCGGAATGGGCAATAGTCTACCCGCTGATTTGGATGGATTTTTCCTCACAGGAAAAAACATCTCCATTCCGAAGCTTCTTCCCACGCTGCAACTCCACCTTTCCATTCACGGTTACAGCACCATCTTCAATCAGGTGCTTGGCATCTACGCCGGAACCACAAATCCCTGCCAGTTTCAGTGCCTGGCCAAGTTTGATATATTCATCTTTGATTTTGATTATTTCCATTATTTTCCCCTTTAAACATTTTTACCAGAAAATTTAATCTTCATCAATAAAATTCACTGGTAAGATCAAATAAATATAATTACCCGCATCATCCTTGATGAAGCATGGGGATTTCGGATTCATCATATAAATATCAGCCTCCTCGTCATCAATCACCCGCAAGGCATCCAACAAAAATTTGGGGTTAAATGCGATTGTGATATCATCCCCTGTTTTCTGGGCAGCCACGTTTGCATTCATGGATCCGAAGGAGGAACGTATTTTCATGTTGACATTATTTTCTTCTATTTTCAATATGATCGGTTTGCGGTCATTGTCCCGGATCATAATCATTGCACGGTCTATATGGTCCATAAATACTTTTTTGTTAACCTTGATATGGGTCTTATAATCGCTGGACAGCATATGGTCGATCTTAAAATATTCCCCCTCAATCAAACGGGAAATCACTTTCGTATCTTCGAATTCAAATAAAATATGGTTTTTGCTAAAGTAAATCTGAACTTCTTTTTCATTATCGCCGCTTAAGATCTTACTGATCTCAGAGAGGGTTTTGCCGGGAATGATGATCTTCTGGTTTTCATAATTGTGCTTTAACAAAATATTGCGTATAGATATCCTGTGCCCGTCAAGAGACACTACCTTTAAAATATTATCCTTAACCTCTACCAGTTCCCCGCCCATCATCTTATTGCTGTCGTTGGGTGCAGTGGAAAATATGGTCTGCCTTACTGCCTCTTTTAAAGAAAACTGGGAAATACAAATATATTCATTTTTTTCAATAAAGGGAAGGTAGCTGAATTCCTGGGGATCGCGTCCCTGAATCTTAAATATAGCATTGTCACATTCAATGGTGGTATTATATCTGTCATCAGAGGTAATGGACACATCCGCATCGCTGTCCGGAAGTTTGCGGATAATGTCAGAAAAAATCTTTGCTTCCAGGGCCAGTTTTCCTTTTTCCAGGATGGAGCCTTCTACTTTTGTCTCAATGCCCAGTTCCATATCATTTCCCGTCAGTCGGATCTCATTGGAAGAGGCATCGATGAGGATGCATTCTAATATGTTCATTGTTGTTTTGGAGGGGATTGCCTTTGATACGATATTGATTCCATTTAATAAGGTTTCTTTTTGAAAAGCAAGTTTCATGTTGATAAGTTCCTTTCTGTTTGATGGTCAGTCTGCGAAAGAAAATAAATAAATAAATTTCGCCGTAATCGTAGTAGGGGGTGTTAATATGTGTAAAAGCTTGTTTACCCTTGATAATAAGGACAAACCTGATGTTAAAAAGCATGTTGAAAACTATTCTTAAGCCCTGGTAAAATCAGCCATGTTTTCCACAATAACGGAAATTATCATAAAACAGAAAACAGATGGAAAGAGTTATCCACAAAAATATGCCACTTTTCCACAAAAAAATGTGAATAACTTTTTTCCCGGAATTTCTTTTATTTCCTTGGTTTTATGCCGTTTTCCCTTAATTCGGGCTCAGTTTTTTCTTTAAGATATTCACAGTGTTCTGCAAAGTTGGTGATTTCTCAATATCCTTGGATATTTTTTCAATTCCGTGAATAATTGTTGTGTGGTCCCTTCCACCCATTGCCTTGCCGATTTCCTGCAGGGGAACCTCTGTCATATTCCGGCACAGATACATGGCAATTTGCCGGGGATATACAATATCCTTGCTCCTTCTCTGGGATAAAAGATCCAGGGTGGTCAGGTTATAATGTTCTGCCACAACCTGGATAATCAATTCAGGAGTGATTTTTTGGGAACCGCCGGGTGAGATGATGTCTTTTAAGGCTTCTTCTGCCATGGAAATTGTGATTTCCTTGCGGTGGTCAAGTTTCGAAAATGCCACGATCTTCGTGAGGGCCCCTTCCAGTTCACGGATATTGGATTTGATGTTAGTGGCGATATATTTAATCACTTCATTGTCAATGTTGTAGCCCTCCAGTTCCTCTTTTTTGCGGAGGATTGCCATACGGGTTTCATAATCCGGGGATTGGATATCCACTGTGAGGCCCCACTCAAACCGGGAGCGCAGACGTTCTTCCAGGGTCTCAATATCCTTTGGAGGTTTATCGGAGGATATAATAATCTGCTTTTTTGATTCATATAATGCATTGAAAGTATGGAAAAACTCCTCCTGCGTACTTTCCTTACCTATAATGAACTGGATATCATCGATCAGAAGTACATCATTGTTGCGGTATTTTTCCCGGAATTCCGTTGTGGAAATATTGTTTTTGTTGCGGATAGCATCAATCAGTTCATTGGTAAATTTTTCTGAGGTCACATAAAGAATCTTTGCTTTATGGTTGTTTTTGAGGATAAAATTAGCTATGGAGTGCATCAGATGGGTTTTTCCAAGGCCTACGCCTCCATAGATGAACAGGGGATTGTAGATTTCCCCCGGGGATTCGGCAACGGCAAGTGATGCGGCATGAGCTAAATTGTTATTGGCGCCAACTACAAAGGTGTCGAAGGTATATTTGGGGTTTAAGTTGGCATTTTGGAGGGCTTCCTGGCTGATCCTGGCAGTATTTGTACGGATCAGATGTTTGTCCTTTGAGGGATCTTCTTTAATCTGGTTTTCAACAATAAAGTCAATCTCGCATTTGAGGTTGGTAATCTCCTCAATGGCAATCTTCAGCAGGAAGCTATATTTTTTCTTGATGTAGCCAAGAAAATTGGCGTCCGGAACGATGATCCGGACGGTGTTTCCTGGTTCCAGGGAATACAGACGCAGAGGAACCAGCCATGTGTTAAAGGAGACATCTGATATATCGTGTTCCTCCTTTAAATAATGTAAGATATCATCCCACTTACTTTTTAGTGTGTCCAGCATGTCTTATTCTCCTGATTTTATAGTTAAATGCTATGCAATCCAGGGGTTTGTGGATATCCTGGCTTGCTATGTGGATACGCAAACTCACCCAATCTACATGTATTGTATACTAAAACCGCTGGTTTTTCAACGAAAATAGTAAAAAAGTCAAGAATTTTAGATTGTTATCAACAAAGTTATCCACACATTGTGGATAACTTATTCACATTATAAACACAGTATCCGCAGAAAAACTTGACAAGGAAAGAGGAAACCGATATTATATACAAGGAAAGTTTATAATATGCACCTTGGCATAATGCTTATGCCGTCTATGTTTATGCATTGTATCTTAATTATTAAGAACAGTAGCAGGAGGTAAAAAATGAATATGGTAAAGAAAGACACTCGTTGGCTTACCAGTGTTGCACTTATGGCAGCAATTGTTATCCTGTTGGCGAATACGCCTTTGGGTATGATCCAGCTTCCTATTATTAAGGCAACAACTGTACACATCCCCGTGATCCTCGGAGCTGTTTTATTAGGGCCTGGGGCAGGAGCAATCCTTGGCTGCGTATTTGGGATCTGTTCAATGATCAGCAATACTATGGCACCCACCCTTTTATCCTTTGCTTTTTCTCCCTTTATGAGCATGAGCGGGATACCAGGTGCCTTAAAGGCAATATGGATTGCGGTTGGATGCCGGATGATGATCGGCGTGGTTTCAGGATGGCTGTGGATTTTTCTGAAAAAGCTGAATATCAACCATTTGGTTGCGCTGCCGGTTGTTGGGTTTGTGGGGTCGATGACCAATACCGTGTTTGTTATGGGAAGCATTTATGTTTTGCTGGCAGGTGAATATGCCGCAGCAAGGACTGTGGCAGTGGATGCCGTGTGGGGACTGATCATGGGAACTGTCCTGGCTTCCGGGGTTCCGGAAGCGATTGCAGCTGCAGTGCTGGTTGTGCTGATTGGAAAAGTTATGTTATCTGTTTTCCGCGGCATGGTGAGTATAGGCAGCGGTTCAGTGGCATAGAAATAGGGTTTTTCTGTATAAAAACGCTTGACGAAGCAGGTTGTTTTCTATATAATTGAGAAGATGCCAAATCAGAATCGTCAAAATACTGTGACAAAAACAGTGAAAAAATGAAAAAGACAATGGATTGATAAGAGGAGGTGCTATATTATGAAGATGACTTTCCAGCCAAAAAACAGACAAAGATCGAAAGTTCACGGCTTTCGTGCGAGAATGAGTACTCCGGGCGGAAGAAAGGTTTTAGCTTCCAGGAGAGCAAAAGGAAGAGCAAGATTATCCGCTTAATGAATGAAGGTCACAAGCAATTGTGGCCTTTTTTTCTCTGTGTTGGAAATGCAGAAATGATTTTTGCATGGGATAGAGGAAAAGATAAGAGATTGTGATGAGAAAATTTCCGAGCATTAAAAAAAGGGCTGATTTCCAGGAAGTATACCATACCGGGAAATCATATGCCAATAAAGAATTGGTGATGTATGTCAGGAGGACAGAGGTTCCAGGGCATAGAATAGGGATTTCTGTCAGTAAGAAGGTAGGGAACAGTGTTGTGAGACACCGGGTAACCCGCTTAATCCGGGAGAGTTTCCGATTGAACAGGGAAAGGCTGACGGATGGTTTGGACATCGTGGTGGTGGCGAGGGCTGCTGCCGGAGCATTGGATTATAAAAATATGGAACGTGCATTTTTGCATTTATGCGGGCTGCATAACATTAGCAGGGAATCGAAGTGAGTGAGAGATGGTACATTGGATAAGAAAAGGTTTGATTCTTCTGATTCGGGGATATCAGATATTTTTGTCTCCTCTGAAAATGAGGACTCACTGTATCTACACGCCTACGTGCTCTCAATACGCCATTGAGGCACTGCAAAAGTATGGTGTTGTGAAAGGATTATGGTTGTCTATAAGGAGGATACTGCGTTGTCATCCATGGGCAGAAGGCGGTTATGACCCAGTTCCATAACGTATGAGGAGGTAACAGATTGGATTACTTAGTATTGACAAAGACCGGGGGAATGATATTAGGGCCGGTTTCCCAGATTCTTGGATTGATTATGGATCTGCTTTTTCGGCTGACCAGTTCCGTGGGAATATTAAATATTGGGCTTTGTATTATTTTGTTTACATTGGTTGTGAAGGTTCTGATGTTTCCGCTGACAATCAAGCAGCAGAAATCTTCGAAGCTGATGACGGTTATGCAGCCGGAGATTCAGGCGATCCAGAACAAGTATAAGGGTAAGACGGACAATGAGTCCATGATGAAAATGAATGTAGAGACCAAGGCGGTCTATGAAAAGTATGGTACCTCGATGACAGGCGGATGCCTGCAGCTGGTGATTCAGCTGCCGATCCTTTTGGCTTTGTACCGGGTAATCTATAATATCCCTGCCTATGTAAGTTCGGTAAAAACTTATTTTATGCAGGTGGTGTATGCGATTACGAATGTTTCCAATATAGCGGATTTGCCGGAGGGGGCAGGGGCATCGCTGCTTCAGTTTGCCACAGACCACAATATCCCTTTGACAGGAATTACTAAGATCGGTGACCTGGTAGGGGATACGGGCGAGGTTCTTGGCAATAAAATGGTGGATATTCTTTATAAGCTGAATCCTGAACAGTGGGGAGAACTGGCAAAACGTTTCCCGGATGCTGCGGCAGTGATTGCAGAGAATTCAGCGGCAATTGAAAAAATGAATTCTTTCCTGGGGATTAACCTGGCCACAAATCCCTGGCAGGGTTTTTCTCCAAGTATCGCATGGCTTATTCCAATCATGGCAGGCGTGAGCCAGTGGCTGAGCGCTAAGCTGATGATGTCGAACCAGCCTCAGCAGGATGAAAACAGCACCAGTGCCCAGATGATGAAGCAGATGAATGTGATGATGCCGTTGATGTCAGTATTTTTCTGCTTTACTTTCCCGGCAGCCATCGGTATATATTGGGTGGCCAGCAGTGTGTTCCAGATTATACAGCAGCTGATCGTCAATGCCTATCTGGAGAAGGTGGATATGGATGAGATGATCAAAAAGAATCTGGAGAAGGCAAATGCCAAGCGGGCGAAGAAGGGGCTTCCGCCACAGAAGATTTCGCAGAATGCGACGCTGAATGCCAAGAATATCCAGGCAGCCCAGCAGCGTGAGGAGCAGGCCCGCAATGAAAAACTGGAGAAGACCAGACAGCAGGTAAAGGAATCGAATGAGTATTATAATAAGGATGCGAAGCCGGGCAGCCTAGCTTCAAAGGCGGCAATGGTTGCCAAGTATAACGAGAAGCATAATAAATAGAGGGGGTAGAATAATGGATATGATTACCATTTCTGCAAAAACACTGGATGAAGCCATTACCAAGGCATTGCTGGAACTGCAGACTACCAGTGAGCATTTGTATTATGAAGTGCTTCAGAAAGAGAGCAATGGTTTTCTGGGGATTTTTGGCGGGAAGCAATGTGTCATCCGTGCCCGTGTGATGGGAGAAGAGGAAGAAAAGACTAAAAAAGAAAAGGCTGAGGCCGAAAGAATAGCCAAGGCAGAAGCGGAAAAAGCCGCAAAGGCAGCTGAGGAAAAAGCAAAGCTGGAGGCGGAAAAAGCCGCAAAGGTTGAAAGGGCAAGGGCAGAAGCCGAGAAAAAGGCTAAGGAAGAGGCGGAGAAAGCCGCAAAGGCAGCTGGGGAAAAGGAATCTTCCGAAAAGCCTTTGGAAAAAGCCCAGAATCAAAAGAAATTTTCTGAGCAAAAGGATTATGACAAAAAAAGATATGGCAAGAGAGAAGGAAGGGCGGATATCCATGAAAAACCAGAACGCCGGAATGCAGAAGTTCCGGAGCCAAAGGTAAGGGCAGAGGTTAAAATGGATGAGGCGGTAGTCCAGGCAAAGGCAAAAGAATTCTTAGAGCAGGTTTTTGGTGCTATGGGGATGGAGGTTGCAATCGAGACGGTTATCGATGCCAAGGAAGGTGAACTCCAGGTGATGATGTCTGGCGATGATATGGGTATTTTGATCGGAAAGCGGGGCCAGACTTTAGATTCTTTACAGTATTTGGTTAGCCTGGTGGTGAACAAGGAGACGGAAGGATATCTCCGTGTGAAGTTGGATACGGAGAATTACCGTGAAAGACGGAAGGAAACTTTGGAGACTCTTGCTAAGAATATATCTTATAAGGTAAAGAGAACAAAAAGGCCGGTATCCTTAGAGCCGATGAATCCTTATGAGAGAAGGATTATCCATTCAGCACTCCAGAACGACCGCTATGTAGTAACCAGAAGTGAGGGAGAAGACCCTTACCGCCATGTGGTAATTTCTTTAAAGCGTGACGGTTACAACCGCAGGGACCGCTATCCCTCCAGAAGGGACAACCGTGACAGGGAGGGAAGCAGCCGGGATAAGCGTATGGAAAAGCCAGTGATCGAAAAGGCAGAAGAGGGATTTGAGTAAAAAATAAAGGGAAATGGCGTTCGGCAAAGTGTAGCTGCCGGACGCTGTTTTATATCTGGTCCGGCAAAACAGGAGGAAGCCATGGGGATTGAAAGATATTCGGATACAATTACGGCAATTGGGACTGCTGTCAGTAATTCCGGAATCGGGATTATCAGAATCAGCGGCAGCAAAGCAATTGTGGTGGCAGACCGCATTTTTGTGAGTGTAAAGGAAGGGAAAAGGTTAAGGGATGTCCCTACCCATACAATACATTATGGATTGATTAAAGACGGAGATCAGATTTTAGATGAGGTTTTGGTGACAGTTATGCGTGGCCCCCACAGTTATACGGGGGAGGATACTGTGGAGATTAACTGCCATGGCGGTGTTTTAGTAACGAAAAAGATCCTGGAGGCTGTGATACGGAATGGGGCAGCAGCAGCAGAACCAGGAGAATTTACGAAAAGAGCTTTTTTGAACGGACGTATTGATTTGTCACAGGCAGAGGCAGTGATGGATGTTATTTCTGCTAAAAATGAATATGCCATGAGGAATTCTGTCAGCCAATTAAAAGGTTCCGTATCCAGGAAAATAAAAAAACTGAGAGAAGTCCTGCTGTATCAGGTGGCTTATATTGAATCGGCTTTGGATGACCCGGAGCATATTTCTTTGGATGGATATACAAGGGAGTTAAAAGAGGCTTTGGAGCCTGTGGTTCTTGAAATAGAGGGACTGTTAAAGAAAGCTGATGACGGCAGGATTGTCTCAGAGGGGATCCGTACCGTGATTTTGGGAAAGCCAAATGCGGGGAAGTCATCTTTGATGAATCTTTTAGTTGGGCAGGAACGTGCGATTGTCACGGATGTGGCAGGGACTACCAGGGATATTTTGGAGGAACAGATAAGGCTGGGAGATATTAGCCTGCGGTTGACAGATACGGCCGGGATACGGGATACAGAGGATGTGGTGGAAAAAATTGGAGTGTTGCGGGCAAAGGAGGCAGCAGAGGAAGCAGATCTGATTATTTATGTTGTGGATGGCGCATGTCCCCTTGACGGGAATGACCAGGAAATCATAAGGATGCTGAAAAACAGAAGGGTAATTGTTTTGTTAAATAAGATGGATTTAAACCTTGTGGTGGAGGCAAAGGATTTGGAAGAGATGACCGGCCATCCGGTTATAGAAATATCTGCAAAAGAAGAGATTGGAATGGAACAATTGGAGAGAGAGATTTCCCGTATGTTTTTTGATGGGAAGATTGGCTTTAATGAAGAACTTGTGATCACAAATGTCAGGCATAAGAAAGCGCTTGAAGATGCCTTAGACAGTTTATCTATGGTATTAAGGGGTATTGCAGATGAAATGCCGGAAGATTTTTTGACTATTGATTTGATGGATGCATATGGGAAGCTGGGGCTGATTATCGGGGAAGCAGTGGAAGATGATTTAGTAAATGAGATTTTCGGTAAATTCTGCATGGGAAAATAATAATAGATTTAAGGAGAATGTTTTATGCCTTATTTGGAGGAGAGTTATGAGATTATAGTGGTGGGAGCGGGCCATGCAGGCTGCGAGGCAGCTCTGGCCTGTGCCCGTCTTGGTTTAGAGACAATTGTTTTTACCGTCAGTATTGACAGTATTGCCTTGATGCCATGCAATCCTAATATAGGAGGGAGTTCGAAGGGGCACCTGGTAAGGGAATTGGATGCTTTGGGCGGCGAGATGGGGAAAAATATTGACAAAACATTTATTCAGTCAAAAATGCTGAATGAATCAAAAGGGCCTGCGGTACATTCCCTGCGGGCACAGGCAGATAAGCAGGATTATAGCCGTGAGATGCGCAGAACCTTGGAAAATACAGAACACCTGACGATCCGTCAGGCAGAAGTGTCAGAAATCCTGGTGGAGGATAGCCGGATCAAAGGAGTAAAGACTTTTTCCGGCGCCGTTTACCATGCAAAGGCAGTAATTTTAGCTACTGGCACTTATCTGCGTGCCAGATGTATTTATGGAGATGTAAGTAATCCTACCGGGCCGAACGGGCTTCAGGCTGCAAACCATTTAACAGATTCCCTGATTGCAAATGGGATTGAAATGTTTCGTTTTAAGACAGGGACACCGGCCCGGGTGGATAAAAGAAGCATTGATTTTTCTAAGATGGCAGAGCAGCCCGGGGATGAAAGGATTGTGCCTTTTTCTTTTTCCACGGATCCCCGGTCATTGCAGAAGGAACAGGTTTCTTGCTGGCTGACCTATACAAATTCTGAGACACATCAGATTATCCGGGAGAATATCGACCGTTCCCCCTTATTTTCCGGGGCTATTGAGGGGACAGGCCCCAGGTATTGTCCTTCTATTGAGGATAAGGTGGTAAAATTTCCGGATAAGGAGAGGCATCAGGTATTTATAGAACCGGAAGGCCTGTATACAAATGAAATGTACTTAAGCGGGATGTCCAGTTCTCTGCCAGAGGATGTTCAATATCGGATGTACCGCACTGTGCCGGGATTGGAGCAGGTTAAAATTGTGAGAAATGCCTATGCGATTGAGTATGATTGCATTAATTCCCTGCAGCTGAAGCCTACCCTGGAATTTAAAAAGATAAAAGGGCTATTCAGCGGTGGGCAGTTTAACGGAAGTTCCGGATATGAAGAGGCTGCTGTACAGGGATTTATGGCAGGGGTTAATGCTTCCATGCAGGTATTGGGACGTAATGCCTTTGTTCTCGACCGTTCCCAGGCCTATATTGGTGTATTGATTGACGACCTTGTCACAAAGGAAAACCATGAACCTTACCGGATGATGACTTCCCGGGCTGAATACCGTTTGCTTTTGAGGCAGGATAATGCAGATCTCAGGCTGAGGGAGATCGGATATGAGATAGGTTTAGTTAATGAAAATGATTATCATTATGTAAAAGAAAAAGAACAGCTGATTGAAAAAGAGATCCAGAGGGTGGAAAAGACGCAGATTGGGGCAAACCCCAAAGTGCAGCAATTTTTGGAGGATCATGGAAGCACTCTTTTAAAGACAGGGGCGACTTTGGCAGAGTTGGTGAGGCGTCCGGAATTAGATTACTTTATGTTAACTGAAATTGATGAGAACCGTCCGGATTTATCGGATGATGTGGCAGAACAGGTTAACATAAGTATAAAATATGAAGGATATTTAAGGCGGCAGAAACAGCAGGTGGCACAGTTTAAAAAACTGGAAAGTAAAAAATTAGATATGGATTTTGATTATTCAAAAGTGGGGAGTTTAAGAAAAGAGGCTGTACAGAAATTAAATCTCTATAAACCGGCCTCGATTGGGCAAGCTTCCCGGATATCCGGGGTGTCTCCGGCAGATATATCAGTGCTTTTAGTATATTTAGAAAGAGTACGCAGAGAAGGATAGAGTATATAGATAAGGGTGGTGGACATGGAACAGAAATTTGTGGATAGGATGGTTGATGGATGCAGAGATTTGGGGATATCTTTGTTACAGGAACAGATCGAGCAATTTTATCAGTATTATGGAATTTTGATTGAGTGGAATGAAAGGATGAACCTGACTGCCATAACAGAGTGGGAAGAGGTGGTTCATAAACATTTTATTGATAGTTTATCTTTGATAAGGGCAATTGACAGTTGGGAGGATACAAGAATACAATTAATTGATGTGGGTACAGGGGCCGGGTTTCCGGGAATTCCTTTAAAGATAGCTTTTCCATTCCTTTCCGTTACCCTTTTAGATTCATTGAATAAACGGGTTACATTTCTTCAGGAGGTTATAGAAAAACTTTCCTTATCTGATATTATTGCCTTGCATGGCCGGGCTGAGGACTTTGGGAGGAATAAGGAGTATCGGGAAAAATTTGATATTTGTGTATCCAGGGCTGTTGCCAACATTGCCACTTTATCAGAATATTGTGTTCCTTTTATCAGGACAGGAGGTCTTTTCGTGGCTTATAAGTCCGGGAAGATAGAAGAGGAGTTGGAGACAGGGAAAAGGGCAATTGAGATTCTTGGCGGAGAGATACAAAAAAACGTATCCTTTGTTTTACCGGGAACAGATGCAAAAAGAAATTTATTGGTGATAAAAAAGGTAAGGACTACAGGAAAACGATATCCGCGCAAGGCAGGAATGCCGGGGAAGGAACCGATTATATGAAAGGGCAGGATGAATTTTTAGAAGACAGAGAGGATAATCAATTATGCAGATGCAAATGGTGCAATTTAAAAAATAAAAAATATGTGGACTATCATGATAGAGAGTGGGGTTTTCCCGAGTATGATGACCATAATTTATTTGAACTGTTAGTGCTGGAGAGTTTTCAGGCAGGTTTGTCATGGGAATGTGTGTTGAATAAGCGGGAAGATTTTCGGGAAGCCTTTGACAACTTTGATCTTGAAAAAATTTGTGGTTATGATGAAGAAAAAATACAAAAGTTGATGGAGAATAGAAAGATTATCAGAAATCGCCGGAAGATACTGGCAACGGTTAATAATGCAGGTATCTTCCGATCCATTCAGCAGGAATATGGGTCTTTTTCAAAATATATCTGGAGTTTTACTTGCCAAAAGGTAATATACGAAATCGGTAAAGCAAGTTCGGAATTGTCTGATCAGATTTCGAAGGACCTAAAAAAACGGGGAATGAAATTTGTTGGCACAACAATTGTATATGCTTATTTACAATCAATTGGCGTTATTTATTCCCATGAGGAAGAATGTTTTCTTTATAAGAAAGAGTAGTAATATATTGAGAGCAGAAAACGGATGCCCTTCTGGCGATTGTTTTCTGCTCTCCTTTTTGCATTTTGAAACTAAGTGATAGGAAGTAGGGGAATGGTTATCTCTGTGGGACAATTTCGATCCAATATCCATCAGGGTCAGAGATAAAGTATATTCCCATTTTTTCATTTTCGAAGCAGATAATTCCCTGATCTTTATGTTTCTTATGGAGATTTTCAAAGTCATCAGTGACAAAGGCTAAATGAAACTCGCATTCACCAAGATTATAAGCTTCTTTGCGGTCACGCAGCCAGGTTAGTTCCAGAGTAAAATCGGAAGTCTGATCCCCTAAATAAACAAGCTTAAAGGAATCGTCAGAGGCTACTTTTTCACGGACGGGTACCAGGTTTAATACTTCCTTATAAAATGCAAGGCTTTTTTCCAGGTCCAGGACATTGAAATTAAAATGGTTGAATTTAAGCATAGAATAGATAACTCCTTTTCTTTTATTTAAATGTTTCACGTGAAACATTTTTGTGTTTAGAGACAGCAGTAGTTAAAAATAAGTTTTGATTAACTCATTGAGGGCACTTGCATTTTCTAATTGAGGCAGATATTTTGTTTCCGGAATAAACGCTGTTTCAATAGCTGGATTGAGATCCTTATATTTTTCTAATCTTTCTGTAATGTTGTCTATCTCGGCTCCTCCGATGAGAGAGATACTATGATTGATTTTTTTGAGTGCATTGTTTATATTACACTTTGTGTAATTACATCGTTGGCTGGCATATATTGACTTCGGAGATACTCCCAGATGTGCTGCCTCATAGTAAGCATCAATCCATTCAGGAGTGATACAATATTGATTATAAAAAATATGTTTTTTAGCTTCTGATTCAATAAAATCCCTGCTGACAGCAATATGGTAGAGAAGAGTTCCAATAACAGGAAAGTCAATAATTTTTTTATAAAGCCGAGCTCTTTTTCCTGGAATTTTACAGTATTCGGAAAGATCTAATGGATTAATCAACATAATTTGCTCAAATATACTAGGTTCATTGGAACAGGCCATAATTGGTATGGAAGCCGACTCCCCAGTAGCAATAATACTTGTGCGATGTCCGATTTCAGATTTTATAAAATCAGTAATGAGTTGTACATAAAGATAATTAGTATAAGTGGTATTAATTTTCTCAGAATGTCCGCAGCCTAATAAATCAATGGCATAGACAGTATAGTTTTCCGCAAGAAGGGGGATCAATTTATTCCATTCATAACTGCTGGATGCAGCATTTAAATCATGGATCAAAAGCACAGGCTTTCCAGTTCCCACCCTCTCATAATAAATATCCCCTAAGCGCCAATGAAAAAAGTGGGATTTTTGTTGATCTAAGCTATTATTTTTAGTAGCCTTTATTTTGATTATTTTATTAATAAAAGCCGTAGTAGTCACCGCACTGGAAGACAAAATCATTAAAGTTAAAATCTTACCCCTGGCTTTCATAAATACCTCCTGTAAATATAAGAACAAATAACTTTTCTATCTTATTGCAAGCAATCTTACACCAGATTTTTTGACCTTAGTATCATACTATAAGTATAATACAAAATGAGTTTTGATACAATGATAAAGTGATTTTTCTTTTATTAATGTTTCACGTGAAACATTAATAAAAATCCTTTCCATTTATTCCGTTTATCCATATGAAAAATTTAATAAATGTGGTATAATGTACACGAAAGCGAAGAGCAGTGCGGAAAAAAATCATCAGGAGCCTGCGTTGTGCTCGCACAAAAGCAGGCTCCTGATGATTTTTTTCCATAGGGCCAAAGGCCCGTGAGCGAACTGGAGCGAAGCGGAAGTGAGCGGTCACTGCGGCCCAGCCTAATTATACTCTCCAAGCGAGGGCGAAGCCGAGCCCATCTCCAAGCGAAGGCAAAGCCGAGCCCCCACTCTCCAAGCGAAGGCGAAGCCGAGCCCATCTCCAGGCGAGGGCAAAGCCGAGTTCATCTCCAGGCGAGGGCAAAGCCGAGTTCATCTCCAGGCGAAGGCGAAGCCGAGCCCATCTCCAGGCAAAGGCAAAGCCGAGCCCACCTCCAGGCAAAGGCAAAGCCGAGCCCCCACTCTCCAGGCAAAGGCAAAGCCGAGCCCCTATCCCTTCAAAAAAAGGCAGACTACAAATTAAAAGGAAAAAACATGGGAAGAATAATAGCAATTGCAAACCAAAAAGGCGGAGTTGGCAAAACAACTACTGCAATCAACCTCTCTGCATGTCTTGCAGAAGCAGGACAAAAAGTGTTAACCGTAGATTTTGACCCACAAGGCAACGCCACCAGCGGCCTGGGGTTTGAAAAAGGATACATGGACAAAACAGTTTACGAATTACTAATGGGAGAATGCAAAATCCAGGAATGCATCATCCAGGAAGTCCAAAAGAATCTGGACATCCTTCCATCCGATGTAGATTTAGCAGGGGCAGAGATAGAATTGCTGGACGAAAAAGAAAAAGAAGCAAAACTCCGGAAAGAATTAGATAAGATAGAGGAAGACTATGATTTTATAATTGTAGACTGTCCGCCATCATTAAATCTATTGACCATCAATGCCCTGACAGCGGCAGATACTGTACTTGTGCCGATCCAATGTGAATATTATGCCCTGGAAGGGTTAAGCCAGATTATTCAAACCGTAGATTTAGTAAAAAAGAAACTAAACCCTAAACTGGAGTTGGAAGGCGTAGTTTTCACCATGTATGATGCAAGGACAAACCTTTCCCTAGAAGTAGTGGAAAACGTAAAGAACTATCTGAAAGGAACGATTTATAAAACCATTATTCCAAGAAATGTAAGACTGGCAGAGGCTCCAAGCCACGGGATGCCGATCAATCTCTATGACAACCGTTCGGCAGGGGCAGAAAGCTATCGGATGTTGGCAGCAGAAGTCATCAGCAGAGGAGAAGTTTGAATATGACAAAGGCAAAACGCGGATTAGGGAAAGGATTGGGAGCTTTTTTTGGAGAAGAGGTAGTTCAGGAAGTAACAAAGGATCAGGAAAATGAAAAAAGGGAATTGGCATTGGATAAAGAGGGAAATCCAATACCAAAAGAAAAGAATTCAGAAAACGAAAGCGGAGAATTCTTTATCAAGATTTCCAGGATTGAGCCGAACAGGGAACAGCCCAGGAAGGATTTCTCGGAAGAGCAGCTGCAGGAATTGGCAGATTCCATCCGTCAATATGGGGTGCTTCAGCCTTTGTTGGTACAGAAAAAAGGGGATTTATACGAGATTATTGCCGGAGAAAGGCGTTGGCGTGCGGCTAAGATGGCAGGCCTCAAAGAAATTCCGGTGGTTGTACGGGAATATGGAAAACAGCAGGCAATGGAGATTGCACTGATTGAGAATGTACAAAGGGAAGATTTAAATCCAATTGAGGAGGCCATTGCATACCAAAGGCTGATGCAGGAATTTAATTTAAAACAGGAAGAGATTGCAGAAAGGGTTTCCAAGAACCGCTCCACAATTACAAACAGTATGCGGTTATTAAACCTGGTGCCAGAGATCCAGCAGATGCTGATAGACGGGCTAATTAGCAGTGGACATGCCAGGGCTTTATTGGCAGTATCGGATCCTGTCCAGCAGTTGGCATTGGCAGACAGAATCATAAAAGACCATCTGAGTGTACGGGAAGTGGAGAAGGCTGTAAAGGCTTTAGGGAAAATCCCTAAAGAGAAGAAAAAAGAAAAAGAGGATGAAGCCCTG
Organism: uncultured Lachnospiraceae bacterium; assembly: GCA_910588875.1. Taxonomy (GTDB): domain Bacteria; phylum Bacillota; class Clostridia; order Lachnospirales; family Lachnospiraceae; genus Brotaphodocola. The sequence continues at coordinate 23,477 of CAJURT010000001.1, forward strand.
GAGTTGATTTTTAAAAATCTCGAAGAAAGAATGAAGACAGTGGTAGGGACAAAAGTAAACATTAACCGCAAAGACCGCAGTAAGGGAAAGATTGAGATAGAATATTATTCGGAGGCGGAATTGGAAAGAATTGTTGAATTGATAGAAACAATAGGATAGGAGTAAATAGATGACGGAAAGTATAGGGAATCTTTTGGGCATTGACCCTTTCTATATAATACTCGCACAGGCAGGGCTGACACTGATTTTGACAATTGTTGTTATCATCTGTATTTTTAAAATAAGGAAGTTATATCGTATCTATGACTATTTTATGAGGGGAAGGGATGCGGAAACCCTGGAGGATATTATTATTGAACATATCCAGGATATCCAGGAATTAAAATCCCAGGATCGGGCGAATAAGGATCAGATCCGTACTAACAATAAAAATATGAGGGCCTCCTTCCAAAAGTTTGGGGTAGTAAGATATAATGCTTTTAAAGGAATGGGAGGAAATTTAAGTTTTGCATTTGCTTTGTTAGATTATACCAATACTGGGTTTATTTTAAATTCAGTTCATAATAGAGAAGGCTGTTATCTATATTTAAAGACAGTTGACCGGGGACAGACAGAAATTATGCTTGGAAATGAGGAGAAAGAAGCGCTAGAGCAAGCGTTAGGATATAAAAAATTGAAGGATATGTAGAGAATCTTTTGGTTCTGATGGGGACAGTACAATGAAAAAGCAGAAAAAAACCAAAAGCCAGGAACGGCAGGAACGCTTTGAAGAAATTTATATCCAGACATATGAGGATGTGAGCAGGTATATCCGTTTATTAATTCCCAATCGAGAAAAAGCGAAAAAACTGCTGATTTTGACTTATGCTGATTTTTATACCAATATGGTAGACTATTTTGGGAAAAGCAATACAGCACAGCTATTGCAGGAAAAAGCAGATGATATTGCTGTGCTTAAATTAGGCATCAGCCAAGAACAGATCCGGGTTACTCATATGAAAAGAAATCAAGGGACAGGTTTATCAGAGAGTAATTCAGGGAGAGATAAGTTAGATGAGACATCTGTTTTTTTTGAAATATGGGATTATCTGAAACTGGATGAAAACCAGGATGGAAACGGAAATTTCTCTACACTTCGCTTAATAGGCCAAAATATACTGTCTGTTGCTTTCCTTTTATCAGCAATTGGGGCTTTGGTTTTTGGGGCTGGAAAAATCAAAGAACGGCTGGAATCATTGCGGAAACCCTTTCTGGAATCATTGGCGGCAGAAGAAAGTAAAAGGCTGGAGGAAGAGGAGAAAAAGAAAAAAAAGAGTATTAAGATAGGAGGAAAGGCAGTTTATCTGTCAGAGGTAGGGCAGGTTTTATATTCCCTTCCCCTTGACCAGACGGAATTTGCGTCAGAGAATCCGGAGAATCCAGAGATACAGGTGGATCTTGAGGGATGGCGTTATTATCTTCCCTGCCCGGAAAGAAAAGACTCCGTTTTATCAGAAGTATCTCCGGAATTGTTTCATACATTGTACCGGATGAAGGATGGACAGAATGATATTGAGATACTTTCCCGGGAAGTAGATGATTTTTGTATTTTTGAAGATAAGGTCTATATCGAAAGTTTTGACAGAATCCAGGTTCTTGAGATGGGAGAGAATTTTGAAAAAATTACCCCTGGGATTTATGTACATCAGGAAAATTGCGAATTTTATCTCAGGGATATGTTAGGCCGTGGAGTGGAGAAGGAAAAGGATGGGAATATCTATTATGGGGACCGGATTTTCCGGATGGACTCCGACAGGATTGCTGATGTCATAAAATCAGACCAGATAAGGGATGGCATCCGGTATGAACTAAAAGATTTGGAGGATTCCAAAAAGATTTACCGGGTCAGGAATGGGGTGGAAGAACTTTTTATTGAAGAGGATATCACAATCGATTGTTTTTGTATTGCAGAGGATTACCTTTATTATAGTGCTTATATCAGAAAAGGTGGTTCCGGGGCGGACTATAGTAAGATATTCCGTAAATCCCTGAAAGAAGATAAGAAAAGAGAAAAAGTCCATGATGAATTTGGGGGACGGATCTGGCAGATGTATTATTGTCAGGAAAACAATCAGATTTATGGAAATTATACCCCAAAAAATTGGACAAACAATCATGGGGAGATTGTTGTGATTGACCCGGCGGGAAAGATGAGTTACCTGAATGGAAGCGAACAACGCTCGGTGAGAGAAACTACGGGGAATGATACCCTGGAGTTTGTGATGATGCGGGATAATCAGGTATACTGCTATTGGAAAGATTATCAGTGGGAAAAGGGAAAGGAGCCGGAGATTCTCTGGAGGGATGTTATTGTAATTCCTAACGGAAGCAGAATAAGGATTAAAGATTAAAAGAAGGCGCTTTGGTTAACATAATACCAAGGCGCTTTTTTAATCCCCTTATTCATCAAAGATCACGATCACATAAAATCCTCTTTCATTTTCACGTATTTCTTTGATAATCCCCTTTCTGGATTTAATACGGTCACGAGCCGGATAACAGCCGGACATAGCTACAGCAGGTTCAATGATATAGCTATAGGTAACCCCTTCCCGTTCAATAATCTCGACTTCATCACCGGTTTTCACCAGTCCCTGGCGTTCCATCTTAAATTCTATCTCTCTCATCGTTTTGCCTCCGGTTTTTATATATCTAATTAAGTTTTGAATATTCTGCGTCAAACTGCCAATTACTTAATATTCGTTTAACTAAATAATAGCATATTTTTCATTAACTTTCTACCCTCCATAAACAAAGTGCGTGTCCCTTTGTTCACAGATGGTATGGAGGATTGATTACCAACGCTGTTGTTTTTCTTCTTTATTGACTCCAGACCACAAAATGGTATATACTGGCATACAATACAGGACAGGATCCAAGAGAAGTCCAAAATGATACAGGAAAGCAGATAATTGCATGGAAAGGTAAAAAGTTGAAGAAGGAAGATTTATTACTGGAACGTTTAAAATCTTATGTACAATCTCCGGCATATCCGTTCCATATGCCAGGTCATAAGAGAAGTAAAAATAGTTTTTGTCAAGAATTTAGTAATCCATATGAAATTGATATTACAGAGATTGAAGGGTTTGATAATCTGCATCATCCAGAGGGAATACTACAGGATTCCATGCAGTGGGCATCACAAATCTATGGGTCAGATCGGACTTATTATCTGATTAACGGGAGCAGCAGTGGTATTTTAAGTGCAATCAGCAGTGTTTGCGGTTTTAATGATAAAATTATAATCAGCAGAAATTGCCATAAATCAGTATATCATGGAATTATCCTCAAAAAACTGAAAACCGCTTATATTTATCCACAAATTTTAAAAAAAATGTGGATAACCGGGGGCATTTCAGAAAAAAATGTGGAAAAAACATTGGAAGAAAATCCGGACGCCAATGCGGTATTGGTGGTATCACCGACTTATGACGGCATTGTATCGGATATCCGGGGAATCGCTGAGGCAGTACATAAAAGAGGGATTCCTTTGATTGTGGACGAGGCCCACGGTGCACATTTTTCTTTTGAAAAAGAGAAGGAAGGAAGACTGTTCCCGGTATCAGCTCTGGATTGTGGTGCAGATATAGTAATTCAGAGTTTGCATAAGACTCTTCCCTCTTTTACTCAAACGGCGGTTCTTCATGTAAGGAAAGGCTATGTTGATTTGGAAAGGCTGGAATGGTATCTGCAGGTTTATCAAAGCAGCAGCCCTTCTTATCTTTTGATGGCAGGAATTGAGCGTTGTATTTTTGAGATGGAACATAAAGGACGTGAATATTATTCTGAGTTTGGGAAACGGCTTTTAAAGATCCGAAAAAATTTAGGGTCTATGGAATGTCTGGAACTTTTGGATGAAAACGTGATCGGGCATTGTGGAATATACGGCTTAGACAGATCTAAAATACTGATCTTTTGCAGGAAGGCACTTTTTTCAGGGGAAGAATTGGGGAAAATATTGAGGGAAAAATATAATTTGGAGATGGAAATGTGCGGTGCAGACTATGTGACAGCCATCACAACAATTTTTGATACCCAGGAAGGCCTGGACAGGCTGGAGAAAGCGTTTTTGGAGATTGACAGGGATGTTTCCAGGAAAAAGGGAGATAGGGGAAACATACAGGAGAACTGGGAGGATTCCCACCCCCCAATATGCATGGCTCTGTCAGAGGCAATGGATGGAAAAAAAGAGCTGCTGCTGCTTTCTGATTGTACAGGACGGATATCGGCGGAATTTATTTATCTGTATCCTCCGGGAATACCGATTGTAGTGCCCGGGGAGAGGATAGAAAAAGAGGTGGTAAAAAGAGTGCTCTGGTACCGGGAAATGGGATTTCCTGTGGAGGGGATGTCAGATAAGAAGGCAGAATATCTCTTGGTTTGCATAGAATGAAACCGACTTTAAAACAAAAAAGAGGAAAGACAATGGGCAGGATATTTTATTTAATGGGGAAAAGTGCATCGGGGAAAGATACGGTTTACAAGAGGCTTTTAGAAGAATACCCAAAGCTTTGTCCTCTGGTTCTCTACACAACACGTCCGATGAGGGATGGGGAAACACAGGGAGTAGAATATCATTTTGTTTCACAAGAAAAGCTGGAAAATTTTAAAAAGCAGGGAAAAGTGATTGAATCTCGGGTATATGACACAGTGGCCGGGCCCTGGAGTTATGCCACGATAGACGACGGAATGATGTCAAAGGGGAATCAGGATTATGTGGCAATCGGAACCCTGGAATCCTACAAAAAAGTGAGGGATTATTTTGGGAGAAATCTTGTAATTCCGGTTTATATTGCCATTGAAGATGGATTGCGTTTAGAGCGGGCTTTGAAGAGGGAACGGCAGCAAAAGAAACCGAATTATCAGGAGATGTGCCGCAGATTTTTGGCAGATGAGGAAGATTTTTCTTTGGAAAAGCTGAAACAGTGTGGAATTGAAAAGGTTTATGAGAATGAAAACCTGGAAAACTGCATGGAGGAAATCAGGAAGATTATTTAATTTTCTATACAGAACCCTGATTTTATGTTATACTTTCTCGTGTGTGAAAGGAGCAGCTATGCCTGGTTTCAATGAAATTCTTGGACATGATTCAATCAAGAGGCATTTTCTAAGGGCAATTGAGACAAGGAAGATTTCCCATGCTTATATTTTAGACGGTGAAACCGGCATGGGAAAGAAGTCTTTGGCTGTTGCATTTGCGTTGACGTTGTTGTGCCAGGGGGAAGGGAAAAGGCCTTGCCTGGACTGCCATGCCTGCAGGCAGGTATTAAGCAAAAACCATCCGGATGTCATATATGTGAGGCATGAAAAGCCGGCCAGCATCGGCGTGGATGATATCCGGGAGCAGATTAATGACAGTGTCCTGATCCGTCCATATAGCGCTTCTCACAAGATATATATTGTGGATGAGGCAGAAAAAATGACGGTACAGGCACAGAATGCCCTGCTTAAGACAATTGAGGAGCCGCCGGATTATGTGGTTATTCTTTTGCTGGCGGCCGGCCAGGAAGCATTTCTGCCCACAGTGCTTTCACGGTGTGTTCAGCTAAAGCTAAAGCCTCTGCAGGATAAGGCGGTGAAGGCTTATCTGATGGAAAAATTTCAGATAAAGGAAACAGAAGCAGATACCTGCACGGCATTTGCCAGGGGGAATTTGGGAAGGGCAATTGCCATTGCATCCTCCGGGGAGTTTCAGGCTATGCAGCAAGAATTGCTGCAGGTATTAAAAAATATTTATCAATTTGACATTTCAGAAATTATGGATGAAATCCGCAGGATAAAGGATAATAAACAGGATTTTGGGGAGTTTTTGGATTTTATAGAAACCTGGTATCGGGATATATTGGTTTATAAGGCAACACAGGATTCGGATCTGCTTATTTTTAAGGAAGAATATCCTTCAATCCGGGAGATCAGCGGGAAGAGCGGTTACGGAAACATAGGGAGGATCCTGGACGGGATAATGAAAGCGAGAATGCGTTTACAGTCAAATGTCAATATGGAATTGGCGGCGGAACTGCTTTTTATGATTTTGAAGGAGAATACGGCTTCCATAGAAATATCAGGTTCATTGGAAAAGGAGAGATGAATATATGACAACGGTAATAGGGGTAAGGTTCCGAAGCGGCGGAAAGGTATATTATTTCGGGCCGGGCAAATTGGATATTAAAAGCGGCGATCATGTGATCGTGGAGACGGCACGGGGTGTGGAATATGGTTATGTGGTGTTGGGAAACCGGGAGGTGGAGGATGAGAAAGTGGTTCAGCCTCTGAAGTCTGTGATCCGCATGGCAACGGGGGAGGACAAGGCCAGGGAAGAGAGCAACCGCAAGAAAGAAAAGGATGCCTTTGGCATCTGTCAGGAGAAGATCCGCAAGCACGGGTTGGAGATGAAACTGATTGATGTGGAATACACTTTTGACAATAATAAGATTTTATTTTATTTTACTGCCGACGGCAGGATTGATTTCAGGGAATTGGTCAAGGACCTGGCATCTGTGTTTAAGACCAGGATTGAGTTAAGGCAGGTGGGTGTCCGGGATGAGACAAAGATTGTGGGGGGTGTGGGCATCTGCGGGCGTGAACTTTGCTGCCATTCTTATCTTTCAGAGTTCATACCGGTGTCAATCCGGATGGCGAAGGAACAGAACCTGTCCTTAAACCCGACAAAGATTTCCGGGGTCTGCGGAAGGCTGATGTGCTGCCTGAAGAATGAGGAGGAGACTTATGAGTATCTCAACAGCAAGCTTCCCAATGTGGGGGATTTTGTGACAACGGATGACGGGCTGAAGGGAGAAGTGCAGAGTGTCAACGTACTGCGCCAGCAGGTAAAGGTTATCGTGGTGGTAGACCATGATGAGAAAGAGATCCGGGAATATAAGGTGGATCAGCTGCGGTTTAAACCAAGGAGGAGAAAGAAAAAGGCCGAGGTGGAGGATGCGGAACTAAGGAAACTGGAAGCCTTGGAAAAGAAAGAGGGAAGGTCAAAACTTGATGAATAAACCAGAGGTAACCATCCAGGATGACGAGCGGGTGGATGACCTGCAAAGGAACCATTACCGGATTATCCAGAAAAAGAAGGGCTTCTGTTTTGGCATGGATGCGGTTTTGCTGTCCGGGTTTGCCCGGGTAAAACAGAAGGAGAGGATGATTGACCTTGGCACCGGGTCAGGGATTATACCGATTTTGCTTGAGGCAAAGACAGAGGGGGAATCCTTTACCGGTTTAGAGATCCAAAAAGAGGTGGCCGGGATGGCTTTAAGAAGCGTGCATTTGAATGGATTGGAGGATAAGGTATTTATTGTACAAGGGGATATCAAGGAAGCCAGCCGGATTTGCGGCAGGGCTTCTTTTGATGTTGTGACCTCCAATCCTCCCTATATGGTGGTACACCAGGGGCTGGAAAACCCGGATTCCATGAAGGCGGTTTCCCGCCATGAGATTCTCTGCACGCTGGAGGATGTGGTGAGGGAATCGTCTCTGCTTTTAAAACCCGGAGGACGGTTTTATCTGGTACACCGCCCAAGGCGGCTGGCAGAGATTATCTGTGTGCTAAGGGGATATGGGCTGGAGCCAAAGAGGATGAAGATGGTGCATCCCTTTGCGGACAGGGAGGCAAATATGGTCTTGATAGAGGCAGTGAAGGGAGGAGGGATGATGATGAAGGTAGAACCGCCGGTTATTGTCTTTGAACGGCCGGGTGAATATTCCCAGGAGATCCGGACTACATATGGATATTGACAGCTGGTAAGGGAAGGAGAAGAACAGATGGAGAAGATGGCAAAGGGCAGGGCTGGCAAATTGTTCCTCTGTGCAACGCCGATTGGCAATCTGGAAGATATTACGCTCCGGGTATTGAACACATTAAAGGAAGTGGATCTGATTGCAGCGGAGGATACCCGGCATAGCATCAAATTGCTGAACCATTTTGGGATCCGGACGCCAATGACCAGTTACCATGAGTATAATAAGGTGGATAAAGCCCGGCTGCTTGTGGATAAGCTTCGCCAGGGGGGTGATATCGCCCTGGTGACAGACGCAGGGACTCCGGGAATCTCGGATCCGGGGGAAGAACTGGTAAAACAATGCTATGAGGCCGGAATTGAGGTGACTTCCCTTCCTGGCCCGGCTGCCTGTGTGACGGCGCTGACGGTTTCCGGGCTGGCTACCAGGAGGTTTTGTTTCGAGGCATTTTTGCCGGCGGATAAAAAGGAACGCCAGTGGATTTTGGAGGAATTAAAAAGGGAGACCCGGACAATCCTCCTTTATGAGGCTCCCCATCACCTGGTGAGGACATTAAAGGAATTGGCAGAGGCATTAGGGGAAGACCGCCGGATCACAATCTGCCGGGAACTTACGAAAAAATATGAGGAGGCTTACCGAAGTACTTTTCGCGAATCCCTGGCCCGATATGAAGAGGAGGAACCTAAAGGGGAATGTGTGATTGTCATTGAGGGGAGGAGAATAGCGGACATTAAGCAGGAGCAGCAGAAAAACTGGGAGGATATCGGTATCCATGAGCACATGGAATTTTATCTGGGCCAGGGTAAGGAAAAGAAGGAAGCAATGAAGCTGGTGGCAAAGGACAGGGGAGTCAGCAAGAGGGAGATTTATCAGAAATTAATGGAGGAATGAAAAATGGGAAAGATCTATACTTCAGCAGAACAGCTGATTGGAAGGACGCCGCTTTTGGAGTTGGCCCATCTTGAGAAAAAATATGGGCTGGAAGCCCGGATTCTGGCAAAGGTGGAATATTTTAACCCTGCGGGTTCGGTAAAGGACAGGGTGGCGAAAGCTATGATCGATGATGCGGAGGAAAAGGGGCTTTTAAAGCCTGGCTCTGTGATTATTGAGCCAACATCAGGCAATACGGGGATTGGCCTGGCATTGATGGCAGTAGTCCGGGGCTACCGGATAATTATCGTAATGCCGGAAACAATGAGTATGGAACGGCAGCAGTTGATGAAGGCATATGGGGCAGAACTGGTGCTTACAGAAGGAAGCCAGGGGATGAAGGGAGCGATAGCCAAGGCGGAGGAGTTGGCCAGAGAGATTCCGGGAAGCTTTATCCCCGGCCAGTTTACCAACCCAGCCAATGCTGATGCCCACAGAAGGACCACGGGGCCGGAAATTTGGGAGGATACAGACGGGGAGGTAGATATTTTTGTCTCTGCTGTCGGGACGGGGGGCACCATAACCGGCACAGGCCAGTACTTAAAGTCAAAAAATCCAGAGATCCGGGTGGTTGCAGTGGAACCGGCAGCCTCCCCGGTGCTTGGAGGCGGAATGGCTGGAGCCCACAAAATTCAGGGGATAGGAGCAGGCTTTGTGCCGGATGTGCTGGATCAGGAAGTTTATGACGAGGTTCTTCCGGTAACCGATGAGGATGCCTTTGCTATGGGGAAAGAAATTGGCCGGACGGAAGGGATCCTGGTAGGGATTTCCTCCGGAGCGGCAGCATGGTCGGCAATTGAGTTGGCCAGGCGTCCGGAAAATAAGGGAAAAACCATTGTGGTTCTGCTGCCGGATACAGGGGATCGGTATCTCTCCACCTCAATGTTTGGATAGAAGAAAAAAAGCAGGATTTGTCGAGAAATAGCGCTTGACAAATCCTGTTTTCTTATATAGAATACAAATAGATATTTTGAAGATCAAAACATTTGAGAATAAAACTAAATTTAAGAATGTCCTTTAAGAAGGAAAGCAGACTATGACAAGCAGAATAATTGGCACCGGTTCTTATATGCCGGCACAGATTGTAACGAACGATGACTTGGCGAAGATTGTGGATACCAGTGACGAATGGATCGCCAGCAGGACCGGCATCCGCAACAGGCGGGTGGTCAGAGAAGAAAGTACCAGCTTTATGGCAGCAGAGGCATCCAGGAGGGCTCTTGAAAGTGCCGGGGTAAAGCCGGAGGAATTGGATTTGATCCTGGTGGGGACAAGTTCCGCTGACCATTGCTTCCCCAGTGCTGCCTGTGAGGTGCAGGGGGAGTTGGGAGCGGTTCACGCGGCTGCCTTTGACATCAGTGCCGCCTGTTCCGGATTTTTGTTTGCACTGAATACCCTTCAGGCATTTATCCAGGCAGGGATGTATAAGACCGGGCTAGTGGTGGGAGTGGATTGTTTAAGCAAACTGGTGGACTGGAAAGACAGAAGCACATGTGTATTGTTTGGTGACGGTGCAGGGGCAGCGGTTATCCGGGCAGAGGATACAGGGATCCGTCATACGGTTATGAAATCAGACGGCGCCAAATGGAAGGTTCTCTCCTGTGTGTCACGGACAAACGGGAATTTCATTAACGGCAGGCAGCCAAAACAGGGATATCTTTATATGGATGGGCAGGAAGTATTTAAATTTGCCGTAAAGAAAGTGCCGGAATGTATCTGTGAGGTATTAAATGAATCAGGGACAGATATTGGGGATATCCGGTATTTTATCCTTCATCAGGCCAATTACCGGATTGTGGAGTCTGTGGCAAAGAGGCTTAAACAGCCGATGGATAAATTTCCTATGAATATGGAACATTATGGCAACACCTCTGCAGCAACGGTTCCGGTTCTTTTAGATGAACTGAACCGGTCAGGAAAGCTAAAGCAAGGAGACAGGATTGTATTATCCGGTTTCGGGGCCGGGCTGACCTGGGGGGCTACGCTGCTGGAATGGTAAATTTTCTTGGTAAAGAAGAAAATTTATATAGAAAAAAACGGAAAAACCTTTTATAATGGGAGAGGCAGTATTGCCAAAAAAATATCAAAAAAAGGAGAAAAAACCATGTTAGAAAAAATGAAAGAGATTATTGCGGAGCAGCTGAGCGTGGAGGAGGAAATTGTTACCGAGTCTTCTTCCTTTAAAGAGGATCTGGGCGCGGATTCCCTGGATCTGTTTGAACTTGTGATGGCGTTGGAGGATGAGTATTCCATTGAGATTCCTTCCGATGACCTTCAGAATCTGTTGACCGTCGGCGATGTCATGAACTACCTGAAGGACAAAGGTGTAGAGGCGTAATGCCCTGCACCTTCCTCTTATATTAGCGGAGGTTACGGTTAGCATCGGGATAAAGGATACCATGCGGTAACCTCCGGCAGGATGGAAGGCAGAAAAGGGAAAGAGATTGTTTTGTATCTGGAGGAGAATATGGAGACAAGAATTACAGAACTGTTGGGAATCGAATACCCAATCATCCAGGGAGGCATGGCCTGGGTGGCGGAGAACCATCTGGCAACTGCCGTGTCAGAGGCAGGAGGCCTTGGACTGATCGGAGGGGCCAATGCGCCGGGTGAGGTGATCCGTGATTACATCCGCAAGGTGAAGGAAGTGACCAATAAGCCGTTTGGCGTGAATGTAATGCTGATGAGCCCTTACGCGGACGATGTGGCGAAGGTGGTTGTGGAGGAAGGCGTTAAGGTGGTGACCACCGGCGCCGGCAACCCTGAAAAATATATGGAACTTTGGAAAAATGCCGGAATCCGGGTGATCCCGGTGGTGGCGTCAGTAGCTTTGGCCAAACGGATGGAAAAGTATGGCGCAGATGCCGTGGTTGCTGAAGGGACGGAGTCCGGCGGCCATATCGGTGAGGCCACCACGATGACTTTGGTGCCCCAGGTTGTGGATGCGGTATCCATTCCGGTGATTGCCGCCGGTGGCATCGGTGACGGCAGGGGTATTGCAGCAGCATTTATGCTGGGGGCTGAGGCGGTGCAGATGGGAACCCGTTTTTTGGTGGCAAAGGAATGTGTGGTACACCAGAATTATAAGGACCGGGTGCTGAAGGCAAAGGATATTGATTCTGCGGTAACCGGCAGAACCCACGGACATCCGGTGCGGTGCCTGCGCAACCAGATGACGAGGGAGTATGTAAAGCTGGAGAGCGAGGGCAAAAGCTTTGAGGAATTGGAATACCTGACACTGGGGACTCTGCGCAAGGCAGTGCAGGAAGGCGACGTGGTGAAGGGCACCGTAATGGCAGGGCAGATTGCAGGCATGGTCAATAAGGAACAGACCTGCAGGGAAATGATAGAAGAAATGATGGAACAGGCAAATACATTATTGAAGCGGAATTAATGGCACAAATTTAGGATCTGGTTGGAAAACCTCAGCAAAAAGAAAGAAGGAGTATGGCCAATGAGTAAAATTGCATTTATTTACCCGGGACAGGGTGCACAGGTCTGTGGGATGGGAAAGGATTTTTATGAGCAGACCGAGATTGGGAGGCAGGTATTTGACCTGGCCAGCAGTTTGCTGGGATTTTCCGTGCCGGAATTATGTTTTACGGAGAATGACCGTCTGGATATCACGGAATATACCCAGGCGGCAATGGTGACAACGAGCATTGCCATGACAAAAGTATTGGAAGAGAAGGGCATAAAGCCGGATGCGGCGGCCGGCCTTAGCCTGGGTGAATATTGTGCCCTCTATGCCGCTGGTGTGATGAGTGAAGGAGATGCCATCGCCACTGTGCGTCAGAGGGGAATCCTGATGCAGGAGGAAGTTCCGGTAGGACAGGGAGGCATGGCAGCAATCCTGGCCATGGATGCCGCCGCAATCGAAGAGGTGATTGCCGGTATTGAGGGCGTTGAGATTGCCAATTATAACTGCCCGGGGCAGATTGTGATCTCCGGGAAAAAAGAGTCGGTGGAGGCTGCCTGCGGGAAGCTGAAGGAAGCAGGTGCAAAGAGGACAGTGATGCTGAATGTCAGCGGCCCGTTCCATTCCCGGATGTTAACCGGTGCAGGGGAAAAGCTGGAGAAGGTGTTAGAACCGGTGGAGGTACATACCCCGGCAATTCCTTATGTGGCAAATGTGACGGCATCCTATGTGACAGAGGCGGACCAGGTAAAGCCGTTGCTGGTGCAGCAGGTGTCCTCTTCGGTGCGGTGGCAGCAGAGCATGGAATTGCTCCTTGCGGACGGGTATGACACCTTTGTTGAGATCGGGCCGGGAAAAACCCTGGCAGGATTTATGAAGAAGATCAATCGGGCTGTGAAAGTCCTGAATATAGAGAAACTGGAAGATGTAGAAAAAGTGGCAGAGATGTTGCAGCAATAATGCCAGGAAAGGAAGAGAAAAGATGCTGACAGGTAAGATAGCAGTGGTGACTGGCGCCAGCAGGGGAATCGGCAGGGAGATTGCCGTGACGTTAGCGTCAAAGGGCGCAACAGTGGTTGTAAACTACAACGGGTCTGCGGCCAAAGCGGAAGAAGTGGTGAAGGCGATTGAAGCCGCCGGCGGCAAGGCAGAGGCAGTGCAATGCAATGTTTCTGACTATGAAAAGGCAGCGGAACTGATGGATTATGTGGTGAAACAGTATGGAAGGGTGGATATCCTGGTAAACAATGCAGGGATTACCCGTGATAACCTGCTGATGAAGATGAGCGAAGAGGATTTTGACGCAGTCTTAAACACCAACCTGAAGGGAGCCTTTAACTGTGTCCGCCATGTGGCGCGGCAGATGTTAAAGCAGAAGGCAGGGCGGATCATTAATATCTCTTCCGTATCCGGAGTTCTGGGAAATGCGGGGCAGGCCAATTATTGTGCATCAAAGGCCGGTCTTATCGGCTTAACCAAATCCGTGGCCAGGGAACTGGCCAGCCGCGGCATTACGGTTAATGCAGTGGCCCCGGGTTTTATTGACACTGAGATGACCCAGGTGCTGCCGGATGCAGTGAAGGCAGCCGCCACAGAGCAGATCCCCATGAAGCATTTTGGGGAGACAAAGGATATCGCCAATACGGTGGCATTCCTGGCATCCGAGGACGCCCGCTATATTACCGGCCAGGTAATCAGCGTGGACGGCGGGATGGCCATGTGATTTTTACCTCTGGGTTTAACAATTCACCATAAAAAGATCAAGGAGAAAAACTATGAGCAGAAGAGTAGTTGTGACCGGTTTGGGAGCCATTACCCCCATCGGAAATAACGTAAATGAATTCTGGAATGCATTAAAAGAGAAGAAAGTCGGGATCGGCCCGATCACATATTTTGACACAACGGATTACAAGGCAAAGCTGGCTGCCGAAGTGAAGGATTTTGATGCGAAAAAGCACATGGATCCCAAGGCCGCCAAGAGGATGGAGCAGTTCTGCCAGTTTGCGGTGATTGCCGCCAAGGAAGCCCTGGAGGATGCAGGGATTGACATGGAAAAGGAAGATCCCTTCCGGGTCGGTGTCAGCGTAGGTTCCGGAATCGGAAGCCTGCAGTCAATTGAAAGGGAATACAAGAAGCTTCTGGACAAGGGGCCGGGCCGGGTAAACCCGCTTCTGGTTCCTCTTATGATCAGCAATATGGCAGCCGGGAATGTGTCCATCCAGTTTGGCCTGAAAGGAAAATGCATCAATGTAGTGACTGCCTGTGCAACCGGAACCCACAGCATCGGGGAGGCATTCCGTTCCATCCAGTACGGAGAGGCGGATGTGATGGTGGCAGGGGGTACGGAATCCAGCATCACCCCAATCGGCGTGGCTGGTTTCAGCGCATTGACAGCCCTGAGCACCTCTGAGGATCCGATGAGGGCATCCATCCCCTTTGATGCAGAAAGAAACGGATTTGTTATGGGAGAGGGTGCAGGGATTGTAGTCCTGGAGTCCCTGGAACATGCCCAGGCAAGAGGGGCGAAGATTTATGCTGAATTGGCAGGCTACGGGGCTACCTGCGACGCATACCATATCACTTCCCCTGCCGAGGACGGAAGCGGGGCAGCCAAGGCTATGGAGGTGGCGATTGCAGATGCCGGGTTAAAACCAGAAGATGTGGATTACATCAATGCCCATGGCACCAGCACACATCACAATGACCTGTTTGAGACCAAGGCAATTAAGCTGGCTTTGGGTGACCATGCAAGGAAGGTGAAGATTAACTCCACAAAATCAATGATCGGCCATCTTTTGGGAGCAGCCGGCGGGGTGGAGTTTATCACCTGCGTGAAGTCGATTGAAGAGGGCTTCGTCCATGCTACGGCAGGCCTTACCGTGGATGACCCGGAATGCGACCTTGATTATGTCAAGGGCGAAGGGGTGGCAATGGAGGTTAACTGTGCAATCAGCAATTCCCTTGGTTTTGGCGGGCACAATGCAACCTTGCTGGTAAAAAAGTTCTGACGGATTTTGAGAGAACATCCTAACGCTACCTCAAAAATAAGGAGAAAAAGAACATGACGATTGATGAGATTGTAACACTGATCCAGGCAGTATCGGATAATGGATTGACCAGTTTTGTATATGAGGAAGGCAGCCAGAGGCTGATCCTGAAAAAGAAAAAGAAGAAAAATGTTGCCCAGGCACCCGTAGCGCCGGTTGTTATTTCCCAGCCGGCAGCGCCGGTGATGAGCCCGGTGGCAGTGACGGTACCGGCAGCTGAAGCCGGTTTGGGCCTTACAGGCGTCGGACATCTGGCGGCCCCGGAAGCCGAAGCAGGGAATAAAGCAGAATCTGAAAAACAGGAGCATCTGGACATTGGTTCAGACAAGGTGGTTACCTCACCTTTAGTGGGAACCTTTTACAGTGCCCCCTCTCCGGATGCAGAGCCCTTTGTGCAGGTGGGAGATACCGTGAAAAAGGGCCAGGTTCTTGGAATTATCGAGGCGATGAAACTGATGAATGAGATTGAGAGCGAATACGACGGAGTCGTGGAGGCAGTTCTCGTGGAAAATGAAAATGTGGTGGAGTATGGCCAGCCCCTGTTCAGGATCCGTTAGGGGACTGAGGGAGCGTCGACAAGGAGGATAACATGAAGTTGGGAATTAAAGAGATCCAGGAGATTATTCCGCACAGGCATCCGTTTTTGCTGATTGACTGCATCGAGGAACTGGAACCAGGAGTACGTGCAGTGGGATATAAATCCATTACTTACAATGAACCCCAATTTGCAGGGCATTTCCCCCAGGAACCGGTGATGCCGGGGGTGCTGATGATTGAGGCATTAGCCCAGGTGGGAGCCGTTGCCATCCTGAGTGTGGAGGCGAACAAAGGAAAGACAGCCTATTTCGGTGCTATTAATAATGCGAAGTTTAAGCAGAAGGTGGTTCCCGGTGACAGGCTCCGCCTGGAATGTGAGATTATCAAACAAAAGGGCCCGGTGGGAATCGGCAAGGCTACGGCCACCAATGTCGATGGTAAAGTGGCAGTATCCGCAGAACTGACATTTATGATTGGTTGATAAGAGGTAGGCTTATGTTTGAGAAAATATTGATCGCAAACCGCGGCGAAATCGCGGTGAGAATTATCCGTGCCTGCCGGGAGATGGGAATTAAAACCGTGGCAGTATACTCTGAGGCGGATGCGGACAGCCTGCATACCTTGTTAGCGGATGAGGCTATCTGCATCGGCCCGGCGCCCTCAGGCCAAAGTTACCTCAATATGGAGAGGATCCTGGCAGCAACCGTGGCCATGAAGGCGGAGGCCATCCATCCTGGTTTTGGCTTTCTTTCGGAGAATGCCCGTTTTGCAGAATTGTGTGAAAAGTGCAGTATTGCATTTATCGGCCCCTCTGCCTCGATTATTAACCGGATGGGAAATAAGTCAGAAGCCCGCAAAACCATGATGGAAGCCGGTGTGCCGGTTGTTCCGGGGGGAAAGGAACCGGTATACACGGCAGAGGAAGCACGGGAACTTGCAAAAAAGATCGGTTTTCCGGTTATGATTAAGGCTTCTTCCGGCGGAGGCGGGAAGGGGATGCGTATCTCCTACGGCGAGGATGATTTTGAGGCCAATTTCCAGAATGCCCAGATGGAATCCGTCAAAGGTTTTTCTGATGATACCATGTACCTGGAAAAGTATATTGAGAAACCCCGCCATATTGAATTCCAGATTATGGCGGATAAGCATGGGAATATCATCCATTTAGGGGAGCGGGATTGTTCTATCCAGAGGCGCCATCAGAAGGTATTGGAGGAATCGCCTTCTGTGGCAATCTCTGAGGAACTGCGTAAAAAGATGGGAGAGACGGCGGTGCGTGCGGCGAGGGCTGTGGGATACGAGAATGCCGGGACCATTGAGTTTTTGCTGGACAAGGATAAGAACTTTTATTTTATGGAGATGAATACCAGGATTCAGGTGGAGCATCCCGTGACAGAGATGGTCAGCGGCCTGGATCTGATCAAGGAGCAGATCCGGGTGGCAGCAGGGGAACCTTTAAGCGTGTCCCAGGATCAGATATGCCTGCGGGGCCATGCCATCGAATGCCGGATTAATGCGGAAAACCCGGCAAAGAATTTCATGCCCTGCCCGGGGGTTATTACCAATGTGCATACACCGGGGGGCAATGGGGTGCGGGTGGATACCCATATTTACAATGATTACCGGGTTCCGGCAAATTATGATTCTATGCTGATGAAGCTGATAGTCCATGGAAAAGACAGGGATGAGGCGATTGCCAAAATGCGCAGTGCATTAGGGGAATTGATTATTGAAGGAATTGATACTAACCTGGATTTCCAGTTCGAAATTTTATGCCATCCGGCATATGAAGAAGGGGATACGGACACACATTTTATCCCAACCTATTTTTCCCAATATGGCAAGTGATGAGAGACAGGAAGCAGCGGATCATGATTATGGTCCGGGCAAGCGGCAATTTACGTAAATAAAGGATGCTGCAACCATAAGAACGCAGAGAAAGGGATGTTCGGCCATGTTAAAAAATATGTTTAAAAAGACATATACCATCATTGATACAAAGTATAAGACGCAGAAAAAGGAAGAGGAGCCGAGCATCCCCCAGGGGCTTTGGCGTAAATGCAACAAATGCGGCCAGCCGATTTATGTGGAGGATGTGACTAATAATTTTTATGTCTGCCCGAAGTGCGGAGGATATTTCCGTGTCCATGCTTACCGCCGGATCGAGATGCTGATCGATGAGGGAAGTTTTGAGGAATGGAATGCCCAGATGCCGTTTTCCAATCCCCTGGATTTTCCGAACTATGAGAAGAAGGTGCAGGCAGCAAAGGAACGCACAAAGCTGGATGAGGCGATTGTCACAGGAAAAGGCAGGATCGGCGGGCAGGAGACTGCATTTGGCGTCTGTGATGCCAGGTTTTTGATGAGCAGCATGGGCCATATTGTGGGGGAGAAGATCACCAGGATGGTGGAACGTGCGACAGAGGAAAAACTTCCGGTAATCATTTATGCCTGCTCTGGCGGCGCAAGAATGCAAGAGGGGATCGTTTCTCTGATGCAGATGGCAAAAACCTCTGCTGCCCTTAAAAAACACCATGAGGCAGGCCAGCTTTTTATCAGTGTACTGACAGATCCGACTACCGGCGGGGTGACGGCCAGCTTTGCGATGCTGGGAGATATCATCCTGGCAGAGCCAAACGCTTTGATTGGTTTTGCCGGGCCGAGGGTAATCGAACAGACCATACGGCAGAAGCTGCCGGAAGGTTTCCAGCGGGCAGAATTTTTGCTGGAACATGGATTTGTAGACAAAATCGTGGAACGGAAGGATCAGAAAGAAGTTCTGGCACAGATCCTGCGCCTGCACAAAAGGGAGGCCGGGGATACCGGCATTGCACAAGAACCGGAATTGGCCGGGGAGCCGCTGATGGCAGGCAATGCATTTAGTATGGACGGTTGGCAGAAAAAGGGAAACCCGAAAAATAAGGGGTTAGCCGAGGAACCGAAAACTGCCTGGGATACGGTACAGATTTCCCGTGCAGCGGGCCGTCTGGTGGCAACCGATTATATAGAAGCAATTTTTGATGATTTTATTGAGTTGCACGGTGACAGGTATTTTAGCGACGACGGCGCTATTGTGGGAGGCATTGCATCTTTCAACGGGATGCCGGTGACAGTGATCGGGCAGCAGAAGGGGAAAAATACCAAGGACAATATTAAGCGCAATTTTGGGATGCCGTCCCCCGACGGTTACCGTAAGGCGCTGCGCCTGATGAAGCAGGCGGAAACTTTCGGACGTCCTGTCATCTGCTTTGTGGATACCCCGGGGGCTTTTTGCGGCCTGGAGGCTGAGGAGCGGGGACAGGGAGAGGCGATTGCCCGGAATTTATTTGAGATGGCTTCCCTGAAGGTGCCGGTTCTTTCTATCGTGATCGGTGAGGGAGGAAGCGGAGGCGCCCTTGCCATGGCAGTGGCAAATGAAGTTTGGATGATGGAGAATGCAATCTATTCGATTTTGTCACCGGAGGGATTTGCTTCCATTCTGTGGAAGGATAGCAAGAAGGCGCCGGAGGCGGCACGGGTCATGAAGATCACGGCAGGGGATCTTTATGAAAAAGGGCTGATTGAACAGATTATCCCGGAGGAGGAACCGGCCTGTGAGAACACACTGCCGGCCCTTGCGAAATTTATGCACAGGAAAATGGCAGAATTTCTTGAAAAATATATGGCCATGGATCCCGATGAGATTGCCGCGCAACGTTACCAGAGATTCAGGAATATATAAATGCAAACCAGGTCAGGAGGGGAGAGAGGCATGAACGTTTATAAGCCATTGGTAATCGGGGATTTAGTTGCAAAATATCCTATCATACAAGGTGGTATGGGGGTGGGGATCAGCCTTTCTTCTCTGGCGGGCGCAGTGGCAAAGGCCGGCGGGATTGGGATTATTTCAACTGCCCAGATAGGGTTCCGGGACCCGGATTTTTTGAAGGAACCCATGGCCGCAAACATGCGGGCAATCCGGAGCGAATTTGAAAAGGCAAGGGCAATTGCGCCGAAGGGGATTATCGGATTTAACATTATGGTGGCAACCAGGAATTATGCCCAGTATGTGAAGGAAGCGGTCAAAGCCGGGGCAGATATTATCATTTCCGGCGCCGGATTGCCGGTAGACCTGCCGGAGTATCTGGCGGAAGCAAAAAAGCTTGCTGCGGAGGCAGGAGAGACGGTGCGCACGAAGATTGCACCCATTGTCTCCACCGCCAAATCGGCCATGGTCATCTGCAAGATGTGGGACCGGAAGTATAAGAAGATCCCTGATTTGCTGGTAATCGAAGGCCCCCTGGCAGGCGGCCATCTGGGCTTTAGCCGGGAGCAGCTTGCCTATTACGGGGCAGATACCAGGGATGTTCCCCAAACTTATAACCAGGAAGTATATGATGAAGAGATTTGTGGCATCATGAAGGTAGTAAAGCAGTTTGAGGAAAAATATAGCCGGCATATCCCGGTGGTAATTGCAGGAGGGATCTATACCCGTGAGGATGTAGAGCATGCCATGGAACTGGGGGCCGACGGGGTACAGGTGGCCACCCGCTTTGTCACCACAGAGGAGTGCGATGCCCCCATGAACTATAAACAGTCTTACATCGATGCAAAAAAGGAAGATATCGTGATTACCCAAAGCCCGGTGGGAATGCCGGGGAGGGCGATCCGCAACGGATTCCTGGACGAGGTAACGAAACGGAAGGAAGAGGGGCAAAAGGCAAAGATCGGGCATTGTTATCAATGCTTAGAGCATTGTGACCCGAAAAATATCCCTTATTGCATTACCAAGGCACTCTCCAATGCAGCGGAGGGCGACCTTGACCATGCGCTGCTGTTTTGCGGAAGCAATGCCTACCGTTCTGACCGCATCGAGACGGTTGAGGGAGTAATTCAGGATTTGATGGGAAAATCATCATAAAGCCGGGCTCCTGTCCATAGATTAAAACAAAAGAGCACAAAAAGGGCCTGAAATGTTAAATTATCTATGGGGAGCCATGATACTGACTGGAATGCTATGGGGTTTGGTTAACAATAACCTGGAGGCAGTGACCCAGGGATTACTGGATTCAGCAGCCGAGGCAGTGACGCTTAGCCTTACAATGGCAGGGGTTTTGTCCTTTTGGAGCGGGATATTGGAGGTAGGGAACCAGGCAGGCCTGATTGAATGGCTGTCAGGCAGGATGAGCCCGGTTCTCACCTTTTTATTTCCCCAGCTGGGAAAGGACCATCCGGCCCGCCGGCCGATTGCAGTGAATATCATAGCCAATATGCTGGGCCTGGGGATGGCTGCCACACCTGCGGGCTTGGAGGCGATGAAGCTATTGCAAAAGGGGCGGGATCCCGGCAGTGACCCGAACAGTGCCAGTGATGCCATGTGTACCTTCCTGATTATCAATATATCCTCTTTGCAGCTGGTTCCGGTCAGCATGATTGCTTACCGAAGCCAGTACGGGTCTGCAGATCCGGCAGCGATCCTTGGTTTTGCCTTGATCGCCACCGGCTGTTCGACTTTGACAGCGGTTGTATTCTGCAAGCTGATGGAATTTGGGAAGGCGGTGGCAGGGAAATGATCCAATGGGTGTCCCGCATGCTGGTACCTTTGACTGTCAGCTATATTGTTGGTTTTGGGATTTTATCGAAGAGGCCGGTATTTGACGATTTTCTAGCAGGGGCAAAGGAAGGAATCCGGACGGTAGCCGGTATCCTGCCAACCCTTATTGGGCTGATGACGGCAGTAGGGGTGCTGCGTGTATCCGGATTTCTGGATGCGCTGGGCAGCGCTTTGGAGGTTCCGGCCATGTGGCTCCATTTACCTGCGCCCTTGATTCCGCTGACATTGGTCAGGCTGATATCCAATTCGGCGGCCACCGGTTTGATGCTGGATATCTTTTCCCGTTATGGGCCGGACTCTTTTTTGGGGATGGCGGCTTCGGTTATGATGAGCAGCACAGAGACGGTATTCTATTGTATCAGCATCTATTTTGGTTCGGTTCACATTACAAAAACCCGTTATGTGCTTCCGGGTGCTCTGTTGTCTACTGCTGCCGGGATTGCGGCAAGCATATATCTTGTTTTTTTCACAAATTAGACACAAGCTTGTAAGAATTTTCTAAGGAATTGAAGGTTGCCTGTCTGAAAAAAATCATGTATAATCATTGGGAAGCTTTTGCCTTCCAAAAGAGTGAGGGAGATTCGTGGATACTTATGAGACGCTGAATGGCGCATTGGTCAATCTGTTCCGGGATGTGATGGATCTGGAAGAACAGGCAATTATCACTTCCGAATATCATGATATTACCAACAACGACATGCATGTAATCGAAGCGGTGGGGCTGGGAGAGCCTAAGAACATGTCTGCTATTGCAAAGCTGCTTTCCGTCACAGTGGGGACACTGACAATCGCGATGAACAGCTTAGTAAAAAAGGGCTATGTGAACCGGGAACGGGGGAAGGAAGACCGCAGGGTGGTTTATATTTCCTTGTCGGAAAAAGGGGAACGTGCGTACCGGCATCATGAGGATTTCCACCGTCATATGATTGACGAGATTTTAAAGGATCTGACAGAAGAGGAGACAGAAGCTCTGGTGAGGTCACTGACTAAGCTGGATCAGTGGTTTCGCAGATTTCAGGAGGACTAAAGGAGGCATTTTCCATTATGAAAAAGGCAAGTGTGCGATTGATCAGAACTGTTTTATGCTTGGCAGGCGCTATGATGATTTTTTCTATGTCTGCCTGTACCCCAACAGATAAGGGAGCCGTGAATGCACAAGAGACAGAGACGGCAGCCCCCACCGCCCCGGCAAAGAATCCCGACCCGACTGCCCCGGTACTGGATGTGGTTTCCATCTATAGTGTCAGTGCAGATGGGAGCAAATTAGAAGGGACTATGGATGCGGTAGATGAATTGGACGAGGAAGCCCTGGTATCGCTCCTGGTTCAGTACAAAGTGCTGGAGGAAGGGACGGAAGTTTTAGAGTTTAAGGCAGAAGGGGCGCCAAGCAGCGAGGAGGTAGGCCCTGGGGTAGTAAAGATCCCCGGAGTGGAAAGTGAAGTAAAGGAGTACGGGACTTTGAACCTTAACAAGTTCCCGGACACGGAAAATGAACTGCTTTTACAGGCAGTTGCCAACACATTCATTGAGAATATGAATATCGTATACCTGACTATCCAGGTAAACGGCGAGACAGCAGCAGAGAATCTGTCAATGGCTGATGCAGGCAAATAAAAATACGGGTGGCTGTGGGAATAGATCCTATAGCCACCCGCGTTTTTTATTTTTTTTCCTGTTCCTCCAGCCAAACCGTAAAATACGCCTGTATCACATCAAACGGGGCGTCGCCCATATCCAAGAGGAAGGTATGGAAGGCCTTTGGGTCAAAATGTTCTCCCAGCTTTTTTTGGGCGGCCTCCCGCATATTCATGAATTCCATATAGCCCACATAGTAAGAAAGATAATTGGAAGGATTCTCAATCATAGCGATATAAAGGGCATCCGTTAGGGCTCCGGGATCATCATAATACTGTTCCAGATATTCCTTTACCTGATCCCGGTTCCATCCCATATAATTGATGTACACATCCAGGCAGGCATGCAGCCCCAGGGTTGCCACGGAATTAGCGGCCAAAAGTTCCCCCATCTCCGGTTTTAGCCCGTTGTCCATGGTATAAGCAAGATGCTCCACATAAGTGGCCCAGCCTTCGCTATAGCCTTTGAAGGTGAGCAGGTGGCGGATCTTGGAATCGGTGTGGGTATGGGAGTATACATTCTGGTATAAATGCCCGGGATAGCCCTCGTGGGCAAGGGTGGTATAAAGTTCATTGGAAGCAAAACGTGGGTTTTCGTTGATAAAAATCACGTTATCCTGGTAGTCATCTATGGGTGAGACCAGGTAAAATGCCGGGCTCAGGGCCAGTTCCAGGGACTTGGGGACGCTCTTTAAGGTATAGCTGCATTCTGCAAGGGAGGGAAACTCTTCCTGGGAAAGAACCTTTAACTCTTCCATGATTGCCCCTGGATCTGTCTGGCGGTAGGAATAGTTATCCAGTTCTTCGGCCAGTTCCGGATGGAAACGGAGCATCAGGGAGGTCTGTACCAGCTGCTTATCCATGGTAAGTTCCATATCTTTCAGGAGTTCTTCGATAGAAGCATAGGAGGTGCCAGTATTGCTGTAGACCAGATACTCATAATATTCCTTGCCCTGAGGGTAGGCACACAGCCCCTTCTCCTCTTGGCCGGTGCCGCGCAGCCCATTCAGGCCGTCGATCAGCAGCTGATAGGCGGGAATAAAATCGCTTTGGAGCAAGGCTTCATTTTGCCGTCGGTAGGCAGCCTTTTCTTCTTCTGTCAGTTCCGGCAGATTTTCCAGGCGGCTGTTAAAGGTATCCACCATGAAATTGTCACCAGGTGCCAGGAGGTAGCCCTCGCAGGACTCGATCAGGTGGTCCAGAAGAAGGTCACTCATCATAAGGCCGTTCTCTGATTTCAGGCGCTGGAAATCCAGAAGCTGGGCATAATATTCGTCGATTCCTGCCAGCAGTTCCAGATAATCCTCCACATCCTGCCTGCGGTAAAAGATGTACTCGGACAACAGGATGGGAAGCTGTGCCTGTACGCCGATTGTCACGGCAAGAGGCTGGCTGTAGAGTTCCAGGCCAGAACTTTTTGCTTCTGTGCGCAGCAGGCTCTGGAGGACGCGCAGCGTAAGCTTTTGGTCTTCCTTTAACAGAGCAGGGTCAAAGCTATCCAGCTGTTTCAGCAGCTTTTGCTGATCCTCCTCGGCTTCCTTGATGGCTTCCAGGGTAAATTCGTTGTAAATGTTCTGTGCTTTGTCGATCCCGTAAGCAGAGGGATCCTTCAGCATAAAGTGCAGGTCGATTTGGCTGTTGCTGACCTCGTCATGAAAAAGTTCCTCCATCAGCTGGCTAAACTCAGCCTGGGCTTTTAACTGAGCCTCCTCAAAATGTTCATAATCCTTGGAAGCTTCCTCCGTATAGGGGGCGGCGGTGGTGGGGGTGGGCGTTTTGGGGCGCCGGGTACAGCCTCCGGACAGAACGCCAGAGAAAAGCAGAAAAACCAGCATCAGGCTGGCGAGACGCTTCCTTGTTTTTAGATAACTCATAAAACATCCTCCTGAGTGATTGGTTGGGAAAGGGGGCGGAAGCCCTTTTTTGCCACTAATAATAAACTATATTCCAGGGAAAAGCAACTTATGAATGGGAGGCCACCACAATTCCGTTTACCTCCACTCCGCCGTCCACTGCAATTACCAGGTATTGGCGCCCGTCAATCTCACGGGTTTCCACAAGATCCGTCCTTTCAGGGTTGACTTTGATGATTACATCAGGGGTTTTTACCTCAAATGCGCGTGGATTGACAATATTCCCGGCAAAAATGGAAGCCCTTTCACCGGCGGCCTCGTCAAAGTTTTTATCAAAGCTTTCCAGCTGTTCTTCCTCTACACCGCTGTTCTCCAACAGGGACTTTACCTGGTATTTATCCAGCATCAGCGGTTCCGGGGCGTCTTTATGCTCTTCCAGCATTTCGCTGAGGTTTTCGTGGATCGTTTTTACTGTGTCATAATCACAGGCTTCCCCCAAGGTTTCCTCGATGATTGTGTGGAAAGTCTCTTTCTGGAAATCAGCGGCAAGAGGCAAGGGGCAGCCCAGCAGCAGTTCAATAAAGGCGTCATGGAGGTCATTGGCATTCCTGGAATAATATAAAGCACTATGTATGTCCGCGGAACGGTCATGGAAGGCAGGAAAGAGAAAACCAAGTTCAGGCATTCCAACTACCCAGTCACGGGTACGGTTTTGGAAGATGTTTTGGGTTTCGTTGTAGCTGAGGCCGGGTTTTGATAAGTCTACCGGGCAGATGCAGCAGAGGATATAGTTATATACCTCATCAGAGGCATCCTCCATATCCAGTCCGTCCGAGGTCCGCCCCGGGATATCGTAGGCGTCATGGATCAGAAGGATTAAGTAGTTGCCGGCATATTCATAAGCATCGATAATGCGGTCATAAAAGGATTCCAGAAGTTCGTCATCCTGGAGCCTGCTGTTCCTTAACTGCAGCAAAAATTCCTGGGTGCCGCCTTCTTTTTCCGTCTCCAGCGGGAAGTCAAGGGTCACTAAGTTCTTTCCCACAGTGCCGGAAAGCGCCTTGCGGAGAATCTCGAAATATTTGAACATATCTTCTTCGGGCAGGGATAAAAAGGCCTCTTTAAACCGGGTCTTTTTATTCTTTTCCCCGTCCACATAACAGCCGCAAATCCGCGAAATGGAGCAGGCAGATGGCGTAAATTGGCGTTTAATCTCAGAAATTTCTTTTTTTACCATAACAGGTCACCTCCAAGGAATTATTGTATAACAAACAAGGGAAAAAGACAATACCAGAGCGTATTTGCAGAGATAAGTGTTAAAGCGAATTAGTAGACGAATTTTTGTTTATGTGGTATACTTAAAAGCACCATAAGGAGATCTTAAGATGAAAGAAAACATAAAAATAAAGGGCCAGCTTAAATTATATTTGTCCTGGCCGCTACTGTTGTCGTTATTTATTGTATTCGGGAATATCGGGGTGGCTGCCGTGAGCAAGGGGGGAGCCCTGGTGCTTTTTCCCTTCACGTTGTGCTATGTTGGCATAGCCGCCTGGATTTATTGGTACCGCCGGATCCGTGTGTTGGGGGGGCTGGTGGAATTTTCGGTAGAATATGCCTGGATCCAGAAGCAGCTTTTGTCCGAGATGGCGGTTCCTTATGCGCTGGTTGATGAGGACGGCCGTATTTTGTGGAGCAATGATGTTTTCCAGGAGATCATCAAGGAGAAAAAGCCGGTTCGCAGGAATCTGCTGGCACTGTTTTCGGAGGTGGGAAAGGAAAGCCTGATATCTGACGAGCCTTCCCAGATCCATACATCATACGGGGAAGAAAAGTTCCGCATGGACATCCGTCCGGTCTACGTCACCGGGGATGAGGAGGATGAGAATGCCATTGTCTCGGGTACCCAGAAGATGGTGGCGGTCTATCTTTTCAATGAGACGGAGATCCTGCGCTATAAGCAGGAGATTACGGACGAAAAGATGGTGGCAGGACTTATTTACCTGGACAATTATGAGGAGGCATTGGAAAGTGTCGAGGAGGTGCGGCGTTCCCTTCTGACTGCTTTGATTGACCGGAAGATTAACAAATATATCGGCGCCCTGGATGGGATTGTCAAGAAAACGGAAAAAGATAAATACTTTTTCATGATTAAACAGAAACATATGGAGCAGATCCAGGAGGAGCGGTTCGGAATCCTGGAGGATGTAAAGGCAGTTAATATCGGCAATGAGATGGCAGTGACCTTAAGCATCGGGATCGGCATGAATGGTGAAAGCTACAGCCAGAATTATGAATATGCCCGGGTCTCTATCGACATGGCCCTGGGGCGGGGCGGTGACCAGGCTGTGGTGAAGGATGGCGGGAAGATCCAGTATTACGGCGGCAAGGCACAGCAGCTGGAGAAGTCCACTCGGGTGAAGGCCCGGGTGAAGGCCCATGCCCTGAGAGAATTGATGGAGACCAAGGACCGTCTGCTGATTATGGGGCATAAGATTGGGGATATCGATTCCTTTGGGTCCTCCATCGGAATTTACCGGATAGCCACTTCCCTGAACAAGAAATCACATATTGTGATCAACGAGGTGACTACCTCTGTCCAGCCCATGATGGACCGTTTTTTGGGCAACCCTGAATATCCGGAGGATTTATTTTTAAACGGCGCCCAGGCAGCGGAATTGGTGGATAACAATACCATGCTGGTTGTTGTGGATGTGAACCGGCCAAGTATCACGGATGCCCCGGAACTTTTGCACATGGTCAAGACTATCGTTGTGCTGGACCATCACCGTCAGAGCAGCGAGGTGATCAGCAATGCAGTGCTTTCCTATGTGGAGCCTTATGCCTCCTCGGCCTGTGAGATGGTTGCAGAGGTCCTGCAGTATATCGCTGATGATATCCGGATCAAACCGCCGGAAGCAGATGCCATGTATGCAGGGATTGTGATTGATACCTTAAACTTTACCAACCAGACAGGGGTACGTACATTTGAAGCGGCGGCATTCCTGCGGCGCAACGGTGCAGATGTTACACGGGTGCGCAAGCTGTTCCGTGATGACATGATTGAATATAAGGCAAAGGCGTCCGCGATCACCTCGGCAGAGGTTTACCGGGATGCATTTTCCATAGGCATATGCCCTGCAGAAGGGCTCCAGAGCCCTACGATTGTGGGCGCCCAGGCAGCAAACGAATTGTTGGATATCAAGGGGATCAAGGCTTCTGTGGTACTGACGGAATACCACAACAAGATTTATCTCAGTGCCCGTTCCATTGATGAAGTCAATGTTCAGGTGATGATGGAACAGCTTGGAGGCGGGGGGCACCGGACTGTTGCCGGGGCACAGCTGGAGGGTGCCACTGTGGAGGAGGCGAAAGCCAGGGTAAAAGAAGTGATTGACAGTATGTTGCAGAAAGGAGATATATCATAATGGAAATTGTACTGTTGGAGGATGTTAAGGCTTTGGGAAAAAAGGGCCAGATTGTGAAGGTAAATGACGGATATGCCCGGAATTTTATCCTGCCGAAAAAGCTGGGTGTGGAGGCAACGAGCAAGAACCTTAATGACCTGAAACTGCAGAAGGCAAATGAAGAAAAGCTGGCGGCGGAGCAGCTGGCAGCGGCAAAGGAACTGGCAGCAAAGATAGAGAAACAGTCAGTGACTCTGTCTATGAAGGCAGGGGAAAACGGCAAGGCATTTGGTTCCATTTCAGGAAAAGAGATTGCAGCGGCTGCCGTGGATCAGCTGGGATTAGAAATTGATAAGAAAAAGCTGGTTCTGCCGGAGCCCTTAAAAACCTTCGGAACCCATGAAGTGCCGCTGAAGCTGCACAAGGATGTGACGGCAAAACTGGCAGTAAAGATTGTGGAAGCATAGGATATGGATGAAGCTTTGGTGAAGCGGGTGCTCCCGCACAGTATTGAAGCAGAACAGTCTGTCATAGGCTCCATGCTGATGGATAAGGATGCGATTATTGCCGCCTCAGAGACCTTGTCAGAAGAGGATTTTTACCAGCGGGCTTATGGGGTTATGTTTGGGGCCATGGTGGAATTGTTTAATGAGGGGAAGCCGGTTGACCTGGTTACGCTTCAGGACCGCCTGAAGGAGAAGGATGTCCCGCCGGAGGTCAGCAGCCTGGAGTTTGTGCGGGATATCCTGACATCGGTTTTCATTTCCGCAAATGCAGGGTATTATGCCAATATCGTGCGGGAGAAGGCGGTGATGAGGCGCCTGATCAAGGTGACGGAGGAGATTGCCAACAGCTGTTACCTGGGGAGGGAACCTCTGGAACAGATCCTGGCGGATACGGAGAAATCCATATTTGACCTGCTCCAGAGCCGTGATTCTGCGGAGTTTGTCCCCATCCGGCAGGTGGCTTTGAATGTGCTGGAAAAGATTGAGACAGCCTCGAAGAATCCCGGCACAGTGACAGGGATCCCGACAGGTTTTATTGATTTGGATTATAAAACCTCCGGGATGCAGCCCTCGGATCTGGTATTGATTGCTGCCCGCCCTTCCATGGGGAAGACAGCCTTTGTGCTGAACCTGGTTGACCATATAGCGGTGCGCAGGGGGCAGCCATGCATGATATTCAGTTTGGAGATGTCCAAGGAGCAGCTGGTTAACCGTATGCTGGCCATGGAATCCAATGTGGATTCACAGAAGCTGCGTACCGGCAACCTGACGGATGCAGACTGGGATGCTATTGTGGAAGGAATCGGGATAATCGGCAACTCCCGCCTGTTTATTGACGATACACCGGGCATATCGATCACGGAACTTCGGTCAAAATGCAGGAAGATGAAGCTGGAATACGGCCTGAGCATGATTATCATCGATTATTTACAGCTGATGTCAGGCAGTGGCCGCACGAATGATAACCGGCAGCAGGAGATTTCGGAGATTTCCCGTTCCCTGAAGGCGCTTGCAAGGGAGATGAATGCACCGGTGCTGGCGCTGTCCCAGTTAAGCCGGGCCTGTGAGAGCAGGCAAGACCACCGCCCGATGCTGTCGGATCTGCGTGAGTCCGGGGCTATCGAGCAGGATGCGGATGTGGTGATGTTTCTGTACCGGGATGACTATTACAACAAAGATACAGATACCCCGAACATTGCGGAGGTAATCATAGCAAAGCAGAGGAACGGCCCCATCGGCACAGTAAACCTGCTATGGCAGCCGGAGTACACAAAGTTTGTGAATCTGGCCAGATAATCTATCGTTCCGTAAAAAAGGACGCCGGCTTTATTGCCGGCGTTTTGAGTTGCAGGGTGATAAGGTTATAGTTTTTTTCCGCTCCGCCCAAATTTTTTGCGTTTGAAAAAGGGGAGCCTGGTGGCAGCGGCCTCGGCTTTCCCTTTGCTTTCTTTCTGGTAAGCCCTCAGAGTTTCGTCCAGGGTTTTAAAGCGTTCCTCGGCCCGCTCGTCATTAACCCGCATCATATACTCCAGTTCCTGTACCATTTTATCGTTGACCTGACGGCTGATCTCGTCACTTAAGGCCTCATTATTATCCTGGATGGCTTGTCCCACAGCCCTTCCTATAATCTGATTCATAATCTGCTGGAATTGCTCCATTTTTTCCGGGTTGAAAGCGATGGCAGTAGTTTCTGCTTTTGGCAATGTCTTTAAGTTAGTCTCATCTTCCATCTCGTTCCCTGCACTTCCTTCTTTTAAAATATTTACTGCATTTTGTTCCAATACCTGATCCGGATTGATGTCATCGTCACCGTCAATCATTTTTTTCAAAACCTGCTCAATTGCTTTCAGCTGGTATCCCTTTTCCTTTAATTCTTTAATCTTTTGGAACAGGCGAATATGTAGTTCCGTATAGCAGCGGTGGCTTTTTCCGTTTCGCGGTATGTCAAGCTGCAGTTCGTCTTCCCAGTAGCGGAGCACATGGGATTCTACCCCGACTAGTTTACCGGCTTCCGATATGGAATATTGTGTTTTTTCCATTTTTCCTCTCCTTATGTTTATTGTGAAGTACTTTTTTATGCAAAGATAACTTTATTATTATCATATGAGAGGAAAGAGAAAATTATGACCAAAACCTTAAAAAAATTATGAGAAAAAGGAGGGCAATTTAGGTGTTGTAATCTGGGAGGAAGATGTGCTAAAATAAACAATATTCGACAGAAAAGAAAAGATGCGGAAAGAGAAGGTGACGGTTTGATTGATTTTACCAGGAAAGAGAGGCCCGCAGGGAAATGTGCATTTGCGGGAACCGGATGGAAGCTGGCAGTTTTGGTTGTCGGAATGGTTGCCAGCCTGGCAGGCTGCAAGAGGCAGCAGGTGGAGGAGACAGAAAGCACCGTCCAAAAGATAGTGCTGTTGGATGAGACATTAAGCCCTACAGAAGCAGATGAGACCGTGATGGCATTGACCCCGGACGGCCCGCTTTTGCCTTCCGTGGAAGGTGTGTCAGCAGAATATAGTGATCCGATCCCGGATTATTTGCGCCCGGGGATGCAGCATCCGGTAGTGGTAGAACTGCAGGAACGGCTGATGATGCTGGGGTTCATGGATACGGACGAGCCTACGGACCTGTATGGCGATGTGACGATGAATGCGGTGAAGATCTACCAGCGGCAGAATAAGCTGGCACAGGACGGGGTGATCGGCCCCAATACCCTGAAAGCGATCCTTTCGCCGGAAGCCAAATATTATGCAGCTCAGAAGGATGATGAAGGGGATGATATCGGCAGGATCCAGCAACGGCTTTATGAACTGGGATACCTGGCAACAGCAGACATGGTAACCGGGCATTTCGGGGACAGCACGGAGACTGCGGTTAAGAAGATGCAGGAGGTCAATGCCCTTGACCAGGATGGCAAAGTGGGAAGAAGAACCATGAACCTGCTATATAGTGAGGAAGTAAAGCCCAATATGCTTTCTTTTGGGGAAACCAGCGATGTGGTGCTGGCTGCTCAGAAGCGCCTGAAGCTTCTGGGCTATATGACCTCGGAACCGGATGGGAATTATGGCAATGATACCGTGATGGCAGTGAAACAGTTCCAGTCCCGGAATGACCAGGTAGTGGACGGATACTTAGGGCCTTCAACCCGGATTGCCCTTAACAGCGATATGGCGGTACCGAACGGGCTCCGCCTTGGGGATAGCGGGGATACGATTTCACGTGTCCAGGATATGCTGAGCAAACTGGGATACATCCATTCCGGCAATGTCACGGGATATTACGGCGAGATTACGGAGAATGCAGTCAAGCTGTTCCAGAGGACAAACAACCTGTCGGTTGACGGCACAGTCGGGGCACAGACCATGGCAATGCTGACAGGGGGAGGGGCAAAGCGGGCGCCGGCCAATGCACCCCGGCAGACGACAGGAAGTTCCGGAGGTTCTTCCGGCGGCCGGACGCAGACAGGGGGAAGCGGTTCATCCTCCGGAGGAAGCGGTGTGCCGAATACGGGGACAGCTTCGGGCAGCGCGAGCGCATTGATCTCAGTGGCAAAATCAAAATTAGGATCACCCTATGTATGGGGGGCCAAGGGGCCAAACTCCTTTGACTGTTCCGGGTTTGTGTATTGGTGCCTGAATCAGGTTGGGGTGCGGCAAAGCTACATCACCTCATCCGGATGGCGCAGTGTGGGACGCTACACCAAGATTACCAGTTTTTCAAACCTGCGCGCCGGTGATATTATTGTTGTCAGCGGCCATGTGGGGATCGTGGCGGAGGGCGGCACCGTGGTTGACGCTTCCTCCGGAAACGGCCGGGTAGTGCACCGTTCCTTAAGTTCCTGGTGGAGGAATAATTTCATTTGTGGTTGGAGGATTTTCGGATAAGTTATTTTTTGACAACTTTAAATCCTATGCGGGCTTTATATAAATCGCCGTCAACCAATATCTCAAAAGTTCCTCCCTGCAGCTTGGTCAGGCTTTGGGCAATAGATAGGCCAAGTCCGCTGCCCTCAGTAGTCCTTGAGACATCTCCCCGGACAAAACGTTCAGTCAGATCGTCCGAATTGATGTTCAGGGGATGTTGGGAAACATTTTTAATGGTGAAGAAGGCATGTTCGCTGTCACAGGTGACTTCGGCGAAAACCCGGCTATGTTCCATGGCATATTTAAATGCATTGTTATAGAGGTTTTCCAGGACACGCCAGAGATGGCGGCCGTCGGCCTCGATGATAATGCTGTGATTGGGGAGGCTAGGTACCAGTTCCAGGTTCCTTTCCGCGAATTTCTCTTCAAACTCCCCATTCGTCTGCCAGATCATTTCCACCAGGTCGAGTTGCATCATTTCCAGCTTTAAGGTGCCTGAACTTGCCTTTGATGCTTCCAGGAGATCCTCAGTAAGGGTCTTTAACCGCTGAGATTTCTGTTCAAGGATTCCCAGATACTCCTGGACTTTTTTATTCTGGATCTGTTCCCGCTTAATCAGATCCACGTAATTGATAATCGATGTCAGGGGAGTCTTGATATCGTGGGATACATTTGTAATCAGATCCGCTTTAAGGCGTTCACTTTTGACCTTTTCCTGGAGGGCCCGTTCCAGGCCGGTGCCAATGCGGTTGATCATGCGGGCAGTGGCCAGTTCTTTGCCGGACAAGCCTTCCAGTTCCATTTGGTAAGAGGTATCTCCGCCTGCGATTTTGGCGATTGCATCAGCGATCCTGTCCTCCTGCCTGACAGATAAAAACATCTTCTGGAAAGTGAGGTAATCAATGGCCAGCAGGGAGGCGGAAAGCACCAGGATCCCGAGTCTGGCCAGGGGAAGCTGCCAGTGGAAGACAGCCAGCAGGATCAGTGCCACCCCGAAAAACTGAGCCAGGACAAAAGCCAGAAAGCCGCATACCAGCCGGTGGCTGAAAGAACGGTGCACAAAATACAAGTCGATATTCTGCAGGATATGGAAGGCCAGGCTGTTTGCCCAAAGCTGCCGGCATTTATAACGGCGCAGCAGGCTGAAACCGGAAATGATGACACACCCATAGATGATGACAGCAGTCATCATCCGTTCTGCGTATTCCCAGGAGGATTTTGCAACCAACAGATGCATCACGCGGTAACCAATCTTTTCGCCTAAAAACATTGCAAACATGGTGAAAATCCCGGCAAGGAGGACAAAACACTCCGTGTAGACCAGGTCAATGCCGGAAAGTGAGGGGGAAGAACTTCCTTTGTGCCTGTAACCGGATACCAGGATCAGGTAATACAGGGTAGTCAGGCAGCCGATCATGCCGATGGCCAGCCCCAAAAGCCCTTCCAGGATCCGCCCGCGCAGCTGCCGGTAAAGGGCGGCATTTTCCGCGTAGATATCGTCGGCAGCATAACTGGTGTCCACGGCGGCTATGATGTAATAATGTTCGGCATCATAAAAATTATTCTTCTCCATGGAGGCAGTCATGTTGGAGGGGAGTTCCAAAAGATTAGTTTCAATAACTGCAGAATCGCTGTCCATATAGCAATATGCCCCCAGCTGCCGTAACTGTGCCGGGGACAGATCTTCGGCATTGGTATATAAAAGCTGCTCGTCCTCATCGTCGTACTGAATGCGGAAGTAGAGGTTGGAAGGGTTGGCGATCATCCGGTAATGGACTTTATAGTAGTATCCGAGGCAGTTTAAAACCTCGCGTGACAGTTCCAGGAGGGAAGTGTAGGCATCGCCCGGCTCCGTGATCTGCTGGTCAGTCATGTAAGCCCGCCAGTTAATGCGGCAATCCTTGGCAGTAGCGGCATTGTCGTATACCAGGAGGTCGCTGGAAACATCAAAACTGCTGTTCAGATAGAATCCCTGGCTTCGTGCGTAGCGGAGCACCTCTTCCAGAGTGTAGATGATCTCCGGCCCGTCGCCTCTGCTGATGGAAAACATCTGGCTTGAAAGATCCAGGGAACCGTCCTCTTCAAAAACGTCGCGGTAAGAGACGTACCGGAAAATATTTTCCAGATCCTTCTGGAACTGTGCCATAAACTGCGGCGAATCCTCATAGGAACGGTCACGAAGCCAGGATAGCCCGGAACCGACCCCGATATTCAGGTACATAATGCTGATCCCGCCCACGGCAAGAGTCAAAAAGACAAGATGCAAAAGGACAGCAATATTTTTTTTGATCAGTAATGAGTAATCCTTTAATTTCATAGCAGCTCCTATTGTTTTTCAATCTTGTAGCCCACGCCCCACACAACCTTTAAGTAACGTGGCTCCCGGGGATTGATCTCGATCTTCTCCCGGATATGCCGGATATGGACAGCCACCGTGTTGTCGGCGCCAATGGCTTCTTCGTTCCAGATCTGCTCATAGATTTCGTCAATGGAAAAGACCTTTCCCGCATTTTTGACAAGCAAAAGCAGGATATTGTACTCGATTGGCGTCAGCTTGATCGGGTCGTCATCCACCCATACTTCCTTGGTGTCATCATTGATGGTAAGCCCTCCGCATTTGTAGATTTGGTCATTGGCCTGCTGGCTCATATTCCCCAGCTGGGTATAGCGGCGAAGCTGGGATTTGACCCGGGCAACCAGTTCCAATGGGCTGAACGGTTTGGACAGATAGTCATCGGCGCCGATGTTCAGGCCGAGGATTTTATCCGTGTCCTCCGATTTGGCGGAGAGGATGATAATAGGGATGCTGCTGGTTTCCCGCACCTTCAGGGTGGTGCGGATACCGTCAAGCCCCGGCATCATAACATCCACGATCATAAGGTCAGCCGGTTGGTTTTCCAGGATTTCCAGCGCTTCATACCCATCATAGGCCTTTATTACCTGGAAGCCTTCCCCGGTCAGGTATATATCAATCGCATCCACGATCTGTTTATCGTCATCACATACTAAAATTGTCTGCATAATCCTCACTCCTTTTCTTGATGTTTTTCTTGTAAATGTTGGGTATGTGGATAGTATACAACAAAAGGGACCTCGCCGCAATCGGCAAGATCCCTTTGGATGAAAAAATCGGCTTACTGGTAATCACAGATATCCACCCATTTGTGAAGCAATTCTGTTTCCTCCGGGCGGTGTTTGGTCAGCTGCGCGGCAGCCACCAGCGGAAGCCACTGCTGTACATAGCGGCGGTCCGTATCTGTTTTTTCACAGAACAGTTCCATATACTTATCTGCCCTTTCCTGATCCTCCAGGCAAAGAAGCAGATAGGTGCGGGCGGCGTCTGCACTGGCATTGCCCTGGGTTGCATGGACCCAGTCCAGCACATACATGGTGCCATCATCGGTTACGATAATGTTGTTGGGCTGAAAATCTCCATGGCACAGTTTTACATGCTTGGGCATACCGTCCAATCTTGTCAGGAGGTCATAACGATTGACAGAGTTTAATCCTTCCGCGTCAGAAATCTGCCGGATCATCTTGTCTTTGAGTTTGTTCAGTAATGGGCAGACCTTGGAATGAATTGTCAACTGTAGGTCAACCATCTGCTCCATGTACTCATCCAGCTTTTCGGGATTTTCATCCATCAGCTGTTTGAGGGTTTTGCCGTCAATGAAGTCTTTGGTAATGGACCAGCATCCGTCCTCGTCAACGGAAACAGCCAGGGTAGCGGGGATATTAATTCCGCCGATTTCTTCCACCCGGGCACTGACCAGGGCTTCGTTCAGCACCTCTGCTTTGGGAAATCCCTTGCAGAAGGATTTGATTGCCTTGTCACCGTCGCGGTACACGCTTTTGGTCGCATTTTGGGATATTAACTCTCTTGCCATACATAACTCTCCTTCCTTTTTTGTTACGGATATAACCAATGGCCGATCAACTTTATTCTACTACAAACTGTGCAGAATGTCACTTGTTTTTTTGATAAATTTTTAACAAAATCTCACCCGCCAATTGTCACATTTATGATTTGGCTGAAATTTTGCCCTTACTGTCAGGTAAAACGCAGGATGGCCGTCCCGTAGGCAGAGAGGGGCAGGCTGATGGAATAGGGCTGGCCGTCACACTCCTGTTTGATGGCACGGATAACCGGCGGCTTCTCCGATGGCTGGTACAGGCCATGCTGATTATCCAACAGCAGGGTATAGCTGCCCTTCTGGGGTACGCCAAGGCGGTAGTCAGGGCGTTCCATTGGGGTAAAGTTGCAAACGAAGATCAAACTCTTTTTGTGATCCTTTGCCCGGCGCATAAAACTGAAAATGCTGCGGTCGCCGTCATTGGCGTTGATCCATTGAAAGCCGTCCCAGTCCTCGTCAGCCTCATACATGGCAGGATATTTTTGATAAATGTGTAACAGGTCACGGACATAATTCTGGAGTTTTTTGTGTTCCTCCTCCTCGGTTAAGTACCAGTCCAGGCTGACCTTTTCATCCCATTCATGAAGCTGGCCGAAATCCTGGCCCATAAACAGGAGTTTTTTGCCCGGATGGCCGAACATGAAGGTGTAGCCTACCTTCAGATTGGCGAACTTGTCCGTGTGGTAACCCGGCATTTTGTTGATCATGGAGCATTTTAAATGGACCACCTCATCATGGGAAAGCACCAGGATAAAGTTTTCACTGGTAAAATAGGTGAGGCCGAAGGTCAGCTTATTGTGGTTGTACTTGCGGAAATAAGGATCCAGCTTCATGTACTCCAAGAAATCATGCATCCAGCCCATATTCCACTTAAAGGTGAAGCCAAGCCCTCCGTCCTTGGGATCATGGGTGACAGCCGGCCAGGCAGTGGATTCCTCCGCAATGACCATGGCTCCCTGGCCGCGGGTTTTAACAATACTGTTTAGGTGGCGGAAGAACTCGATTGCTTCCAGGTTCTGATTGCTGCCATACTTGTTTGCCAGCCATTGGCCGTCCTTTCTCCCATAGTCCAGATAGAGCATGGAGGCCACAGCATCCACCCGTAGGCCATCCACATGGAATTCCTGAATCCAATAAAGGGCATTGGCAATAAGGAAATTGGTGACCTCATGCTTTTCATAGTCAAAGACCTTCGTTCCCCAGTCGGGGTGTTCCCCTTTGCGGGAATCAGCATATTCATAGAGGGGCTGTCCGTCAAAGTCAGCCAGGCCATGGGCATCCCTTGGGAAATGGGCCGGTACCCAGTCTAAGATTACGCCGATGCCCTTCTTATGTAGGTAGTTCACGAAATATTTGAACTCCTTCGGATCACCATAGCGGGAGGTTGGGGCATAATAACCCGTCACCTGATATCCCCAGGAGCCATCGAAGGGATGTTCTGCAATCCCGATCAGTTCCACATGGGTATATCCCATGTCCTTTACATAATCAGCCAGTTCATGGGCCGCCTCCTTGTAGGTGTAATAGCCCTCCTTTTCCGGCCGGTTTTTTTTCTTCCAGGATCCGAGATGCACCTCATAGATGCTCATGGGGGATTCCTCGGGAATACGTTCCTGGCGTTTCTTTATCCAGGATGTGTCACCCCATTTAAAACCAGAGAGGTCGCTGGTTACGGAAGCTGTCCCCGGGCGGAACTCGCATTGGGATGCATAGGGATCCGCCTTAAAGAGAACCTTTCCGGCAGGGGTGGTAATGGCATATTTGTATAATTCGCCGGTGCCCAGCCCGGGGATAAAGCACTCATAGATGCCGGAGGTATCCAGCACCTTCATGGGGGTGGCTTCCGGATCCCAGTGGTTAAAGTCCCCGACTACGCTGACAGAGGTGGCATGGGGAGCCCAGACAGCAAAATAAAAACCGTTTTTTCCCTTGTAGGCCATTGGGTGGGCCCCCAGCTTCTCATAAATCTCATAATGTGTGCCGTTGCCGAACAGATAGCGGTCCATCTCGCTGATGATGCCGGTGCCTGCCTGTCTTTTGTTCTTGCCAGCCATATTATTTCTCCTCCCTGATTTTTAAGACAACCCCTTCGTTGCCCGGTAATGTGATAGAAAGCCTGCCGTCCTTTATGGGAATGATGGAACCGTCCATCAGGTTTTCTGCCAGGGATGCCTTGAGGGGAACCGGAATAGTGAGGTCAGCGGGCTGGGCATCATTGTTGGCAGCCGTGATAACTGACGATCCGTCCGCATGGCGGGCAAAGGCATACTGGCGGTTGGTCAGCAGCAGTTCCTGGTACCGTCCGCCTGCAAATTCCGGATGGGTAGTATGGATGTGTGCCAGCCGGGAAATAAAATCTGTCAGACTGCAGTGCAGCCGTTCACTGTCTGCCATGGCAATCTGCGGGCGCAGCTGGATATCGCTGTTATTGGTGCGCATTCCCTCCACACCCCATTCCCCCCCGTAGTAAACAGAAGGGATGCCGGGCAAGGTAAACAGGAGCAGATAGGCAAGCGGCAGATGTTCTTTGTCCTTCAGCTTGCTGGCAATCCGGTTCTCATCGTGGTTGTCAACAAAGGTGTACAGCTTTGTTCCGATAGCCTCCAGGCGACGTACATTGTGGGCAATTTCAAAGAAATTGTGGTCATTCAGCCCAGAATACAAGCTTTTATGTAGCTCGTAATTGGTGACGGAATGGAGCATTTCAGGATTGGCCCAGCGGGAATAGTCCCCGTGGATTACTTCGCCCATCAGCCAGAAATCTTCCTTCATATCGGCTGTCTGCCGGCGCAGTTCCGCCATAAACCGAAAATCCAGCACATTGGCACAGTCCAGGCGGATCCCGTCAATATCAAATTCATCAATCCAGAAACGGATCACATCAAAGAGATATTCTTTAACTTGCGGGTTCTGGAGGTTGAGGCAGGGAAGTTCATAATGCCCCTGCCAGGCCTCGTAGCCAAAGGGGTCGCCCAGGGGGCTCTGCCAGCCGAAATTCACACCCTTATACCAGTCGGCATAGGGGGAAGCTTCTCTTTTCTGCCGGATATCCTGAAAGGCAAAAAACTCACGGCCAGTATGGTTAAATACGCCGTCAACCACAACACGGATATCAGCCTCATGGCACAGTTTTACAAAATGGGCAAAGTCTTCATTGGTTCCCAGGCGCCGGTCCGTTAGTTTATAGTCACGGGTGTCATAGCCGTGGGAGGACGATTCGAAAAGGGGGCCGATATAGAGGGCATTGCAGCCTAAGTCTTTCATATGGGCAACCCAGAGATCCAATTCCTCAAAACCTTCTGAACCAATGTTTTCTAAATCATGGTTTTCCTTGGGTGCACCAGTCATGCCCAGCGGATACATGTGGTAAAATACAGCCTTTTCGTACCAAGTACTCATTGATGTAAACCTCCTGAAAGATGCAAATAATCGATCAGAGCTCCTCTAATAATTTGAAGCGTCTGAGCAGAAACTGATACCGGAGTTGTGCCGCCTTCAATTCGTAGATATAACAGTCGATCAGCGTCGGATCCACCACCTGTTCAAAATGGTTCCGGGCAGACTCGATCTTGTTCCGCGTGCGGTCGATCTCTTCAATCAGTTCCTGATTTTCTGGCGGCAGGCTCTGCCTGCGTCTTGGTAAAAGCCCTGTTTTCATAGTTCTATCTCCTGTCTGATGGTTTGATAGGATATAGTATTTTCCGGAAATGGAAAGTTATACAGGGTTTGTGAAAAAATGTCACCCGGAAAAAGGATTATTCCGGGGAGAGAGCCTCCTCCACCATAAAGCCCAGCTTCATCAGGCGCTGGGTAGACTCCCGAAGCGTTAAACGGTAATAATTGGAAGTGCCGGACTCCCGCACCTGCACCAGGCCGGAATCCTTCAAAATCTTCAGATGGTGGGAGATGGCAGGCCGGGATAAGCTGACCTGGCTTGTGATCTCATTGACATTCAATCCGTTCTGGTTGCCGCTCTGGGCGGCATGGCTTAGAATCTCTATGATATTCAGGCGCATCTCATCACCCAGTGCGATAAACAGCGGCATGCATTCATGGAAATAGGCATCCAGCCGTTTTATATCGGTTGGTTTTTTGCAGTCCGCCATAAAGCCCTCCTTGGTTTAAAAATTTAAACTGAAAACATTTTACCACTAAAAAAGGGGAACGTCAACAAAAAAATAGGGAGAAAAATAAGGTCTTTGGGGGAAGTGCATAAAACAAATCGGAAGCTTTAATCCAAAAAAACAGAAAAAAATCAAAAAAAGTATTGACAGAAGCCGGTGGAATGTGCATAATAAGATACATCAGCACCGATTCGAGGTGCGGGATTCTTGTATACCTGATTGCCTGGGGACGGGATATTCCCAGGGCAGCCAAAGCTTTATCGGCATATTTTCCACACA
The DNA here is from genome assembly GCA_910588875.1 of uncultured Lachnospiraceae bacterium. Taxonomy (GTDB): domain Bacteria; phylum Bacillota; class Clostridia; order Lachnospirales; family Lachnospiraceae; genus Brotaphodocola. Next base: position 64,361 of record CAJURT010000001.1, read on the forward strand.
AAAAGAAGATGTAAGGCAGAAAAAGGGGGTGAAGTACGTAAAAACGGGGTTATTTTGCCTGATCCTGGCAGGGGCAGCCTGGACGGATGCTACGGAAGGCAGGATCCGGAATCGGTGGCTGCTTGCCGGAGCGGCAGCAGGGGTATGGTTCCAGGGGAAGGTTTTTTTCCCTGCCGCCACAGTGGTCCTGGTTTTATCATTTTTGCTGTTCCGCCTGCGGATGATGGGAGCCGGGGACGGAAAGCTGATGGCATTGATTGCCGGATATCTGGGCATGGAGGCCGGGATGGAGGCAATCCTTACCGGGATGGTGGTAGGGGCATGTTGGTCATTGTGCCGTCTGTGGCACAAAAAGAGCTTAAAGACACGTCTTATTTATCTGACTGCATATATCATGCGGCTATTTCAGACAGGAAAAGCAGAGATTTATTGTGAAGGGGCGCTTAAGGATCCGGAGCGGACAATACCGCTGGCGCCCTGCATGGCAGCAGGCACATATCTTTACCTGATGGTATCAGGGGCAGTGTCTGTGTGGACGGGGAGATAAAGGAAAGGAACTTTATGAAAAGGATTATGGGTGTTTATGATGCGGACCCGTTTTATGCGGACCGCTTTGCGGAATTTGCCAACCAGAAGGAACAGATCCCATTTACGGTAGTGGCGTTTTCAAGTATTGCAAAGCTGGAGGCCTTTTCCGGGCAGCAGCAGCTGGATCTGCTGCTGGTAGGAGACGAGGTGGATAAAACCCTGCTTACGGAGGTGAAGGTGAAGCAGACGATACGCCTGTCAGAGACAAAGGAGGCTTTGGCAGGGGAGATCCCGGTGGTATATAAATATCAGGCATCGGATGCAATCCTGCGGGAGGTGATGGCCTGCTATAAGGTACAGCCAGAGCAGTCCCCATTGATTGCAATGGGAAAGAAAAGCATGGTCATCGGCGTGTACTCCCCGGTTAGCCGGTGCGGGAAAACGGGATTTTGCATGACATTGGGACAGATCCTTGCCAGGGAGTCCCAGGTATTGTTTATAAGCCTGGAGGAACATTCGGGGCTCTCCCGGCTTACGGGAACAGAGTATACCACAAGTCTTTCGGACCTGATTTATGATTTCCGGCAGGGGGATTATACGCGCATGCGCTTAGGTGCGGTGGTGCATAACTGGGGAGGGCTGGACTATATCCCTCCGGCGCTTTATGCGGAGGATCTGGCAGAACTGCGGGGGGAGGAACTGGCCAGGCTGACGGCACAGATTGCATCCGATGGTATTTATCAGGTGGTTTTGGTGGATATTGGCCATCTGGGAAGGGGGTTGGAACCGCTTTTGGATATATGCGACGTGATCTACACCCCCATAAAGGATGACTGCGTGTCCATGGCAAAGATAAGCGCCTGGCAGGAGTATCTGGAACTATGCGGGAGGGCATACCTGTGGGAACGGGTGCAGATGTTAAAGCTGCCGCGCCCGGGGACGGTCTGGCAGGCAGAAACGTATCTGGAGCAGCTGCTCTGGGGAGAGATGGGGGATTTTGCCCGGAACCTGTTAAAAGGGCAGACAGGGAATAACAAATGACAGGGGGCGTGGGGATGAATGGGGACAACAGCATGCTGGAACGCCTTAAGGGGCAGATCCGCAGGGAACTGCAGAACCAGAACAGGATTGAGGAGGAGGAACTGAATGCCTGTATCCAGAGGAATATTGAGGAGGAGGCTGCCGAACATTATCTCCCCTTAAGAAAACGCCTGGAACTGCGGACAAGGCTGTATGATGCTTTCCGGAGACTGGATATTCTGCAGGAACTGGTGGATGACCCACAGGTAACAGAGATCATGGTAAATGGGAAGGACCATATTTTTGTGGAGAGGAAGGGGGCGATCAGCCGTTGGGAACATGGGTTTGAAAGGGAAGAACAGCTGGAGGATATGATCCAGCAGATAGTCAGCCGGATCAACCGTTCGGTGAATGTCTCGCACCCCATCGCGGATGCCCGCCTGGAGAACGGGGCCCGCGTCCATGTGGTGCTTCCGCCGGTAGCCCTGGACGGGCCGGTAGTCACGATCCGGAAATTCCCGGAGCCGATTACGGCGGAAAAACTGATTGCCATGAATTCCCTGACAAAGGAAGCGGCAGAGTTTTTGGAGAGGCTGGTAAAGTCCGGGTATAACCTGTTTATCAGCGGGGGGACAGGATCGGGGAAAACCACATTTTTAAATGCCATGTCTGGCTTTATCCCGGCGACGGAGCGGATTATCACTATCGAGGATTCTGCGGAACTTCAGATCCGCCAGATCCCCAATCTGGTGCGGATGGAGACCCGCAATGCCAATGCAGAGGGGGAGGGAGCCATTGAGATCAGTGATTTGATCCGGGCTTCCCTGCGGATGAGGCCGGACCGGATCGTGGTGGGGGAGGTGCGGGGCAAGGAGTGCCTGGATATGCTGCAGGCGCTGAATACCGGCCATGCCGGCAGCCTTTCCACCGGCCATGGCAACAGTCCCCGGGATATGCTGTCGCGGTTGGAAACCATGGCATTGATGGGGGCAGACCTGCCGCTTCCGGCGGTACGCAGCCAGATTGCATCGGCGATTGATATCCTGGTACACCTGGGAAGGTTGCGGGACCGGACCAGGAAGGTGCTGGAGATTGTGGAGGTGGGAAATTATGAGGAAGGGGAAATACGGCTCAACCCCCTGTTCCGGTTCGAGGAGGAGCCGGGAGGAACAAAAAGCGTCTGCGGCCGTCTCAAAAAGGTGGGTACGCTCCAGGCAGTCGGAAAACTTAGGGCAGCAGGCTACCAATTATAACTGCTACCGGCTGAGGGCATGGGAATTTGTTGTCGGCCTGGGGAAGGGGGTGGCGGTGTGCGGGATTTTATCCTTTACTTTTTACCGGAGCATGAAGATTTTTTTGTGGATGCTCCCCTGTGCCATAGCCGGGCCGGTGTTAGAGCGGAGGAAGCGGTTGGAGAAACGGAAAAAGGAACTGGCAGGGCAGTTTAAGGAGAGTATGATGGTGCTGGCTTCGTCCCTGAGCGCAGGCTACTCGATTGAAAATGCCCTGGCGGCAAGTGTGGAGGAACTGGCCATGTTGTTTGGAAGTGAGGGGATGATTGTCCGGGAATTTGCCTATATGGTACAGCAGATCCGCACGAACCGTTCCGTGGAACGGGTATTGGAGGACTTTGCAGAGAGAAGCGGTTTGGAGGATGTGCAGAATTTTGCAGAGGTCTTTTCCGTGGCAAAACGCAGCAGCGGTGATTTGGGCGGCATTATGCGCCATACTGCGGAGATTATCCGGGACAAGATGCAGGTGAGGGAGGAGATCCTTACCATGACGGCATCCCGGCAGTTTGAGCAGAAGGTTATGAATATGATTCCCTTTTTTATTGTGTTTTATGTGGAAAGCGCTTCCCCCGGATTTTTCGGGCAGATGTATGGGAGCGGTTTGGGAAGGATGCTCATGAGCGGATGCCTGGCTGTGTACCTGGTTTCCTATATATTGTCAAAGAAGATACTGGAGATTGAGGTGTAAAGAATGAGGAGGGGAGAAAGGGAAAAAGCAGGGACTAAGAACAATAAGAAGGAAAGGAAAACCCCATGGCTTGCACCGGCCGCCTGCATTCTGGGAAGCCTGGTTTTGTATGGGGTGCTTACCCTGGGAGCGGAGGGACAGGATGTGGTGTCAAAAAACGGGCACATCCTGAGGGACGGTTATGGCGGGGAAGAGCAGGAATATCAGCTGTGGGTAGAAGGCTTGTGCCAGGAGACGGTGGCAGTGGATGTCCGGGTAAAACCCCGGAGATATAAGGAAGAGGAAGCATTGGATATCTTTGAGGAGGTGATGGCCAAAATGGAGGCCCGGATCCGGGGCGGGAACCCTTCTTTGATGGAAGTGAGAAGCGATTTGCTTTTGCCCTCACGGGTGGAGGAGGGAGTGAGGCTGCGCTGGTATTCCCCGGAACCAGAAATATTAGATGCCTCGGGAAAGCTGGGAAGGGAGGTGGAGTCTGAACAGCAGGTGGTTTTGTCCGTGGAACTTTCAGCCGGATCCTGCCGCCAAAATTATGAAATCCCGGTGCGGATCCTGCCGCCCGCACGAAGCCAGGAGGAACAAAGGATCGCAAAATTCCAAAAGGAACTGCAGCAAAAGGAGGAGGTGTGCCAGGAGGAGGCCTGGCTGGCGCTGCCGGAGGATTTTCAGGGGAGAAGCCTGCGCTACCAGACAAGGGAGCAGGGGGGATATGAGGCAATTATCCTGGTTGGGGCAATCCTGGCAGTCCTTTTGGCAATGCGGGGGCAGAGTGAGGAAAAGCAGCAAAGGCAGAAAAGGGAGAAAGAACTGCTGCTGGATTATTCCGATGTGCTTTCCAAACTGATGGTATTGATCGGCGCAGGCCTTACGGTGCGTAATGCCTGGGAAAGAATGGTCCTGGACTATGAAGCGGCACAGGGGCAGGGCAGGCAAAAGGCACGGGCTGCCTATGAGGAGATGAGGAGGACTTACTACCAGATGCAAAGCGGCATGGCGGAGGGGGAGGCATATCAGGAATTTGGAAGAAGGTGCCGTCTGCAGCCATACTTAAAGCTGAGTGGGCTGCTGGAGCAAAACCGCCGCTCAGGAACAAAAAATATGAGAATGATCTTGCAGACGGAAATGTCAGATGCATTGGAGCAGCGGAAAAATCTGGCCCGCCGTCTGGGAGAAGAAGCCGGTACGAAACTATTGATGCCATTATTTTTCATGCTGGGGATCATCATGGTGATGATTATGGTGCCGGCAATGATGACAATGGGATAATTGATGAATAAACCAAGGAGGATATAAATATGAGATTACGGAATATGGCAGAGGAGATACGGGCGTTTATGTTGGAAGAGGACGGCGTCGGCGTGATCGAGGTGGTTTTGATCTTAGTGGTCCTGATCGGCCTGGTTATCGTATTTAAGGATCAGATCAACAAACTGCTGCAGGACATCTTTAAGGAGATCAACAGCCAGTCCAAGGAAGTCTATTAATAAAGAAATGCCAGGAAGGAGGCAGCGCGGATATGAGGGAGGCAAAGGGGCAGGTTACAATTTTTATCAGCATGGTTATGATGTGCGTATTCGCGCTGTTCTGCGGGCTCTTGGAGTCCTCAAGGACAGCCGGGGCCAGGTGGTATCTGCAGGTGGCAGCCTCCTCGGCAATGGATTCTGTGTTCAGCCAGTACCACCGCCAGCTGTGGGACAGTTACCGCCTGCTATTTGCGGAATATGAGCAGGAAGAGGAACTGGAGGCAGATTTTTCTCTTTTTCTGCAGTCCTACCTGGATACGGAAAACTGGTATCCGATGGAACTGCAGGCAGCTAAGGTTGAGGAGTGGAAAAAGGCTGCAGACCAAAACGGGGCATACCTGGAAGAAGAGATATTAGATTATATGAAATACGGCATTTGGGATATGGATTTTGACGGGGAAACGGCAGATGGGCTGTGGGCAGACGGGGAGGAGGCCGAGGCGGTTAAGACAGTGGCTGAAACTTACAGAGGCCACGCTGGAGATGCCCTGAAACTGGAGAAGTCGTTGGAAGCTATCAGTGAGAGCCAGGCAAAGCAGATAGGGAAAAAGCAGGAAGGTGCGGCCAGGCTGAGAAGCTATGACGGTGGGGGTTTCCGCCAGGTGGCGGCATCCCTGATCAAAGAAATAAAAAGAATGCCAGGGCTTGTGAAAAATTACCGGAAACAGGCAGATGCGTTGGCGGTGAAGCTGCAGGAGAGCCGTGGGATGTTCGAGGGGGAGGGGGAACGGTGCAGCAGCCAGGTGGAAAGCCAGCTGGATAAGGAGATCAGGGAGTTTGAGGCCTATGTGGATCAGGAGGGGGAACGCCGCCAGGAGGTTGAAGCGCTGGAGAACCATTCCCATGAGCAGATTGCCCTCATAGAAGCAGTAATCCGGGAATCCGAAGAGGTAGAGCGGATAATTGAAGAATGGGAAAGCGAGGATGAGGAGGACGAGGGGCCGGATCTGGAGGCATTGTGGTCTCCCGTAGCCCGCCACTTTGAGCAGCTGGCAGTCCATCCCCTCTCTTTTTCCCATGGAGTGAAGGACAAGGAAAAAGAAGGATGGCTAAAACAGGTTGAGAAGCTATACCAAAGCGGGATATTGGAACTTGTCCTCCCCCAGGAGGCCCAGGTCTCCAAAGGGACTTTGGGGACTCCGGAACTGCCGTCGGAAAGCGGGCTGGCAATAAACGGGGCAAGGGGGATTTCCCTTTTGGACCATCTCCTGGTAAACGAATATTGCGGAAAGTTTTTCCGCTGCTTTCCTGCCGGAGGCGAAAGGCCGAAGGAGAAAAACGGACAGGAGGTGGGGGTAGAAGGTACCGGCGGACTGGCCTATGAGGTTGAATACCTGATAGGAGGGAAAAAGCTGGATGAGGAAAATCTCGTCTGTGTGGTTAACCGGCTTCTGGCTATCCGGGAAGGCCTGAACCTGATGCATATTTTGTCGGATAACCAGAAGAGGCAGGAAGCCCAGAAGCTGGCGATGATGATCACCGGAGTGGCAGGGCTTTCGCCGCTGGTACTTCTGACTACATTTTTTGTGATGTCGGTCTGGGCTTTGGGGGAATCCCTGATGGATATCCGTGGTTTGCTGGCAGGGAAAAAAGTGATGGTTTTAAAAGCCTCTGGGGATTGGACCTTGAATTTGGAGAATTTGCTGGCTATGGGGCAGAGAGGGGAAATCGGCACAGGGGGAGGAGAGCGGGGCCTGGGATACCTGTCCTGGTTAAAGATTTTGCTGTTCCTGGATGAGATCGTATGCCAGGAATACCGGATGATGGATATGATCCAGATGAATATCTGCCGGAAGCAGGACAGTTTCCGCATACGGCGCGGCGTCTGCCAGGCAAAGCTGCAGGGAGATTTGGCGGGGAAGCATGTGTTTTTTTCCCTTGGCTTTATGGAACATGCGGCAGGGGGAGGGGACCATACCTATCCGATGAGAGTGGCAGTGGAACGAAAATATTAGCGAAAGGGGGCGGACAGGAATGCTCTTTTCCTTGGCAGAAAAATATAAAAAAAACAAAAAAAACGTGACTCTCCAAGTACGAATCCTGAAAAAGCTAAAGAAAGGCAATGCTCAGAACCGCCACAGGAGAAGGGCATTCCTGTCCGTCCCCGGGGCACTGACGCTGGAGGCAGCTATGAGCCTGACCCTGTTTATCTTTGCATCCGTCTGTCTGATTCTCCCGATGAAGATCATGAATACGGAACGGATTGTGCAGGCATCTTTGGAGGAATTGGGGGAAGATTTCAGCCAGTATGCTTATGTGGGAAATGCACTGGAGAACAATAAAATTTTTGCCATTTCAGGAGCCGGGGATTTTGCAAAGGAATTCTGCCGCAATCTCGTGTCCGGTGCTGCCCGGGGATATGCCCAGGCACAGGTTATGGAACGCGTTGACACGGATGCCATGAAGAGGGTGAACATGCTGCGGGCACAGGTACTGGAGGATGGGGAGACGATAGACCTGATATTAGATTATGAGATACGTCTTCCGTTTCCGGTTCTTGGCCTTCCGGCGCTGCAGAGGACGGCCAGATGCTGCCGCCGGGCATGGATCGGAAAACCGGGAAAGGAATATGATGGAAACGATGGGCAGGCAGGGGAGGGGGAGGATCCGGTTGTCTATGTGGGGAAAAACAGCACACGTTACCATAAAAGCCGAAGCTGCCATTATCTTGCCAACAATCTGAAGGCAGTGTCAAAGGCACAGGTGGCGGAACTGCGCAATGGCAGCGGCGGAAAATATTATCCCTGTGCCGTTTGCGGGGAAGCCGCAGGAGATACGGTATATATCATGCCAAATGGGAACAGCTACCATTCCGGGAAATATTGCTCTGCCATTGTGGCCTATGCACGGGCAGTCCGGCTGTCGGAGGCAGAGCACCTGGGTGCATGCTCTTATTGTGGGAAATAACAGGGAAGGGGAAAGGATGAGAACAGGGATATTTTTGATGTTTTTGCTGATAGCAGCCAGTCAGGATTTGTGCAAAAAAAGGATAAAGGTATGGGTGTTTGCCATATTTGGGGCCATTGCTTTGGCGGCAGATCTGTATTTGTGGAGCAGGGCAGGCAAGGGATTTTTATGGCAGAGCCATCTGTGGAGTTGTGGGGTAGGGATGTGCCTGCTGTTGTTAGGGAGGATCTGCGGAGGAAGCATCGGGGAAGGGGACGGGGCATTCTTCCTGGTAAGCGGCCTGATGCTGGAATTTTGGCAGAACCTGACGGTCTTTTGCATGGGGGTAATGTTATGCGGATTCTATAGCTTATGCTTATTTGTGTGGAGCCGGATCCGCACAGGCAGAAATGCAGGCAAAAGGACTGTGCCGTTTTTGCCTTTTGCCGTGCTTCCCGGGGTGTGGGTGGCAGTGGAAAATGGGTTTTTGAGGTGAGGCAGATGACAGGAAAAACAAGGGGCGCTTTAGCGGCGTCAAAGGAATTGAAGGGAAGCTATACGGTAGAGGCAGCAGGCGTGATGGCAGTAGTGCTTTTTACCGTCATGATTTTACTGAACCAGGCCTTCCATGTCCATGCAGAGACGGTTGGGAAATTTGCCCTGCATGAAGAGGCGGAAAGAGAGCGCCACCAGATTGTTTACCGGGACAGGAGGGAGATAAGGAAACAGGCCGATGGAAAGCGTTGGGGATTGGAGTTGACTGTGCCGGTATTTTGCCCGGAGGAGTCTTTGCGGATGTGGAGCCTGGTGGAATAAAGGGGGATGGTGAATAGTGAAAGTCAGCTACCGCAGGGAATTTAAGCATAATTATCTGATTATTGATCCCGGGGAACTATGCTGGCAGGGATATGAAAGCCAGATGCTGTCAAGAAACCCGGTGGAAGGAACATTGCGTTTTCAGATCCGGCAGATGGACGAGGGAGTGCGGTTCTATTATGAAATCACTTCAAAGCAGCCATTGGCCAGGGTCCTGGAAAACCGCAGTATCCGGGCAGAAGAGATCCGAAGGCTGGTGACAGGGATTTTTGGCGTTCTGGAACGGACGGAGGCATATTTGCTGAGGGAGGAGATTATTTTACTGGATCCCCAATATGTGTATGTTGATCCGGATTCCTTCCGGATTTGGCTATGTTTGATACCAGGGCTGAACCAGGCATTTCCGGAAACTCTTGGTAAGCTTTTGGAGTATCTGCTGGGCAGTGTTGACCATCAGGATAAGGAAAGCGTTGTATTGGCCTACGGTTTGTACCAGGAAACGCGTAAAGAAAATTACGGCCTGGAGGATCTGGGGCGCCTTCTGTATAGAGAAAATAATGGGGACAGAGAAGAGACAAGAAGCTGGGGGAAACCCGGAGAGGGGGAGGTAAAGGACGATGAGGCCGGTGAGAGAAAAGGTGAGGAGGTGACGGGGTTTAAGCGCCCAAGAGACCGGGAGGACAGACTGGAAGGCCGCCAGGGAAGCCGAAATGACAATAAGGCAGACAATACGGGGAGAGGAGGCAAAAAGGAAGGAAGGTGGAAGGAAAGGTGGAGCCAATGGAAAGGGAGGTTTGTACCGGAACCGGAGAAAAAAGAGAACCCTATACCGGTGCGGGTTCCCTGGGAGATGATGTTCCGCCCGGAAGAGGAGGAAGAAGGCAGCCCAAAAGCAGTGGCAGCCCAGGAGAAAGAGAAGATGGAAATGCCCTTTGCAGGACAGGGAACAGCCCTGCTGGCAGATTTTACAGAAAACAATGAACAAAGGATGCTCAGGGCCCTGGATCCCGGGGGGACGGATATCCATTTGTCTTATTACCCATTTATAATAGGAAAACAGGAGAATCTGGTGGATTTTATGCTGGACAGGGATACCGTCAGCCGTTTGCATCTGAAGATTGACCGGGAAGGGGATAACTACCGGATAAAAGATTTGAATTCCACCAACGGAACATTACTTTGTGGGCGGTTACTGGAGAATAATGAAGAGGCGGAATTACATGCAGGGGATGAAGTCTGTATTGCGCGTTATCGGTACCGTTTTGAGTGAGAAATGTGTGAAACCATATCCATAGATGGAGGATTGTTGACTTTTAACAAGTTTTCAGGTATTATTGTTAATAAAGAAACGGAATTTATGCAATATCTAAAAACAGGATGAAGAAATGCCAGATTAGTTTAGTAATATATGATAATATTAGCGATGAAGTTCGACAATAACGGCGTTTAGGAACTATCATCGGAATTTGGAGATGATAGGATTGAAATGGCGTAACAGAAAACGGGCTTGGGTGAATAGTACTCTGATTGTTCTGAATATTATGTATTTTCTATACCTGGAAATAGCAGGATCTAGTGAAGATACCATTTTTATGCTGCATCATGGGGCGATGTATGCCCCGCTGATTTTAGAGGGACATGAGTATTATCGGCTGTTGACATCCATTTTTATGCATTTTGGAATTCACCATATTACCAATAATATGATCATTTTGTTTGTATTAGGGGATAATATGGAGCGAGCGCTGGGAAGTGTAAAATATCTGATCTTTTATCTGGTATGCGGAATCGGTGCAAATGTGGTATCCTTGCTGGCTGAATGGAACCATTCGGTACAGGCAGTGGGTGCCGGGGCATCTGGGGCAATTTTTGGGGTAATTGGCGGCCTCTTTTATGTGGTAACAATTAACTTGGGGCAACTGGAGGATCTGAATACCATGCAATTGGTATTTTTGATTATCATATCTCTTTATCATGGATTTACCAGTACCGGGGTGGATAATGTGGCTCACGTGGGAGGATTGGTATTAGGGATGCTTCTGGCGGCGCTTTTATACCGGAAGCCAAAGCCAGTGCCGGAACGGGAATACTGGTGGAAAAAAAGGTAAAAGGAGGAGGCATAAGGATGAGGGACGGGAACTGTATTTTCTGTAAAATTGCAAATGGGGAGATACCATCTGCAACGGTTTTTGAGGATGAGGATTTCCGGGTGATTTTGGATCTGGGACCGGCATCAAAAGGCCATGCGCTGATTTTGCCTAAACATCATTTTAAGGATCTCTGTGAAGCAGATCCTGCGGTGGCGGCAAAGATTCTTCCTTTGGCAGGTAAGGTCGGGCAGGCTATGATAAAAGAATTGAGGGCGAGCGGTTTTAATGTAGTGCAGAATAATGGCGCCAGCGCCGGGCAGACGGTATTCCATCTTCACGTGCATGTGATCCCGCGGTATGACGGCGGGCCGCTTATGGTCAGCTGGGTCCCGGGAGGGGCGACAGCCGAGGAATTGGCAGAGACAGCGGAGGCAATCCGAAGAGGGATTTAGAGATTGTATAATATGCATGGGAGAAGTGGGGAAGCATGAATTCAAAGGAAGAACAATTTCTTGCCATTTATGAAACCTATATGCCATTACTGCGGATTATTGCAAGGAAGAAGATGATTCCTCCGGATGAGATTGACGATCTGATACAGGAAAGTTTTGCCGCCTATTATAGCCATTATCCTATGGATTGGCCGGATTATAAGATAAAATCCACTTTGGCGAAGATCATTACGAACCGGTGTACAGACTATTATCGGAGGCAGGGAACAAACCCGGTCACTTATTATGATCCTGCGGTGATTCAGGAGGTTGCACTTTCTGAAAGCCGGAAAAATGCCAGGGATAACCTGAGCATATTTTTGGAACATCAGGAATATGAAGCAGTGATAACAGCGATTAAAGGCATGAAGGAAGAATGGGAACAGGTATTTGTATTGCATGTGATTGAGGGGCGTCCGATGACAGAAGTCAGCCAGATATTGGGAATCAGTTCGGAAGCATGCAGGGCAAGGCTGTCCAGAGGAAGAAAATATCTGAGAAAGTGCCTGTGCCCGGAAGACCCGGAGAAGTACCGCCCCACGGCAAGGAGCAAGTCTTCTCCATTAGTCGAGATAACAGAAGCGAAGAAGATTCCGGAAGGTACATAGCCTTTGACAGGTCTGGTGCTTTGTCTGGATGGAGCGCTAGGCTTCTGCAAAGGAGGAAATCAGATCCATAACGGTGGAGACCGCATCGTTCAGAGTGCTTTGTTCCATGGCTGCGATATATTGCCGGCGGTTTTGGTAGAGTTCCTGGATGGCGGACAGAAGGGAGTCATCGTTTATCTGCTCTTCTTCCAAAACCTTGGAGAAGCCCTGCTTTTCAAAAGAACGGGCATTTAGGATCTGATCTCCGCGGCTGGCAGAGGCAGAGAGAGGGATCAACAGGTTGGGTTTACGCAGCGCCAGGAATTCGCAGATGGAATTGGCTCCGGCCCGGGATATGATCAGGTCAGCAGCGGCAAACAGGTGACGCAGAGGTGTATCCACATATTCATACTGCACATATCCGTTGCGGCCAATCAGGCTTTCATCCAGATTGCCTTTACCACAGATATGTATGATCTGGTAGGTGTCCAAAAGTGCAGGGAGAAGCTTCCGGACCGCATTGTTGACAGTAACGGAACCCAGGCTGCCTCCGATTACAAGCAGGATGGGGCGGCTGGCGGAAAGCCCGGAATAATTCAGCCCGGTAAGCCGGTCACCTTCCAGCAACTCTTTGCGGATGGGGGAGCCGGTGAGGACAGCCTTTTGTGATGGAAGGTAGGCCATGGTCTCAGGGAAATTGCAGCAAACCCTGGCAGCTGAGGGAATGCAGATTTTATTGGCAAGCCCGGGGGTCATGTCGGATTCGTGGATAATAGTAGGGATTTTGTAATGTCTGGCGGCCAGGACAACGGGTACGGCCACAAAGCCGCCTTTGGAAAATACTACATCCGGGCGGAATTTTTTAATCAGTTTTAATGCTTCTGCATAGCCTTTCAGCACACGGAAGGGGTCTGAAAAATTTTTCAGGTCAAAATAACGGCGCAGCTTGCCGGAGGATATACCGTTGTATTCGATACCGGCTCCTTCAATCAGCTTCCGTTCAATGCCGTTATAGGAACCAATGTAATGGATCTCGTAACCGCGTTCTTTTAAGGATGGAAGAAGTGCCAGGTTAGGGGTGACATGCCCGGCGGTTCCACCGCCGGTCAGAACGATCTTTTTCATAATAAGGCCTCCGTGAGATATCGCCGAGGGCGAATTTGTTGGGATCGTGTGATCCTGTCTTCTTATATAGTAACGGGAACTGGGGAAATGTCAACCCCTGAAATTGTGACAAAAGGGGACGCCTTGCAGAAAGGGAGCCAGGCAGTCTCTTTCATGGGCTGTGAGCTTGGAGAGGGGTATTTTTGAAGAAATCGTATGGTGACAATCTGGATCAATGGGAATCCTGGCTCCAAGAAGCGGCTGGTATGGATGATGAGAGTTTGCTTAAGGAGATGGAGGAGGCTGAACGGGAATGGGAGCAGGAGAAGGCTCTGCATCCGGAGGAGATCCAGAGGGTAAAACAGGAGGCTCGCCTGAGGGCCAATCTTATTATGGCTCAGGCGGAGGCGGCAGACAAGAAAAAACAGGGTATAAAATGGAAAAGTGTTGAGGCAAAGCAGTTCGTTAAGGTGGCAGTGCTGACGGTAGTGATAGGGGGAGTGCTGGCTGGGGGGGTTAGTTCAATAGCAAAGAGTGAATATCAGTATCGGAAGTATCCGGGGCAGAAGAAAGGTAGCGTTTTGCTTCGGAATAATGTAGCAGCAGAGTTTATTGATGATAAGCTGGATGAGGCTTATAAGTTGGTCTATCAGGAATTAGACATTCCTGTATTGGTTTTGGATTATGTACCGGATGGAATGCTATTTAGAAAAATAGAAGTGCAGAAAGAACATGTAGTACTTAAATTTGATTATAAGGGGCAATACATTTATTTAAAAGAAGATAAAGATAAGGACGAGAATATAATATACGTATTAGATTCAGATAGGGACTCCCATTCAGGGATCTATAATGGGTGGATTGAAAAAAAAATATATATAGAAGAAAATAAATTAGACAATGGAAATATCGAATATAGTGTAGGCATAGAAGGTGAAAAGGCCTTTTATTATTTTTCAGGGGTTATGGAAAAAGAGGAATTTATTGAAGTTGTTAGAAATTTAAGATATCAATAATGAGAAAGGGTTTACTTAGGAGGAATATGAAAAAATATTTAAAAAAGAGTTTCATTATAGGCCTGTCAATCATGTTAATGGCAGTATCGACCATTACGGCCTATGCACAGAATAAAAGTTTATCAGCAGATGGAATGACAAGAATGTATGAGGGCGAAGGTTTTGTTCGTGCGGAAGCGTCACCAAGGGGACAGCTAATCTCTTCTGTTCAGCTGGAGTTATCAGAAGAAGGTTATCATAGATTGGGGATCTATTCTGAAGTTCTATGCCATGTGGATATGAAAAAGATAAAGATGTCGGTTACTCTGCAGAAATACGTAGACGGCAGCTGGACCAATGTTCACCGCAAGGATGAGGAATGGCTGGCGGAGGACTATCCGGAATTATCTATGGCGATAATTTCCTATGATCTTACCGGAATGTCAGCAGGCAAGTACCGCTTAAAAGGCGGGTATTCTGTCTTTGAACTGAATGGGAGCCTGCAGGAGTTTAAGACAGTGACGACATCATCACTGACGATTAACTAAGCAGAAATTCTCTGCTTCATAATCCCGGAAATGTTGCGTTTTCGTTAATGCTTACATTATATACTGAATCCCTGGCTGCAGGATATGGATTCGGCGGCGGGATTTGGGGCTTATGGATGGGGCTTGCCCCATCCATAGGCTGTATCACAAAAATGCGGTTTTATAAGAATCTTTTAATCAAAAATACTCTCAACATCCCAGTCTAAGATGGTTCCGGAGACAGCGTCTATCTCGAATTCATATTCCAGCAGGTTATAGAAAAATTCGCCGTTATAGATCAGCCGTCCGTCGTCGTATTCTTTGTATACCCGCCCCCAGGTGACCTGGTTATCTTTCAGGCCGGCCTTCTTTAGAGCGGCGGCTTTGGCATCATTCAGGCTGATTTGATCCGGGTTTTCTTTTGCGGCCTGGCGGTTCGGGGCTCCTGATTTGCTGGTTGAAGCCTGAACGGGGTTTTTCTGGTGGAACCCGGCATGTTGGTGGGCATAGAGGCTGTCTGAGTCATAATCCCAGGCCAGGATCTCTCCGCTTTTTGCATCCACCTCGTATTCATATTTTTGGTAACTGGCGGTATAAAATTCAAATTCGTAGATCAGCCGCCCATCATCAAGATCGGCATCTTTCTTTATGAAGGTTACCGAGTCTGCCGTTTTCCCTGCATGTGTCAGAGCAATCTCCTCAGCCTGTGCCAAAGAGATGTTTTTACCGGAACCTTCAGAGGAGGGAAGAGATGTTTTCTTATAATCGATACCCAGGATTTCTCCGTTTTCTGCCAGGATTTCATAATCGTATTCTTCGTTGGTATTTGTGATAAATTCGACATCGAATACCGCCTTGCCATCCTCCAAATCCGGTTCTGACCGGATAAAGGCTACATCTTCTGTTTTCACGCCAGCGTTTTCCAGGGCAATAGATTTCGCCTTTTCTTCCGGGATCTGGGCGGCCAACACAGTTGTGGCAAATGCCGCCATGAAAAGCCCCGCTGCAAGGGCTGTCAGCGAAATCAAAGTTTTTCGTCTTACCATTTTCATAGCCTCCTTACTTAAAGATAATAAACTGCGCTGTTTGGGCAGTTCACATAGATATTATATTAGAATGAAAATAAAAAGTCAAAGGAAGAGCATGGTTAGTCTATGAGGAATCAGGTGAAAAGATTAAACATTTCTGGGGATGGAAATTTATGGCTGATAAAAAACAGGCGGCATCTCCGGTTAGGAAATGCCGCCTGGAAAATGAATTGGCTGATGTTTTCGGTTAGTCTTCTGTCACAACAGCATTCTGATACTCGTGGGCGCCGATCTGGCTTAATGCCAGTCCGCTCAGCTTAGAGGTTGCGGCGATCACCTTGGTCTCGCTGTACAGGCCGATGATCGGGGTATCGGTTACCATATCATCATAGAGTTGCTTTAACAAGGCTTCCCGTTCTTCCCCCTCGCCGGTAGAGGCATATTTCACGTAGGTATCATCGAAATTAGAGTTGTAATACCGGGAGAAGTTGTTTACGGAGGAGGACAGCAGCATGCCGTTAAACACATAATCTGCATGGCCGGAGTTCGTCTGCCAGAAGTCCAGCATCAAATCAAAGTCTTCCCCTGCTTCAATCAGGGAGAAGGAGGTATTGTCATCCTGGGTGACGATGTTTAAGGTGATTCCCACCTCTGCCAGCTGGCTCTGCATAACCTGGGCGATCTCGGTGTTGGTCTGGTTGGAGTTTGTCCACAGTGTGAGTTCAAAGCCATCCCCATAGCCTGCCTGCTGCAGGAGGGATTTGGCGCGCTCCGGGTCGTAGATGTTGGACTCGTATTCGCGGTAATCCTCAGCAGCCTGGGGGACAATGTTGTCGGACACGGTTCCGAAGCCGTATAGCAGAGAGTCCACGATAGTTTGTTTGTCAATGGCACATTCAACGGCTTTCCGCACGTCTGCATTCCCCACAGGGCCATCGGAATCACAATTTAACTCCATAAGGATGATCTTCATGGACGGGCAGGTGAGGATCTGAAGATCCTTGTTTTCCTGAACCCGGGAGATATCATTGTTCGGAATATCATAGGCCACGTCCACTTCCCCTGTCTCCAGCATCATTGTACGCTGGGAGGCCTCAGGAACGATCTTCATGGTTAAAAACTGTGTCTTGGCAGGTTCGCCCCAATAGTCGTCGAAGCGTTCCACAGTATAATAATCACCTTCCACGGCCTCTTTCAATTTATAAGGGCCGGTGCCGATGGGGTTTTCGCCAAAGGAGGCTTCATCATATTCAGCAGGAACCACAGCTGCCTGGGGCAGGGTAAGAATACTTAAAAAAGCCGGGTTAGGATCTTTTAACTTTACTGTGACATGATAATCATCATCAATGGTACAGCTTTCATAATTGCCTACGAACAGGGCGCCTCTTTGGTCGATCAGATCCAATGTGAACTTTACATCCTCTGCGTTCATATCAGAGCCATCGTGGAATTTTACCCCTTCGCGGATGGTCAGTTTCAGGGTGGTATCATCCGCCCATTCATATTCCGTGGCCAGGCATGGCTGGGTCTTCATGTCGGAGTCATGGGTGAAGAGAGGGTCAAACATATTGTTGGAAATGGAATATGCCCGCTCCTGCTGCCCGATGGTGGCATCTAAGGTGGTCAGGTCATTGCCCTGGCAAAAGATAATCTCATCTTTTATATTGCCGCTGCCGGCGGCATCGGCGGCCTCGCTGCCAGAGGGGGCGCTGCCGGCGGCACCTCCTGCCTCTTTGTTTGTCTCGCCTTTGCCACCACAGCCAGTCATCAACAGGCAGGCGGCAAGGCACATCACTAGTGCTTTTTTCATGAATTATTTCCTCCTCATTATAATGAATATATTCAACTCTTTGCTCTTTGATCTGCGCAAAGGAGATGACAGGATACATAGTGCCCGGGAGAAGCCTCTGTTTCTTGTATTGGACGGGCACATTCCGGTTTGGCATGGGGGCAGCGTTTGGCAAAACGGCAACCCTCTCCCATATTGATGGGGGAACTAAGTTCCCCCCGCAGGATCTCCCGTTCCATCTTAATGTCAGGGTCCGGGATGGGGATTGCGGACAGCAGCGCCTGGGTATAGGGGTGGAGCGGGCGCCGGAAAAGTTCCTGGGGTTTTGCCCGCTCAACCAGCTGTCCTAAGTACATTACAACGATATCGTCAGACAGATGCTTTACCACTGACAAATCGTGGGTAATAAAAAGGTAGGTCAGGCCCATCTGTTCCTGGAGATCCTGCATCAGGTTTAGAACCTGGGCCTGGATAGACACATCCAGGGCAGATACGGGTTCATCACATACCACAAATTCAGGATTTAATGCCAGGGCCCTGGCAATCCCGATTCTTTGCCTGCGCCCTCCGTCCAGTTCGTGGGGATAGGAGTTTGCAAACCGGCGGGCAAGGCCCACCAGATCCATCATGTCTCCCACCTTCTTTTGGAGCCCCTGCTTATCATTTTTGCGGTAAATCCCCTGTAACACCAAAGGGGCCTCGATTGCCTGGCTTACGGTCATACGCGGGTTAAGCGAGGAATACGGATCCTGGAAAATGATCTGCATTTTGGAACGCAATGCCTTTACTTGCTTTTTGTCGTATTTTACAATGTCTTCTCCGTTGAACCAGATTTCCCCTGAAGTAGGCTCCTGGAGGCGGAGAATCGTCCGCCCCAATGTGGATTTGCCGCATCCGGACTCCCCCACCACCCCTAAGGTTTTTCCCTTTTCAATGGAAAAGGAGATATTGTCCACGGCCTGAAGGGGGCCGCGGGGGGTATCAAAATATTTCTTAAGGTTTCGGACTTCCAGTAACCCGTTTTGTTTCATGATTCCTTAGCCCCCTTTTCCCATTCCCTCTCTGCTTTAAAACAACGTACCTTATGGTTATTCCCCACAGAAATAAATTGTGGATGTTCCCTGCTGCATCTTTCAAATGCATATTTGCATCTGTCTGCAAAGGGACAGCCGGTTCTTTGGACGGTGGGATCCGGCATCAGGCCATCGATGGGGCTTAAGCGGCGCACATTCAGATGTACCTGGGGGATGGCGCCTAAAAGCCCCTCGGTGTAGGGATGGAGGGTCTGTTTATAAATATCGTGGACAGTGCCGAATTCCACTACTTCCCCGGCATAGATGATTGCCACCTTCTCACACATCTGGGCCACGACACCCAGGTCATGGGTGATTAGGAGAGTAGCGGTATGGTACTTGTCACGCAGCCTGCGCATCATCTCCAGCACCTGGGCCTGGATGGTCACGTCAAGGGCAGTGGTTGGCTCGTCCGCAATCAATACCCTGGGGTTGCAGGCCAGGGCGATTGCAATAACCACCCTCTGCTTCATGCCGCCGGAAAACTGGTGGGGGAAATCACTTGCCCGCTCTGCAGGGATACCCACCGTTTCCAGCATTTCCAGGGCTTTTCTTTTTGCCTCTTCCTTCGGGCATTTCTCATGGACGCCGATCACCTCGGCGATCTGGTCCCCCACCCGCATCACAGGGTTTAAGGAGGACATGGGATCCTGGAAAATCATGGAGATCTGGTTTCCTCTTACTGCCCGTATTTCACTGTCACTGGCCATCAGCAGGTTTTTCCCGTCAAATTCAATGGTTCCGCCCTCAATCTTTCCGGGAGGATTGGGGATCAGGCGCATAATACTTTTGGCCAGGGTGGTTTTCCCGGCCCCGGTTTCCCCTACCAGCCCCAGGGTTTCCCCGTCATCCAGTTCCAGATCCACATGGTTTAAGGCATAGACGGTACCGTCTTCTGTATGGTACCGGACCTGCAGGTCTTTAATTTCTAATAAATGGCTCATCCCTTTTCCCTCCTTATCGTTTCAGCTTTGGATCGAGGGCATCACGCAGGCCGTCTCCGAAGAGATTGAATGCGATCACCGCAAGGATCAGAAACAAACCGGGAAATACCGATATGTGCCATGCATCCCGCATATAGGTTCTGGCTGTAGTGAGGATCGCCCCCCATTCCGGCTGAGGCGGCTGCACGCCCAGGCCCAGATAGGAAAGCCCGGCCACGGCAAGGATGGAATCCCCGATCCCCAGGGAGACCTGGACCAGGATAGGGGCAAGGGCATTGGGCAGGATGTAACGAAACAGGATGGTAAAGTCACTGGCACCCACGGCGCGGGCCGCCTCCACAAATTCATTGTCCTTCACCGTCAGGACGGCGGCACGGGCAATTCTTGCATATTTGGCGATGCCCGACACAGCCAGGGCAAGGAGGAGATTCATGGTGCTTGTCCCCAGGGCAGCCACGATGGCCATGGCTAAAAGCATATATGGCACAGCCAGCAGCACATCCATGATACGCATGATTGCATTATCCACCTTACCGCCATAAAAGGCAGCAACCATCCCGAAGGGGGCCCCCATAACAACCGACAGGGCAATGGCCACCACGCCGATGGCAAAAGACAGCTTGGTACCCCACAGGATCCTTAAAAGCAGATCCCGCCCAAACTCGTCACAGCCAAAGAGGTGTGCCATGCTGGGCTTTGCCAGGCGCAGGGAGAGATCCTGCTTGATGATATACTCATTATAAAAAGAATAGTTAGTAATCTGGTCAATGGCCATGGTTGCAAGGATTGTGATAATAAAGAGAAGGATAATCACCAACCCGGCCACAGCCAGTTTATTGTGTTTAAACTGGATAACAGACTGCTTCCACAGGGAGCGGACATTCCCCTCCTGCCCCTGCTGTTTCTCTGACTGATGAAGTGTACTCATTTTTTCTTTGCCCTCTTCCATGTTGATTGATATTCAGACTTGATCCTGGGATCCAAGAACGCATACAAAAGATCCACAACCAGGTTGACAAGGGTGAATAGGATTGCCAGGGTAACGACGCTTCCCAGTACAGCCGGGGTATCTTTGTAGGAAATGGAATCCACCACAAAGCGTCCTACGCCTGGCCAGGAGAAGATCGATTCTGTCAGCACGGAACCGCCTAACAGCGTCCCGAAATTCAGGCCGACTACAGTAACAATGGGGATCAGAGCATTTTTGAGCATATGCTTCCAGATCACCGCCCGTTCGGTCAGACCCTTTGCCCTGGCCATGTCGATATAATCCTGCCGCACAACTTCCAGCACGGAAGACCTGGTGGTTCTGGCAATCAGGGCAGCATAGCCGCAGCCTAAGGTCAGTGTGGGAAGGATTAAGCTGATGACATTGTCCGGAAAGCCATGCTGCATTCCGGAGGAAGGGAGCCAGCCCAGGTTCAGCGAAAAGATAATGACTAAAATCAAGGCAAACCAGAAGGTGGGCACTGCCATCAAAAAGAGGGTGATGAACATGGTGATGTTATCCAGTTTTGAATATTGTTTGATTGCGGAAATAATACCTACGGGGATGCCGACCACCACGGAAAAGATGATACCGGAGGAAGCCAGCACAACCGTATTGCCAAGCCGCCCGAGGATCAGTTCAAAGACATCCTTCCCATTGCGGTAGGAGGTGCCCAGATCTCCATGGAGCAGCCCCAGAAGAAAACGCCCATACCGTAGGATAAAGGGGTCGTTGAGCCCCATGGATTCACGCAGGGAGGCAAGGGCAGCCTCGGTGGCATTGCTGCCAAGGATAATACGGGCCGGATCACCAGGGGCAAAGTCCATAATTGTAAACACCAAAAAGGTTGCCCCGATGAGTACCGGGATTGCCATGATAATCCGTTTTAATATGTATCGAAACATGTTTACCGTCCTTTCTTACTGCGCCTGCCAGCGGTATAACTGAAGTTCGATTGCCTCACAGACCCCGTCAAGCTGGAAGACCATCCGGTTTCTCTGGCGCACAAAATCCGTACAGGACATAAGGTAACGATCCCTGGGGGTATTGTCCTTATGGACTCCCAGAAGGGAGGAAAACACTCCGTAGGGGAGATGTTCCACAGCATAGTCATGCCCGTAGGGGCTTGTATAGGTGAACTTCAGGCGAACCAGTTCCCCGGCGGTCCGGATAAGGATGTCATCCGTTTGCGGATGGTTTTTGATGGCATCACACAGCCGGTTTACAGCCAGGCATGTCCGGTCAATGGCAGAAAGCACAGGGCTTACGTCAAAATCCGGATCCAGGCGCCTGGAAAATGCTTCAAAATATGCTTTCATTTCATTCATGAAACCAACCATATCAAGGGGCAGGGGATCTGCCATGGCATAGCGGCATACCAGCCGGGCGGCGATCTCACAATCCCTGGCAAGGACATCCTCCCCGATTTTATCCAGGGTATCTTCTTTTGTGTGCCACCAGTAGAAGGGGCCTCCCACGCCGAAAGCCGCCGGCATTGGCACTGGGTCCAAGATATCCTCTGGAGGGCAAGGACGGGGAGTGTCTTCACGGTCAATATAAAACTGAGGTGCAATGGATACCGGTGTGAGGGCTCCCCAGAAGGTCTGGTCGCTGGAACGGTCCAGGGGACGGTAGGGAAGGGGTCTTCTTTGGTTGTAGCAGGAAAGGAATTCGTCGTTGAAGCCGGTTCCCTCCATGCCAGTCATGTCAAACCTGACAGCATTGCTTCCCCGGCATCCGCAGATATCCATATTGATGTGTGCCACACAATTCTTCCTGAGGGATTCGTAATAATGGTCGCAATACCAGGTGGAACCGGAATAGCGTCCGTCAGAATGGCCGGACCACCAGGCGATAACCACAGTGCGGTTAAGCCGGTCCTGATGCTTCTTTAAGGCACGGGCTGTCTCCAGCATCAAAATATTGGCAGCGCCGTTGTCGGTCATGCCTTCATACCAGGAATCATAATGTCCGCTGAGGAGGACAAATTTTTCACTTTTTCCTGCAATGGTTGCCACCGGGATGCTGGATTCCACAATGCGGTTATCCATCTGAATATCCAATCCCACCTCCACGGGGCCGTTGGCAGCCAGTTCCCTGAGCAGTAGCCCGTCATTTTCAACCACCTGTACACAGGGAAGATAGGGGTACAGATCCCTGTCCCGGCTGCCGGGCATCCCCCAGACGCCGCCCATGGTATCGTGGTGAAGCAGGTCTTTGGGCCAGATTGCGATTATACCAGATGCCCCTGCCCTGGCAGCTTCATAATAGAAGGAAAAGGAAATGTCGTAGGTCAGTATAATTTTACCCTTCATCCCCTGGTAACGTTTCTCTGATTCCAGGCCTGTCAGTGTATCCTGCATACACCATTCATCCCATAAAAGTTCCCCCTTAAGGCCATGGGCTTCCCCGCTATAGACCGTGGCGGTTGCTTCCATGCAAAGGGCTTCGGGCTTCTTTACAGAAACACTGGCTGTAAGCGGCAGGCTCCGGAGCAGCGGATAGCGGAGGCGTTCATTGGGGACGCCTGCCTCATCTAGCTGGCGGCATATATAGTCCACCGCGGCTTCCCCCTGGGGAGAGCCTGAGTAGCGTTCCAGCTTGCTGAATACCTCTGCGTCCCGTTTCATCCGGTCCAGATCCAGTTCGTTTCGTAGTGTCTTTTCTAATTCATCATATGTATTCATGATGGTTTCCCCCGGGTTTTTCGCACAATCGCGTTAATGTGTTAAAAACAAATATGATTAATTATAAATATTCTGTATAACATCGTCAACTGATTTTTCAAAAAAACATGAAGTTTTCCTGGTGTTTTTGGAGAAATCTGTAAGAAAAAATTCTTTG
This sequence comes from uncultured Lachnospiraceae bacterium, assembly GCA_910588875.1. Taxonomy (GTDB): domain Bacteria; phylum Bacillota; class Clostridia; order Lachnospirales; family Lachnospiraceae; genus Brotaphodocola. The sequence goes on from CAJURT010000001.1 coordinate 87,574, forward strand.
CATTACCGTATTACGATGTCATAGGTCATTTTACCAAGCAGTTCTTTGTGGAACTGGCTTTTATCCAGGCTTGCCCCGTAGATCAGATGATTTTTTTCTTCTTCGGAAAGGGGGATTTGCTCCAGCATACGGTTTAGCTTTTCAGAATAGCTTTTTGAATGCAGGTAGCGTTTTTGCAAGATGCGCTGTATATGCGGTTTATGGTATTGATATACATCATCCAAATGAAAAAGTTCAAGGTTTTGCCGGATTTTTTCTGCTTTTTTGGCAGGGGCAAAGGGTGAGATTTTCCAATGTACGGTAAAAGTGTCTTTGTACCCCAGAAGGGCGGCGGCTTCATGGGCAGTGATTTCCAAAACGCAGTCGTCGTCAAAGCCCTCCTCTTGCGGGGACAGGAGTTTTTTGTTGTATTGGCGCTTAAACAGCTGGTTGCAAGGCTTACATACCGGAATCAGGTTCCACAGGGATAAAGAAAAAAGCTGATAAAAACTCTGGGGATAAAAATGGTCCAGATCCCCCAGGTAGGGTTCTTTGCCGGCCAGGGAAACCGTATGGATATATTGGCGGTTGCAGTACGGGCATACGGGCACATCCATTTTCCGGAACAGTTCGTGGCGGGTTTCCTGGGACATCATGGAATAATCAAAGAATTCCCGGATCAGCAGGTTTGCCTCTTCCAGGCACTGGTGGGCAGCCTTTTTCAGCCGGTTGAAGTTGGCCCAGGACCGGATAAGTTCATCCGGGGAGGAAGAAAGCCCGTCAATCAGGGATTCCAGATAAAATCCTTTATACTGGCCAAGGTAATCCTGGCGTAATTTTGGATAATCCCAGTAGAAACGGGATTTTTCTGCCTGCTCTTTCAGGAGGGGATAATAGGTCACAAAATCACAAAGCTTACCATATTCTTCGATCCAGGCATATGTTTTTTCCAGGAGAGGGCGTTTTTTGAGAAGAATGTCCTCAAAAGCCTGGGGGGAGAGTGAGGACAGGGATTCTTTTAAGCCCCGGAGTTCCCGGCGGATGGAACCGGGCATTGGGGATGGTTTTTTTCGGGAAGCGCGTATCTGGCCGACGTACCAGCGTTGCAATTCTTTGTCGTTTTGGTAATTCACATGGATCATGGTTCCTCCTCTAAGGCTTTCAGCCGTTTCAGTTCTTCCTCCAGATATTGAATCCGTTTTTTCCGTGAGGTTTGGGCATCCCACAACTCTCTGAGTTGGCGCAAGGATTTTAGGAGCACCTTTTTTAGGTAAGGCTCATCAATGACGGCAATTTTTTCTTCCAGAAGGGCGAGGCGGTGAGGAAGGCTGCTATGGAGAGAGAGGGAAGGGGAGGCCTGGAGGGTTTCCTTTAGCCGGGAAAGTTCCTGAAGGAGCCGGTTGGTGTAATCCTCTGCAAAAGCGCCGAAGGGTGACTGCAGGAACATGCTGTCTAACAGGATATCGTTTAGGTTGCTCATGAAGCCATGGTTCGCGGGTGTGACCTTGAGGGTGCCGCCGGAGGCGTCCAGGCAGAGGATATCCTTTTTGGGGACATCTGACAGAAGGAGGGGGGAGTGGGTTGCAATCAGGATCTGGAACCGGTAGGCGCAGAACCGGTCACTTTTCAGCAGGTCCGTCAGCCGTTTCAGGAAAAGCCTTGACCATTCCGGGTGCAGCCTGCTGTCCGGTTCATCCAAAAGGAGGAGAATGCTGTCTGCCTGCTGGTTCACTTCCCGGATGCCGGAGAGGATCGCGGCGTACAGGTCGATGAGGGCAAGTTCCCCGCTGCTTAAGTTTTGTATGTGGAAGGCAAGGAATGCCTCATGGTTCAGTTCGTGCTCTTTTGCGCCATGGTTTTGGTCATAGCATACCATCAGGGGTTCCAGGAAGTTTTCCCCGCAGGAGGAAAGACGGATTTCAGCCTGGTCACCGGCCGGGAAAAATTGTTCCGGGATCTGCTCCAGGGCAGCACAGAACTGCTTGGCCAGATAGAGGTCGTAGGAATCCATGACAGTATTTTTGTAGGAGTCCGGCGGGGCAGGGGTTTTGGTCAGGGATTCGATAAAGCCCAGCAGAAAATCACGCCTTTTGGCATAGCGGACAGCTTCCCCGGCATCTGCCTGGTCCACAAATACACGTTCATTCTGTATGGGATGTTCTTTCAGGGAAAAGACCAGCAATTCCTCCAGATAGCGGATAACCATGCTGTGGCAGCAGCTTAATTCTGACTGGCGGCCAAACTGTTTTTCCAGGGCCAAGACAGGCAAGGACAGAAAGGACTGTCCGCTTCCATAGATGGCTTCTGCCAGGGAGTTATCCTGATGGAAAAGGGTGAGGTCATTGATATCATTGCGCCTCAGCTTAAGGGTGGCCGTCAGGGCAGCAGGGTCGTTATCAAAGAAGGGGTAAAACTCCTTGTCCTTCTGTGCGGCTAAATATAAGAAATGCTCCACCGCATAATAACCGACTTGGGAAATGTCATAGCGGGGGAAGAAGCATACGTTGTAAGGATCGGATTTTTGGCGTTTTGGCCGGGCATACCAGGGGACAGAGGGTTCCTGGCTATAGAAAAGGCAGTTTAGCTGATTGACATGTTTTTGGTTGGTTTCCGGGTTCCGGGATTCCTGCAGCACATCAATATCAAGGAACTGGTGGTTTGTAAAATCATACCGGAAGCTGACAGAATAGTGATTCTGCAGACAAAAGCCGGTTTTTACGACAACAGAAGGGTTATAGCCTTCCAGGGCGAATAGGTCACCTTCCAGATGGTACAGGGAAAACCAGTCATAGGCCTGTTCCTGCGTGGGGGAGGAGGCATCTTTATATTGCAGGAATTCATTTCTCAGATCATGGGGGGACAGGCCGAGAAGGCTTAGGATGGTGGATTTTCCGCAGCCGTTTTTGCCCACTAAAAGCTTAAGGCCCGTGATGTTTTCACCGTAGGCAAAGACCTGCGGATGAGGGCTTTTTCTGATATCCAGGGTTTTGTTTTCCCGGTCAAAATGTACCAGGTAGTCGTCTGAAAAGGAAAATTCATGGTATGCCAATGGCCGGCCTACATGGCCGATATATAAATATAATAATTTCATGGGCAACGGATCCTTCCTGCGGCGGGGCAGATGCATGTGGAGGTTGTCAGGGGTTTGCGGCGTCGGTGATAAAGTACTGCTGATACTCGTCAGAAAACAGGTCGCTGCCCATACGGCGCACGCCTCCGTAGAGATGGCGTTTTAACAGCGGCTCAATGGCAGGGAGGTTTTTGGATTCTATGACCTCAATTAATTCCTGGTGTTCCTGCATGACATCCGGCACATTGTGCCCTTTCATGATGTCTAAGCGGATAAAGCGGGAATAGTCCGCCTGGGGGCGGGTCAGGTTTTCCCATAGATAAAGCTTATCCGTTGCCTGGAACCAGATTTTATGCATGGACAAGTCCATATGGAGGAATTCATTGATGTCAAAATGTTCCGGATCGAGGGAGAGTTTGAGTGCAATTTTTTGCAGCAGTTCCTGGGAATAGCGGATACGTGCGATATCCGTGGGGGCAGAGATAGCGATAAAATCACGGAGGACCATACACTCCACAGCCAGGCGTTGGAAGATCCATTGGGTGGCAAGTTTCAGGTTGATGGAGGTGACGATTGTGCCCTTACAGGGGACAATCTGCACGAAGCCGTTTTGCTGCAGGCGCTGGAGCACACTCCGGATCGGGGTGCGTGAGATGTGGAAACGCCGACAGAGGGTATTCTCGCTGAGGGTTTCACCAGGCAGGATTTTAAGTTGGGCAATTTCGTTTTCCAGTATACGATAGATTTCATCACAGGAAAGGTTCGCTTCCATGTACACACCTCCGTTCCGCAGTTGGTAATTCCTTTATTATAGGTGAAAAAAAAGGAACTGTCAAATAGAAGGGCAGAAAAAAACAAGATCAGGGCTCCGGACTTGTATACAGGGGCGACGAAAAGACATGGTGAAATATGGTTAAAAATACCAAAAATTGGAAGAACACGGAGACTGCCCGGAAATATCACTGGTGAAAACAGACAATTTTATGCAAATATATTTATCAGTAATACACAAAATATTGGCCGTTTTGATACAAAACAATACGGAACCATATGTAGTGCGGAATGAAAAAAGGTTGCTTTTATGACGATAATATGGTAATATCAGAGCATAGTTGTATACAAGTTGGCGCCGGGGCCCGGCGCCAGGGCCGGAGAACCGGTTCCTGACAGGGAAAGCACGTAATCATATTTTCAAGGAGGAAGGATTTATGAAAAAGAGTATCGCAATGTTATTGGCACTGACACTGGCTGCATCCGGCCTGGTGGCTTGCGGCGGCGGAAGCCAGCCGGCAGCAACCCAGGCTCCTGCGGCAGATACGGCAGCGGCAGCAGCGGAAGGGACTGAGGCAGCAAAAGAGGCAGAGACCGAAGCGGCAGCAGCCGGTGAGGACGCCTTTGCGGAGTTGGGTGATTTCACCATGATGGTAGGCCATGCACAGCCGGAGGGCAATCCCCGTTATGTTTCTATGGAAAAGTTTGCAGAAGATGTGGCGGCAAAGACCAACGGCCATGTGACCGTAGAGGTATTCGGCAACGGCCAGCTGGGCACGGAAAAAGAGATGCTGGAGCAGGTTGTGGCCGGCACCGTCCAGGGGATGAGAGGCGGCCAGTTTGACTTCAGCCCGCGCCTTCTGATGTTTACCCTGCCTTTCCTGGCACAGAACCGTACCCAGGTTACTGCTTTGCTGCAGAGCGACCTGGCAAAGAAGGTCTGCGCTGAGGCTGAGGCTGAGACCGGAACCGTGATTATCAACCTGTGCGATGCCGGCGGCTGGAGGCAGTTCTCCAACAGCAAGCATGCGATCACCAAGCCAGAAGACCTGGTTGGCTTAAAGATGCGTACCAATGGCATGAATACCATTGACAAGACATTCGTGGCACTGGGAGCCACCACCACCACCATTCCTTATTCGGATCTGTATATGGGTTTGAAGACCGGGGTTGCCGACGGCCAGGAAAATCCCTGGGTGAATGTGGAAGGCATGAAATTCTATGAAGTGCAGAAGTACTTTACGGAAGTTAACTACCAGTTCCATCCGGATCCCTTTTATGTAAATGCCGCCTGGTGGAATGAACTGCCCCAGGAGTACCGTGACATCATTTCTGAGTGCGCTACCGAGATGGGTGCTTATAATGACCAGCTGATCGACGAGAACCAGGAAGCTGCCAAGCAGGTGGTTATCGACGCCGGCTGTGAGGTATATGAGCCCTCTGAGGAGGAACTGAAGGCTTTCCAGGATGCAGTGCAGGTTGTCTATGACCAGTGCGTGGAGGAAGGCATCATGACAGCCGAGGAACTGCAGGAAATGCTGGATATCGTGGCAAACGCGAAGTAACCCAAATGCACGCAGGGACAGGGTTGTAATGCTTCCCGGTTTGTACAAATAAAGAGACAGGCAGAGTTAGTACTCGGAGGCTCCTGGAAATCATGGTACCGGAAGTACCGATGTGTTCCGGGAGCCTTTCCGCTTTTCTGAATGGTTGCAAATAAAAGAAAGAGAGGGGCTGATTATCATCGAAAAGCTGAAAAAAATCGGCGATAAGGTATTCCAGGTTTATTTTGGCATTGGTGTGGTGGCAATGGGGCTGCTGGCAGTGCTGGTGATTTTTTCCGTAATCGCACGGTACTTTTTTTCCTATAGCTGGAAGGAACTGTCGGAGTTTAATGTAACGCTGTTCGCATTCACCACCTTCTGGGGCATGGGCATTAATGTGCTGAAGAACGAACATGTAATCATCGATATCGTCTACGACCGGGTGCCGCCGGCGATTAAGAGATGGCTCAGTGTAGTGAATTATCTGATTGTGCTGGGAGTAGATCTGGTATTCACAAAGCAGGGCTTTGCCTATGTGGGGGTGGCCGGCAAGCAGATCAGCCAGGGCATGGAGATCCCCATGAAGTACATGTACGGCATCATGCCGATGGCAGGCATTATCTGTGCCGTCTGCATTGTCATCAAAATCATTGAATTTATTACCGCGGATCTTTCTTATTTTGCACCGAAGAACCAGGTGCTGACAAAAGAGACCCCCTGAGAAGAGAAAGGAGCTGAGTATCTGTTATGGCAATGATTATTCTTTTAGTGCTGCTGATCTTCTTTGCGGTGCTGGGAGTGCCGTTGGCCTTTGCAATCGGCGCCTCCTGTGTTACCTATATTGTTACCAATGCCCCCAACTTTTTGTCCATGGTTCCCCAGCGGGTATGGAACGGCGCTTTCAGTGAACTGATGATCGCCATGCCGCTGTTTATGCTGGCCGGTGAACTGATGAATACCGGAGGCATCACCAAGCGGATTATTAACTTCTGCCTCCAGATTTTAAAGCCGTTTAACGGCGGCCTGGGAGAAGTGAACATCGTGGCTTCCATGATTTTTGGCGGTATTTCCGGTTCCTCGGTGGCAGACACCTCGGCGCTGGGCAGTATCCTGATCCCGGCGATGGAGGATCTGGGCTACCCGCCGGACGCCTCGGCGGGGATTACGGTGGCATCCTCCACCATGGGGATGATTATTCCCCCCTCCACTCCCATGATTGTGTATTCCATGATATCCGGCGCTTCAGTGGGTGCGCTGTTTATGGCCGGTGCTGTGCCGGGCATCCTCATTGGGCTTACCCAGCTGGTTGTCGTGTTTGCTATCAGCCATAAAAAGGGCTGGCACCCGAAGAAAACCCCGTTTGTATTCAAAGAATTTTCTTCGGCAATTTTATCAGGTATCCCGGCGCTCCTGATGCCGGTATTTATCATCGTATGCGTATCCTTTGGTGTGTGCACCGCGTCGGAGAGTGCCGGTGTGGCAGTGCTGTATTCGATCCTGGTAGGGTTTTTTATCTATAAGGAACTGACCTGGAAGGCCATTGTGGAGGCTCTTAAAAAGACTCTGATCTCCTCCTCCTCTATCATGCTGATCATCGGTTTTACGACGATCTTTACCTGGGTGCTGACGATGCAGAAGGTGCCCCAGATTGTGGCGAATTTCTTTATCGCGCTCAACATGCCCAGCTGGGGGATTGCGCTGGTGTTCTGTGTCATGATCCTGATGATTGGCACCTTTATCGACGTGAGCCCGGCAATCCTTTTGCTGACCCCGATCATGCTGCCGGTGATGCAGAGTTACGGATTCTCAGCCCTGCAGTTTGGCGCTATGATGATTACCGGCCTGGCCATCGGGCTGGTCACCCCTCCGGTGGGCATGTGCCTGAATGCATGTAATAAAATAAACCGAATGCCGATTATTGCCATATTCCGGGGGGCGCTTCCCTATCTGATCTGCAATATTATCGTATTGCTGGCAATCAGCCTGTTCGCGCCCCTGACCACCTGGCTTCCGCTGGCGTTGGGCTATAGTTTGTAGGAGGTTTCTGATTTGGGACAGGGGGTGCCTCCTGTTTTCTGAAAATAAAAGTTGCTATATTACCGGCTTGCATTTTTGGACCTGAAATGCTATAATTTTCCATAAGGAACCTAAAAAGCAGATATCTGGCAGACGGACGTCAGAAACGGTTTCTTTTTCTGTATATTTAGTAAAAGCAGGCTGTTTACCTGAAATAGACAGGGAAGCAGCTGCTTTTTGCAGGTAACAGCCCAAAGACTATGGACATATTATAAAGAAATACTTTTTTTGAGAAAGATGTGCCATGGTAAATGTCAGGAAACAAAAATCAGAAAGGAGCAACTGCCCAGGAAGGACTTACTGCCCTTAAGTGTGGGCAGCAAAATGATGTCTTATGAGTACTCAGTTTGAATGGAAAGAAGAGTATAATATCGGAGTAGAACTCGTTGATAAACAGCATCAGGAACTTTTCCAATATATCAACAGGCTTTTCCAGCTTACACAGAAGAAATGGGAATGGAATAACAGCCGGCAGTCGTGCAGAAAAGGAATTGAATTTATAAAAAAACATGCCGTAGAACATTTTGCAGATGAGGAAGCTTATATGATCTCCGTCGGCTATAAGGGAGTGGGGCAGCACCAGCGGATCCATGAGGGATTTTTGAAGAACACGATTCCTGCCCTTGAGCAGGAACTGAAGCAGACAGACTATTCTCCGGAGGCAGTGGAACATTTCCTGGGGGTCTGCGCCGGATGGCTGATCGGGCATACGACAATGGACGACCTTTCCATTACCGGGAAGAATGTCAGGACATGGGACCATCTCCTTCCGGGAGAAGAACAGACAGCCTTGAGAAAGGCGATTACCCAGCTGATGTATGATATGTTCCTTTTAAGGCTGCAGATGGTCAGCGACTCCTACCGGGGGGAAAAGTTCGGGAAGGGCATCTATTACCGCATGGTCTTCGGCTCGGAACAGACGGATAAAAAGAAGGAAGTTTATGTTGTCTTTGAAGAAAGCCTGTTGTTCTGCACGGTTGGGAGGAAGATGGGCGCCAATGGGGCCAAGCTGAGCAACAGCCTGCTTCATGCTGCCAGGCATACCATGCAGCGGTTTGTCAAACGGATCCTGGAGTTTATGTCCGAGGAGGAGTGCAGCAAGCTGGAGGAGGAGAATTTCCTGTCCTACGAGGATTTCCAGAAGGCCCTGGAAAACGAAAAGCTGCTGGCCAGTCTCCTGTTTAATTCCGGAGAAGGATATTTTGCCTATTGCGTGCTGGAATCCCATGTGCCCCAAAAGAAACTGGGGACTCCCATTAATGCAAAAAATGCCACGGTTGAAGTGGAAAAGTACCTTAACAGGCTTGAGGAGCAGGAAAAGGCAGCCCCCAAGCGGAAGATCCTCCTGGTAGATGATTCCCTTATGATCCGGCAGGGAATGGAAAAGCTGCTGGGCAAGGATTATGAGATCTCCCAGGCGGATTCCGGGGTAGCGGCCCTCAATATGCTCCGCGTCAATCGGCCGGATCTGGTGCTTCTGGATTATGATATGCCCATTTGCAACGGAAGGCAGACATTGGAACTGATCCGTTCCCAAAAGGATTTTGAAAATATTCCGGTTATATTCCTGACAGGAAGAGATGATGCCGAAACAGTAAAAAATGTATTATCCCTAAAACCGAACGGATATATGCTGAAGAATCTGAAGCAATCGGATATTAAGGACAGGATTGATACGTTCTTTAGGCAAAAGAAGTGATCTTTTGGCTTATTTGCTGTTTTACGCCATCAGGAAATAAACGCAGCGTCAGGCCTTCCAGCCTCTGGTTCAGAGGACAGGAAGCCTGACGTTTTTTTATATCAACCCGTTCCCTCCCCCGGATAAAAGCGGATGTTTATAAATTCCCGCTGGAAAAGCAAAGGTATTGACATTAGGTATTCTGTGAAATAAGATGAAGGGGATGGTTTTTTCTTATGCAGAAACAGAGAAGGAGAAGCAGGTTTATGACTGAGAAATTGTATTATCAGGACAGTTATCTGAGGGAATTTACGGCACAGGTGATTGGATGTGAGTGGGAGGAGAAAAAAGGCTGCTATGGGATTGTGCTGGACCGGACTTGTTTTTTTCCGGAGGAGGGCGGGCAATATGCTGACTCAGGCACAATTCAGGGGATCCTGGTGGAAGATGTGCGGGAGAAGGACGGGGTTATTGTCCATTATATGAAGGAAGCTTTGGCGGGAGGCAGTGAAGTCCACGGACAGATTGATTTTGGGGAACGGTTTTCCCAGATGCAGCAGCATTCGGGGGAACACATCGTATCGGGGCTGGTACACCGCCACTTTGGCTATGATAATGTGGGATTCCATCTGGGAAGGGAATTGGTGACCATGGATTTTAACGGCAGTTTTACCAGGGAACAGCTGCAGACGGTGGAGCAGGAAGCCAATGAGGCGGTGGCGGCCAATCTGATGATCCGTGCAGAATATCCTTCCCGGGAGGAACTGGCCCAGATGGACTACCGCAGCAAGAAGGAGTTAAGCGGGCAGGTGCGTATCGTGACGGTGCCGGGTTACGACGTATGCGCCTGCTGTGCCCCCCATGTAAAACGCACGGGGGAGATCGGCATGGTCCGCCTGATTGACGCAGCCAGGTATAAGGGGGGAACGCGGGTGACCATGGTGTGCGGCTTCCGGGCATTGCAGGATTACCGGGCCAAGGAGGATAATGTACTGGAGATTTCACGGCTTTTGTCGGCAAAGCCATATGAGGCGGCAGAGGCAGTGAAACGGCTTCAGCGGGAGGTACAGCAATGGAAGGACAAACTGTTCCGCATGCAGAGCCGTTATCTGGAACAAAAGGCGGAGAAACTGGGGGAAGGCACAAAGAAGGGGAATTTTCTGCTGTTTGAGGAGGATTTGGACAGGAATGCTGCCCGGCGTTTTGTGGATACCGGCATGTACCGCTGCCATGGGATCTGCGGCATCTTTTTGGGCAATGACCGGCAGGGGTATCAGTATATCCTGGGCAGCCAACAGATCAATCTGAAGGATTTCCTAAAAGGCTTCCATGAGGAATTCCCCGGGAAAGGCGGCGGAAAGCCAGAGATGGTACAGGGCACGGTAACGGGGAATTGCCAGGAGTTAAGCGCATGGTTCGAGAGGGATTTTTCTTAGAATAAGAGGGATAGGCAAAGTCCCGGCTTTATGGTATAATTGGCCTATTATGAGGAATTACATTATATTTGACTTGGAATGGAATCAAAGTGTACATGGAAAAGCAGATTCCATAGAAGATTTCCCCTTCGAGATTATTGAGATCGGGGCGGTAAGGATGGATCAGGACTGCATGATGGGCGGTGAATTCCATCGTTTGATCCGGCCCCAGGTATACACGCAGATGCATTATGCAATCTCAGAGGTTACACATATGGATATGGAGGAACTGTGGAACCATGGGGAGGATTTTGCGGATGCTGCCAGGGATTTTATGGGCTGGTGCGGGGAAGAAAGCGTTTACTGCACCTGGGGCTCTATGGATTTGACGGAACTGCAGAGGAATATGAGGCATTTTTCCCTGGAGAATCCCTTTCCGAAGCCATTATTTTATTATGATATCCAGAAATTATATGCCCTTTTTTATAAAGACGGCGTAAAGCCCTCCCTGGATACGGCAGTGGAGGAGATGGGGCTTTTGGAGGAGCGTCCTTTCCACAGGGCTCTGGACGATGCGTACTATACCGGGAAGGTCTGGGCGCGTATGATGGAAGAATGGGGGGAGGAACGTTTGCTGCCCTACTGGTCCGTCGACTATTACTGGCTTCCGGACAACAAAAAGGAAGAGATCCGCATGGTCTTCCCCAGTTATTCCAAGTACGTTTCCCGGGTTTTCCCCTCCAAGGAGGATGCCATGAAGGAGCGCTCCGTGGCGGAGATGAAGTGTTATAAGTGCGGGCGTATGCTGCGCAAAAAGGTGCGGTGGTTTACACCAAACCAGAAGATATACTATGGTTTGGCCCTTTGCCCGGAACATGGATACCTGAAGGGGAAGATCCGGATGAAGAGGATTGACGATACCCAGGTCTACGTAGTCAAAACATTAAAGCTGACCGATGAGGATGGGGCTTTAGAGATAATGGGGCGTAAGGAGGATGTGCGTAAGAAAAGGGCGCAGCGCAGCAGGGAGAAGAGAAGCCGCTTAAAGAAAGGACAAAAAAAGAGTTCATAAAAAGCCATGGATAAAGGCGCTTTGGTTGACATAACACCAAGGCGCCTTTTTCGTTAATATCGCTTGTACCGTTTGCCTGGCCTCCGCCTGCCTCCTCCCAGCAGGGTGGGCTTTGCCCGTTTTTGCTCCAGCAGATGCTGGAATTCATCGTTGGATACCCCAATATCCTGAAGCCGCTGCTGCCGCCTCTGGTAGCGGAGCCTCTGGTTAGCGGATTCCCGCTTCCTTTGGTTCTGGAACCAATACAGGAAGGCATATCCGGCAACAGCAACGGCGGCGGTTGCCAGAAGGATCCAGAAAACAGCCAGGATCCGGGGAGGGATATGGAAGGCCGGTATGGGGCTTTCCTCAGCATTGGCTTCTGCCGGGACACCTGAGCCGGCCGGTTCTTCGGAAGGAAGGTCCGGGGACTCCATGAGGGGGACCTCTGCCAGGGACAGAGCCGCCTCCGGTTCCTTCTGGCCAACCAGAAGATAGGTGGATCCCACTAAATGGCCTCCGTAATCGTAGCTGATCCAGGCAGCGGCATGTTCCGGTGCGCCCGGGGGCAGTTCATAGGAGATGGAGGAGGTGGTGTCGGAAAATTCTGCGTTATTAGGAAGGGTGATTTGCCGGTCTTCCTGGATCCGGAGTATGGACAAATCGGTGGTAGGGAGCCCTGCGACCGTCAGGTCGTTTTCAATGGAGGTGTATGTGGAGTCGTAATCCGCAATGTCCAGGGGGCGGAAATTGCGGAAGCCGAAATTCAGCATAGCCCGGGTATCAGAATAATGGGTTTGGTGGCCATTTAAGACAACCGTAATCAGCCGCATTCCGCCTCTCTGGGCACATGTGACGAGGGTATTGCCGGCAAGGGTGGTATACCCGGTTTTGCCGCCCACAGCGCCTGCATAATAATTCGGGCTGTTCTTTTTTATCATCTGATGTCCCGGGTAGATGCGCAGTCCCTCCCGGTTCCTTTTTGTCGGCGGCAGGTCATAGTAAAGGGTGGATACAATCTGGGCAAAGGTTTCATTCTGAAAGGCGGCCTGTGCAATCAGGGCCATGTCGTGGGCGGAGGTATAATGGTCAGGGTTGTTGAGGCCGCTGGGATTGCTGAAATGGGAATCCGTGCAGCCTAAAGAGAAGGCCTTGGCATTCATCATGGCAGAAAATGCCTCTGTGGAACTTGCTGCATGTTCTGCCAGGGCATTGGCGGCTTCATTTGCCGATTTCAGCATCATGGCATAGAGGCAGTCAAGGACGGTGAGCCGGTCCCCTTCTTCTAAGTTGGCATTGCTGCTGTTCACTTCCACATTGTAAACGGCATTGTGGGAGAAGGTTACAACCTCATCCAGGGAACAGTTCTCAATAATAATCAGAGCAGTCAGTATCTTGGTGATACTGGCAGGGAAATACTGTTCATGGATGTTTTTTCCATACAGGATGGCACCGGAATTGCCGTCGATCAAAATCCCGCCCTCAGCCATGATTGAGGGGCCGTTGGGCCAGGCAGGGGCAGCATAAGCGGGCTGCACAAACAATCCCGCAGACAGGGAAAGGCAGAGGAAAAGGGATAAAAGCCTCTTTTTGGATGTCCGGAAAATACATACCAGGGAGGCCAGGAATACTGCCAGCACACTGGCGCCATAGGTAATTGCAATCCGGGCGGCCGTATCCATGAAGAAGGGTTCCGGGACAATATTGATCAGCAGATCCGTCCGGGGATCCAGCATCCACAGGTCATTGTCAAAGAAAATGTGGTGGAAAACGATAAAATACCTGGAAAAATCGCTGGCGATAACGGCAGCCAAAACCGCCAGCAGGGCAAAAAACAGCAGGGTACCTGCGCACAGTGTCCGGGGCAGAAGCCGCTTTAGGTCTGCCCGGGTATAGAGGAGGATGGCCAGGGAGGCCATGATAAGGATGAGGCAGCCCTGGCGGATGGCGATTGCGCCCAGGAATAATCCCCGCACATCTTCCATATGGGCGATCTCCCGCTGGCTGAAAAATTCCCTGGGCTGCCCGTTTACAACGGTGGGGACATGGAGATCCTCCCGCTGTCCGCGCAGATAGGCCATCATTTCCGAGGTTACGTCCAGGAGGTCATCCATCTCCATGCGGACATTTTCTAATACATTATATTTGCGGTATTCTTTTTCGTAGTAGCCAGGGGTCCAGTAGGTGACTGCCTCCACGGAGGTAATCAGCAGGATGACCATCAAGGCAAATGCACACAGGAGGCCGAGTATAGTCTGGATAAGCTTCATAATATGGTTCCTTTCCTGTACATCGGGTGGGTTGCCCCTTACAAAAGGGGCAGGATTGTATAACGCTATCATACACCAAAGGAGAGATTTTTTATAGTCTAAATTTTTAATATCTTTATTTATCGGTTGACGAAATGCCTAACCATGCTATAATCAATGAAATATGACACTTTAGAAGAGACGGGGGATGGGCTATGCCACAGCAAATCACGGTATTTTTTATTATAGAAATGGTGGGGACTGCCGCCTTTGCCTGTTCCGGCGGTATGGTGGCCATCAAAAAGCATCTGGACCTGCTGGGAATTATTGTGCTGGGGGTGACCACGGCGGTGGGGGGCGGGATGCTCCGGGATCTGATTATCGGGATCCATCCCCCCACATTGTTTGTGAAGCCCATCTATGTATGGATGGCCTTTCTGTCGGTCCTTGTCTTGTTCCTTATTGTGAGGTTTTGCCGGATTACGCTGGAAGTGCTGGAATCGGATCTCTACGAACGGGTGATGAACCTTTTAGATGCCATCGGGCTGGGGGCATTTACCGTGGTGGGCATTGACACTGCCATTGAGGCCGGGCTGGGGGAGTACCGTTTCCTCATGGTGTTTTTGGGAACCATTACCGGGGTTGGAGGCGGGATCCTGCGGGACATGATGGCCGGACAAACCCCGGCAGTGCTGAAGAAGCATGTATATGCCTGCGCATCGATTGCCGGGGCTGTATGTTATGTCGGGCTTCTCAACTGGCTGGGCAATGACTTTTCCATGGTAGTCAGTGCCCTGTTGGTGGTTGTTATCCGGATTTTGGCCCGCAAATACCGCTGGAACCTGCCGACGGCAATGTAGAAAGGAGACCGCATGGGGATTTTAGAGTTTTTCTGGCAGCTTGACAGTGGGCTTTTGCTCTGGTTCCAGTCCCTCCGCCAGGAGTGGATGACCCCTTTTTGGAAGGTGGTTACTTCCCTGGGGGACGGGGGCTGGTTTTGGATTGCCCTGGCCCTGATTTTTTTGTGTTTCGGAAAAACACGGAAAGCAGGGATTGCCGCCCTGCTTGCTTTGGCAGTCGGCGCACTTATCACGAACATCATCCTCAAGCCGGCCTTTGCCAGGATCCGGCCTTATGAGATGATAGACGGATTGATCCTGCTGGTGGAAAAGCAGAAGGATTTCTCTTTTCCCTCCGGGCATTCCTGTGCGTCCTTTGCGGCTGCCACCGCACTCCTTGGGCATCTTCCGCGGCGGATCGGCATAGGCCTGGTTATCCTGGCCCTCCTGGTTGCCCTTTCCCGCCTGTACGTGGGTGTCCATTATCCCAGCGATGTGCTGGGAGGAATCCTGGTGGGGATAGGAGCGGGCTGCCTTGCAGGCAGGGTGGTTAAGCCCGCTTCTTAGAGCGCTTGATCACCTTAAGGCGGGTGAATTCTTCCCGGTCCTTTTCTTCCAGGGCATTGGAGATATCGGTCACCAGGGCGCGGTACATGGGGATCGTGATGTTTTTGAGGGCGTTTGCCCGCTTTTGGGTCTTGCGTATGCTGGCGGCCAGCCGGTAGGCAGAATTTTCAACCATGGACAGCTTGATGGTCAAATACTTAACCCTGTCAAAATGCAGCCGGGCTTCGTCCAGGGACTCCCGGGTACTATGGTAGGCATAGGACAGCTTCATGGGAGCCGGTTCATGCTGGACAAGAGGGATTTCCGTGCCCATGATGCTGCGGGTTTTGATGCGGACGGAATTTTCCACCGGCACGGAAGCAGCCATTTCTTCCACAAAATGGATTCCCAGTTCCATATTGGCGTGCTGCAGGGCCTTGTAGGCCTCGGTAAAGGTGGTGTCGATTTCCGACTGGATTTCCCTGGCCTGGTCAATCAGGCCCATCAGTTCCCGCAGCAAAATATTCCGCTTTTTATCCATCAGTTCATATCCCTGGCTGGCAAGGGCCAGGGAATTCTTGGCCAGGATCAGGTTGCCCTTGGTAGGGAAAGTATTTGGGTTCATGCCTGCCCCTCCTGGTAATACTGATCCAGAAGCTTGGTGTCGATCCGGTCTAACTCTTCACGCGGCAGCATCCGCAAAAGCTTCCATCCAATCTTTAATGTCTCGATAATATTCCGGTTATCATGGGGATCCTGCCCCACAAATTGTCTTTCGAATTCACGCCCGAATTCCAGGTATTTTTTGTCCAAGGGCGACAATTCATCCTCGCCGATTACGGAGGCCAGGGCCCGGGCATCTCCCACCTTGGCATAGCAGGAGAACAGCTGATTCGCCACTGCCTGATGGTCCGCACGGGTGTAGCCTTCACCGATACCGTCCTTCATCAGCCGGGAAAGGCTGGGAAGCACATTGATCGGGGGATAAATGGACTGGCCATTCAGGCCGCGGTCCAGCACGATCTGGCCCTCGGTGATGTAACCGGTCAGGTCAGGGATTGGGTGGGTAATGTCGTCGTTTGGCATGGTGAGGATAGGGATCTGGGTCACTGAGCCGCTGACACCCCGGACAATGCCTGCCCGCTCGTAGAGTGCGGCCAACTCACTGTAAAGGTATCCCGGGAAGCCTTTACGGGAAGGGATTTCCCCCTTTGAGGAGGATACTTCACGCATGGCTTCAGCGAATGAGGTCATATCCGTCAGGATTACCAGAATATGCATATTTTTCTCAAAGGCCAGGTATTCTGCCAGAGTCAATGCCACCTTCGGGGTAATCAGGCGTTCTACCACCGGGTCGTTTGCCAGGTTGATAAACATTGCCACATGGGAGGAGACACCGCTCTCCTCAAAGGTACGGCGGAAAAATTCTGCCACATCGTGTTTAACGCCCATTGCGGCGAATACAATGGCAAACTCTTCCTGGGAATCGTCGCCTAAAGATGCCTGCTGGACAATCTGGGCGGCAAGCTGGTCATGGGGCAGTCCATTGCCGGAAAAGATAGGCAGTTTCTGCCCGCGGATCAAAGTCATAAGCCCGTCGATAGCTGAGATGCCGGTACGGATGTAGTTCCTGGGGTACTCTCTTGTGACGGGGTTTAGGGGCTGGCCATTGACATCCAGCATTTTATCCGGCACCACATCCCCCAGCCCATCCACCGGGATGCCGATCCCGTTGAAGGTACGTCCCAGCATTTCTTCTGATACGCCCAGTTCCATGGGATGTCCGGTCAGGCGGGTGTGTACGCCGTGGAGGGACATCCCTTCTGTCCCTTCAAATACCTGGATCACAGCATGGTCTTCGTCCACTTCGATCACACGGCCAAGCCTCTTTTTTCCGTTATTTGTGGACATTTCCACAATCTCGTCGTAGGCAGCCCCCTGAACGCCTTCCAATACAACCATGGGACCGTTGATGGAACTTAAGCCTAAATATTCAATTGCCATTTCAGATCCCTCCTTATGCATTCCGCTCTATGACACTATCATAGAAGCGGTCAATCTGTTTCCTGTAATCCTCCAGAAGTTCTGGCCGGTCATTCGGCACATCGTATTTGATGGCGATCACTTTATCGAAAATGGGGTCTTCCTTCAGTACCGACATCGGCATGCCCATGGAAATCAGGGAACGGGAGCGGCGGTACAGGTACAGGATAATTTCCATCATTTTAAACTGCTTTTCCATAGGCACACAGGTATCGTCCTTGTGGAATGCGTTTTGTTGGAGGAATCCCACACGGATTACCTTGGCAATCTCTAAAATTAGCTTCTGGTCATCCGGCAATACGTCACCGCCGATCAGTTTTACGATCTCCATCAGGCTGCTTTCCTGGGAGAGAAGGGACACGATCTGGTTGCGGTAATCCACAAATTTACGGTCTACATGTTCAGAGTACCAGGAACCCAGGTCATTTAAGTACTCAGAATAGCTGGTCAGCCAGGAGATAGCCGGGAAATGCCTGGCATAGGCGAGGCTTTTGTCCAATCCCCAGAAGCAGCGGACGAAACGTTTGGTATTCTGGGTCACCGGCTCTGAAAAGTCGCCCCCCTGGGGGGAGACAGCCCCGATGATCGTGACGCTTCCGTCTGTTCCGTTTAAATTCTGCATCATGCCTGCCCGCTCGTAAAATGCGGACAGCTTGGAGGCCAGATAAGCGGGGAACCCTTCCTCAGCCGGCATTTCCTCCAGGCGTCCGGACAGTTCCCTCAAGGCCTCTGCCCAACGGGAGGTGGAGTCAGCCATGATGGCCACATGGTATCCCATATCCCGGTAATACTCCGCCAGGGTAAGGCCGGAATAAAGGCTGGCTTCACGGGCGGCTACGGGCATGTTGGAGGTGTTGGCGATGAGGGTGGTGCGGTCCATCAGGGGATTGCCCGTCTTAGGGTCAATCAGTTCGCTGAATTCCTCCAGCACCTGGGTCATCTCATTGCCCCGTTCACCGCAGCCAATATAGATGATGATATTGGCATCCGACCATTTGGCGATCTGATGCTGGGTCATGGTCTTTCCGGTACCGAAACCGCCTGGGATGGCGGCCGTCCCTCCTTTGGCAAGGGGGAAGAGGGTATCCAGGATCCGCTGCCCGGTGACTAAGGGCTGGCTGGCCGGGAAGCGCCTGGCAGTAGGGCGTGCCTGGCGGATCGGCCATTTTTGGGTCATGGTCAGCTTCTCTTCCCTGCCGTCTGGCAGCTGCAATGTCAGGAGTGGTTCGCTGATCGTGTATTCCCCGTCAGGAACCACATCAAGGACATAGCCCTCCTTATCAGGGGGCACCATAACCTTGTGGAGGATCGCCTGGGTTTCCGGCACTTCTGCAATGATGGTGCCCCCCAGCACCCGGTCCCCTTTTTTGACCGTCATATGGGTTTTCCATTTTTTGGCGGTGTCCAGGGAATCCACGCTGACCCCCCGGTTGATGTAGGCGCCGCCGGTTTTGGCAATCTCGCTTAACGGGCGTTCAATGCCGTCAAAAATATTGGTGAGGATCCCCGGCGCCAGGGTCACGGACACCGGCGCCCCGGTACCGCAGACAACCTCGCCGGGCCGGATGCCGGTGGTTTCTTCGTATACCTGGATGGTGGTGCGCTCAGAGGTCAGGCCGATCACTTCGCCGACCAGCCGTTCCGGCCCCACATAGACCATCTCATTCATCATAAACCCTGCATCTTCCTTCAGATAGACGATGGGGCCGTTGATCCCATAGATGATTCCGGTTTTTTCTGTCTTGTTTTCCCTCATCCCTGTACCCTCCCTTCCGAAGAAGCCTCCATGGTTTTGCTGCCGCTTTTGCCTGCCGCCGTGTGCAGGCTAAAGTGGAATTGCTCCTTTGCTTCCGCCAGCCGTGCCTGGAAGGAATTGTCAATCAGGATATTGCGGGCGGGGATGAGGGCACGGGTGCCGCCCAAAAAGGAATAATCGCTTTGTTTAAGCGAAGCCCTGGGATGGCAAAGCGCCAGGCCTTCCAGCTTATCTGCATCCGAGGGATCCAGATAGACCACCACCTCTTCGCCCTTTGCAAAATCGACAGCAGCCGTGATCTGGCCTTCCAGCAGTTTCTGATATTCCGGTGTTTCCCTATACTCTGCCAGCCGGTTCTGCAGTTCCACAAAAAGCTTATCTTTCAATTCTTCCTGCCTGCGTCCCAAGGCGCGCTTTTGCTCCAGCTGTGCGGCAGAAAGTTTTTTATTTAGTTCACGCCCGATCTTTTCTGTTTCCTGGCGGACCTGCATCTGAGCCCGGCGCCGGGCGTCCTGCTTGTGTTCTTCAAAGGACTTCTGGAGGGCAGCCGTGTATTCGTCAAGCATGCGGCTGCTTCTTGCCCGGGCGTCCTCCATACAGGTATCCAGAAAATGCTTTAATTTCTCCTCTGTTGTCAAAGGGGTCACCTGCTTTCTTTTTTACATGATAACAGTTTTATAGCTTTAATCCGATGGCTTCATTCACATAGGAAGTGATAAAGTCCGGCTTGCGGCCGGTTCCATGGCGGTCGGGTATCTCCACAAACAAAGGAAGCTTATGGTTTAGTTTCACTTCGTTGATCAAATCGGGGAATTTTTCCCCGAATTTCTCGGTGAGGAGGACAATTCCGATCTCCTTGTCGGCAAGGACTTTGTCAAGTTCCTGCTGAAGCTCCTGTTTCTCATGGACAACCGCGCCTTCAATCCCGGCTAAGCGCATGCCGGTCCAGGTATCGATGTTGTCGCTGATCAGATACATTTTCATGGGATTACAGCTTTCCGAGGATCATAAAGGAAATGATCAGCCCGTACAGGCACACACCTTCGGCAAGGCCGACGAAGATGAGGGATTTACCAAGGATGGATCCGTCTTCACTGATTGCCCCCAATGCAGCAGAGGCAGCAGCCGACACGGCGATGCCGCCGCCGATACAAGACATGCCGGTGGAAAGTGCGGCAGCCAGGTAGCCCCAGCCGGCGGCGCTGCCAGAAGATGCGGCTTCGGCAGCCTCGGCAGCAGAAGCGTTGCCGGTGAACATGAGCCCGGCGGCAACCAGGAGGGTGCCTGCGAATAAGAGGGTATTGGCGGCAAGCGCCGTTTTGTAGCGTTTCCGGGACTTTTCCCCGGCGGCAAAGGCGCCGAAAGGAACGGCGATACTGATCAAAAGAGCGATGGATAATGTGATTTTTGTTAATAAAGTCATGATTCTAATCCTCCTAGATTGTTTATGATATGATAATTTAAGAATCTGTTCTTCCATAGGGCTTGAATTCACGCCCGGTTCCGCGGTAAAAGCGGCTGAACAACTCATAATATTCGAGACGCAGCACCTGGATGCCCACGATCAGGCCTTCCATGCCGCAGACAAACAAATTGCCAAGGATGATCACCAGCCAGTTTGGTGTCCCGGATTCGATCCCGCCAAGCATCAGCACCACCTCCATCATTGCTGCATGGCTGACGGCAAAGGCACCCACACGGACAAAGGAAAGGGTATTGGAAAAGTAACTCAGCAGAACCTCAAACAGTTCGAAAAAGCCCTGGACAAAAAACATTCCTTTTTCCTTGGGCATAACCTCGGCCTTTTTTTCCACAAGTGCTGCCAGAGGCTCTTTAAAGAGGATAACCAGCAGCGGAAGCAGGAACATAACAGCCAATATTGCAGCAGCAGGCAAAGGATGGCCTCCCATATACAAAAATACCATAACGGCCATGGCGGCGTAGAAGACGATCCCGGCTATGCCGTTGGTGTCAAACCATGCCTTTTCCACATCCTGGGAGCGGAGGCTGTTGACCACATTGAGAACCATGGTCATCAGCACAATCCCCATGCCCAGTGCGATGGCCACCACAAAGACCGTATTGAGGTTGCCGATAAAGGGCAGCTGCATCATGGCCTCCTTTGGGTGCAGCCAGAGGGGCTGAAACACATCCTCAAAGCCCAACACACTGCCAAACAGAAGCCCAAAGATTGTGGAAAAGAACCCGCAGCAGGAAATAATGGCGGCCAGGCTCATTTTCTTAGCCTTGTAGAGGAGGAACCCGCCAAGCAGCAGGCAAAGACCCTGTCCTGCATCCCCGAACATGAAGCCGAAAAGGAAAGAGTATGTCAGCCCGAGGATCACGGTGGGGTCAATCTCCCCATAGGCAGGCAGCCCATACATCTTGATAAACATTTCAAAAGGCCTGAAGATACCAGGGTTTTTCAGCTTAGTGGGGGGATTGCTCATAATATTGTTGTGGTCGTCCTCCACAAAGAAGAAGGTCTCAGGATCCTTCTCCAGTTCGGTCCGGAAGGCAGTGGCATCAGTCTCACTCATCCAGCCGCACAAAATGTAAAAGGTATGGTTCTCATGGCTGGTGCAGGCAGCCAGCCTGCGCACATCAAAGTTGGTGGAGAAGCGTTTCAGCTTTTGGCTGGCAGCCAGCAGTTCTTCCTTTTGGGATTGGACCTGTGCCATGATTTTTTGGTCAATTTCCTGGATTTGCTGCTGCACAGCCTGGATTTTGCCGTCCAGCAGCTGGGAAGCCTCCGTGGGCGTGCCTTCATATTCGTCCGGTAAGAAGAACCGCTCGAAATGGAGGGAGGCCAGGATGGCATCGATTTTGTCAGCCAGCACATCAGGTGCAAAATAAACTACCCATACATATTGTTCGTCGTCCTGGCACCGGTGCATCACTACATCGATGGTGTCATACACATAATCCATAAACTTTTTGTAATAGTCATGAGGGATACGTCCAAAGCGGAACCTCACATACTTAAACTGCATAATGGAACTGACACTGTAGTTCAGGTCGCGGAAGGGCTGGATTTGGTTTTTTGATACCTGCAGCTGGTCCAGTTCCTTCTGGAGGCCTGCTTTTTCCGAGCAAAGGGCCTGGATTTCCTGGTTCAGATCTTCCACAATCCGGGCGGCAGCCTCGATGGAAAGATCCGGGCAGGGACTTGGCTCCCCGGGGAGCGGGATGCTGCCTCCCAAATAATTGGCAAGCAGTTCTTCCGAGGCCTGCAGCTGCCCCTTGTAGGGGTTATTCTCGGTGAAAGGCTTTAGGTTGGTTACGGTCTTTAATTCGGACAAGGCATTCTCCAGATGGATTTCATACTTGGAGAGATACTGGTCGACGACCCGGTCAATGTCGCCCTTATGCCCGGTTATGCTTAAGAACTTCATTTTTTCTATCACGGCTTATACCTCCTATTGTTTTTCTGCCATGGCGACGATCTCCTCCGGGGGCAGGCCATAACGGATGCCCTCAATAGTGGCAATAATCTTACGGATCTCCAGTTCCTTGGCATATAGGTAGGAGTCCAGCACCGCAATTGTATAGGGGTGCCTGCGCCCGGCATTGCTATAGATCTGGTTGAGTGTCTGGTGATATAGCTTTTCCAGATCCGGCTGCCGGTTCCACTCGTTTTCCGGGATCCGGCCATAATGGGTGGCTCTCAAAACAGAAAAGAAAGCATCCAGGGAGTCTGCCTCGGCCATCTTTCGGATCTGTTCCGCATTCAGCCTGTACCTTACCGGGATCAACAGCCGGTAGATGTCAGCAGCCGGCAGCCGGTAATATTTTTTGGAGCGGTAAATCCATTGGATATTTAACAGATCCAGGCGGCTTCCGAAACATTGTTTGATGATTTCGCGTTCCTTGCCTCCCAGTACCTGGTCTGTCACCTTCCACATGGTTTTAAAATAGAGAAGGTCAAGACGGATTTCATAGTCGGACAGGGATAAAGACTTATCTGCCGAGAGGCCCTGAACCAGGCTGTAATAAGAGGAACCTTCCAGCCCGGCAATAAACTCCTCTGCATTCCCGGCCTGCGCCAGCTTTACCAGGTCAATGGAGGAATGCTGGTCGAAAAAGGCCTGGAAATCCGACAGGTCCATAGGCTGGTGCATCCCGCCGAGGACATTGTGCAGCACCTGTTTGATAATGGTGATTTCATAATGCATGAAATAGAGATCCAAAAAACGGCGCTGGGAAAGGCTGGAAAAACGGTATAGGCGGGCAAAATCCTGATATTCCGAGTAGGCAAGCAGATGTTCGATATGGCCGCGGTGAAGCTGGGTATCATCCAGCCCTGAAAAGACTGCCGTGTAAGCGGGCTGCTGCTTCAGGTAATCAGCGGCGCTTCGCACGTCTTCTAAGGCTGCCATCTCCCGAAACTGCCGGGGGGTGAACAAACGGCTTTCCATGGCACGGATTTTAGTGGCGATGCCGCTGTATGTCAACAATCCCATAATCTCACTCCTCTGTCAGTGCCCGGAACAGCTGGTCAACATATTGGCTGTGGAATTGTTCATAATCTTGTTCCATTTTCTGCAATAAACGGTCGGATTCCAGGCGCTGCTCTTCCAGCTTTTGGTCCATTTCAGCTTCCATGCGTTTTCGGAATTCTTCGATGCCTTGGTTGGTATGCTCCTCCAGATCCTGGTCAAATTCCCTGGTTTGCACCTCCATGTCCTGAGCGAAAGCCTTTTTTGAGGCATTTGCACTTTCCATGATGGCGGAGGCGGCATCTTCGATCTCGGAAATCTTTTTGATCACCGTATTCATAGTGAACCTCCTTATGTGGTGTATTTATATAGTAGAAGAACCATGCCCTCAGTGGACAAGAAGACGCACGCCCCCTTGTCCACTGAGGGCATGGCTTGCATTAGCAAAATTGGTTCTTTAACATCATACTCTTTTTTGGAGAAAATTCCATAGTGAAAATCGTTAAAAAATGAAAAAAAACCAAAAAGTTTTGGTGATTGTGTGAAAAAGCCGGGAAAGCAGACAGGAAAGAAAGGGAACGCCCGCCAAAAGGCGCGGCGTCCCTTAAGGATGGTCACTGGGTTGTCAGGTATTGGCTGGCCACATAGGCTTCCTGCCCGTCATAAAGAATGACTGCCCACTCGTCGTTTTCACTGCGCACATACTCCACGGTGACGCCGGCATTCAGCTTCCCTAAGCGGTCGCCATCCGTGCTGGGAGCAGAACGGACATTCAGGACATCCGTGGTCCGGTAAACAGGCCGGGAAACCTCTGAACTGGGTTCCGTTACCGGTTCGGTAGGCGGCTCGGTGGGGCTGACCGTGGTCCCCACAGTTGCTTCTGTGGAAACAGAGGCACTGGAGGATTCGCTTTCCTCTGTCTTTGGTTTAATCATCCTGACCACGAAAACCACAAGAGCGATACAGATGACGGGGATCAGAAGCTTCATTAAATCATAAGGCGAGAAACGGCGGCGCCTTCTCTTCTGGTAACGCCTGCGTCCATTGCGCGAGGAGCGGGAAACCGGCTGGCGGGAGGAAGAGGGGCGCGGGGAGTTCCGTGAGGAACCCCGTCTCCTGTTTAAGTAGTCATTTGAAAAAGTGGCAATCTCCTGGGAGAGAAGGTGGAAGGCTAAGTTGGCATTGGATGCCGAGTTATCTCCCTCATGGGCGGCCTTATTCCCCATCATGCGGATCTTGTGGTAGCGGTCGCAGCTGGTTTTGGTGATCTGGCGGTTCTGATAAAGGGCGTCGATCATATCTTTTAAGTCATTATCATCCATGGAGCCTGTCTGGCCAATCAAGGTCCGCACCATAAATTCCACCGTCTGGCGGGCTTTGACCATGGCGGAATTGTAATCTTTTTGACGGATCAGGCGCTCCGTGTTCCTTACGCCTGACTGGATCCGTTCCCAACTGTTATTTGTATTGCTGCCTGCCATCGTTGTCCTCCTCTGTGTTTTGATAAAACCCATACAAACCAATGATAGGGGTTTGGCGGGGGTATTGTCGAAATGTGTAAAAAATCAGGAATTCTTAAAATAATTATACAACATATCCTGAAATTATGCACGGGAAAAATAAAGTTATTTTAAGATATTTGAGAGAGGCGGCTTACCGGTTGAAATACCCCATAGCAGTCTTGCAAAGCAGCCCAAGGTCTGATAGAATAGAAAAGCAGGAACTACATTGGGAAGGACAGGAGGTCAAAGAGATGAGGCTGCGCCATATTCCGGGCTCGGAGGATGCTGTGTTTGCCAGCCCTTATGTGCTCGCGTCGCCAGAACAGCACCGCGGAAGGTTTGGGGCGGTTTTTGGCAATGAGAACCCCATTGAGATCGAGATTGGCATGGGGAAAGGGAAATTTATCATGGAGCAGGCCAGGCGCCATCCGGAGGTGAATTTTCTGGGGATCGAACGCTATCCAAGTGTCCTGCTGCGGGCTATTAAAAAACAAGAGCAGTCCCGGCTGCCGAATTTGTATTTTATGTGTGTGGATGCGAAGCTGCTGCCGGAGATTTTTGCGCAGGGGGAGATATCACGGATCTATCTGAATTTTTCGGATCCCTGGCCGAAGGACCGGCATGCAAAGCGCCGCCTTACTTCCCCGGGCTTTATGGAGGCTTATGGCAGCGTCCTGAAAAAGGAAGGCACGGTGGAGTTTAAGACCGATAACCAGGGGCTTTTTGCGTATTCCCTGGCATCGATCCCGGAGGCCGGATGGCGGATTCAGTGGTACACGAAGGATCTGCACCACACGGATGCAGCAGGGGATAACGTGATGACAGAATATGAGGAAAAATTTTCCTCTATGGGGAATCCGATCTGCAAATTGATAGCAGGCCGGTAATCTGCATATACTGGTAGGGAAAAGACTTTGCGGTGATTGATGTGGATCTGAAAACAAAGCTGGTGAACAGTTTGCGCAGCGCTACCAGTGATAAGGAAGGCATGAACCGTCAGCTATTAAAACTGCATAAGAGTTTTAAAGAAGTGGAGAAGGTGTTGAACCGGGGGAAAGGAAAATAACAGGTAAACGGATCAAAGGAGAGAAAGAATATGGAGAAAAAGTTCACAACGGAAAATTTTGAGGCTGAGGTTTTGAAGGCGGATAAGCCGGTTTTGGTCGATTTTTATGCGGATTGGTGCGGCCCGTGCCGGATGATGGCGCCACTGGTGGAGGAGTTGGCCAGGGATATGGCAGGCGAGGCAGTAGTGGGCAAGCTGAATGTGGATGACTGTGAGGAGATTGCCGTCAGATATGGTGTGATGAATATCCCGACCCTGATTGTGTTTAAAAATGGCAAGGAGGCTGGCAGGGTGCTTGGTGTGCAGTCCCGCGAAGTGCTGGAACGGATGATCCGGGAGTGACGGAAGGCAGGGCAAGGGGCAGCGGGGGATGCCCCTGACTGCCCTAACGAAAAAAATACAAAAATTGTAAAAAATAGGGGTTGACATTTTTTTTGCAATGCGATAGAATATAGTTCGTGCCACAGAGAAAACGTGTCACGAACATAAAAGCGCCCTTAGCTCAGTTGGTAGAGCAGTAGACTCTTAATCTATTTGTCCAGGGTTCGAGTCCCTGAGGGCGCACTTAAAGTTCTGATTTTGCAGGCTGCGAACTGCGGGGTCGGGGCTTTATTTTTTTATATCATAGTAAAGTGTCAGAGGGGTGTATGTATGCCTGATTTAATGGACATCCGTGATTTTATCCAGAAAATTGCCCAGGGGATTACACTTGCCATCGGCATTGACACGCAGGTGATCGATTTTAAGCTTCAGCGGGTGGCAGGCACTGTCTACAAACCGATACCCCAGAACGGCGGGGTGGTAAAAAGGGTGATTGAAACCGGGGAATATGCGATCAGTACGACGGTAGACCGGACAAGCCCGGCCTGCTTAAGCTGCAACCAGAGAAGCAATTGTAAGGAGATGGGATACCTTCATTGCCCGATTGTTTACGGCAACAGGATCATTGGGGTGATGGGGCTGATCTGCTATGAACCGGAGCACATAGAGAAGATTAAGGATGAACGCCGGGGCCTGCTGAATTTTATACAGAGCATGTGTGAACTGATCGGGCTGAAGCTGAAGGAAGAAGAGGTGCGGAAAAAAGAGCAGGAGATCTACCGGAAATTAGACAGCCAGAACCAGGTGCTCAACCAGGTTTTAGAGCAGATTTCCGACGGATATGTGCTGTTGGATGCCGACAATATTATCCGCAATGTCAATAAAAAGGCCCTGAATATTTTTAAGACGGACAGCGGGGCTATTTTGGGGAAAAACATCCTGGAATTGATACCGGATCCCATATTCCACAAGATGATTGAGACGGAAAGCGTAAATGTCTATGAAAAGATCAAGATCGGGGAGGAGAGTTATGGGGCCTTGTTTTACAAGGTGGCCGAGCGCCGGGAAGACCTGGTAAAGATATTGAATTTTAAAACGATTATCAATATCGGGAGCCGTATTGCAGGGGAGGCCTTCCGGGAGAACCAGATTACCTTTGGAAATATCCTGGGCAACAGCCCGCGGATGAGGCATTTGAAGGAGATTGCCCAAAAGGTGGCCAGGACGATGCCCAACATCCTTTTGACCGGGGAGACCGGCACAGGGAAGGAAATGTTTGCCAGGGCGATCCACAATGCCTCAGACCGCCGCGGAAACCCGTTTATCACGATTAACTGTGCGGCCATCCCCATGGAACTTTTGGAATCAGAACTTTTTGGGTACGAAGAGGGGGCATTTACAGGGGCGAAAAAGGGAGGGAAGATCGGAAAATTCGAACTGGCAGATACAGGGACGCTCTTTCTTGATGAGATCGGGGAGATGCCTTTTCACCTTCAGGCAAAGCTTTTGCGGGTACTGCAGGAACGCCGCCTGGAACGGGTGGGCGGGAATAAGCAGATCCGCCTGAATATCCGGATCATTTCAGCCACAAACCGGGATCTGGAGAGGATGGTGGAGGAGGGGAAATTCCGGGAAGACTTATATTACCGGCTGAATATCTTTGAGATCCATCTGCCGCCCCTGCGCGAACGGCCCGAGGACATTCCCTTGCTGGTGCACTATTTTATAGAAAAATACCGTTCTTTTTTTGAGGTGGACGTGTCGGGGATTGACCCGGAGGCCATGGAGCATCTGTGCCGTTACCAGTGGAAGGGCAATATACGGGAACTGGAGAATGTGGTACAGTATATGATCTCCATGAGTTCGGACAGTATGTCGGGGATTATCGGGAAAGGGGCTTTGCCGGCCCAGGTTATGGAGGGCAGGAATTTTGACTCCGCCGGGAAAGAGGAAGAGGATATTCCCATGGGCTTTAAGGAGAGAGAGGCGCTCCAGATGAAAAAGCTGCTGGCCCAGTACGGCAATACCACGGAGGGCAAACGGCAGGTTGCCCGGCAGATGGGGATCAGCCTGGCCACGTTGTACCGGCGCATCCGTAAAATGAAGTGAGGAATTCGCATTATGAGAAAAATTATCATAATGCGAATTTTTTTGCCCTCAATTTGAGAAAAATTGAGAAACCACCCTGAAAAAACCCAGGAAAAGCGTGATGTTTTTTTGGCATGAAATTTGCTCAATAATATATATGGAAGCTGAAAAGCTGCATGGATAAGTACATGACAGCATTTCTCCCCCATGTTCTGGGGGAAAGCAAAGGTATGCCAGAAAAAAACAGGAGGGACAGGATGAAGACAAGGATTGTAGTGACAAGGCAGCCAAATGAGGTGGTTGTGGAGGAGCATGATTTAAAGCCGGGGGATAATGAGGTATTGGTAAAGACGTATCTGGCCTCCATATGCGGGACAGATAAGAATTATTCGGAAGGGAAGATGCCCCGGGAGGTGCAGGTGGAACGGGTGGACGGGAACAACGAAGCCCATCATGCGTACCCCTTAAAGATGGGGCATGAAGCGGCCGGCGTCGTGGTGGAGGTAGGGAAAAATGTGACCGACTTCAAGGTGGGAGATAAGGTTATGTCCTTTGGCTGGTACGATACCATGGCAGATTATTTTGTGGCGCCGGTGGTGCATAACGGCTATGGGGTGGTGAAGGTGCCGGAGGGAATGAGTATGGAAGCGGCGTCTTTAGGGGAGCCTACTGCCTGTGCAATCTATGCCGGGATGCAGTCCGGCGTGGAACTGGGGGATGTGGTGGTTGTGGTAGGGGTAGGATTTGCAGGGCAGGTCATCGCCCAGGTCGTGAAGAAGATGGGGGCAGCCAAGGTGATCTGCGTGGATGTAGTGGATGGCAAGCTGAACCTGGCCAAGAAGATGGGGGCGGATATTGTACTCAACCCGAACCGGGATGATGTGGTGGCGGAGGTGCTGAGGGAAACGGGCAACCAGGGGGCGGATGTGGTGATTGAGGTTGCCGGGAACGATACGGCAATCCAGCTGTGCAGCGATATTCTTAAGCATGGGGGAATCATGGGGCTTTACAGCTGGGTGCTGGAACCGGCACAGCTTTATATCAACCGGTGGCATAATGACGGTTTTGATATCCGCACCCTGGCTTTGATGCATCGAATCAAAATAGACCGCCCATGGTGGATTGAAAAGACGATGCAGAATGTGGCGAATGGGATGGTGCAGATTGACCCGCTGATTTCCCATGTATTTGACCTGGCTGACGCGGCAAAGGCCTTTGATGTGGCCTGCAATGACCCGGATGCCTGTAAGGTAATGTTGAAACCGTGAGAACAAAAGTAAAATAAAGGAGAGGTTATGATGAGAAAACAAATGGCAATGATTTTAACGGCAGCTTTGGTGACGGGTATGGCAGGCGGTTGTTCCGGGAAGGATTCCTCCAATACGCCCTCCGGAGCAGCCTCTTCCCAGGCACAGGAAGCGGCCGGGGAGACCGGCAAAGAAGCGGAGGGGGAACCGGCAGGAAAAGGCAGCTTTGACGGAACGGTTGTGCTTGGGGCAACCGCGCCCCTGACCGGGCCGAACCAGCTGACCGGGGAGTATTATGTGAACGGGATGAAACAGGCAGTGGATGAGATCAATGCGGCAGGAGGTATTTTGGGAAAGGAACTGGTGCTGGACGTCCAGGATGAAGGCACGGACCAGTCCATCGCCATCAATGCCACGATCAAACTGATTGAGAGTGGGGTACCGGCCATTATTGGTTCGTACTTTTCGACCAATTGCATGGCAGTCCTGCCTGAGATTGAAAAAAACAAGGTCCCTTATTTTGCCAATGGCTCTAACCCGGACATCTCCGCATCTGAGAACCCCTATGTGTGGCAGATCCGGGTGACGGATGACTTTACCGGCCCCATCATGGCGGATGTGGCTTTAAACGAACTGAATATGAAGAATCCGGCGGTGCTCTATACGACGGCATCCTCCACGACCATCCAGAAGGACAACTTTGTGAAAGCGATGGAGGAACGGGGGAGCGTGATTCCGGAAAACAATATTTACGGGGCGCCGGAAAACGAATCGAATTTCGGCTCCATCATAAACCAGATCTTGGGGAGCGATGTGGACGGCCTGGTAGTTATGGGAGTCAGTGAGGCGTGGGATGTGGCCCTGGCGCAGCAGCTCCAGTCCGCAGGCTGTGATATCCCCCTGATGGGATCCTCCAGCTTTGCAAGCGCCCCTTTTATCGAGGTGGCAAAGGACGCGGCCAACGGATGGTTTACGGTGGCAGACTGGTCTCCCAACATCCTGGGCCAGGATCTGGATGTGCCGGAACGTGCGGCAGAGTTTGAAACGAATTATGAGAGCCTGTATGGCGCCAAAAGTGCGATGCAGTCGGCCTGGGGCTATGATTGTGTGTACTTGTTCAAGGAGGCCTGCGAGCGGGCGGATACAACGGAGGACCGGGAAAAAATCAATGAGGCCATGAATGCCACGGACGTCCAGGGGGCGAATAACTATTATAAGATCTATGGGGACAGCTACCATGTCATGTCTACGTACATTATGCTGTGTGAGACAACGGACGGGGAGGCTGTGCCGGTAAGGACAGTGAGCTTCAGGTAACAGGCGGGCATTCCGGGGATGCCGCAAGGGACGGGATCCCCGGAAAATCGGATTACAAAAATGGAGGCATAAAAGTGAATTTTAGCATATTCTTTTCAATGCTGGTCAACGGGCTTTCCATGGGGATGATTTATGCCATGATTGCCATGGGGCTCATCCTGCTGATCCGGGCAGTGGGAGTCCTGAATTTTGCCCAGGGGGATCTGCTGATGGTGGGGGCGTATATTGCATGTGTACTGATCATGGACCTGAGCCTGCCATTTTATATAGCGATACCCTTATCGTTGGTTCTCTACGCTTTATTAGGGCTGGTCTTCATGCTGGCCACATACTGGCCTTTGAGGAAGGCGTCTTACCCGGTGGCGCCGATCATAGCTACCATGGGGGCGTCCCTTGTCCTGTCAGAAGGCACCATGATCCTGTTTGGCTCCTGGCCCAGGATCATTTCGCCTGTCCTGAAAAATGCCCAGGGGAAGGCGCTGGTTATTAATCTTTTCGGGACAAGGCTGCAGGTGCAGTTTCTGCTGATTATCATCGTGGCAATCGTGGCCATGGCCTTGATTTACCTTTTATTTGAGAAATCCTATATCGGCATTATGATGCAGGCGGCGGCCCAGGACAAGCCCACGGCGGAACTCATAGGGATCTCCACCCTGATGACGACAGCAGTCACTTACATGCTGGTGGTTGTTTTGGTTTCCATAGGGGGATATATGGTGGCTCCCGTGTATACGGTTACCACCTCTTTGTCGTCTTTGAACCTGCGGGCATTTGCGGGAACCGTGATCGGCGGGTTTGGGAGCATCAAAGGCGCGATCATCGGATGCCTCCTGGTGGGGGTGGTGGAATCCTTTGCAACAATCCGGTTCTCTTCTTACAAGGATGCGATTGTTTTTTTGATTTTGATTATCTTCCTGATCTTCCGGCCGCAGGGATTGATTATTGACAAAGTCGCTGATAAAGCTTAAGGGGGGACGATATGGATAAGCTGAAAAAGGCCCCGAAGGTGTGGGCTGTTGTTGTTTTTTTGATCCTGTTTTCTGTTGCTGTGACATGGAAAATGAATAATTATACTGTTCTTGTGGTGAACATGGCCCTGATTAACATGATTACGGCCTATGGGCTTTCCATCATGCTGGGGATGTGCGGGCAGCTGGTTTTTTCGGGGGTTGCCTTTATGGGGATTGGCGCCTATATCACTGCCAATCTCTGTTCCGGGCGTTTAGGTTTTTACCTTCCCGGGTATGCAGCGGTTTTCGTGTCTGTGGCGCTGACCGGGCTGATTGCCTGGGTGGCCGGCGTCTTGTTCCTGAGGCTGAAGAATTCCTTCTGCACCTTTGCAACCCTGGGGTTTGTCCAGGTATTATATGTGCTGTTCTTAAATTACGAGCCAGCCTTTGGCGGGCCGAAGGGGATTCCGGAGATCCGGACCCTTTCCGTGGGCGGGTTTGTTTTCGACAGCTATAAAAAATGGTATTTCTTGCTTCTCGGGGTTGTGCTCCTGATTGCCTTCCTTGTGGAGCGAATCCGCAGGACGAACCTGGGAAGATCCCTGGCCTCCATCCGGGACAATGAAATCGCCGCCCAGAGCCTTGGGGTGAATATTTACCGGACAAGGGTAATCGCTTTTGTGATTGCGGGGGCATTTGCAGGGCTCTCGGGCTCCCTCCTGGCCCAGCACAACCGTTTTATTTCCGGTGACCAGTTCAGTTTTGCCAAAAGCACCACCATTGTCATCATGTCCATGCTGGGGGGCATCAACAGCACCCCGGGCATCTTCGTGGGCGCTTTGATCGTAACCTTCCTGCCGGAGGTTTTGAGGGGGCTTGACAAATACCTGATGCTTATTTACGGCTTTGCCGTAATCATTATGATGATTTTTATGCCCATGGGAATCGGCGGCGCCGTGGCGGATTTCTTAAAGAACATGAGGAGGAAACACAAAATAAAATCGTAAAAATTCATTGGAGGACAATATGGGCGAGGCAATATTAAGGCTGGAAGGGGTTTGCAAAAGCTTTGGGGGCGTTGTGACGGCTAAGAATGTGGATTTGAAGGTAATGCCAGGAGAGATCCATGGGCTGATTGGGCCAAACGGCGCCGGGAAGAGCACCATGATGAACCTGATCAGCGGCATTTATGAAGTGGATGAGGGGAAGATCTATTTTCAGGGAGAGGATATTACGGGAATCCCTTCCCATATGCGGGCGAGGAAGGGGATTGGAAGGACGTTCCAGACACCCCGTTTTCTGTACCGTTCCAATATCCGGGATAATCTGATGCTGGGGGTGGACCTGCAGGATCAGCTGGGGTATTTCAAAAGCTTTATCGGAAAAAAGGGCAGCGATTTTTTGAAGGAATTGGACGGACTGATGGAACTGGCAGGCTTTGAGATTGACTGGGACGAGGATATCACGGCGATTCCCTTCGGGCAGAGGAAGATCCTTGAAATTGTCCGGTCGATGCTGGGACATCCGAAGGTGATGCTTGTGGATGAACCGGCAGCAGGGCTGACCACGCAGGAGATCGGGCAGGCAAGGGATCTTTTGATGTTTGCGGCAAAAAAGAGGAACATCGGGATCCTGCTGATCGAGCATCAGATGGATCTTGTGATGAGCACCTGTGAGAACATTGACGTTCTTGTGTTTGGAGAAATCCTCGCAAGGGGGCTGCCGCAGGAGATTGCGGTAAACCCGATTGTTCTGGAGGCGTATCTGGGGAGGGACTTTGATGATTAAAATTAAAGAACTGCATGCATATTATGATCTGATCGAGGCCCTCAAAGGGATTGACATGGTGATTGAGAAAGGGAAAATCACCTGCCTGATCGGCAGCAATGGGGCGGGGAAAAGCACATTGATGAATTCCATATCAGGAGTGATTGCCCACAAGGGATCGATTGTGGTGGACGGAGAGACCGAAATTGTAAAGAAAAACAGCCGCCAGATTGCCCGCATGGGGATTATCCAGGTTCCGGAGGGGCGCCATGTTTTCCCCGGGCTTTCCGTGGAAGAAAACCTCCAAACCGGGACGATTGTGTGGCATGGGTATTTTGGGAGGAAGTCCTATGAGGCAGAGTTGGAAATGGTATATGGGCTTTTTCCAAGGCTGAAGGAAAGGCGCCGGCAGCTGGCATGGAGCATGAGCGGAGGGGAACAGCAGATGCTGGCAATCGGGAGGGCGCTGATGGCCAGGCCCAAGGTTCTCCTTTTGGATGAGCCGTCCATGGGGCTGTCGCCTTTGCTGGTCAGTGAAATGTTTGAAAAAATCGTGGAGATCAATAAAAGCGGGATGACAATCCTCCTGAACGAACAGAATGCGAGGCTTGCGATGAAGATCTCAGATTTTACCTATGTGATCGAGCAAGGGAGGATCAAAATGAGCGGCATTTCCGAAGAAATGCGGAATAATCCCCAGATTGCGGAGGCATATCTGGGAAAACAGGCAGGGGTACAGGCGTGAGAGAATCAATGGAAGGAGACACAAAGGGATGAAAAAATTAATTAACAAACCAGAGGATTTTGTCAGGGAGACCATGGAGGGGATCATTGCTGCCTATGGGGACAAGGTAAGGCTGCTTGACAATGATTACCGTATCCTGCTGAGCAGCTATGGGGCAAGGGAGGGCAAGGTGGGGATTGTCACGGCAGGCGGTTCCGGGCACCTGCCGGTATTCCTGGGCTATGTGGGCCAGGGGCTTTTGGACGGGTGCACCGTCGGAAATGTATTTGCCTCCCCGGCAGCATCAAAAATGGCGGATATGATACGTGCCTGTGACAGGGGAAGCGGGGTTTTGGTGCTGTTCGGAAACTACGGCGGGGATAAGATGAATTTTGAACTTGCCTGTGAGACGGTGGAACTGGAGGATGACATCAAGACGAAAATGGTGTTGGTGAAGGATGACGTTGCCAGTGCCCCTAAGGAGGAAGCCCAACGGCGCCGGGGAGTGGCGGGGATGGTCTATGCATTTAAGGTAGCAGGGGCAAAGGCAGAAAATGGAGGAAGCCTGGAAGAGGTGGCGGAGGCGGCACAGCATGCCCTGGATAACATCCGGACAATGGGGGCGGCGCTGTCCTCATGTACCGTCCCCCAGGTGGGGGAGCCCACTTTTTCCATTGCTGAGGACGAGATTGAGATCGGGATGGGGATTCACGGGGAACCGGGGCTGGAAGTGAGGAAAATGATGACGGCTGACGAGGTGGCGGAAACCCTCCTGGGAAAAATCATGGCGGATATGCCTCTTGAGGCGGGGGATGAGGTTTCTGTGATGGTGAACGGCCTGGGGGCAACCCCTTTGGAGGAGCAGCTGATACTCTACCGCCGGGTCCATCAGCTGCTGAAAGAGCGGGGGATCAGCATATACATGCCCCATATCGGGGAGTATGCCACATCCATGGAAATGGCCGGAGTCTCTCTTACGGTCATGAAACTTGACGGGGAACTGAAGGGACTGCTGGGGCAGGTTGCCAAATCCCCGTTTTATACCAATTATAATAAATGAGGTGGATACAGGATGAATGTAAAGGATTTGGCAAAGGCCGTCAAAAGGATCAGCAGGAAAATGGAGGAAAATAAAGATTACCTGGTAAAGCTGGATCAGCAAAACGGGGACGGGGATCTTGGGATTTCCATGAATGAGGGGTTTAAGGCAGTTGAAATGCTGCTGGAACTGACGGAGGAGCAGGATCTGGGGAAGGTTCTTATGAAGTCCGGGAATGCTTTCAACGAAGCAGCGCCTTCCAGCTTGGGGACGATCCTGTCCTTTGGTTTTATGGGGATGGCAAAAAGCCTGAAGGGCGTGACGGATGGGGATCAGCTGCAGGTGGCAGCGGCTTTTAAGGCAGGGGTAGAGAAAATTATGGAAAAGGCCGGTTCAAAGCCAGGGGAAAGGACGGTTCTGGACTCCCTGTGCCCGGCAGCGGATGCCTGGGAGAAGAGCGCTAAGGAAGGCGGCAGTTGGGGAGAGGCATTGGGGTGTGCGGCCAGGGCAGCGGCTGAGGGGGCGGAGGCGACGAAGCAGATGCTGCCAGTCCATGGCAGGGCAGCTTATTACGGGGAGAAGAGCCTGGGGCATCCGGATGGCGGGGCTGTTGTGGGGAAGCTGTTGTTTGAGGCGTTGGGGAGGCTGTAGGCCCCCCAATGGGAACGGTATGGGTATCCGGGCGGGGTACGCCATGGAAAGGGGGAAGGGCAGAAGGCGCCTTGGCGGGGGCGCAGGGCCTGGCTGGCTTGCGGTTTCGGGACTTAAGGGGTTCTAAAATCTCCTGATTTTGCTAAATGCGAAACGAAAATGCATAAACTCGCTGCGCTCAGACAGTATGCATTTTCGTTTCAACGCAAAACCAGGGGATTTAAGAATCCCTAAAGCCCCTGCAAAGGCAAGCCAGCCAGGCCCTGCGCCCCCGCCAAGGCGCCTTCTGCCCTTCCCCTTTTCCATGGCTGGGTGGTGGGAGTGGATGGGGGTTGAATAATGGGAGGAAAAAGAATATACTAGGGGGGATCAGGTTTGGTGTGAGAATTGGTATGGCGGGAGGTTTTTTGGATGAAATCGTTGGTCATTGCGGAGAAGCCGTCGGTTGGGCGGGATATTGCCCGGGTGCTGAATTGTTCGAAGGCGGGGAATGGGTGCCTGGAGGGAGGGCAGTATATTGTGACCTGGGGGCTGGGGCATTTGGTGGAACTGGCGGATCCGGAGGAGTATAATGCTGGTTTTAAGCAGTGGAGGATGGAGGATCTGCCTATGCTTCCGGATCCTTTTAAGCTGATGGTGATTCCCCAGACGGCAAAGCAGTATTCGGTGGTGAAGGCGCAGATTCACAGGAAGGATGTGGGTGAGATTATTATCGCCACGGATGCGGGGCGGGAAGGGGAATTGGTTGCGCGGCTGATACTGAAGAAGGCAGGCAGTAAAAAGCCGGTTCGGCGGCTGTGGATTTCCTCGGTGACGGATAAGGCGATCCGGGAGGGGTTTGCCCGGCTGAGGGATGGGCGGGAGTATGATAATCTCTATGATGCTGCAATGTGCCGGGCGGAGGCGGACTGGCTGGTGGGCATTAATGCCACGAGGGCATTGACCTGTAAGTATAATGCCCAGCTTTCTTGCGGGAGGGTGCAGACGCCCACTCTGGCTATGATTGCCAAGCGGGAGGCGGCAATCCGTAGTTTTGTGCCCCAGGCTTATTATGGGCTTCAGGCCAGGTGTATGTCACCGGCGTTGGTGCTGGCCTGGCAGGATGGTGAGGGGGGAGGCAGCCGATGTTTTGACCGGAAGAGGATAGAGGGGCTGCAGGCGGCCCTGGAAGGAAGCCCGGCTCGTGTGGAGGAAGTGAGGCGTATCCCAAAGCGGGTTTTGGCCCCGCTGCTTTATGACCTGACGGAACTTCAGCGGGAGGCCAGCAGGCGTTTTAATTATTCGGCCAAAGAGACGCTTAACATTATGCAAAGGCTTTATGAGAACCATAAGGTGCTTACTTATCCGCGCACGGATTCCCGTTATCTGAGCCAGGATATTGTCCCGACTTTAAAGGAACGGCTGCGTGCCTGCGGGGTGGGGCCCTACCGGCAAATGGCATCCCGGCTGGCCAGTCGGCCCTTGCCGGCAAAGCTTTTCTTTGTGGATAACAATAAGGTTTCGGACCATCACGCCATTATTCCTACGGAGCAGTTTGTGCAGCTGGAGCATATGACAGTGGATGAACGCCGGATCTATGACCTGGTGGTGCGGCGTTTCCTGGCGGTGCTGTTTCCGCCCTATGAGTATGAGCAGACCCGGGTGACGGCATTGATTGGCCAGGAACGGTTCACAGCCCATGGGAATGTGGTGAAAAGCGCCGGATGGAGGGAAGCCTATGGGGCGGAACTGGCGGTGGAAGAGGGGGCGGAGGCGGATGAACTGCCGGAGGATAAGGCGCAGCTGCTTCCCTCATTGAAAAAAGGAGATGTGCTTTCTGGATTGAAGGTTTCCGTCACCCAGGGAAAGACCAAACCGCCGGCGCCTTTTAATGAGGCGACACTTCTCAGCGCTATGGAAAATCCGGTGGCGTATATGGAGTCCGGGAGCCGGGAGATGGCCAGGACATTGGGGGAGACCGGCGGGCTGGGAACGGTGGCAACCCGTGCGGACATTATTGAGAAATTGTTTTCCGGTTTTTTGCTGGAGAAGAGGGGCAAGGACATTTTCCTTACCTCGAAGGCAAAGCAGCTGCTGGAATTGGTGCCGGAGGATTTAAAGAAGCCGGAATTGACGGCAGACTGGGAGATGAAACTTTCCAGGATCTCCGCGGGGAAGCTGAAGCGGTCCGTTTTTATGGAGGAGATCCGGGAATATTCGATTGAACTGACCGGGCAGATTAAGGCTGGCCAGGGGAGTTTCCGCCATGATAACCTGACAAACACGAAATGCCCGGTGTGCGGCAAGCGGATGCTGGCAGTTAAGGGGAAAAATTGTGAGATGCTGGTGTGCCAGGACCGGGAATGCGGACACCGGGAGACGGTTTCCCGCACGTCTAACGCCCGCTGCCCGGTCTGCCATAAAAAGATGCAGCTGCGGGGCAAGGGGGAGGGCCAGATCTTTGTGTGCGGCTGCGGTTATAAGGAAAAGCTGAAGGCATTCCAGGAACGGCGGAAAAAAGAAGGCGCTGGCGTATCCAAAAAGGATGTGGCAAGGTATATGAACCAGCAGAAAAAAGAGGCACAGGAGCCGGTGAACAACTCTTTGGCGCAAATGCTGGCGGGGATTCACCTGGATGGCGGGAAATAGGACAGGGAGGAGAGCATGGAAGGGGATTTGAAAACAGGAAAGAGCAAGAGAACCAGGGTGATCCTGGTGATTGTGTTGTTGGCAGCGCTGGCGGTTGGGCTGGCCGGCCTAAAAACCTGGAGAGAGGGCAGGCAGAAACCGGCAGAGACATCGGAAGCTGAGACGGAGACCACCTATATTGAGGAAGAAACCGAACCAGAGACAGAGGCTGAGACCGAGCCGGAGACTGAGGCGCCCTACGTGTCGCCGATTGATTTTGAGGCGCTGTGGGAACAGAATCCTGATACGGTCGGGTGGATCCGCATACCAGATACTATGATTGACTATCCGATTGTATATGACCCGGAAGACAATGAGCATTATTTGCATACGGATTTTAACGGAAACAAGAGCGTCTATGGGACAATCTATCTGGACTGTGACAGTGAGCCGGATTTTTCGGGGCGCAACAATCCGATCTACGGGCATCACATGAAGGACGGCTCTATGTTTAAAGGGCTTGAATATTTTAAGAAAGAGGATTACTTTAAGGAACATCAGCATTTTGAGATCTATACGCCGGACCGGACGATTCACCTGAAAGCGGTGGCATGCTATTACAGCAGTGCGGACGGCATTGTCCGTCAGACTCAATTTCCGTCCCAGGAGGCATTTGACGAGTGGGTGAAGGCACGGCTGGAGAAGTGCTCCTTTGCGGAAATGCCTGTGGAGCCGGTGGAGTCCATGTTCGTGTTGGTGACCTGCAGCTATGAGATGCCGAACGCACGGACGCTTCTGTTTGCAGTGGAGGAGGACTGAGAAAGGGGGTACGCCTGGGGTATGCCGGAGGTACGCCCTGGAGAAAGGGATGCGCCGGGGGGCAGGGGGCAGGGGCCGGGAAGGGAAGGCGCATGATTTGCCTGCCTTGCGGTTTCGGGATTTAAGGAGTTCTAAAACATCTGTATTTTGCTAAGGGCAAAACGAAAATGCATAAACTCGCTGCGCTCAGACAGTATGCATTTTCGTTTTAACGCAAAATCCGGATGTTAAGAACGCCTAAAACCCCTGCAAATGCAAGGCAGGCAAATCATGCGCCTCCCCTTCCCGGCCCCTGCCCCCTGCCCCCCGGCGCGTCCCTTTCTCCAGGGCTGGTGGTTGGGATAATAGGAAAAGGAAAATAAATAAAAAATACAAAAAACATAAAAAACATGAAATTTCCTGTTGAAATTTTCTGGGGTTTATAGTATAATGAGGAAGTTCGCAGATGTAGTTCATTGGTAGAACATCAGCTTCCCAAGCTGAGGAGGCGGGTTCGATTCCCGTCATCTGCTTTGATGAAGGATATGCCAGGCCTTATTTTATAGGGTTCCTGGCATTTTTGTTGAATGTGGGTTCTGGATATCCTGGTTTTTGATTGTGTTTGTGGGTGGGGATTGTCTCATGGGAGGAATTTTGTTATAGACAAAAAAGGATATCCTTGTGGGACATCCTTTTAATGAAAGAGCGACAGACGGGACTCGAACCCGCGACCCCGACCTTGGCAAGGTCGTACTCCACCAACTGAGCCACTGTCGCATCGGTGATATTTGGCAGATAATATCTGCAACGTAGTTTATTCTAGCATAATTAATCTTAAAAATCAACCCTGTTTTTTGATTTAATTTTGAAAAGTTGGGAGAGAAGGTATGCCGTTTTTATTGGTCAGGAATGATATTACGAAGATGCAGGTGGATGCGGTTGTAAATCCGGCAAACAGCCGTCTCGGGGAGGGCCGGGGGACAAGCAGGGCAATCTATGTCGGTGCAGGGGAGGCACAGCTGCAGAAGGCATGTGGGAAAATCGGTTATTGCGATCCGGGGAAGGCAGTGATTACGAGAGGGTTTGGGCTCCCGGCGAAATATATCATCCATGCGGTTGGCCCGGTGTGGGAAGGCGGTGAGAAGGGGGAGGGGCGGATCCTGTACAGCGCATACAGGGAGGCCATGGGCCTTGCCAGGAAGAAGAGGCTGAGATCGCTGGCATTTCCGCTGCTGTCGTCGGGAAGCTATGGGTATCCCAAAGAAGAAGCCCTGGAGACTGCGGTGTCAGCGATTCGGGACTTCCTGATGGAAAATGAGATGACAGTCTATTTGGCTTTATATGATTCGGAGTCCTTTGCTGTCAGCAAAAAGCGCTTTGGGCCCATCAAGGAGTACATAGACGAGAATTATGTTGCCGGGAATCCTGAGGAGTATTTTGGGGCAGCCGGCCCTGGGGCGGGATGGGATGGCAGCCGTGGCGTGAGAGGGTTGCGGGAAGCAAGGGCAGTTCCTATGGTGGCGGCCCCCATGCCGTCTTTTCCGCAGGACAGGACAAGGCAGCTGGATAATATTATGATGCATATGGGGGAAAGCTTCTCGCAGATGCTGATCCGGCTCATTGATGAGAGGGGGCTGACGGATCCCCAGGTTTACCATAAGGCAAACATTGACCGGAAGCTTTTTTCCAAAATAAGGAAGAATATCCATTACTCCCCCAATAAAAAAACCGTAATGGCCTTTGCAGTTGCCCTGGAA
The DNA here is from genome assembly GCA_910588875.1 of uncultured Lachnospiraceae bacterium. Classification (GTDB taxonomy): domain Bacteria; phylum Bacillota; class Clostridia; order Lachnospirales; family Lachnospiraceae; genus Brotaphodocola. Next base: position 128,864 of record CAJURT010000001.1, read on the forward strand.
CTGTCCCTGGATGAGGCGAAGGATCTGCTCCGGACGGCGGGATATTCCTTTTCGGACAGTTCCCGCTTTGACGTGATTATACGCTTTTTTCTGGAAAAGCAGATTTATGATATTTTTGAGATCAACGAGATGCTATTTTATTATGAACAGCCGATTCTGGGGGGCGGATAATTTGTCGCCTGGGAGGCGACCCTATATTCTTTTATTTTTGTTATACTCGGATCATCAATATGACGGAGGTAACGATAATGAAAAAGAATTTGACGGAATTGGTTTTTATCCTGGACAGAAGCGGATCCATGAGGGGGCTGGAGGGGGATACAATCGGCGGCTTTAATGCAATGCTTGACCGGCAGCGGGAACAGGGGGGAGAAGCGAACATTACCACAATCCTGTTTGATGACCATTATGAAAAGATCCATGACCGTTTTTCCCTGGAGTGGGTGAAGGAACTGACGGACAAGGACTATTACGTGCGGGGATGCACCGCGCTGCTGGATGCGATGGGGAGGGCGATCCATGAGATGGCTTTGCTGCAGAAGCACCTGCCGGACTCGGAGAGGGCGGAAAAGGTGATCTTTGTTATCACTACGGACGGCCTGGAGAATGCAAGCCGGGAATATTCCCGGAGCCAGGTCAAGAGCATGGTGGAACGGGAGCGGGATACCTATGGCTGGGAGTTTTTGTTTTTGGGAGCGAATATGGATGCGGTGTCGGAGGCCGGCAGCTTTGGGATTGGGGCAGACCGTTCTGTTACCTTCCAAAATGACAGCCAGGGGATCCGGACGAACTACCGTGTGGTGGGGGAGACGATTTCCCGGATGCGCTGTGCACCGCCAATGGCGGCGCCAATCGGGGCAGAATGGAAAAAGGAGATCGAGAAGGATTTCCAAAAAAGGAGGAAGGGGTTATTCGGGAAAAAAGGGAGGAAAGCATAGTGATGGAATTTGCCGGTTATTTTCCGGTATGGAGCAGCCTGACAGCTGCCCAGCAAAATGAGATATCCGGCAGCATAAGCTGCCGTACGGTAAAAAAAGGAACAATGATTCATAATGGGAGCAGGGATTGCACCGGCCTTTTACTGATACAAAAAGGGCAGCTTCGGGCGTATATCCTTTCCGATGAGGGGAAGGAGGTAACGGTTTACCGGCTGTTTGACCGGGATATGTGCCTGTTTTCGGCTTCCTGCATCATGCGCAGCATTCAGTTTGATATTACCATTGAAGCGGTGAAGGATACCAGATTTTGGGTTATTCCGCCAGAGGTTTATAAGCGGCTGATGGAACAGTCCGCCGCCCTGGCGAATTATACGAATGAGGTCATGGCAATGAGATTTACAGAGGTGATGTGGCTGATTGAACAGGTGATGTGGAAGAGTTTTGACAAACGGCTTGCCGCTTTCCTTTTGGAGGAAGTGTCCCTGGAGAATACCTGCATTTTAAAGATGACCCATGAAAGGATTGGCAACCATTTAGGGACTGCCCGTGAGGTGGTCACCAGGATGCTGCGCTATTTCCAGGGGGAAGGGATGGTGAAGCTTGCCCGTGGGGTGGTGGAGGTTACGGATAAGGAAAAACTCTGGATGGTTTGCGGCAAATGAAATTCCCATCTGCCAGATGGGATGCAGATGGGAATGGGACTGGTTTTCTATTTGTTTTTTGCCTTGCAGATTAATTGTGTCATGGTCCCCATAGGGCAGTAGACACACCAGCTGCGTGGTTTAAAGAGAAGCATGGTAAGAAGGCCGAGGACCGTGGAGGTTAGCATTACACTATAAAATCCAAAGGCAAACTGGGCAACACCGGGGTGCAGAAGGGTGCCGTGGTAGGCCCAATGCCATGGAAGCCGGAAAGTCCACAGAAGGGTTACCGCCTGTTTCAGAGTACGGGTCCCGGCAAAAACCAGCCAGGTATTCCAGAGCATCTGGAAAAACATGAGGAGGAAGAAAGCCAAAAACCCGTAACGGAACCATTTGGTTTTCATCCATTTTGGGATATCCTTTTTGCGGGAAAGGCCGAAGCGCCCGCCAAGCAGGCCAAAGAGCTGGCCCCTGCCGCAATAACGGTTGCAGTAACCCTTGCTTCCGCTGACAATAGAGATAATCAGCGGGATAAAGAAACACAGCAGCCCAAGCCAGGCAAAAAGGATATTGAAAAAGCCCAGGATCAGGTAGGTAAGAGAAGCGGCCCAGAGATAATCATACCAGTGCTTTTTCATATAGCCACCTCCCGGATATCAATGACGGATCCCGGGCATTCCTTTGCGCATTTTCCGCAGCCCACACATTTATCCATGTTGACCTTTGCCGCGATGCCCTTCCATACCTCAATGGCGGAAAGAGGGCATACCTTCATGCAGCAGCCGCAGGCGACACAGTCGTCTTCGTTGACAAAAGCTTTTCTTTTTTTCCTGTTTTTTGTAACCATTGACCATTCCTCCCGGTTTGATAAAACCAGTATACCAGAATTTCCGGTGTTTTTCTGTGATTTAATCACAAAAGGGATCCCACAGAAAAAACATCCGAGAAATATATGCATTTTTCATGGAGGGTAATGAAAACGAAGAAGGAGGCAGGCTATGCCGGAAATTATTGAGATCACTGACCTTTCTGCATCGGAATTGGATCTCTATGCCCGCTGTACGGAGACGGAACTGCTCCGTTTCCATGAGCCGGATGAGGGGATTTTTATTGCGGAGAGCCCCAAGGTGATTGCACGTGCCCTGGATGCCGGGTACAAGCCGGTTTCCTTTTTGCTGGAGCGGCGGCAGGCCTGGGGGCCGGCCAGGGAACTGATTGCCCGATGCGAGGGAGTGCCTGTCTATACCGCAGATTTTGAAGTTTTGACAAAGCTGACCGGGTTTCCCCTGACGCGGGGCGCCTTGTGTGCGATGCGGCGCCGGGCTCTGCCGGAGGCCGGGGAGATCTGTGCGGGGGCCCGGCGGATTGCGATATTGGAAAACGTGGTAAACCCCACAAACGTGGGTGCGATTTTCCGCTCGGCAGCAGCGCTGAATATGGATGCGGTATTGCTTACGCCTGGCTGCAGCAACCCTCTGTACCGGCGGGCCATCCGCGTCAGTATGGGGACGGTATTTCAGGTCCCGTGGGCATTTCTGGGAAAAAAAGCCGCAGACTGGCCCCGGCCCGGAATGGATATGCTGCGGGAACAGGGATTTAAGACGGCGGCGATGGCGCTGAATGAGGAGGCAATCAGTATCCGTGACCCTCGTCTGGCAGCGGAGAGGCGGCTGGCGGTTGTGCTGGGGACAGAGGGCGAAGGGTTGGCGGAGGATACGGTTGCGGATTGCGATTATACGGTGCGCATTCCCATGTCCCACGGGGTGGATTCGCTGAACGTGGCGGCGGCCAGTGCAGTGGCGTTTTGGGAACTGGGAAACCAGCCTGGTAAAACCGCGGCTGAATAGCTTCCACGGATTTGGCTCATACTATCCCCATGAGCAGATTAAAAGACCTACCCGTTAATTTTTTTAAATGTGGCATTACCGGCTGGTGCCTGGAGGTAATGTTTACCTCCATGGAATCGGTTTTGGCCAGGGACTGGCGCCTGATTGGCCGGACATCCCTGCTGATGTTCCCCATCTATGGCATGGGGGCGCTTCTGGCGCCGATCAGTACTATGGTGGACCGTTGGATCGGCGAGATATATGTGCGTCCCGGCGACCGCTTTGTGCGGCATGGGATGCTGGATATGGTGCTGATCTTTACAGCAGAATATTTATCCGGAATGTGGCTGCGGGCGCGGGGAATGTGCCCTTGGGACTATAGTGGGCGGATGGCCAGCATTAACGGGCTGATCCGGCTGGACTTTGCTCCGCTGTGGTTTATGACAGGGCTGTTGTTTGAACAGATTACGAGACGGAAGAGGAAATAATTATACCGGAAGAGGGAGTAAAATGGAGCAGAAGGATATTTTCTTAATTCATGGAACCGATTACAAACAAATGACAAAACGGCTGCTGGAGCGGGCAGGCCTGGCAGAAGATATTGGCAGCAGGCAAAAAAAGATAGCGCTTAAGCCCAACCTGGTCACATCCGTGCCGCCTTCCGGCGGGGCCACCACACATGGTGAATTGTTGGCCGGGACGATAGAATACCTGCAGGAGCATGGCTTTACCAATATTGCCATTATGGAAGGTTCCTGGGTCGGGGAACAGACGGCACGCGCCTTCCAGGCGGCAGGATACGGCGCCGTATGCCGGGAATACCAGGTGCCGTTTATAGATCTGCAGAAGGATTCTTCCACGGAATACGATGCGGCAGGCATGAGGATCCGGCTGTGTGACCAGGCAGCGGCAGTGGATTATATGATTAATATCCCTGTGTTAAAAGGCCATTGCCAGACGGCTGTGACCTGTGCGCTGAAAAATAATAAGGGAGTGATCCCCAACTCGGAAAAGCGGCGTTTCCATACTTTGGGGTTACATAAACCGATTGCCCATCTCAATACCATCGCCAGGAATGATTTTATACTTGTGGATAATATTTGCGGTGACCTGGATTTTGAGGAAGGCGGCAACCCGGTGGTAATGAACCGGATTTTAGGTTTTAAGGACCCGGTGCTTTGTGATGCCTTTGCCTGCAGCTGCATGGGATACAAGGCGGAGGATGTGGCCTACATCAAACTGGCAGAACGTCTGGGGGTAGGCAGCGCCGACATAGCCAGCGCCAACATAACCTGCATTAATCCGCCCACTCAGGCAGGAGGGAATCCCCGGCTGCCCCGCCGGGTCCAGAAGCTGGCACAATTTATAGCAGGAAAAGATGCCTGCAGCGCCTGCTACGGCTCCCTGGTCTATGCACTGGACCGGTTAAGCGATGGGGGAAAACTAAGGAAAGGCCTGCCGCAAATTGCCATCGGACAGGGATATCAGGGGGAACAAGGGGAAATCGGGGTGGGACGGTGCACCTCATGCTTTCGCAAGACCTTGCCGGGATGTCCCCCGAAGGCAGAAGAGATGGTGAGGTTTTTAGAGGAGAACTGGCAGGGGAGGTGAAGAGCACCCCTTACCCGTTGATTGAAATAACTCCGGTTTTAAATGGAAAAGATGCGCAAAAGCCTCTTGTGTTTGCGCCTCTTTTTTTATATACTGAAAGGAACAGCAATCGAATGGAGAGGGACAGACAAATGATACGTTTTTTATTGGTGGTAATCGCACTTTTTGGATTTCTGGGAGCCAGCGTCCCGCTGGTGCTGGCAGAATATCTGATAAGGAAATTCAACCCCCGGCGGCAGCAGGAGCATAGCCTGCGGATTGTCCAGGCAATGTTCCGCATGATTTTCCGGATCACGGGTTCCACACTGGTGGTAAAAGGCCAGGAACGGGTGCCGGAGGGGGCGGTGCTGTACGTTGGGAACCACCGGAGTTATTTTGACATTATAGTAGGATATGCGGTAGTGCCCCACCTGGCGGGGTTTGTTGCAAAGAAGGAGATGACCAGGTATCCCATATTGGTGAATTGGATGGAACTGGTCAACTGCCTGTTTCTGAACCGTCAGGATATCAAGGAGGGCTTAAAGACCATCCTTGAGGGGGTGGAAAAAATGAAGCAGGGGATTTCCCTGTGGATTTTTCCTGAGGGTACCCGCAATGAGAATGAGGATCTTCTGGATTTGATGCCCTTTAAGGAAGGCAGTTTAAAGATTGCGGAAAAGAGCGGCCGTCCGGTGGTGCCGGTGGCGTTTACCGGGACGGCGGATATTTTTGAGAACCATATTCCCTTTATGAGGCCGTCCCAGGTGACGGTTGAATTTGGGGAGCCGATCTATTTGAAGGAATTGCCGCGGGAACTGAAGAAATGCTCGGGGGCGTATACGAGAGACCGGATCATTGAGATGCTGCGGGCAGAACAGGAATTTAGGCAGACTCACAGAGAGGTGATCGGGGGGCAGCGGATTCAAAAGGCATAATGTGGGGCAGAGCAAAGGCAGATACGGAGGAATATACAGATTATGGATTTACTGGAATGCAGGAGGCAGCTGGACGGGATTGACCAGAAGCTGGTGGAACTGTTCGAGGAGCGCATGAGAATCTGCGGTGATGTGGCAGAGTATAAGATTGGGGTGGGGAAACCGGTCTATGACGGGGAACGGGAACGGCAGAAGCTGGCAGCCGTAGCAGCGCTGGCGCATGGGGAATACAACCAGACGGCGGTGCAGGAGTTGTTTACCCAGCTGATGACCATCAGCCGCCGTTACCAGTACCGGATGATGGCAGAGCATGGGCAGCAGGAAAAGCTGGGATACGAGCAGGTGGAGAAACTGCCTATGGACGGGGTGCGGGTAGTTTACCAGGGGGTGGAAGGGGCTTATAGCCATGCTGCTGCCCTACAGTATTTCGGTGAGGAAACGGAACTTTATCATGTGCTGACCTTTGAGGAGGCCATGCAGGAAGTGCAGGCGGGCAGGGCAGATTATGGTGTGCTGCCCATCGAGAATTCCACTGCTGGTGCGGTGATTGATAATTATGACCTGCAAATTAAGTATGATAACCATATTGTGGCGGAAACCTTTGTAAAGGTCCGGCATGCGCTTCTGGGCTGCCCGGGGGCAAAGGCAAAGGACATCAAAACAGTGTTTTCCCATGCGCAGGCACTGATGCAGTGCTCGGAGTTCCTGAACGGGAACCCGGAGATTAAGCAGATTAGTTTGGAGAATACGGCGGTTGCCGCCAAGAAGGTGGTAGAGGACAAAAACCCGGCCCAGGCAGCGGTTGCCAGTGAGATGGCGGCCAGGCTTTATGGGCTTGAGGTGCTAAAGCCGCAGATCCAGAACAATAAAAACAATACGACCCGTTTTATCATTTTATCGAGGCGTGCATTGTACCGCAGGGATGCGGTGAAGGTCAGTATTTCCTTTGAATTGCCCCACCGGAGCGGTACTCTCTATAATATCCTGGGGCATTTTATTTTTAACGGGGTGAATATGCGGATGATTGAGTCCAGGCCGATCCCGGGGCGGAGTTGGGAATACCGGTTTTTTGTGGATATTGAGGGCAACCTGGCGGATGCATCCATCCAGAACGCCTTAAAGGGGGTGGCGGCGGAGGCGCAGAATATGAGGATTCTTGGGAATTATTGAGAAGTGCAAAGATCATGAGAGAAGAAGGGAGTGAACAGCATGGTACGCACATTTGCGGCAATCGATATAGGCTCTTCTGGCCTGGAAATGGGGATTTATGAATTGTCAGAGAAATTCGGCATACGCCCCATCGACCAGGTGCGGTATCCGATTGCCCTGGGGGAGGATACTTGGCGAAATGGGAAAATCAGCTACCGCCAGGTGGACGAGATGTGTGAGGTGCTGGCAGAATATGCCCGTATCATGAAGGGATACCAGGTGGAGAACTGCCGTGCCTATGCCACCAGCGCCCTGCGGGAGGCGCAGAACAGCAAGATCGTGGTGGACCAGATCCGGGTGAGGGCCGGGATCGATGTCCGTGTGATCAGCAATTCGGAGCAGCGTTTTATCAGCTACAAGGCAATTGCCTATAAGGATGCGGAATTCCAGAAGGTCATCCAGAAGGGGACGGCGATCCTGGATGTGGGAAACGGGAGCACCCAGATTTCCCTGTTTGATAAGGATTCGCTGGTATCTACCCAGAATTTACCTTTGGGGGCGGTCCGCCTGATGGATATTATGAGGCACATGAAGACCACGGCAGAGAAGGAGAGGAAGCTGATCCAGGAACTTGTGGACAATGAACTGGTCACCTTCCGTAAGATTTACCTAAAAGACAGGAAGATCGAGAACCTGATCGGGGTGGGCAAGGTCACATTGGTTCTGTACCAGAGGATTATGGAAGAGGTTAACCACCGGGACCGGATTACCCTGGAGGAATTCAATCACTTTTATGATGTCCTGGGGCGCCTGACCCTGGATCAGATGGAGGACACCTTTGGGGTCAATGCAAACTATGCCTCCCTGCTGCTTCCGGCGGCAACCATTATCCGCCAGGTGCTGGAGGTAACCGGTGCGGACAGTATCTGGGTTCCCGGCACGCTTATGCTTGACGGGATCGCTGCGGAATATGCCGAGGAGCGGAAGCTTTTGAAGTTCAACCATAATTTTGCCAATGACATCATTGTCACCTCACGGAATATGGCGAAGCGCTATAAATGCCATATGCCCCATATCCAGGCGGTGGAGAATGCGGCGCTGCAGGTGTTTGACAGCCTGAAAAAATACCATGGCCTGAAGGAGCGGGAACGCCTGCTTCTGCAGATTGCGGCAGATTTGCATTCCTGTGGAAAGTTTGTAACCATGCGCAATGCCACGGAGTATGCTTACAATATTATCATGGCCACAGAGATTATCGGTTTGTCACATGTGGAGCGGGAAATTGTGGCAAATGTGGTCCGCTACCACCTGAAAACCTTCCAGTACAATGATATCAAGATTGATGCCAGGCCGTCCCGGAACTCACGGCTGGCCACGCCGGACAACCTGACATTGACGGTGGCAAAACTAACCGCGATCCTGCGGCTGGCGAACTCCATGGACCGCAGCCACAGCAACAAGCTGGATGGCTGCCGGATTGTGATCAAGAACAACAAACTGATCATTAACACGGATTATGTGGGGGATGTGACGCTGGAGGCATTGTCTATCGAGGAGAAGGCAGACTTCTTTGAGGAGATTTTCGGGCTGCGCCCGGTTTTGAAGCAAAAAAAGAGTAACCGTTAGGCCTGTGTATGGAAAGAGACAGGATGTAAGGAGGAAAGCCAGGAGGCTTTAAGACAGATATGGCAGAAGTAGAAAATATATACACCGATCCGAAAAATTATGTAAACAGAGAACTGAGTTGGCTGGAGTTTAATTACCGGATTCTGCATGAGGCCAGGGATAAGGGGATCCCGCTGTTTGAGCGGCTGAAATTTTTGAGCATTACGGCATCAAACCTTGATGAGTTTTGTATGGTGCGGGTGGCATCCTTAAAAGACCAGGTTCATGCAAAATATAAGAAGACGGACATTGCCGGGCTGCGGGCGGAAGAGCAGTTGGAACTGATATCGGAGAAGAGCCACAGGCTGGTGGAACTGCAGTATTCGACTTACGGCAGATCCCTGCTCCCGGCACTGAAGCAAAAGGGGCTGCAGATTCTGTGGGGGCATGAGGAACTGACAGAAAAAGAACAGGCATTTGTGGACGGATATTTCCGGGAGAATGTTTATCCGGTGCTGACTCCGATGGCAGTGGACTCCTCGCGGCCATTCCCGCTGATCCGGAACAAATCCCTAAACATTGCTGCTTTGGTACAGAAAAAGTCCGGCGATGAAACGCTGGAGTTTGCCATGGTGCAGGTGCCATCGGTGCTCCCGCGGATTGTGGAACTGCCCCGGGGGGAGGAGGGTGCACGCCGGATTATCCTGTTGGAGGAGGTTATTGAACGTAATATCCACGAACTGTTTTTGAACTATAATATTGTGTCCGCACATCCCTTTAGAATTATGAGGAATGCCGATTTTACCCTGGATGAGGAAGAGGCGGTGGATCTGCTGGAGGAGATCCAGAAGCAGCTGAAAAAACGCCAGTGGGGCGAGGTGATCCGCCTGGAGATCGAAGAAAAAGTGGATAAACGGCTTTTGAAGATTTTGCGCAAGGGACTTTCCGTGGGAGGGGAGGATATCTTCGAGATCGGCGGTCCCCTGGATCTGACGTTTTTGATGAAGTTATATGGCATGGGGGGATTTGAGCATTTAAAAGAAAAGCCTTATACACCGCAGCCGGTTCCGGCACTGATGAATGAGGACGATATTTTTACGAATATCCGGAGCCAGGATATTCTGCTGCACCATCCTTACCAGACCTTTGATCCGGTGGTGAATTTTGTGCGCCAGGCTGCCAGGGATCCGGAGGTATTGGCCATCAAGCAGACCCTGTACCGGGTCAGCGGGCATTCGCCGATTATAGCGGCTCTGGCGGAGGCGGCAGACAATGGCAAACAGGTGTCGGTACTGGTGGAACTGAAAGCGCGTTTTGACGAGGAGAACAATATTAACTGGGCCAAGAAACTGGAGAAGGCCGGCTGCCATGTCATCTACGGGCTGATGGGCTTAAAGACCCACTGTAAGATCACTCTGGTTGTGCGCCGGGAAGAGGACGGTATCCGCCGGTATGTCCACTTGGGAACGGGAAATTATAACGATTCCACGGCCAGGCTTTACACAGACTGCGGCCTGATGACCTGCAACCCCAAGATAGGCCAGGATGCCACGGCAGTGTTTAATATGCTTTCCGGCTATTCGGAGCCGCCCACCTGGAACAAGCTTTCCTTAGCGCCCTTGTGGCTGCGCGGCAAATTTATCAAGATGATCCGCCGGGAGACGGAACATGCCCGCGCCGGCGGCTATGCCCATATTATGGCAAAGATGAATTCCCTGTGCGACAAAGAAATTATTGCCAGCCTCTACGAGGCCTCCTGTGCCGGGGTAGAGGTGGAACTGGTGATACGGGGGATCTGCTGCCTGAAGGCAGGAATCCCTGGGCTTAGCGAAAATATCAGTGTCCATTCTATTGTAGGGAATTTCCTGGAGCATGCCCGGATATTTTACTTCGAAAATGACGGGAGCCCGGAGGTTTATATGGGCAGTGCAGACTGGATGCCGCGGAATCTTGACAAGCGGGTGGAGATTATGTTCCCGGTAGAAGACCCCGGATTAAAAGAACAGGTGATCCACATCCTGCGTGTCCAGCTGGAGGATAATGTTAAGGCCCACATCCTGCAGCCGGACGGAAGTTATGAAAAGATTGACAAACGGGGCAAGGAACTAATAACCGCCCAGCAACAGTTCTGCGAGGAAGCGGTGGCAGCGGCGGAAGCCAGGAAACAGGAACTTAGCCCTGATATACAGGATACGCGGAGGTTTATACCTGCGGAAGGCTGAGACGGCAGATACCGGACAGCAGCAGGAAGGAAGGGAAAGGCCGGGGCAGGACACTCCGGCCTTTCCCTTCCCTCTGATGTGCCTGGAAGGCTCCTTCAGGGAGCATTTTTTAATAGATCCCCCGGATCCCCAAATCCTCATCCAGGGTGTTCAGATTATAGAGAATCAGCACATCCGTGACGCTTCCGTGGTTTTTGATAAAGCCGGAGGGCCCCAGCTTGTAATAGCGGGTATCAAAGACATAGATTTTTTTAAAATGCCGGGTCAGGAACGGCAGGACAGAATTGGCATAGCTATCCTTAATCAGAACCAGTTCCCTGTCCGATTCTGCGGTTTCGTTTGTTATCTCCACCAAAGGATGGAGGTTGTTTAAAAACAAGGAATACTTATCCTTTTTCTTTGCGTATTCCAGGTTGTAAAGACTGTCTGAGGTTTCCTTTGTGTCTTCATAAAATACGGTCAGTTTGTCGGCCGGATTTCGGTAAATAACAATGGAGTCCCCCTTTTGGCCATAATCCTTCACTTTAGAATAAATTGTCCCGCAAAAATCGTCGGCAGCTGTTTCGGCCTCCAGGGTTTCCAGTGCAACTGGTGTGAACCCCTTTTCCCGGCAGAAGGCCAGATATCCGATATATGCGCCATAGGTGGTCCAGTGATGGTCTGTCCGGTAGTAAAGCGGAGCCTCCGCTTTGTGTGCCAGCAAATCCTGGCTACAGTCTATGGCTGGAATATTCGACAATTGGTAGATCTGGTTTGCCGTATCCATTTGGTTACGGGCAGAAGAAAACCTGGGAAGCTTATCCTGATAAGCATAGATGGCTGTGGGAACCAGCATCAGGTGGAGTTCTGCCTGCTTAAGTTCTTCCTTTTGGGAAAAGGCCTGCAGGATGCGGGAAATTTGTTCTGTATTCTCCGGTTTTTTGTACTCCTCAATCAGATATCCGTCTTCACAGAGATATACTTGGTTGATCTCCTTTTTCCCGACTGCGATTTCTGCGCCGGTTTTGAGGCCAACGAAAAAGCCACGAAATGGAAAATGGTCACAGAGATAGGAGTTGAGCCCTTCTGTGAATTCCCCGCTTTTTATGGTTTCCCATTTTAAAGCCGGAAATGGTTCCAGGTAACGGTTTTCATTTTCGGAGAACTCCTGTTTTTCTGAAGCCAGGAACCCGAGGGAAAGGGCCAGGACAAGAAGGCTTAGCAGGAAGGCAGTCATAGGGCGTATGATGGTCTCATTCATGGTTAAATCCTCATAATATAAAAGCCTTGAACCCGGCTTTTAGAAACGGAAGTAAAGAAACGGGTTATAGCTGTCATTGACCAGGCAGGCGGTAGTCAGCATGAACAGGTCAAGATAGCCGATTAGGGAGGCCAGGGAACAGAGAGCTCTTCCCCTATTGCCCAGTTGGCCATATTTTCGGCAAAGCCAGGGGTAAACAGGAAGTGCAAGGATAAATGCTGCCGACAGCAGCAGGCCATAATTGCTCAGGAACCAGAAAAATTCCATTCCCCACCAGGCATTCCCTGAGATTTTCAACATGGAACGGAGGTAACTCCCCAACAGCTGCATATCATCAAATACAAAGAGGACAAAGCCTGTCACTACAATGGCAATGGTGTAGACATGCCCGAAAAAGGAGGGAAGATGCTTTAGCTTCTCACCCCAGATATATTTTTCCAAGGTTAAAAGAATGCCATAGTAAAGCCCCCACAGGACGAAGTTCCACGCTGCGCCATGCCACAGGCCGGTAAGGAGCCAGACGGCCATCATGTTGAGGAGATGCCTCTTTACGCCCTTCCGGTTGCCTCCGAGAGGGATATATACATAGTCCCGGAACCAGGAGGATAAAGAAATATGCCACCTCCGCCAGAAGTCCGTGACAGATACCGCCCACAGAGGGTAGCGGAAATTTTCCGGGAAATGGAACCCCAGCATCCATCCCATGCCGATTGCCATATCACTATAGGCGCTGAAATCAAAATAAAGCTGCAGGGTAAATGCGGCGGCGCCCAGCCAGCAGGTAGCTACGGAGGCCTGGCCCGCTTCCAGCAATCGGATCTCCTCCCAGAGAGCCCCCATCTGATTGGCGATCAACACTTTTTTAAATAAGCCCTGCATCAGGCGGAAAAGGCCATTCCGAAAACCGTCCCGGCTGAGGGTGCGCCGATGAAGTTCCTGGTTCACTGTGGAAAACCGGACAATCGGCCCGGCCACCAGCTGGGGAAACATGGATACATAGGTTAAATAGGTGAAATAGCTGTGTTCTGCGGGAACCTCCTTCCGGTACAGGTCTATGATATAACTCATGGTCTGAAAGGTAAAAAAGCTGATGCCAATGGGAAGCCTGATATGGGGAAGGGGAAAACCCGTGCCTAAAAGGTCATTCACAGTCCCAACCATAAAATCCGCATATTTAAAAAAGGCAAGCACAGAAAGATTGGTTATGATGGAGCAAGCCAGAAAAAAACGGCGTTTGCCCCGGGTATTTCCAAAACGTTCCATCAGCAGCCCGTTCACAAAGTCAACGGCAGAAGAGAACAGCATCAGGAGAATATAGACAGGCTCTCCCCAGGCATAAAAAATCAGGCTGAAAACAAGTAAAATGCTGTTCCTGAATGAAATCAGGGATAGACGTTTCATGGAAGAAATCCGGCAAGGCACATCAGGGATGTACTTTGCCGGACAGGAAATTCCATAATATAGAATCAGGCACAGGGGCAGAAAGAAAAACAAAAATGGAATACTGCTAAAAACCATAACAGCCCCCTAACCTAACGGATTCCGTCCAGGATAATCTGGCTGATGGCATCTGCCTGTTCAGAGATAACCAGATATACATAATTGCCTTCCACATGGACAGAACTCTTGTCCACGATTTGGAACTGGTCGGGAAGGTAGTTTTCCATCTCGGAACGTTTCTGGTCGATTACCGTCTGGAGGGATGCAGCCAGGTCATCGGTGCTGCCCGTATCTTTTGCCTTTAAAATCACAACAGTTTCGGCTGAAATCGCCGCCTCGGACATGGAAAACACATACTCATCCAGGGTGCTTACATCCACACCATAATAGTTGGAGATGAACTCATCCGGCAGAACCATGGGGGCGTTTAAGGCCAATTTTTCGGTAATCTCCGCATAAATATCCTGGATGCTTTTGGAAGATTCTGAAGGGGCAGGCTCGTCAGCAGATGTTGTTGCTTCTTCTTCTGCCGCAAAAGAAGAAGCCGTGGTTGCAGCAGGCGTATCCGGTGTTTCAGCCTGGCCGCAGGAGCCCAGGATAAAAGCAGCAGATATGGTACAGATACATAAGTTAAAAAAACAGGTTCTTTTCATGGCGGTGTCCCCTTTGATATCTAAATTTGTCAGGCCTGGCCGGCAGAAGACTCATCGGCCGGTTCCCCAGGGCCTGCCGGAGCGGTTTCTTCTGCCGGCCCTATTGTTTGTGAATTCCCGGATTCAGCAGATTGCTGGGGTTCATCTGTCTCAGGCGCCTGGGCCTGGGTTTCCTCCTCTGACGCTTTAGGGAGGGCGGCCGGGAAGGCAGAAGTTCCCTCCAGCTGGGATTTTGCATATTCCTTTAATACGGCAGTCCATACATTATAAGCGGCATTGGTCTGGTGGATATAATTATCACTGCAATAAGCAGCAGCCAGATCTCCATTGCCGTCTGCAAGCGGGGTGGCAATATCGATAAATCCCCATCCGTTATCCAACGCCATCTGCCGGAGCATATCGTTGAATTGCCGGATGGTGGGATTGTTCAGCTTTCCCTTCCCTTTCCCTTGTTTGGTATAGGTCATGCTCATAATATGGATCTCCGTATCCGGGCAGTTGGCCTTTATGTTGGCGATAACCTGGGCATAGCGGCCGCAGGTGCTTTCTAAAGATCCCCTGTTCAGATCATTTAAGCCAAAAAACAGGAAAACTTTTTTGGCCTGAAGCATCCCTACGGATTCCCAGACAAGCCGCTGCTGCCCCTGGTAGACGGGATGTACGCTTTTTGAGGATACAGGCTGTAATGCATTATATACGGAGAAACTGCCAGAAGCGAGAAACTGCATACGGCCAAGGCAGGGGCCGCCTCTTTTCAAGGCATAATTCCGAAATCCCATCAGCACGGAATCCCCCACAAAAACAGAACCGTCAAAATAGGCGTCAATGTCCTCTTCTGTGGCAGGGATTCCTGCCGGTGCTTCTTGTGCTGCATTTGCGGCGCCCTCTTCAGCATAGGCCGGCGCCGGTTGAGTCCCGGCAACTGCCAATGCAAAAAATCCGCATAACAGACGGCGTTTCCATTTTTTTTCATCGTTGCTGCTCCTTTGTGAAATTTGTCTTATAGTATATCGCGGATGAGGAGGTTTTTCAAGGGAAAAATGATGTCTGAAACGATGAATAACCGTTGCCATGTCGTTAAAAATCCGTTATAATAATAATCAGAAATAAGAGTGTGGCGAGTGGAATATTCTGGAATTTCTTATCAGGAACCGGGATTTTCCATCCGGCAGTAAAGGGGGTTCCTTATGGACAAAGTATTATATGATTTAATGGATTGGGCGGCGATTGAGGAGCTGGTGTATTCGGAGGCGGCCAGGCCGCAGGATCTGCTGGGGCCGCATGTGACAGAGGAAGGGCTGCTGATCCAGGCGTTTGTTCCGACCGCAGAAAAGATAGCGGTAAAACTGACGGGCAGCGGGAAAGAATATCCCATGGAGATGCAGGATGAGAACGGCTTTTTTGCCGTGCTGGTACCGAGAAAGAGCGTCACGGATTACACCCTGCTGGTAACCTATGACAATGGGAGCCAGGCAGAGATGCATGACCCCTATGCGTTTGGAACCCAGTACAGTGAGGCGGAGTTAAAGAAGTTCGAGGCGGGCATCTACTATGATGTCTACAAGAAGATGGGTGCACATCCCATGGAGATCAAGGGCGTGAAGGGAGTGCTGTTCTCCGTGTGGGCGCCATGCGCCATGCGGGTGAGTGTGGTGGGCCAGTTCAATCAGTGGGACGGGCGGCGCCATCAGATGAAGCAGCTGGACGGATATGGGATATTCGAGTTGTTTATTCCGGGGCTGGACGTGGGGACGGTTTATAAGTATGAGATAAAAAACCGGAAGGGGGAGCCCATGCTTAAGGCTGACCCTTACGCAAATTATGCAGAACTGCGCCCGAATAATGCATCAGTGGTATGGGATATCGGGAAGTTTGCCTGGACAGACAGCCAGTGGATGGACGAACGGAAAAAGGGCGATTCCAAAACAAAACCCATGGCAATCTATGAGATGCATTTAGGTTCCTGGATCCGCAAGTCTATCCAGGTGGATGAGGAAGGCAAGGAGGTTGTGGGAACTGAGTTCTACAATTACCGTGAGATTGCGCCCCGCCTGGCAGAGTATGTGAAGGAGATGGGATATACCCATGTGGAACTGATGCCGGTGATGGAACATCCCCTGGACGCATCCTGGGGATACCAGGTGACAGGGTATTATGCGCCTACCAGCCGCTATGGCACGCCGGATGACTTTATGTATTTTATGAATTACTTGCATGAACAGGGGATCGGGGTGATCCTGGACTGGGTTCCGGCCCATTTCCCGAGGGATGCTTACGGGATGGCCTGTTTTGACGGCAGCTGTGTATATGAGCATCAGGATCCGCGGCAGGGTTCACACCCTCACTGGGGAACCCTGATTTACAATTACGGACGGCCCCAGGTGAAAAATTTCCTGATTGCCAATGCCCTATTCTGGGCGGAGCAGTATCATGCGGACGGAATCCGCATGGATGCGGTAGCTTCCATGCTGTATCTGGACTACGGGAAGAACGATGGTGAATGGGTGGCCAATATTTACGGCGGCCATGAAAACCTGGAGGCAGTCGAATTCTTAAAGCATCTGAATTCCGTGTTTAAAGGGCGCAAGAACGGTGCATTGCTGATAGCAGAGGAATCTACAGCCTGGCCGCAGATTACCGGCGATGTGAAGGACAACGGCTTAGGCTTTGACTACAAATGGAACATGGGCTGGATGAATGATTTTATCGGTTATATGTCCTATGACCCATATTTCAGGAATCATCACTATGGGGAACTTACCTTCAGCATGCTATATGCATACAGTGAGGATTTCGTGCTGGTGTTCTCCCATGACGAGGTGGTGCATGGCAAATATTCCATGTTGTGCAAGATGCCGGGAGAGACGTATGAGGCGAAGGCGAATAACCTGCGGGCGGCCTATGGCTTTATGTACGGGCATCCGGGCAAGAAGCTGATGTTTATGGGGCAGGAGTTTGCACAGGTCTCTGAGTGGAATGAGAATGTGGAATTGCCCTGGAATGTACTGGAATATCCGGTGCATAAAAAGACCCAGGATTATGTGAAGGCGCTGAACCAGCTATACCGGATGCATCCGGCGCTATACCAGAAGGACTTCCACCCCGACGGGTTTGAGTGGATCAACTGTTCGCGGAGTGAGGACAATATCGTATCGTTCCTGAGAAAGACGGGGAAGCCGGAAGAGACGCTGCTCTTTGTCTGTAATTTTGCTCCGGTGGAGCACGAAAAATTCCAGGTGGGTGTTCCGTTTTATGGAAAATATAAGGAGATCTTAAACAGTGACGCAGAGATTTTTGGCGGCAGCGGCAAAGGCAACCCACGGGCGAAGACGAGTAAGCAGGAGGAGTGGGATGACCGGGAGAATTCCCTGGTGATCGACCTTCCGCCCATGTGTACGCTGGTGTTCTCCTGCACTCCGGTGAAGCCGCCAAAGAAGGCAGTGAAAAAGGCGGAAGCAGCAGGCAAGGACGCTGCGGGGGAGAAGAAGGCGGAAGCCGCAAAAAGGAAAGCTGCGGCAGAGAAAAAGGAGAAGGCTGCCGTGGCGAAAAAATCCGGAGAGGGAAGCAGCACAAGGAAGAAAGGGCAAGAAAGCGCTGAGGGAACCAAGGCGAAAAAGACTGCAGAAAAAAAGGCAACGGGAAAAAGCGCTGCCACCAAAAAAACAGGGCAGGCAGAAGTAAAATAGCGGATTAGGATCAATACCTCAACCGGCTGATATGGGCCGGTTGAGGTATTTTAGCATTCACTCCTGTGCTGCTGCCGGCGTATCCTGATATACGATTTGGCCACCGCAGATGGTATACTTTACTTTTCCGAACAGCCGCTCCCCGATAAAGGGAGAATTGGAAGCTTTTGAGGCAAACTCTGTCACTGTCCACAGTTCGCTGGGGTCAAAAAGCACGATGTCTGCATCTGCGCCAACGGCCAAAAAGCCTTTATCCAGGCGGTACAGGCGGGCCGGGTTGAGGCTCATCTTTTCTATCACCTGCAGCAGGGAAAGATAGCCGGTATGGAACAGGTTGGTGACGGCCAGCGCCAATGAGGTTTCCAGACCAATAATACCGCTGGGGGCTTCGGTCAGCGGGCGTGCTTTTTCCTCCGGGCTGTGTGGGGCGTGGTCAGTGGCAATGATATCGATGACACCCCTTTGGAGGCCTTTTAGGATTTCCTCCCTGTCCAGTTCCGTGCGGAGAGGCGGGTTCATCTTGGCCAGTGAGCCGTATTTCAGGACGGCATTTTCATCCAGGGAAAAGTGGTGGGGGGTAACCTCAGCCATGATGTGGGCGCCCAGCTGCTTTGCCAGTTCCACCATGCGAACAGAATTGCCGGAACTGATATGCTGGATATCAATACTGGCTCCGGTATGCAGGGCCAGCATGCAATCCCGGGCCACCATCACGTCCTCCGCCAGGGAGGGGGAGCCGCCGATGCCCAGCTGGCGGGAGACATTTCCCTGATGGATGCCATTGTTCTGGATGAAGGAAGGATCTTCTTCATGGAAGCTTAGCGGGACATCCAGGCGGACTGCTTCCTCCATGGCGTGTTTTACCAGGGAAGCATCCATAAGCGGAAGGCCATCATCCGTAAATCCGACAGCCCCATGCTGTTTTAACAGGTTCATATCCGTCAATTCCCTGCCCTTCATGCCCAGGGTGATTGCGGCGGCAGGAAGGACATGGATACCGGTTTTTCTGCCTTCCGCCAGGATATATTCCACAGTTTCCACATTATCGACAGGGGGTTTGGTGTTGGCCATGCAGACAACCGTGGTAAAGCCCCCTTTGGCGGCGGCTCTGGCGCCGGTGCGGATGTCTTCCTTATAAGTCAGGCCCGGATCCCGGAAATGGACATGGACATCGATCAGCCCGGGTGCAACGGCCAGGCCGTCTGCATCCAGGAGAATCAGGCCCGGATCCCTGGCAGAGGCTTCTTCGGAAAGAAATCTGCTGCTGATCCCGGCACCCATGGCAATGATTTTACCCTGATCAATGGCCAGGTCCATGATTGCATCGGTTTGGGATTTGGGGTCGATGATGCGGCCATTCTGGATGATAAGCATAATTTGTCCTCCATTATAATAAAGTATGTTATATGATTTTGCAGGGGTGTCAGCGGCGGTGAAACCATTTTTCAGGAAGTTCGAACACAAACACAATTCCCAGCACGATGGCGACAGCCGCTTTCACAGCGCCGTATCCGGTTTCCAGGGCCATCTGCAGCTGGTTGCTGACCGCGTAATAGGCGGCCCAGTAAACACCGGCCCCCGGCACCAGAGGAAAGATTCCGGAAATCAGGAAGAGAGTGGCAGGGCAGCGTTTGCGGACGGCAAACCAGCGTGACAGCAATATGACGACCACAGTGGCAAAAAAGGTGGCGGCGGTGGCAGAGGTGCCAGGCAGCAGGCACAGATAGACCAGCCAGCCGATACCGCCGATCAGCCCGCAGTAAGGATAGTAAAGGGCAGGGACGCCAAAAAGCAGGGAAAACCCTACTGTGCCAGCACCTGCGGCCAATACCTGCAGAACCAGTTTTATCATTAGTATCCGTCTCCTTTCACAGGGAAATGAAATATTCCGTCAGGAAGCGCTGCTAGAGCAGCGCCCCGCCAACCATCTTATTATAAAGCGCCATCATAAACCCAACTCCCATGGCAATGCAGAAAAAGACGAGTACAGCATCCAGCATCCGCACGGAACCGGAAATATAGTCCCCGTCTGCCATGTCGCGGATGGCATTGGTAAAGGCAACGCCCGGAACCATAATGATAATGCCGCCCACCAGCATGGATTCCAGGTGGGTTCCCGGGAACATGCGGTGGCAGAGGATGCTTAAGAAGGTTACCCAGGCGCTTCCTACAATATTGCAGACGATTTTTGAAAAATGTGGTTTGCCGATTCTCAGAAGATACAGGTAGAGCAGGATGCCGATCCCCACCGTGCAGAGGGCGTCCTGCCAGCCGCCTCCGAACAGATAACTGAAGCAGGCCCCGGAAAATCCGGCGGCAGCGGTTTGCAGCTTCTGAGGAAAGTCTGGCATATGTTGGATCCGTTTCAGTTCCTGTTGTACCTGGTCTAAGGTATAGGCGCCGTTTTCGATCTGGCGGGAGAGTTGGTTTACTTCTGCAACCCGTCCCAGGTTGGCGCCATTGACAGGGATCAGGAGTACCTTGGCAAATTGGGCCTCCCTCCCCTCCTCATCTCCGGAGGTAAGGAAGATGCCGTTGCTGAGCACAAAGGCGCTGGCTGATGTGAGACCAAAATGCCTGCAGATCCGATAGATAGTCTCTTCTACGCGGAAGATTTCTGCCCCGTTCTCCAGCAGAAGCTTTCCCGCCTCCAGGGCGGCCAGCAGAATCTCCCGGTCATGTCCTGATTGTTCCATAAGCTGAATGCCTTTCTTCATGAAATGCCCTTTCCCCTGGCGGGGCGGGAATGGTGGTTACTGCCGGCCAAAGGCGGTCCTACACCAAAAAGCTTTGCCCCTCCTGCCGGATATCGGCGATCTTATCCCGGTAAGGCTCCGAACAGGGCAGTTCTTTTAGGCGTTTGATGAGCCCATAATCTTCCCAGAAATGCATGGGGAATACCATCCCGGCCCCCACGGTTTCCATAAATTCGTGGAGTCCCAGATAAAACCAGTCCTCCTGGCGCCCGTCCAGAGGCAGCATGGCCACATCCGGGACAATCCCGTGGTCACGGATTTTTTCCAGTTCCCGGCGGTAATTGGCATTGATATTATTGTTCCAGGCTTTAGACTCGCCGTTCCATTTCCAGTTGTTCAGGTCACCGGCATGATAGAGGGAAAGCCCGTTGTTTTCCACCAGGAAGGCAACGCCCTCATCTGTGGAATGAAATGCGGTGACGCGGGTACCGCCGCCTTCGGCCAGTGCCAGCGTGGTATCCGGGTCAATGTATTCGGTCCGGCAGAAATGCTTCTCCGGTACCCGGTTCTGCCAGATATCATCAGAGAGGATATAGCGCACATGGGGATATTGCCCGGCCAGTTCCCAAATGGCAGAAGAGAAATGATCCTGGTGCCGGTGGCTCACCAGAACCAGAAGATCCTTATCTGGGGAAAGTGGGGGGAGCGGTCCCCCGATATAGTCAAACAGAAGATATAATTGATCCAGTTCGGCAAGGAAACTGCTGTGATGGATATAGGTTATTTTCATAAAAAACCTCCGTGACGTGAATTTTGTGAACCCATTTTATCATAGTTATGGCGAAAAAAACAGAGGAGGAAATATTTTTTGCGTCTCTAAAACAATAAAAAGGGCAGCAATCCCCACAAAGAGAAGAGGATCACTGCCTTTACGTCCGCCAGTTCTTAGGACTGGGTGCGGACATCTCCATTTTGCATATAAAAGCTGATCAGGTAAATCCCACACAGGCCTACCAGTCCGTAAATAATCCGGGAAAGCCAGCTCATGCCCCCGAACAGGGAGGCCACCAGGTTGAAATCAAAAAATCCGATCAGTCCCCAGTTGACAGCCCCAATGATTGCGAGGGCCAATGCTGTATTGTCTAAAGCTTTATTTCTCATAATGCCACCTCCTGTGAAGGTAGTATATGCAGGAGGGAAAATTTTAAAGATGGAAAAATCTGGATCAAAGGGAACCGCCTTTAATTTGACTTAACCTCTTTCCACAAATCATTATACACACTGTCCACCTCATCCCCAAGATAGCGGAACACCTCACAATTCACCAGTGAAGCGATATCCGGGAATACAGATTTATTGTTCTGCAGTTCCTCATCCAACAGGTCAAATGCCCCCTTGTTTGGCGTCGGATAGGTGATATATTCAAAATTCGCCTTGGCGATCTCCGGGCGGCACAAAAAGTCCATCCACTTCTCGGCATTTTCCTTGTTCTTCGCATTTTTCGGAATTACCCAGCAGTCCAGCCACAGGTTTGTCCCCTCCTCCGGCAGCACATATTCCAGTGTGTAATCCAGTCCCAGGTTTGCCACCTCTTCCTGGATATAAAGCATTTCCCCGGAATAGATTACGCCGACAGCCGCCTCGCCGCCGATCATTTTATCCCGTACCTGGTCAATGACATATGCCTGTACCAAGGGCTTCTGATCAACCAGAGCTTGCCTGGCCTGTTCCAGTTCCCCTGTATCGGTGCTGTTCATGGAGAATCCGTCCTTTTTCAGGGCCACCATGAAGGCATCCCGCACACTGTCCTGCATGAGGATTTCACCACTCAGCTTCTCATCCCACAGATCTGCCCATTTGGTAGGGGGAGCCACGTCCAGTTCCTCCAAACGCTTGGTATTATATAAAATACCCACTGTTCCCCAGCAGTACGGCACGGAATACTTATTTTCCGGGTCAAAGGCAGTGGACATTTCCATGTATGCCGGGTCGATCTGGCTGATGTTGGGGACATTGTCAAAATTAACCTCCGCCAGCAGATCGTTTTCCACCATCTTCTGAATCATATAATCGGAAGGGCATACCACGTCATAGGTGACGGCGCCGGCCTCAATGATCGGATACATTTCCTCATTGGTCTCAAACAGGTCATAGATCACCCGGATGCCAGTCTCCTCCTCAAACTGGGTGATTACATCCTCATCAATGTATTCGCCCCAGTTATAGACATATAGTTCATCCGAAGCCTCTTTGCCCGCCCCGGCATCAGAGGTGCTGCTGTTGCTTGACTGCCCGCCGGAAGCCCCGCCTTTGCAGCCTGCCAGGCAGAGGGACAAAGCCGCTGCCAGGCCATACATCATCACAATTTTTTTCATAACCGTTTCCTCCTTTTTGGCATTTTTCCAGATGCCTTATTTCTCTGCATTCTTCCGCGGTGCAAAATTTGTAAAAATCAAAAGCGTCAGCACCGTAAGAAAAATTACCGTAGACAATGCGTACATGGAAGGTCTGATCCCCCGGCGCACTTCACTATATATTAATGTGGACAAGGTGTTGATCCCTGCCCCCTTGGTAAAATGGGTGATAATAAAATCATCCAGCGACATGGTAAATGCCAGCAGGAAACCGGACAGCACTCCAGGCAGGATAT
This sequence comes from uncultured Lachnospiraceae bacterium, assembly GCA_910588875.1. Classification (GTDB taxonomy): domain Bacteria; phylum Bacillota; class Clostridia; order Lachnospirales; family Lachnospiraceae; genus Brotaphodocola. The sequence continues at coordinate 152,135 of CAJURT010000001.1, forward strand.
CCGGAAACACTACCTTAAAGAAGGCATAAACCGGGCCTGCCCCCAGATCCATGGCAGCTTCGTAGGTGGAGCGGCTGGTCTGCTTTAGTTTGGGCATTACGCTCAGGATCACATAGGGAATATTAAAGGTGATATGGGCGATCAGGATCGTCTGAAAACCCAGGGAAATCCCAAAGGCGATAAATGCCAGCATAAGGGAAATCCCAGTCACAATGTCGGCGTTCAGCATGGGGATATTAGTGATGCCCATGACAATGGCCCGGGGCACAGCCTTCATGCTGTTGATGGCGATACAGGCAGCCACGCCGATGACCGTGGCGATGAGAGCCGACAAAAGGGCGATTAACAATGTGTTGTGCAGCGCTGCCATGATATTACGGCTGGCAAACATATCATGGTACCAGCGCAGGGTAAAGCCTCCCCATTGGGTTCTGGACTTGGAGGAGTTGAAAGATAAAACCATCATGGTGGCAATCGGGGCATACAAGAAAACCATGATGAAAACGAGATAAAAGTCCTGCCAGGTCCGCCGCAGGAAACGTCGCAGCCGGTTCATCAGAATGCACTCCCTTCTCCGTTTTTATCGTATTTTGCAATTACAGCCATGCTGATGAGGATAAATACCATCAGCACCAGTGAAAGCCCTGAGCCCAGGTGCCAGTTGCTTCCCCTGGTGAATTCCTGTTCAATGACATTGCCGATCAGCAGGATCTTGCTGCCGCCCAGCAGGTTGGAGATGACAAAGGTGGTAAGCGCAGGGACGAATACCATGGTAATGCCGCTGATAACTCCGGGGACGCTTAATGGGAACCAGATGCGCAGCAGGGTCTGCAGGGAATTCGCCCCCAGGTCCCGGGCAGCATTGATGGTGTCATCGTCGATCTTGCAGAGCACATTGTAAATCGGCAGTACCATAAACGGCAGGAAATTGTATACCATGCCCAGGATAATGGCGCCAGCCGTATTGATCAAATTCTGGTTCGGCAGGTGGAGCAGCGAAAGAATGCCGTTAATAACCCCGTTCTTTTCCAAAAGAGTCTGCCAGGCCATCGTCCGCAGCAGAAAATTCATCCACATCGGCAGGATGAAGATAAAGACAATAAAGCTTCCCCGCCCAACCCCGCGGTTGCGGAGGATCATTGCCAGGGGGTAGGCAAGAACCAGGCAGATCAGCGTGCTGAGGAAGGACAGCCACAGGGACAGCCACAGGGCTTTGGCATGTTCCGGTGTTGCGATGGACACCACATTGGCTGCTGTGAAGATGCCATCCCGGGTTGTCAGTCCGTAATAAACGATCAAGGCCAGGGGAATGATGATAAATCCCGCCATCCATATCAGATAAGGTGCAGCTAATAATTTCTTACTCATTGACACCTACGGCCTCCTCGTCCTCTGAAGCAGGTTTGTTCATGATCTGGATATCGAAGGGATCCACATGGATGCCCACCTCCTTGCCGACAGGGCAGAGATCCGTGCTGTGGACCAGCCATTCAAAGCCGTCAGGGGTTGTCACTTCCATCTCATAGTGGACACCCTTGAAAATCAGGTGGGTGCATACGCCGGTAAGGGTGCCGGCCGATGGGTCTACCAGGTCGATATCCTCAGGCCGGATTACCACATCCACCGGGCGGTTATTGCCGAAGCCCTTGTCCACGCAGGCAAACCGGGCGCCGAAGATCTCCACCAGTTCATCCCGGATCATGATGCCGGGGACGATGTTGCTCTCCCCGATGAAGTCTGCCACAAAGGCATTTTCCGGCTCATTGTAAATCTGTTCGGGGGTACCCATCTGCTGGATATAGCCCTGGTTCATGACCACAATCGTGTCAGACATGGTCAGGGCCTCCTCCTGGTCGTGGGTCACATAGATGAAGGTAATGCCGAGTTCGTTTTTCAGGCGGATCAGTTCATACTGCATGTCCTGCCGCAGCTTTAAGTCAAGGGCGCCTAACGGCTCATCCAGGAGCAGTACCCGGGGTTCGTTGACTATGGCGCGGGCAATGGCAATCCGCTGCTGCTGGCCGCCGCTTAGGGAACTTACCGAGCGGTTTTCGTAGCCGTCTAAATTCACCAGTTTTAGGGCATACTTGATCTTGTCCTGGATATAGGACTTGGATTTGCCTTTGATTTTCAGCCCGAAGGCAATATTTTCCGCAATGTTCATGTGGGAAAACAGGGCATATTTCTGGAATACGGTGTTCAGCTGGCGTTTGTTGGGGGGCAGCTTGCTGATGTCCTCACCGTCAAAAACCACCTGGCCCTGGTCCGCTGTCTCAAAGCCTCCGATGATCCGGAGGGTAGTGGTTTTGCCGCAGCCGCTTGGGCCCAGCAGGGTCACGAAGGTATTCTCTGCCACGGAAAGGTTCAGATCATCCAGCACGACAGTGCCGTCAAAGCTTTTGGTAATATGCTTCAAATCAATCAAAGGCTGGCTCATAGTATGGTTCCTCCTGCGTATTCACAATCCGGAAGAAAATCAAATTCCGGCTTAAAAGCTTGGCGGTGAGCTGACCCACAAAAGGACGGCGCCCGCTTTGCTGGATAGATAATGTTTTTTGTCCGGGGCAAAATAAAAGGATTCCCCTTTTTTTGCCCGGAATACCTGTTTCCCAATGTGGATGGTGACAGAGCCGTGGAGCACATAGCCAAATTCTTCCCCTTCATGGGGGTTGTCCGGATAGGTCTCTCCCCCGGCCTCTAAGGTCAGAAGGATGGGTTCCATCACATTTTTCTGGGCATTGGGAATGATCCACTTGATTTCGTTTTTCAGTTCCGGGTCATATTTTTCAAAATAGTCCGCTTTGCCGAATACAATCTGCTCTTCGGGGCTTTCATAAAAAAACTCGCCCAAGGTCGTGCCCAGGCACTGAAGAATATCTGTCAGGGTCGCGATCGAGGGAGAAGTCAGGTTCCGTTCCAGCTGGGAGATAAATCCCTTGGACAGCTCGGAGCGGTCGGCCAGTTCTTCCTGGGTGAGTCCCTTCTGCACCCGGAGTTCCTTGAGTTTTAAACCGATATCCATGTGTTGCCTCCCGTCTTATCCGGTGCCCTCCCCGGCAAGCCAAAACACCCGCAATACTTCTCGGCAGCGGCGCTTTTTGCCGGAGGGAACACTAACCATAAAGTTTACAAATACTAACTGACTGTGAAAATAAGTAAAAAGTTTAGTAATAATAAACAGACAGCAATTACCATTATACAGAAAAATATTTGCATGTCAATACATTGTGAATGGATTTTTTCAGAAATATGTGGTATGATGGGGATAGTCCAGTTTAGCCCGGGGAAATCTGCCTTAGGGAGACCGGCGGACGTGGTTTTCCGAGGTGCGGGCGGGAGTAACGGCATGAGGAGGAGTAAGTTATGGCAAAGTATATGGCATATGTAGGGTCTTATTCCTACACAGGTAAGGCAAAGGGAATTACGGTTTACGATGTAGATGTGGAACATGGGAAGTTTGAGAAACGCTGCGAGGTGGAGGTGGACAACTCTTCCTATGTGATTGCCTCCAAGAATGGGGACACTTTATACTCCATTGCGGATGAAGGCGTGGTGGCATTCCGGATTCTCCAGAATGGAAGCCTTTCCCGTTTAAACAGTGCGAAGATCAATGGCATGAGAGGATGCCACCTGTCCACGGATACAGGGGATAAGTATATATTTGTTTCCGGCTACCATGATGGCAAGACTACGGTTCTGCGCCTGCGCAGGGATGGCGGCGTGGGAGAGATCGTAGATGGTGTGTTCCATAAAGGCCTGGGAAGTGTGGCTGAGAGGAATTTCCGCCCCCATATTACCTGTACCCGCAGGACGCCGGACCATAAGTATGTGATGACAGCAGATTCCGGCATGGACCAGGTGCAGATATACCGTTTCAATGAGAAAGAGGAGCGCCTGGTGCAGGTGGATGCGATCCGCTGCGAACTGGAGTCAGCTCCCCGGCATTTCCGGTTCAGCGCCGACGGCAAATTTATCTACCTGATGTATGAGCAGAAAAATGTTATCGACGTGTTTACCTATGAGGGCAAGGACCGTGTACCGGCAATTGAGAAGATTCAGACGATATCCACAATGGGGCCGAAGCATAAGCAGATTGCCTCGGCGTGCTGTATGCGTTTTTCGGAGGATCAGCAGTACATGTACTGCGGCAATGCAGGGGATGAGACGGTGTCCATCTTTAAGAGGAATGCAGAGACGGGGATGCTGGAACTGATTTGCAGCCTTCCTCCCAGCGGCGAGTATCCAAAGGACATCGCGGTATTCCCGGACAATAAGCATATTGCAGTGATGAACCATGAGAGCGGGAATATCACCTTCTTTGCCGTGGATTATGAGAAGGGCTTGATGGTAATGTGTGCAAAGGAACTGAAATGCAACCAGCCAAACTGCTGTGCGATTGTACGGGTGGCCCCGTAAGGATTGACTCAGCAGGAACTTGGGAGAGGACGTTTTCGGGCAGAAGGGATGAATAAGGGATCCGGCAGGGCGCACAGGGCTGCGTTTTGCCGGATTATAGATTATTATCTGACAAGGCATACCGGCGGGATGCTTTGGACGTAGGGCATTGAATGAATAAGACAGGCAGGAGGGATTATGGCGGGATCGGTTTTGGGAACCATATTTCGGGTCATGACATGGGGGGAGTCCCACGGGAAAGGTATCGGCGTGACAATCGATGGCTGCCCGGCGGGGCTTTCTTTGCAAGAGGAGGATATTCAGCAGTACCTGAACCGGAGGAAACCGGGGCAGAGCCGCTTAACCACAGGGCGGCAGGAGGGGGATCAGGTTGAGATCCTGTCAGGGGTCTTTGAAGGGAAAACAACAGGGACACCGATTGCCCTGGCTGTGAGGAACCTTGACCAGAGATCCAGGGATTACCGGGCGATTATGGACGTATACCGGCCAGGGCATGCAGACTATTGTTTTGATGCCAAATATGGGTTCCGGGATTACCGGGGCGGCGGCCGTTCTTCGGGGAGGGAGACGGCCGGCAGGGTGGCAGCAGGTGCAGTGGCGTGCCGTTTGCTGGCTCATTATGGAATCCGTGTGGACGCCTATACGAAGAGCATCGGGAGGATTGAGGCAGACCCCGGGCGGTTTGATTTGGCAGAACGGGAGAACAACCGGCTATATATGCCGGATGCCGTGGCAGCAGCGGAGGCAGAAGCATATGTGGAGGAATTGATCCGGGAGCAGGATTCTTGCGGGGGCATAGTGGAATGCAGGATCAGAGGGCTTCCCGCCGGTGTGGGGGAGCCGGTTTTTGATAAGCTGGATGCCTGCCTGGCAAAGGCAGTCATGTCCGTCGGGGCAGTAAAAGGGGTTGAGATAGGGGATGGTTTTGCGGCTGCCAGGAGCAGGGGCTCTGAAAATAATGATGCATTTTACCGGGGGGCGGACGGTACAGTCCGTAAGAAAACCAACCATTCAGGAGGGATCCTGGGTGGCATCAGTGACGGGGATGATATCATTCTGCGGGCAGCATTTAAGCCGACCCCATCCATTGCACGGCAGCAGCAGACAGTCAACCGTGCAGGGGAGGATGTGGAGATAGAGGTTAAGGGACGGCATGACCCGGTAGTGGTGCCGCGGGCGGTAGTAGTGGTGGAAGCAATGGCTGCGCTTACCGTGGCGGACCTTTTGCTGATGGGGCGCTGTGCAAAACTGTAGGGATTCTGGTTTCACGGGAAAAGGAGGCTAATGTGAAAATAGCAATAGGAAATGACCATTCTGCAGTGGATATGAAGAAGGTGATCCTGGAGTATCTGGAGTCTAAGGGGTATGAGGTGGCGGACTTGGGGACGGATTCCCATGAAAGCTGTGATTATCCATTGTATGGGGAGAAGGTGGGGCGTGCCGTGGCCTCCGGCGAGGCAGATTATGGCATTGCGATCTGCGGGACCGGCATCGGTATCGGAATTGCGGCCGGCAAGGTGAAGGGGATCCGGGTCTGTACCTGCAGCGAACCCTACAGCGCCCGCTTGTCACGGATGCACAATAATACGAATGTCCTGACATTCGGCGCCCGGGTGGTAGGCACCGAGATGGCGAAAATGATTGTGGATGAATGGCTGGAAAATGCCTATGAGGGCGGACGCCATGAACGGCGGGTAACACAGCTGATGGAGATCGAAAAGCGGTGAACTGCAGGCTGAGACGACAAAAAGCACGGGCAAGGAGGAAACTGCCAAGACAGAGCCTCCCCTGCCGGTGCTTTTGCTTTCCCTGTTTACAGAAGGATAATGTGGTTTTCCCGGCATGTCTGACGCATGTCTGCAGGCCACAGGCTGGCCTGCACCTCCCCGATATGGGCACGGTTTAAAAGCAGCATGCACAGGCGGGACTGGCCAATACCGCCGCCAATGGTATAGGGAAGTTGGCCGGCAAGCAGCATTTTGTGGTAGGGCAGTTCCCGGCGGTCGTTGCAGCCGGCCTTGTTCAGCTGTTCGTCAAGAGATTTTTCATCGACCCGGATGCCCATGCTGGAGATCTCCAGGGCACAGCCCAGCAGGTCATACCAAAACAGGATATCTCCGTTTAATTGCCAGTCGTCATAGTCCGGCGCCCTGCCGTCATGGGGTTTGCCGTTTTTCAGGTTTTCCCCGATTTTCATTAAAAACACACAGCCATGTTCACGGGTGATCAGGTTTTCCCGTTCTTTAGGGGTCTTATCCGGATAGCGTTCCTCCAGTTCCTCGGAAGTGACAAACACGATATCTTTTGGCAGATGTTTGACTGCTTCCGGATATTTGTACCATACCTCGTGCTGCATATGTTTGATAATTTTGAAGATGGTGCGCACGGTTTCTTTCAGGGTTTCCGTATTTCGCTGTTCTTTGGTGATAACTTTTTCCCAGTCCCACTGGTCAACGTAGCAGGAATGGAGGTTATCCAGTTCTTCGTCACGCCGGATTGCGTTCATATTGGTATATAGACCTTCCCCTGGCTGGAAGCCATATTCTTTTAATGCCATGCGCTTCCACTTGGCAAGGGATTGGACGACCTCGATATTTTCCCCGGGGAAGGCGTGCATGTCAAAACCTACCGGGCGTTCGATGCCGTTTAGGTTATCATTGAGGCCGCTTGACTGTTCGACGAACAGGGGGGCAGAGATCCGCTCAAGGTGCATCTCACGGCCAAACTCCTTCTGGAAAGTGTCACGGATGTATTTGATGGCCTCCTGGGTCTCGCGGACCGTCAGATGGGGGTCATAATTTTGGGGTATGATCAGTCCCATATGTAGTTCCTCCCAAATTTCCTTTAGAATAATTTATCCTGCCTATCGTAACATTATTCTGGTAAATATACAAGAACAATTTACCCTCAGAGGGCAGGAGTAAGCATTTTCCTGCCTTCTGAGGGCATTGTGGCACCGGGAGGGACGGGTGGTTGGCTTAGCCGCGGCGGTCTTCCACCAGGAAGGTCTGGATCGCATCGGAGGAGGGATTCCAGTTCATAAGGTAAAGGGTATAAATCCGGTTGGCATTTAAGCTGACAGGGACGGAAAGCAGGGTGTTGCCAGGATTCTGGGGCCTGCTGATGCGGGCGGTATAATTTCCGGCAGTAACGCGGCTGAAAGAGGTCACATCCCTAAACGGAACAGAAGAAAATACCAGGTTGCTAAGGCCGACGTTAATCGGGCCGCTATAATAGGCCAGGTTTGCCACCCGGATACAGGCGCTGAAGGAATTGGTGGCACATGCGGCATCAGAGATTGCCATCACGTCCAGGCCGGAGGCAGCATTTATGATGGCGATGGTTGTCATGCCGTCACCGATGTAAACAGGCTTTTGCAGATAAATGTATCCGTTGGAGCCGGAAAGGGTGACCGTCTGGTATCCCTGGTTTATCTGGCTATAGCGGGTGATAGAGCCCTGGTCGAGGCTGGTTGCCATGTTGGTGTTGCCAATGCTGACGGAAAAAGGGTTATAATTGACAGCTGCATTCAGGACACGGACGCCTGCCGGGATCCACTGGTTAAAATTGCAGAATCGGCAGTTGCTGCCTGCCTGTGGGAGTAAAACATCATTCATAGGAAAGTCCTCTCAAGGGTTAAATTATAGTGTATGATATTCTGTGGGATTTGCTGTGTGTGCCAATCCTTTTGGGAAAAAAGTTATTAGCACTCACCTATTGACATTGCTAACAACATGTGTTATAGTTCGGATAGAACAAAGAAGGCAACAGTATTCCGGAGTGCCGGGAGGGAGGTACATTTATGAATATAAATAAGTTTACACAAAAATCAATGGAGGCGGTCCAGAACTGCGAAAAGCTGGCTTATGAATATGGCAACCAGCAGATTGAACAGGAGCATTTATTTTATAGCCTGCTAACCCTGGATGACAGCCTGATATTAAAGCTGCTGACCAAGATGGGAATCGGGAAGGAAGGGATCCTGAATGAGGCAGAGCAGCAGCTTGCAGGCCTGCCTAAGGTTAGCGGAAGCGGCCAGGTATACATCAGCGGGGATCTGAATAAAGTGCTGATCAATGCGGAGGATGAATCCAGGGCTATGGGGGATGAATATGTCTCGGTGGAACATATTTTTCTTTCCATGATAAAGCATGCAGGCCGGAGGATGAAGGAACTCTTTCGGCAGTATGGCATCAGCCGGGACAGCTTTTTGCAGGCATTGTCCACTGTGCGGGGAAACCAGAGGGTGGTCAGTGACAACCCGGAGGCAACGTATGACACACTGGAGAAATATGGCTATGACCTGGTGGAACGGGCGAAGGACCAGAAACTGGATCCGGTGATTGGCCGGGATGGGGAGATCCGGAATGTGGTTCAGATATTATCGAGGAAGACCAAGAATAATCCCGTGCTGATCGGGGAGCCGGGGGTTGGCAAGACGGCGGTAGTGGAAGGGCTGGCGCAAAGGATTGTCCGGGGAGATGTGCCGGAGGCTCTGAAGGACCGCAAGCTGTTTGCCCTTGATATGGGAGCATTGGTAGCGGGTGCCAAGTACCGGGGAGAATTCGAGGAGAGGCTGAAGGCGGTTCTTGAGGAGGTAAAAAAGAGTGACGGGCAGATCATCCTCTTTATTGATGAACTCCACACAATTGTGGGTGCAGGCAAGACGGAAGGATCCATGGATGCGGGGAACTTGTTAAAGCCGATGCTGGCCAGAGGCGAACTGCATTGTATCGGCGCCACCACCCTTGATGAATACCGCAAATATATCGAGAAGGATGCTGCCCTGGAAAGGAGATTCCAGCCGGTAGTGGTGGATCAGCCTACTGTGGAGGACACGATCTCTATCCTCAGGGGAATCAAAGACAGGTATGAGGTATTCCATGGGGTCAAAATTACGGATTCAGCCCTGGTGGCAGCAGCCACCCTGTCTGACCGTTATATTACGGACCGGTTTCTTCCGGACAAGGCGATTGATTTAGTGGATGAGGCATGTGCCCTGATAAAGACAGAACTGGATTCGATGCCGTCAGAACTGGATGAACTTTCCCGGAGGATTATGCAGCTGGAGATTGAGGAGACGGCGCTGAAAAAGGAGACAGACCACTTAAGCCAGGAACGTCTGCAGGATCTGCAGAAAAATCTGGCAGAACTGCATGATGAGTTTGCCAGCCGCAAGGCGCAGTGGGAGAATGAAAAGGCATCCGTAGATAAGCTGTCTGCCCTCAGGGAGGAGATTGAGCAGGTGGGGCGGGATATCGCCCAGGCACAGCAGCAGTATGACCTCAACAAGGCGGCAGAACTTCAGTATGGCAGGCTGCCGCAGCTAAAGAAAGAACTGGCGGCTGCTGAGGAACAGGTGAAAAGCCAGGACCTGAGTTTGGTGCGGGAGAGCGTCAGTGACGATGAGATTGCCCGGATTATTTCCCGCTGGACGGGTATCCCGGTAAGCAAACTCAACGAAAGTGAGAGAAGCAAGATCCTTCATCTGGATGAGGTGCTGCATAAACGTGTGGTTGGCCAGGATGAGGGTGTGGAAAAGGTGACGGAGGCAATTCTCCGGTCAAAAGCCGGAATCAAGGATCCCAGCAAGCCGATAGGCTCCTTCCTGTTTTTGGGGCCTACGGGCGTCGGCAAGACGGAGTTGGCAAAAGCCCTGGCAGAGGCATTGTTTGACGACGAGAATAACATGGTGCGGATTGATATGAGTGAGTATATGGAAAAGCACTCTGTAGCGCGCCTGATCGGGGCGCCCCCAGGATATGTGGGATATGACGAGGGGGGACAGCTGACAGAAGCGGTAAGGCGTAAGCCCTATTCCGTGGTACTGTTTGATGAGGTGGAAAAGGCGCATCCGGATGTATTCAATGTGCTTCTGCAAGTGCTGGATGACGGGCGGATCACCGATTCTGCCGGGAAAACGGTGGACTTTAAAAATACGATCCTGATTATGACATCTAACATCGGTTCCCAGTATCTGCTTGAGGGAATCGGGGAGGATGGGTCGATCCGGCAGGAGGCCGGGCAGATGGTGCTGGCGGATCTGCGGAACCATTTCCGGCCAGAGTTTTTGAACCGTCTGGATGAGACGATTCTGTTTAAGCCTTTGACGAAGGACAATATCAGCCATATTGTGGATTTGATGGTGGCAGATGTGAACCGCAGGCTGGAGGATAAAGAACTTCGGGTGGAACTGACCGGGCAGGCGAAGGACTATATTACAGAAAACGGCTATGACCCGGCTTACGGCGCCCGGCCGCTGCGCAGGTACCTGCAGAAGCATGTGGAGACGCTGGCAGCCAGGATCATCCTTCAGGGGGATATCCGTCAGGGGCAGGCAATTGTGGTTGATGTGGCAACCGACGGCAGCCGGTTGATTGCGTTTGCGGAATGAGAGGTACGCCAAGGGAACCGATAAGGGCGGGCAAGCCGGAGGGGCTTGCCCGCCCTTATCGGTTCCCTTGGCTGGTTGTGGTATGGGGGCAGGGAGAGGAAATGGGATCGGGGAAATTTGTCATGGTAAAAAGAGGGGAAGTGTAGTAGAATAGAGGAACGTGGGGATTGGCCATGAAGTATGGGAAGGATAGGGAGAAAATGAAATGATGAGACAGAGGAGGTTGCTTCGCCGTATGGCGGCGTGGGTGATGATTGCGGCATTATCCGGTTCAGCGGTTTCCTGTGGCGGAGGGGCTGAGGCGGCCAGTATGAAGCTGAGGAAAACAGAGGGGGATGTTGAGGTTGAGGATAATAAGGGAAAAAGTATCGTGCCTGAGGAGGAGATGAACCTGTATAGCGGGTATCTTGTAGGTACGGAGAAGAAAAGCTATGCCTGGATTGATCTGGACCGTGTGAAGCTGACGAAGGTGGACTCCAGGAGTGAGGTGGAGATTAAAAAAAAGAAGGATAAGCTGGAGATCATTGTAAATTCCGGCAATTTGTTTTTTAATATAACAGAGCCCCTGGATGACGATGAGACATTGGATATCCGTTCTTCATCAATGGTGGTGGGGATCCGGGGGACTTGCGGCTGGGTTGAGGTGGAGGATGACTCGCAGATGAGGGTTTATATCCTGGAAGGGAAGGTTAAGTGTTCAATCCCGGGGGACGGATCCAGGGAAGGGGTCACCACATCCGTGCTGGCAGGCGAGATGGCGGAGATGACTGTCTCCAAAGGGGAGGCAGATATTGCCGTGGAGGAGATTACCGTTGACCAGATTCCTGATTTTGTGATGGAGGAATTGGAGGAAGATGAGGAACTGTATGAGCGGATCCTGGAAGATTCGGGGCTGGATGTGTGGGGGGAGCCAGAAGAGGAGGCGGTGATCCGGACTGTGCCGGAAAATGTTGTCTATTACGGCGACCGGAGCCAGTGCCGGATGGCGCCGGAACAGGCAGAGGCATTTGCCGGGGTGATCCGCCAGGAGATGGAAGAACTGCAGAACTCTTATGAGGATCTGATCCAGCGGGCGCCCAATGTTACGGGGGAGATCCGGTTTTTGAAGCATTATGCGGCTTTGGTTGATATGGGAGGAGGGAATCCGGCATTGCTGTGCGGCGGCGGAGCCGTATATAACTGGGAGGGGAATGAAGTCCGTGATGACGGGGCGGAATTTGCCTATTGCTCCCGGTGGGGGCTCTGGCAATACATAGACGGGGCTGCGGTGAAGTTTTCAGGGGCGCCCCGCGGGTGGGGAACCATGAAGCTTTATCCGGGACATTTGCTGGAAGGCGGATACCGGGTATCAGAACCGGGATATCTTGCGAATGCATATGCATTAGGGAACGGAAGTATTTCCGGCACCCCCACTACAATCGGCTATTTAGAGGAGGGCTGGGTGAATAATGTAGTTAACAGGCATTTCCAGGTGGACGGGCAGGACGTAGGTGAGGCGGAGTTTAACAGCTGGCGCGGACAGTGGGACAGGAATGATTCCCTGGCCGGGTATGATTATGGATCGGATATTTCCAGCCGGGTGTGGGGGCTTGGTCCGGCAGAAGGAGTGCTGGCCATGCTGGATACCTGGTCAGACGGTGGGGAAGATGGGAGCAGGGATTCCCAAGAGGATGTCTGGCAGGAGGAGACCTCTTCTGCCCCGGAAAGCGATTCCCAGGAGGGAATCTCATCTTATGCTTTTCCTGTGACGGAAACCTATGATCCGGCAACCAGGATCCGGCGTGTTACCTTGGATCCCCAGGGGTATCCGGTGGAGGTTTATCATGAGATTCCTGTTTTTGAGGAGAGTACCCCAGGGTATCGGAGGATAAACCGGCATTTCCAGGAACTGGAAAAAGCTTTTTTCAGTTCGGACGGGGATATACCGGCTGTCTGGGAACAGGCTACGGATCCCGGGATCCCCGATAGGGGGATTACCTATAATATGACTGTGGGGGCCCTCATTACGGCTGAGACACCCGAGATGGTCAGTGTACAGATGCCATATTTTTGGTTTATGGGCGGAACCACAAGTTATGGGGAAAGCAATTATGTCTTTGATCCCGAAACCGGGGAACAGCTTAAGATCACGGATCTGATTGAGGGCACAAAGGAGGAGATACATGAAATGGTCCAGGAGGCATTGCGGGCACAGCTGGGGGATGATATGGGCATGATATGGTCCGACGGCCTCAGGAACTATGATACGGATCAATTTGACTTTTATGTGTTAGACGGGCATGTCCATGTAGGGTTTGACAAGTATGAGATCGCTGCCGGGGCAGCAGGTGATTTTGACGTGAAACTGGAAGCGCCACTGAAGCGGAATTGAATCCGGCTTCTGGTAAAGGAGTTTTATGAAGCATTCTCTTTATTATAAGTTTATATTGGGATATCTGATTTTTGGACTGCTGGGCTTTGCGGTGATAGCAGTCGGTTCCTCGCGCCTGATGTATTACCACCTGCTGGAGGAGAAGACAGAGGAGATGTATGATGAGGCGAACCTGATAGCATCCTCCTACAGCAGCGTTTATCAGGGGAAGCGTCAGGAACTGAATACCGTATACCCGCAACTCCAGATGATGGCTTCCTTTTTGAAAAGTGAGATTTGGGTGGTGAACCGGCAGGGGATTATTGTGGTGGATTCTGACCAGTCCTCCCGTTCCGGTACCGTGATCAAGGAGTTTGATCCAACGGATACGGGAAACCGTTTTTACCGTATCGGGAGTTATTACGGGCAGTTTCCCTATGATGTGGTAAGCGTTTCAGCCCCCATCACAGGGAACTACAATACGTATGGGTACGTGCTTGTGCATCTGCCGGTTTACCGGATCCAAGAGGAGGCAAACAGTGCCCTGGACATCGTGTATATTACGGCAGTGGCTGTTTTTGTCCTGTCCCTGATCATTCTGCTGGTGTTTACGAAGACCGTGTATTTCCCCCTGAAGAAAATCACAGAAGGGGCCAACGAGTATGCCCTTGGTAACCTCAGCTACCAGATTGACCTGAAAACCCACGATGAGATGGGGTATCTGGCGGCAACCTTGAATTATATGTCAGATGAATTAAATAAGGCGGAGGAGTACCAAAGAACTTTCATCGCCAATGTCTCCCATGATTTCCGGTCCCCTCTGACTTCTATCAAGGGTTATCTGGAGGCCATCATTGACGGGACAATCCCGCCGGAGATGTATGAGAAATATTTAACAAGAGTGATAGCCGAGACGGAACGGCTGAATAAGCTGACCCAGGGGATGCTGACCCTGAACACGTTAGACAGCAAAGGATATCTGTCCCGAAGTAATTTTGATATTAACCGGGTGATTAAGGACACGGTGGCATCCTTTGAGGGAACCTGTGATGCAAAAAATATTATATTTGACCTTACCTTCTCGGACAGTATCCAGATGGTATATGCAGACCTGGGGAAGATCCAGCAGGTGCTTTACAACCTGATTGACAATGCGATCAAATTCAGCCACCATGACTCCACAATCTATATCCAGGCATCGGAGCGATATGAGAAAATATTTGTTTCGGTGAAGGACACAGGGATCGGGATCCCGAAAGACAGCGTGAAAAAAATCTGGGAACGTTTTTATAAAACAGATCTTTCCCGGGGCAAGGACAAGAAAGGTACGGGGCTGGGCCTGTCCATTGTGAAGGAGATCATTCAGGCCCATGGGGAGAATATCGATGTGGTAAGCACGGAGGGTGTGGGAACCGAGTTTATCTTTTCTCTGCAACGGGCATCCAACGGATAGGGGGACAAAAACAAAACCGGATACCATAAAAGCCGCCGGGAGGCTATATGGTATCCGGTTTTTCTGTTTTAGAATATTAGCTAACGTTTTACTTCAAATTTATATCCGATGCCCCATACAGTGGATAACGCCCAGCTGGCGTGGTCTTTAATCTTGGCACGCAGCCGCTTGATATGGACATCCACGGTTCGGGTATCGCCGATGTATTCATAGCCCCAGATATGGTCCAACAGCTGTTCTCTGGTGAACACCTGATTGGGGGAAGAGGCCAGGAAATATAAGAGTTCCAGTTCCTTTGGCGGCATTTCAACGGAATGGCCGCGGTAGGTGACAGAGTAGTTGGTCAGGTTTACTACCAGATCCGGGTACTCCACATAATCTCCCTGCTGCGCGGCAGGGGAGGCGGCCGCCGCCGGTGCCGCGTGGTAGCGTCTCAGTACGGCCTTGACCCGGGCCACAAGTTCTTTGGAGTCAAAGGGCTTGATCATATAGTCGTCAGCCCCCAGTTCCAGCCCCAGGACTTTGTCGAAAATCTCGCCTTTGGCGCTTAGCATGATAATTGGTACCTGGGAAGTGGCACGCAGTTCCCGGCAGACCTGGTAGCCGTCAATGCCAGGCAGCATCAGATCCAGCAAAATCAGGTGCGGCTTAAAGTCCGGGAATATCCGGAGCGCCGCTTCCCCGTCATGGACAATCGCTGTCTCGTAACATTCCTTGATGAGATAGAGGGAAATCAGTTCTGCGATATTCTCATCATCATCTACAATTAAAATCCGTTGCTTTTCAGCCATGGGTATTGTTGCCCTCCTCTTCTTTGTTATTATGAGCACGTTATGATGTCAGCCAGAAAATGAACATGAAACAACGAATTATAAAAAATCATTTAAATATAACAATGGTTACCCCGGCGTCTCCCTCACCGAATTCTCCCAGGTGGAATTCTTTTATGGTTTTTACCCGCTTTAAATGTTTGTGGATGCCGCTGCGCAGTGCGCCGGTGCCTTTGCCGTGCACAATCCGCACCTGCTGCAGATGGGCAATATAGGCATCATCAAGGTATTTATCCAATTGCGGGATGGCTTCGTCCACAGTCATGCCAAGAAGGTTGATCTCCGGGGAGACGGAAACGGATTTGGACATTTTGATGTTGCTGCTGCCGGAACCCTTACGGTGTGCGCCAAAAGCAGAGCCGCTGGCAGAAGCCTCCTGGATCAGTTCAAGGTCGCTGATGTTTACCTGAGAACGGAGAATGCCCATCTGGACAAATAAATTGCCCTTGGCATCCGGCAGGGAACTGACGGTGCCTTTAAGGTTTAAGGAAAGGACCTTCACGCTGTCCCCAAGCCGCAGTGTTTTGGGATTGATTGCCTGGCGGGGGCGGGTATCCTGTCTGAGGGAAAGGCCGCTCTCTACTTTCTTTAAATTTTCCCGGAGCCTGGAACGTTCGGCTTCCAGGGCGCGGGTATCCACACCGGAGGACGCGGCCAGCTTGTTGATGTTTTTGATGGTCCGGTCGGCAGTCTCCTTGGCATCCCGCAGGATCCGGTGAGCCTCCTCGCTGGCCGAACGGATCAGCTTTTCCTTCTGTTCGTCAAAGCGTTCCTCTTTTTGTTCTAACCGGGCCTTCAGCCGTTCAACCTCATCCTTGTAAGCGCGGATCTCCTCCTGCTCCTTCTCTATCGTGACCCGGCTTTCCTCCAGGCGGCTGATGATATCCTCAAAGGCTTCATCATTGGATTCGATCCGGCTTTTGGCATCTTGGATGATATAATCCGGCAGGCCCAGCTTTTGGGAAATTGCGAAGGCATTGCTCTTGCCCGGGATGCCGATCAGGAGACGGTAGGTGGGGCGGAGGGTCTGCACATTGAATTCGCAGCAGGCATTCTCCACACCGGCATTGCTGAGGGCATAAATCTTCAACTCGCTGTAGTGGGTGGTGGCCATGGTCCGACATTTCATGTTGTGCAAAAAGTTCAGGATGGCCATGGCCAGAGCGGCGCCCTCCGTCGGGTCCGTGCCGGCGCCTAGTTCGTCGAAAAGGCATAAGGAACGGCTGTCAGCCTTGGAAAGGATATCCACGATATTCGTCATATGGGCAGAAAATGTACTTAAACTCTGCTCAATGCTCTGCTCATCCCCGATGTCAGCAAAAACCTCGTCAAAAACAGCCAGCCGGGAACCTTCGAATGCCGGGATATGGAGTCCGGATTGCCCCATCAAGGTGAAGAGCCCCACCGTTTTTAAGGAGACGGTCTTGCCTCCGGTGTTGGGGCCTGTGACGATCAGCAGATCAAAGTTTTCTCCCAGCCACACCGTGATCGGCACCACCTTCTGCGGATCCAGCAGAGGATGGCGCCCGTCCTTGATATGGATCTGGCCGTCCTGGTTGAACTTTGGTTCGCTGCATTTATAATGGCGGGACAAAGCCGCTTTGGCAAAGATAAAATCCAGACGTGCCAGAATCTCCAGATTCAATGCCAGGCTTTCGGCATAGGGAGCCAGCTGGTTGCTTAAGTCAGCTAAGACCGCCTCGATCTCTTTGTTTTCCTGGATCTCCAAAGTGCGGAGTTCATTGTTCAGCTGTATGATGGCCATGGGCTCTACAAACAGGGTGGAGCCGGTGGCAGATTGGTCGTGGACCATCCCGGAGACCTGGTTTTTGTATTCTGAACGAACCGGAAGGCAATAGCGCCCGTCCCGCATGGTAACCACTGCATCCTGGAGATAGCTGCGGCTGGAATTTAAAATGCTGTTCAACTGGGTATGGATCCGGTCATTGATGCTTTTCATGGACCGGCGGACCTTGTGGAGCCCGGGGCTGGCATCATCGCTAATCTCTTCCTCCGAAAGGATGCATCGCTTGATCTCGTTGTTTACCGGGGTCAGCGGTTCCAGGCTGCGGAACATCTCTTCAAGGGAATCCTCCTCCGTCTCTTCGGATTCTTCATGGCGTCCATATGATTTGGCACGAGCCGCAACCGTAAGCAGGGAACTGGCATGGAGCAGTTCAGTAATGCTTAACGCACTGCCCACATCCAGCCGTTTGAGTGAGTCACGGATGTCACGGACACCGGAAAAGGATAGGTTTCCCTTCATACGGATCCGGCTGACGGCGTCGCTCGTCTCTGACTGGGCCTGCAGGATCTCCCCGTAGTCAGAGGAGGGCTGCAATGCGCTGCAGAGGGCTTTGCCGGGGGGTGAAGTGGCATATTCGGTCAGTTGGCTGATGATTTTATGATATTCTAAAATTTTTAATGATTTTTGGTTCATGGATTTCCCTCACGGATCATTGATGTATCGTCAGTTGCAATCATTATTTCTGCAGCCGAAGTGGGATTTAAGCCTGCATATTGTCAAGTATATCACATTTTGGCACTGTGTGAAACCCCTGGCTTTCCGGCAGGGCGAAGTTTTTCTTGCACATTTGCCGGAAGAACCTTATAATAAGGGTAAGTCTTTTGGGGGGAATATGGGGATATTTTTGTCGCGGATGTGGTTTCTGCTGGGCAGGAGTGGTACATAAGGAGGAAGTCGGGATGCCTGGAGTACAAGATCCAAAAAAGGAGCCGGGAAAAAGACGGTTTATCACGGAGAAGATCGTAAGACGGCCGCTGACAAGAGGAGAATTGTTTCGGCGGGGACTGTTTTTGCTATTGGCTGCGGCTCTGTTCGGCGGTGTGGCGGGAGTGAGTTTTGCGGTTTCACAGCCGCTGGTGGCAAAACATATTAAGGTGCCGGAGACAGAAAGGCCAAAGATATCCATTCCGAAGGATGAGCCCCTGGAGGGGGCGGCAGAGAGGGAATCGGTGCCGGAGACGGCGCCGCAGGCAGAGACAGAGTCCCCGCCGGTTCCGGAAGAGCCTGTGGAGAAGGTGGTCCGGAATGCCATGGAGAATTACCGTTATACCGTAGGGGATCTGAATGAACTGTTCTCCAGCCTGCGGGCCCAGGTACAGGCTGTGTCAAAAGGGGTAGTAACCCTGCATTCCGTTCAGCAGGAGGTGGACTGGTTTGACAATCCGGTAGAGACGACGGGCTTGTATGCGGGGGTGGTGATTGCTTCTACGGAACAGGAACTTTTGATTTTGACGCCGGAGGCAGCAGTGGAACGAGCAGATTCCATTAAAGTCATGTTTGCAGACGGTGTGGAGATGGATGGCCGGATCAAACAGCAGGACACGATATCCGGCATGGCGGTTGTCAGCGTGGATGTCAGTGGGATGGAAGAGAGCAGGAGGAGGGAGGCAAAACCTCTGGTCTTGGGGAATTCCTACCTGGTTCGGGAAGGCGACCTGATTGTGGCAGTGGGAAGCCCGTCGGGCATGGCCCGTTCCATAGATTACGGATTTGTTTCATATATCGGAAAGAATGTACAGATAGTGGACCAGGTTACGCGGATGGTTTACGCCCGGATCAGTGCGGATGCCGGGAGGGGGACGTTCCTGGTGAATACCTCCGGGGAATTGATTGGCTGGGTGATGCCCCCTGAGCCGGATGAGGAAAATAACAACATGGCAAAGGCAATGGGGATTTCCGATTACAAAGGGATTTTAGAGAAGCTGACAAACGGCCTGGCAGCGCCTTGCTTTGGGATTGAGGGACAGGAGGTATCCGAGGCCATGGCTGCCCAGGGTCTTCCCAATGGCATCTATGTGCTCAATTCCGTGACAGAACGCCCGGCTTATGATGCCGGGATCCAAAATGGGGATATCATTACTCATATTGACGGCAGGGAGATCACAACGATGAAGGATTTCCAGAATACGGTAGATAATCTGGAGTGCGGCAGGCTGGTCAATGTGGTTGTCCAGCGGAACGGAAGAGACCAGTATGCAAAGCTGGAGTTCCAGGTGACAGTGGGGGCAAGATAATGATAGGCAGCGGTTTGGGCATCCCGGCTGTTGCCACCAAAACAGAACAGGAAAAGGGAAATTAGCATGAAATATATTGACGGCTTGAAGGAAGGAATGAGGGTTTCGGAGGTATACCTGTGTAAGAGTAAGCAGATTGCACTCACAAAAACAGGGAAGGAATACGGGCGCCTGATGCTCCAGGACAAAACAGGAATGGTGGATGCAAAGATCTGGAATCTGAACTCGCCGGGAGTGCGGGCGTTCGAGGCGATGGATTACGTGCGGGTTGACGGGGATGTGAGTGTCTTTATGGGAGCCAACCAGCTGAATGTGGAACGGATCCGTAAGGCCGACGAGGGGGAATATGTGCCGGAAAATTATCTGCCGGTATCCTCGAAGAACATCGAGGAGATGTACAAAAGTCTGCTGGCGGTCATCGCTACAATTAAGAATCCTTATCTGAAAAAGCTGGTGGAAAGCTATTTTGTGGAGGATCCGGCCTTTGCCAAGGCCTTCCGGTTCCACAGCGCGGCAAAAAGCGTGCACCATGGCTTTGTGGGAGGGCTCCTGGAGCATACGCTGAGTGTGGCAAAGATGTGCGGGTATTTTGCGGAGGCCTATCCTGTACTGAACCGGGATTTACTTCTGACGGCGGCTATTTTCCATGATATCGGGAAGATGCAGGAATTGTCTGCATTTCCGGAGAATGATTACACAGATGACGGCCAGCTTTTGGGCCATATTGTGATCGGCACAGAGATGGTCAGTGACAGGATCCGCAAGATACCGGGTTTTCCTGGACGTTTAGCTGCAGAACTCAAGCATTGTATTCTGGCGCACCATGGGGAACTGGAATATGGATCGCCGAAAAAACCGGCAATTTTGGAAGCTTTGGCCCTGAATTTTGCCGATAATGCAGATGCCAAGATGGAAACCATGATAGAGGCACTGCAGGGGGCGGGCAGCAATACAGGCTGGTTAGGCTATAACCGGCTGCTGGAGACCAATATCCGCAAGACAACAGAGGAATAAGAGAGTGGCTGACAGAACCGGGAGGCTGCTTCAGAGAGAAAGAACTGCCGCAGTTTTGCGGCAGCTCTTTTTTAGGAGGTACCCATATAAAGTATGGTGTATGTATATCTATGTAAAGCGTTCCTGAAGGGAACGACTATTTGTTAGGCGAACCCGGCAACGGTTGCGCGCTTTGTTGCCACCGGGCTCTATATGTAATGTAAAGAATAACGAACTTTATGTTCATTATTATGATGCAGTTGTTAAGCTGTTGTTTTCTGTCTTGCATCATGGTTATATAATACTTGAAAATTGTGTCTAAAGTTTGTGCGTTTTCTAAAAGAAATCGAAATAAAAAGAAGAAACTCTAACATTTTTTGGAAGAAAATGACAGAATTTCCCAGGAGCCGGGATGTTTCGGGGCAGGGGATAATCTTTGTTGGAGGGAGCCGGCATATGGCGGCGGGAGCAGGGAGGAACAGGGAGATGAAACAGGGGAAAAATGAATTATTCCAGGTGAGAATCACGGACATGAGCGATACCGGGGAGGGGATCGGGAAAACAGACGGGTTTACCTGGTTTATCAAGGATGCAGTGATTGGAGACCTGGTGGAAGCAAAGGTTATGAAGGTGAAGAAATCTTATGGCTTTGCACGGCTGATGCAGGTGCTGGAACCTTCGCCCCATCGTGTTATCCCGTCCTGTCCGGCGGCGCGCAGCTGTGGAGGATGCCAGCTGCAGGCCATGGACTATGGGGAACAACTGAGGTTTAAGGAAAATAAAGTGAAGAACAACCTGCGCAGGATCGGGGGCCTTGACTGTGAAGGGTTGTTTGAGCCTATAATCGGCATGGAGGATCCCTGGCGCTACCGCAACAAGGCGCAATTCCCCTTCGGAAGAAGCAAGGAGGGGAAGGTCATTACCGGGTTCTATGCGGGAAGAACCCATAAGATTATTGAGTGTGGGGATTGTCTGCTGGGAGTTCCGGAGAATGCAGGGATTCTGGCCTGTATCCGGAACCATATGGAGGAATATGGGATTGCCCCTTATGACGAGGAGAACCATATCGGGCTGGTACGCCATGTGCTGATCCGGAAAGGCTTTAAGACAGGAGAAATCCTGATATGCCTTGTGATAAACGGGGAGGTTGAGGAATTAAAGGCATCGGATGTATTGGTCAGCCAATTGCTTGGATTGTTTGCCGGGTCAGCCAGCGGCAGGGTTACAACCGTTGTGTGCAGCATTAATAAAGAAAGGACAAATGTGATCCTGGGGACGGAAATTGTGAATCTGTATGGCCCGGGAACCATTACGGACTATATCGGAGATATTGCTTACCGGATTTCGCCGCTTTCTTTTTATCAGGTGAATCCGCGCCAGACGGAACGTCTGTATGAAGTGGCGCTGGAATATGCCGGGCTGACCGGTGGAGAGACCGTATGGGATCTGTATTGCGGGATTGGCACGATTTCCCTGTTTTTGGCGCAGCGGGCGAAAAAGGTCTGCGGTGTGGAGGTCATTCCTCAGGCAATCGAGGATGCACGTGCGAATGCTGCGCGGAATGGGATTACCAATGTGGAGTTTTTTGTGGGCGAGGCGGAAGAGATACTGCCGGAGCAGTATGAGAGGAACCATATCCGTGCAGATGTGATTGTGGTGGATCCACCGCGGAAGGGATGCGATGGGAAATGCCTGGACACCATCGTTAAGATGGCGCCGGAACGGGTGGTGTATGTGAGCTGTGATTCGGCTACCCTGGCAAGGGATGTGAAGTTTTTGTGTGGCAGGGGATATGAGGTGAGGCGGGTGCGGTGTTGTGATATGTTTGGGGGGACGGTGCATGTGGAAACTGTGTGTCTCTTGAGCAACCGAAAATTAAAACCTGATACTTAT
>CAJURT010000002.1 GCA_910588875.1 uncultured Lachnospiraceae bacterium
CTCGGTGTAATCTCTTCCTTTGCCATATCTCTGCCTTCCTTTCGTTTTATTTCGTTATTTTATATATCGGTCAATTATCATTAATCATTAATAGTTGTTGACATTTTTGTGTGGAAAACGCATGCACCATGACACGATAAAAGGCGGGGAAACCGGAAAGCGCACGGTCAAATCCTGTACGCTTTCCGGCTTCCCCGCCTTTATGCTCCTTATGGTTTCCCTGAAAACCAGATATCACCCAAAACTTTGCACCCGTTCCTCAAACTGCTCATAAAAATCCCGCCCGCCCTCAAAGGGATGCAGATAAAACTCCTTCAAGATCTTCATACATAAGGAACGCGCCAGTTCCCCGTCCGGCTCCCCGCTCACCTGCTCCTGCCGCTTTTTCAAAAAGTCATGCCACCCCATCACAAACCCCTCATACCGGTTAAACTCCGGTACCCCGATCCATTTGCGTACCTTTATCTTTCCCCGGTTCTTTCTGCGGCATTCCTGCACCTGCAAAAAATACCAAAACCCATCTTCCTCATAGAACCGTCCCAGAGGGAACATCCGGCAAAACCCCGGGCGGAAGGCATGTACCAGGCAGCGTCCCTGACCGTCCAAAAAACCGCACCGCTCCTTCTCTCCCGCCATCTTTATATTCGGCAGAATCAGCCCGTCCACAACATTCAGTTCCAACGCAGAAGCCAAAAGCTGCTCAAAGGTTACCGAGAGCCCCTTTACCAATTGATGCACGTCATAGGGATCTAAAATCACTGAGGTTCCCATCCCTTCACAGCAGGAAAAACATCCCTCACAGCCGCCGCAATCTGCTTTCACCATGTCATTGGCACGATAGCGGCGGCCGTCAGAAATCTCTGCCAGGTCTACATGCCGTATCATCCTGGTTATTTCCCCAACAGGCCCATCAGCTTTGACATGGCAGCCTCATCCCCCACCAGTACCACATCCGGATGGAACTGCAGGATCGATGCCGGGATTTCCGGGGTCACCGGCCCGCAGAATGCCTTTGCCAACGCATCGGCCTTTGCCTCTCCGGACACGATAAGGAGGATTTTCTTTGCCTGCATAATATTGCCGATGCCCATCGTATAGGCCTGCCGCGGAACATCCTCTTCCTTCTCAAAGAAACGCTTATTTGCCTCAATCGTGCTTGCCGTCAGATCTACGCAATGGGTCTCCTTCTCAAAAAACGAGGAAGGCTCGTTGAAGCCGATATGCCCATTGTTCCCCAGGCCAAGCAGCTGTAAATCCACCGGCCCTTCCCTGCGGATAATCTCGTTGTAATCCGCACATGCCTTCCCGCTGTCCGGCTCCAGCCCGTTCGGCACAAACGTGCGACTCTTGTCAATGTTCACCTGGTTAAAAAGGTTCGTATCCATGAAATAACGGTAACTCTGCTCATTCTCCCCGGAAAGCCCCTTATATTCATCCAGATTCACTGAGGTCACCTTAGAAAAATCAAGTTCACCTGCCTGATATCTCCGAACCAGTTCCTGATATGCCCCCACCGGTGATGACCCGGTAGCCAGCCCCAGTACGCAATCCGGCTTCAGGATTACCTGTGCTGCAAGAATCCCCGCCGCCCGGCGGCTCATAGCCTCATAATCCTTTTCACAATAAATCTTCATTCCCCAATCTCCTTCCGTTTACTGTTTTCTTTTATTATAAGGGAAAAATGGGGCGTCCGTCAATGGCGCCCCACTTTCCTTTTTATTTTTACATTCCCATTATTTGCAAAGCTTCTTAAATTCATCCGCCACAAACTGTACCTGGGTGCCGATCACTACCTGCACACTGGTCTTTCCGGGACGGATTACACCGGCCACTCCGGCTGACTTAATCTTCTTTTCATCCACCTTGGTAGTATCCACCACCTCCAGGCGCAGACGTGTGATACAGTTGTCAATGGAAGATAAATTCTCCTTGCCACCAACGCCCTCCAGGATAATCTCCGCGATCTGGGTAAAGTTATCATTGGCCAGGGTTACCTTCAACTCATCCTCCTCGTCATCCTCACGCCCCGGAGTCTTCAGATTCCAGGCTGTGATTGCCACGCGGAACACCACATAGAATACGACAAAAGCAGCAATTCCCAGAGGCAGAATCAGCCATGTCTTCTGCGCCGCCGGCAGGGATGCGGAAAACAGCAGGTCAGTGGCACCGGCAGAGAAGGAAAATCCGGCACGGAAGCCAAGCAGAACCGTAATCGTAGTAAAAATTCCGTACAGCAATGCATAAACCACATACAGGGCCGGAGCCAGGAACATGAAACCGAATTCGAAAGGCTCTGTGACGCCGCAGATAAATGCACAGATAGCGGCCGAAGCCACCAGGCCCACTGCCACTTCCCTTTTCCCGGGCTTCGCACAATGTACCATAGCCAGAGCCGCTCCCGGAATACCAAACATCATGCAGGGGAAGAAGCCCGACATGTACATTCCCAGAGACCAGCTTACATCTGCTGAGGTCTCGCCGGCCCAGAAATGGCCCAGATCTCCCAGTCCGATGGTATCAAACCAGAAAACATTGTTCAGGGCATGATGCAAGCCGGTAGGAATCAGCAGACGGTTCAGGAACGCATAGATACCGGCTCCCACTGCATCCATCCCGATAATCGCATTACCCACAGAAATCAGCACACCAAACACAATCGGCCAGATAAACAGCAATACCACAGAGGCCAGAATCGAAACCACGCCTGCCACGATTGCCACACACCGCTTGCCGCTGAAAAATGACAGCCAGTTGGGCAGTTTCGTTCTCTTAAAACGGTTGTAGCAGGTGGAACCAATGATACCGGACAGAATTCCGATGAAAGGATTGGCAATCTTATCAAAGGCCAGAACCTTATTCGGATCCTCTGCGATTGCCGGCATCAGGGTGGTCACAAAGCCTGTGGACAGCAAGGTTGTTATCATCAGCCAGGAAGCCAGAGCCGCCAGACCGCCGGTTCCGTCATTGTCCTCTGCCATCCCGACACCAACACCGATTACAAACAGCAAGGCCATGTTGTCAATGAGCGCTCCGCCTGCCTTTACCAAAAACAGTCCCAGCTTGGGAAGGAAGCCCACAATGTCGCCGCCCTGCATGGAAGCCGGGCAGAATAAATAGCCAAATCCCATCAGGATACCGCAAATGGGGAGACACGCCACGGGAAGCATCAAAGCTTTCCCAAGTTTCTGAAGATACTTCATACATATCCTCCTCTCCATAAATAAAAAATTTGGTAATATATTATAAAAATCCGCCTGGAAAAGCAGATCTTCATTCACCTGCATCTTTACTATGTAACTGTTCAGCCATGTATCCGCTTGTTTCTCTGTTGCTTACTTCCCTCTCAAGTACCTGTACTTACCCTTTCAGTCTTTGTATAACTTTACTATTTTTTTCGATGTACCACCTATTATATCAGTCGTATTATACAATGTCAATATATTCTCTTTATATTTTATTTATATTTTTTAATATTTTTTATGTTTTGTTTATTTCCATTTATTTTTTGTTTATTTTTTTATTGGCTCCTGTCCGTGTTATCCATACGTCACTGACACATGGCAGTTCTCGCGGCATCGGCTAGTTGCCGGTACAAACCATCGTTTCGGTAAGCATTGTTTTTCTGGGCGGCAGATAAAAATCGGTCTTTTCCGCCATACCACTCAACTACCTTTGCATAGCCTTTCTGCATTTTTTCAGAAAATTTTTGCTTTCTCCTTTCAGGATGTCGTCAATGCTGGCGATCAGGCGTTCCATGCGCTCCTTTTTTGCCGTCAGCATTTTCCTCTGCATTTGTAAAATCTGGTTCCTGTCAAGAGCCGGGTTCGCCATAATCGCTTTGATTTCCTTCAAGGAACTATCAAACTCGCGGAAGAACAATACCTGCCGTAATGCGAGGGGATAGTTAAACTATTACAGAATAACGAGCACGAAGAACAACATAGATGACATCAACGGATGGCTCTATCACAGAATACGTATGTGTATATGGAAACAATGGAAGAAGCCGAAAACAAAGGTGCACAATCTGGTGAAGATGGGAGTGCCAGAGGATCTGGCATGGCAGGCAGGAAACAGCTACAGGGGATATTCGTTCACAACACATCCTCCTGCTCGATTTTCTTGAATAGAGAGAAAATCCATCAGATTTGTGACCAATAAAAATGCCAGCCTTATAAATAAAGGACTGGCAAACTTTAGAATTTTGGGGGTTGGAAATCGCGCAATCAATTGGGAAAGTTTGTCTTTCCCTTTTTCAACATTGCGTTGGTCTCTCATCAGCAGCGTCATATACTCATGCCTCCAATCCCCCGTAATCGTCTTCCTTATCCCTCAAAAGGCGCCAGATCCTTCACCACATCCGCCAGCGCCGCCCTCCGGTCCTCCTGGTCAATATCCACCAAGGTATACCGGTCATTGCCCATGCCCAACTCTTTCATATAGGAAAGCTGGCGCAGCCCATGGCGGGTTTCCATCCGCTCCACCAAGGCATGATTTTCCTCCTCCTTCATGGCATAGACGATGTCCACGCAGGCCTGGTCCAGAGCCAGGATATCCAGGGAAGCACAGATTCCCACATTGGGGGTTACCACCGGCTCCGCATAAATACCCTCACAGTCACAGGACACCGACATATTCCGCATCACATTGATATAGGCAATCCTTTTCCCGAAGTGATCTGCCACCGCCTTGGTGGATTCGGTCATACGCTCCATAAACTCCTCATCGCTGATATCCCACTGGTCACTCTGGCCGGGAGTGGTATGAATCATGGCCTTGCCGATCTTCCCGTCCGCACAGCCGATGCCGATATTCTTGTTGGAGCCCCCAAAGCCGCCCTTGGTGTGGCCTTTAAAATGAGTGAGAGCCAGCAGGGAATCATACTCCGGCAGGGTCTTTCCCATAGACATCTCCGTAAACCATTTTCCGCCCTTTACCGGCAAAGCTACTGCCCCGCTCTCATCCATGATATCCACCGGTGCAAAGGTCCAGCCGTTGACCTCTAAGGTTTCCCGGTGCTTCTCAGTAGTATCCCGGTCCCCCTCATAGTAGGAATTGGTTTCAATGATGACACCATTTGGCAGCTTCTCCTCCAGCAAGGTCTTTACCCAATCCCGCGGAATAATGTTGGGACCGTTCTTCTCACCGGTGTGAAGCTTTACGGCCACCTTGCCGCCCAAAACCTCACCGATACGCTCATAGATTTTCACCAGCCCCTTGGCAGACAAATCACGGGTAAAAAACACCACCGACTCCCCTCCGGTGCGCTCCTCATAAGGGATGTAATGATCTCCGCCCGTTCCCGGAACCTTCCTTTTCTCTGACATGATAATTACCTCCTTTTTTGTCCATGCTTTTTGGACATTCTGGTACACTTCCTGAGTGTTCCCTCCTCGTTACTGTTGCCATCATGCCCCTGATTCATCAGGGACGTTTTCTTTGCCTTCTTGACTTCCCTGCCATGATATGCTATTTTAATACCTGAACCTGACTTTAGGTCAATATAGGATTTCCCATAAATTTTCAAGATCTGCAAAGGAGTTTTTATGTACACAATCGGACAGATATCAGAAATGTTCCACATCCCCATCTCCACCCTGCGCTACTACGATAAGGAAGGGCTTTTCCCCCATATGCAGCGCCACTCCGGCATCCGCAAATTCACGGAACAGGAAATCGAAACTCTGCGGGTGATCGAATGCCTGAAAAAATCCGGCCTGGAAATCAGGGACATCAAACAATTTATGGAATGGTGTGCCTTAGGCAGCGAAACCTACGGGCAAAGGCTGGAACTCTTTTTCAAGCGGAAAGAAGCCGTGGAAAATGAAATCCGGCGGCTGGAGAAAACCCTGGATATGATCCGTTTTAAATGTTGGTATTATGAGCAGGCGATTCAGGACGGCAATGAGAAGCATATCCATGAAATGCTGCCAAACCATCTGCCGAAGGATATCCAGATCCTGTATGACCGTGCCCATGAAAAAATTCCTGATTGACACTGCCGGATCTATTTGTTAAAATGTTACTATCAGCCTTGCAGGAAGCAGGGCCCCAAGACTGAAGTCCTTTTTCTATGAATCCCCATTGAAATGTGTGCTATGAGAGCATTCACTTTCCAGAAGGAGAGTCCTATGCTTTCTTTTTTTATGCTGCTCATACAGACAATCGGAAAGCGATCTGAATCATTTGCTGAGAAAGGAAACGGAATATGAAAAACAGAATTTTACCTGCATTTGCGGCAATCGCCCTGACAATGCCTTTGGCTGCCTGCGTCTCCCCGAAGGCTCCGGCCCCATCGCCAAATCCCTCCTCTGGTATAGAATCACCCTCCAGGGCAACCGCAGAGGAAGACCGGCAGGCACAGGCAGATCTGCCGGAAACCAGGTTAGTAACCGATGTGTGGAACCGGCAGGTGGAAATCCCCTGTGAGGTCAATTCCATCATCTGCTTAGGCTCCATGGCTCCCCGGCTTGCTGCCTACCTGGATGTGGTGGACATGATGGTGGCGGCCGAGGATAACGATATCGAAACCATGTCCGTCCGCTATGATTACAGCCCGGTATACCATGGGCAGCTAAAAGAATTGCCAAGTGCAGGCCCCGGAGGAGGCAGTGGGGAGAATAACGGATATGCAGAGCAGATCATCCAGCTTCAGCCGGATGTGATCCTGGCCGGATTTAATGAAGATGCGGCGGACGAACTCCAGCGCCAGACCGGTATCCCTGTGGTCAGCATCCGCTACCGCACCCAGGGCTTTATCGATGAGGGCTTCCACCGGGCCATGAGGGTTTTTGCCGAGACGGTAGGCGCCGGGGAACGCTGCGAAAAAGTCCTCTCCTACATAGATGCCTGCAAGGAAGATCTGGCCGGGCGAACAGCGGATATTCCGGATGGAGATAAATTAAAGGCTTACACCGGCGCCGTCACTTTTAATGGCCGCCATGGTTTTGCCTTTACCTATGTGAATTTTCCTCCCTTCACGGCTGTCAATGCCAAAAATGTGGCAGACAGCTTTTTGGAGAGCCAAACCGGAGAAGCTGCAGCAGCGGCTGCCGAGAGCGGGAAAGCTTACATCGGCAATGACGGTTTTGAGGTGGATCTGGAACAAATCCTCCAGTGGGATCCGGATATCATTTTCCTGGATCCCGGGAACATGGACTTGGTCAGGGATGAATATAATCACAATCCCGGGTATTTCAATTCCCTGCGGGCTGTCCGGGAAGGAAATGTTTTCACCATGCCCTCCTCCAATGCCGCCGGCCCCAACATCACTTACCTTCTGATAAACGCCTATTATGCAGGCATAATCCTATACCCGGAACCATTCAATGACATTGATTTGGAGAAAAAGGCCGGGGAGATCATGGAGCAGCTGCTGGGACAAAGCTTTTTTGATGAGATGGAAGAAGGTGGCCTGTATTATGGGACCATCGCCATCGGCGGGTAAAGTCTATGAAGAAAATACCGAAAGTTCCTCTTTCCGAAAAATCCGGAAGGTTATACCATCGATATATCCGGCGCAAATGGCTGATCTTACTTGCCCTGGCTGCCCTGGCTATGGCTGCCGGCCTGGCCTCCCTGAGGGCCGGGTCCTCCGGCCTGACTTTAAAGGAAATACTTGCCGCATTGGCGGGGAAAGGCACGAAGCAGAGTTCTGCCATTGTGTGGAATGTACGGATGCCCCGGGTTGCCTCCGCCCTGGCCGTGGGAGCCGCCCTGGCCATGTGCGGCTGCATCATGCAGAATGTCCTGAGGAACCCCCTGGCATCCGCCTCCACCCTGGGGGTCTCCCAGGGTGCCTCCTTCGGGGCAGCGGTATCCATCATCTGCATAGGGGCGGGAACCCAAATCAATGCCGGAAGCGGGGCAGCTGCCTCCCTGACCATCACCCATCCCGGCCTGGTAACCTTGTGCGCTTTCTGCGGAGGCATCACAACCACAATCTTAATCCTGTGCCTGTCCCGGCTAAAAGGAGCCACACCCTCCGCCATGGTACTGGCTGGGGTGGCTGTCAGTTCCATGTTCAGCGGCGGCACCACCCTGGTGCAATATTTTGCTGATGATGTAATGGTTGCAACCGTAGTCTACTGGACCTTCGGCAACCTGGGACGGGCCGGATGGGGGGAGATCGGCCTCATCGCCATTTTAACCCTGGCTGCGTTTGTATTCTTCTTTTTGCACCGATGGAACTACAATGCCTTAGAAAGCGGAATGCATACCGCCAAAAGCCTGGGAGTGCCGGTATCCTTCCTGATTCCGGCCAGCATGGCCATCTGTGCCCTGGTCACCTCCGTGTCTGTGGCCTTTGTGGGGTGCATCAGCTTCATCGGCCTGATTGCCCCCCACATCATGCGGCGCCTGGTGGGGAATGATTTCCGCTTCCTGATCCCTGCCGCCGCCCTATGCGGATCCATTCTCCTCCTGTCATCTGATATTGCCTGCCGGGTACTCATCCCGCCTGTGGTCCTTCCCATCGGCGCACTGACTTCCTTTTTGGGGGCACCCTTGTTTTTGTATCTGATCATGAGAAGGGAGAGCATAAAATGATCGAATTGCGGCATATAGGCTTTTCCTACGGAAAAACCAGAATCCTTTCCGATGTGAGCCTTGAGGCCAGGGCAGGGGAATGTGTTGCGATCCTTGGCAACAATGGGGCAGGAAAAAGTACCCTGATTACCTGCATAAACCGTATCCGCCAGCCGGAAAAGGGGGAAATCCTCGTCGACGGACGCCCTGTCCGGCGCATGGGGCGCAGGGAGTTGGCGCAAAACGTGGCCTATGTGGCACAGAAAAACGAGTTAAGCCAGACCACAGTATTTGACTGTGTGCTGCTGGGCCGCAGGCCTTACATGAAATGGGGGATTTCCAGCGAAGACCTTGAAAAATGCCTTGCCATGCTCCGCCGGGTGGGGATGGAAAGATTCCAGCTAAGAAATTTAAGCGAAATGTCTGGCGGGGAACTGCAAAAGGTAATGCTGGCCCGTGCCCTGGTACAGGAGCCCAAGGTCCTTTTATTGGATGAGCCTACCAGCAGCCTGGACCCGAAAAACCAATATGAGATGATGGCCCTGGTCCGGGAACTGGCACACGAGCGGCATATCACGGTGTTAGTGGTCATTCATGACCTGAACCTGGCCATGCGCTACTGTGACAGGTTTTTCTTTTTAAAGGATGGGAAAGGCTACTGTTATGGGGACAGCCAGGTAGTAACCAGCCAGGTAATCCAGGATGTCTATGGCATCTGCGGCCATGTGGCAGAAATTGACGGCAAAAAAATTGTTGTCATCGGATCCGTGTAGAAAGGGAGAGAAACAGAATGGATAGTAAGAAACAAGAATATTGGGAAAAAGCAGCCGCCTTTCACGGCCATGTCTGCGGCGGCCTTGCCATAGGATTCCAGGCGGCATTCTATGCCATCCGGCTGCTGGATTTGACATTTTCAGAAGACGAGCAGATCGTGTGCATCACAGAAAACGATGCCTGCGGCGTGGATGCCATTCAGGTTGTTTTAGGATGCAGTATCGGAAAAGGCAACCTGCTTTTTCATCTGACAGGAAAACAGGCATTCTCTTTTTATAACCGCAAAACAGGAAAAGCAGTTCGCCTCTACTTAAAAGCCAGGGCGCCGGAAGGCCTGGAAAAAGCAAAAGCCTGCCGCTTCTATCTGGATTGCCCGCCTGAGGAAATGTTTGTTGCCTCACCCCCCAGGATTCCCCTGCCGGAACGCGCCCGCATCTTCCGCTCTGTCCCCTGTTCCTGCTGTAAAGAAATCACAGCAGAAAACAGGATCCGGCTCCAGGAGGGAAAACCCGTTTGCCCGGACTGTTATGTCCATTATGATCGGTTCTCTGTGTAGTTAGTACATTCTCCGGGTTGCCGACCAGGCGCAGTTTTGGGAAAGGGTTCAGCCGGGAGGAGTGTGGTTATCCTCCTGGCTTTCTGTTTTTCTATCCATTGCTTTCCTCACTTCACTATTTTACACTAAAATTCCAATTTCCTCTATAGATCTCAGCCCCAACTTCTCCTTGTCCATATAGACATGTGTCACACAAAATTTATCTTTCGACAAATTTCATACTTTCAGGTATTCCATTCTCTCTGTGAATCCCTTATAATAGTTTTATCTGTTGGAAATTCCGTAAGGGACAGAAAACAGTTTGGAGACATCGGAGAAAGCAAGTAAGCACTCCCTATTTGGCGAAAGCACACCTTTGGGATGACCTTAGGACCTCTTAAGATCATGCCACAGGTGTGCAAACACCAGAGAAAGGAGGATGTGGTCAATGTTCTTCTTAGAAGTCCTGAACCGTATTGTGAGTATCTTTGCAGGCGTTGTGGGAGGCCTTAATGGTTTAATCGCATTAACTGAAAAGTGTAAAACTTACATAAAGCGGAACAAGGAACAGACAGAAAAAGACCCATCAGCTTGCTTGCCGGCGTCTGACGGGTCGGATGACGATTGCTTAGGCAATCGTTAATCAACTAAGGGCGGCAGCTTTATCGCCGCCTTTCTTCAACTTCATAATAGCATTTTACAAAGATGAAGTCAATAGCGATTTTGCAATGAACACGACACCCCCTCAAATATGTGTAACTGTTCATGGGCAATGTCAGTTAGTTAAGCTGTTCTAAAAAGTACACCAAGGAAAAGGGGAGAGAAGTCACCAGAAAGGGGCTGCTGATTTTTCCGGTTTCGAGATTCACTGAAAATCTCCCACTGGCAGCTTTTCTGCGTGCTGAGGCAAAGAATTCCTAAAATTCCTGATTTTTGCCCCGATAAAATGCGCCACTGGCACATTTTCCTATGCGCTTAGGCGAAGACCGAAAATTATCTTCGCACATAGATCAAGTCCGTCATACCATTATATGACTCCGCATGGAGTAATCTTAATGGAATCTCCTGTTTTCCCTTTCCAAAAAGCCGGATACCGGAGCCTAAAAGTGTGGGAATTACTGTAATGTGATAACAGTCAATAAGATCCTCATTGACTAACTGGGAAACGATATTGGCTCCGCCGCATATCCAAATATCTTTTCCGCTCTCCTCTTTCAGCCTTCTTGCCAAATCCACGGGATCCCTGTCTGTAAACCGGATTTTCTCCGTGGAAGTCCGCTGCCTGTGGGTAATCACATAGGTGGTAAAATCCTGATATACCCATTCCTCAGGCGAAAGTTCCGTTGTAATTTGATGGTACGTATTCCAGCCCATGATAACCGTATCAATGCTCTCTGCAAACTTAGAATAGGTATCCATATCCTCACCATCATTGTCTTGTCCTCTCAGCCAATCCACACTGCCCTCCCTGTCTGCAATGTATCCGTCAAGGCTCATGGCAATAAATAAACTGATTTTTCTCATTTTTTCACCACCTCTTTCGCTTCGCTCAAGGCGCAAACCCATCAAAAGCAACTACTCAACCCGAAGGTTCACCGGTCCGACAGTCAGGGTACCTCCTCCGGCCACCTGATACCACTTGCCCCTCTCCAGGCGAATCTTTTCTGACATGCCAGGCGTAATATAATCAATCTTATATCTTTTACCTGACTCAACTTCCGTAAAAACCACATCCGTATCTGCCGTTCCCGATACGGTTACACTTCCTGTAATTGGCTGAATCTGTTCGGATTTTATCCACGCATCCCTGCCGTCTGACAGAGAATAAGTATGCGACTTTTTAAACACAAGCCATGCCAAAAGCAGGAAAAGGAACACCACCGCTAAACAAATTACTATATTCTTTCTTTTCACAAAATTACCTTTCTCTCAATTTTTCAGTATGTCAAACTGAAAATGGTTGAGAAAGACTATAATGAAATTCAAAATCTTTGGATAATGCCACTTTTACTTAATCCCACTGTATCAACAATGTTCAGCAATCCCTGCTTCTTTCACATTATCCTCCTTCCTTAATTTCCAATTTGCTTTTTCAAAAAATTTTATCCGCTTCCTTCCTCCCCGCCCGGCACGCAGCGTCCTCCTTCACCAGCTCAATGACAACCGCTGTCAGAGGGATAAAAAACAGAATCCCCATGATGCCGAAAAGCTTCCCGCCCACCATGGCGGCAACCAGGGTATAAAGCGGCGGAAGTCCCACAGAGCCCCCCACCACCCGGGGATAAATAAACTGATTTTCCAGAAACTGTACCACCAGATATACGACCAGGCATCGAACCGCTGCTGACGGAGCCACCAATAAGGTAAGAAATACACTGATCACACAGGAGATCAAAGCGCCGATATAAGGAATGACAGCGCATACCGCTGTCAGCATGCCCACCAGGCTTCCATAGGGCAGACGGAACAGGGCAAAGGCAGCAAACATCAGAATCCCCAGAATCACGGCCTCACAGCACTGACTGGATAAAAAATTCGCAAATGACTGGCGAAATACCGTACAGAAGCGAAGAACATTCTCCTCCCATGCCGGCTTCAAATAGGCGTGAGCCAGCTTCCGGGCATGTCTGCCCAGCCGTTCTTTTTCCAGCAACATATAGATCCCGATAATCACAGCAAAAGCAGCCGTTCCGATCATATTCACCGTAAACGAAAGGGCATTTATCACATTAGAAAAAAACACGTCCACGCCATTGGAAAAGCTTTGCATCAGCTTCTCCAAATCCAGATCCGAAAGGATTTCCTCCAGCCACAAAGCATCCGATTCCCGCCTGTTCAGATACGCAAACCAGCCGGGAATAGCAGCCTTCACCTGCTCATATACACTCTGGGATGAGCGGATAATTTCCGGAATCAGCAAGGTCAGGACCAACAGAAACACAAGCAAAATACCGGTTATGACAATCAGCAGGCTGACGCTCTGAATCTTCCTGTCAGACGGCTGTCTTTTGGCCTTTCCCCAAATCCTTCTCAACCGCCTTTCCACCCCGTTTGCCGGAACACTGACAAATAACGCCAAAATGCCGCCGGCAATCACAGGAAGCATCAGAGCAACAAGCCTCCCCGCAAATGCTAAAACAGACGGCAGCTTTATGAGCGCCACAAACCAACTGATTCCCACCATTGTCACAAACAAATTTTGTTTTGTTTTTCTGTCCATTACCTTCCTCACTTCACTGTTTCCGCCAGATGCGGGTCACCATTTCCCCTCGTCAATCAAAAGAATCTCAATCCCTTTGTCTCCTCCCATAAACAAATCCGCCGACCCCGAAAATCACTGCAATGCCTCCCAACAGAATCCATCCGTTAAAGCCCTGAAACTCAAATTCCAGAGGCTGAGTGGCTGGCAAGAGAATCCCCAACGCCACAAACCCCGCCATACCCGCCAGATTAAGCAAACTGCGGTCCGGCAAGCTAAGGAGGCCGGCGCAGGGAATCAACAGCAAGGTAATGATATAAAAGAAAATATTCAGGGAATGAACCGCTCTGACCATGATCAGAAACAACAAAAGCCCGACCAGCAAATACATGGGAATCAGAAGAATCCGAAACATCCTTTTATCCATGGAACACTCCTTTATTTCCGCGAGCAATGAGCCAAGTGCCGTGCTTGCACGAGCATTTGGCGAATGCCGCGAGGCTCAAATACCCCATTGCCGCCAATGGAAGCCTCTACAGAAACTGTATGATATTATACACGCAAATTCCCATAATAACAACCATCAATCCAATAAACAGCCGGTTCACCATGCCCGCATCCAGTTTCCGGTTCACAAAGCGTCCTGCCACCCCGCCGAAGATGCCGCCTCCCACCATCAGCACAAAAAGCCCAAAGCCAAACTCCGGCACAGTCCTTGTCACCAGGGTATTGATCAGGCTGGTAA
The DNA here is from genome assembly GCA_910588875.1 of uncultured Lachnospiraceae bacterium. Classification (GTDB taxonomy): domain Bacteria; phylum Bacillota; class Clostridia; order Lachnospirales; family Lachnospiraceae; genus Brotaphodocola. The sequence continues at coordinate 13,780 of CAJURT010000002.1, forward strand.
TCTGGGAAAACAGAATAATATACAGGGAATTCTGAGCCGCTGTCTTGGTATCCATGGAAAAAAAGAAAAACAGGACCACCAGATTGATGGGGCCGCCTCCGATTCCCAGGAAGGAGGAACAGATTCCCAGCACCAGGCCAATGGCCATGCATGCCCAGACCGATGTCACATGGCGGGTGCGAATCTTATCCTTCCGGATCATGTAAAGCAGGGTTCCGAAAGTGATCACCAAAAGGCACGCCGCCTGAACTGCCCCCACCCGGTCCCGATCCGGGGACATCTCCAAAATATACTGGAACATCATTTTCCCAGCCACCCCGCCGGCAGCAGCGCCGACGGCAAGGCTGGTGCCTGTCTTCATCTCCACCAGAGATTCTTTGCCGAGCCAGGCCTTCACCACCGAGTAGCAGGACATGGAAAGCACGGTACAGCCGGAAAGGAAGCTGATAGAAGCCACGCTGAGCACCCCAAAAGCATCCAGAAGCGGCTTTATGAGCACCCCTCCCCCGATTCCGCAGATAGCGCCCACCACCGAAGCCCCAAAGCTGACTGCCAGAAAAATCACATACAAATACCAGGCCATAATACGATTCCCCTCTCTTTTTCCAGGCACCACAGAAATCAAAACCTGCCGTTTTTACTATTGTGCCTTATCTTTTTCAAAAAATCAAGTCTGATCCTTTTACTGACGCTTTGCCAGACCAAAACCAGAGTAACAGTTCCGATAACCCTTGAACTGTTACAAACCAGACGGCCGAAAAGAAACATAAAAGGGAACGATACCCTCGCCGGAAATCACCTGCCCGGCTGCCACCGTTCCCCTTGCCTCACCTACTTTTTATACCGCTCCGCCATCTCCTCTAAGCTGACCTGCTCCACTAACGGCGCCTTGCCAAAGGAACCAAACTGCACGATCAGGGTTCCCACCACTTCCTTCACCCCCCGCTCCACACAGTCCACGATGGCAGCCACATCCTCGTCCGGAATATTTCCATACATCACCGTGTCCATAATCGGCGGAAGAAATGCCCGGGGGTCAAACTGATTCTTCTTTGTCTCCAAAAGTTCATAGATCCCCCCGATAGAAGCACTGGTCCGTTTCTCCGGATATCTGGCAAACAGTTCTTTCATGTTCCGGGTCACAGCCAGACGGATGTCCGTATCCACATTAATCTTGCTGATTCCGCAGGGAATGGCCGCCTTCAGTTCCTCGATAGAAATGCCATAGGTATTGGAAAGCTCCCCTCCCAGGCCATTGATTTCATCCACAATATATTTGGGCACTGTGGAAGAGCCGTGGGACACCAGAGCCCCGAAAATCCCCAGATGGTTCATGCACTCCCGAATGGCAACGGCGATCTCCTTGCGCAGCTTCACATCCTTGCCCTTGGAAGCCCCGTGCATGGTGCCGTAGGAGATGGCCAGGGCGTCCACCTCCGTCTTTTGGAAAAATTCCACCGCGTCCAGGGGATTGGTGTAGGTGGAGGATGCGGAGAACACATGATCCTCCACGCCGGCCAGCACCCCCAGTTCCCCTTCCACGCTGACGCCCCGGGCGTGGGCATATTTTACCACCTCCCTGGTCAGTTCGATGTTCTCCTTAAACGGCAGGGAGGAGCCGTCAATCATGACAGAGGTATAGCCGCCCTCAATGGCTGCCACGCAGGAATCAAAATCCCGCCCGTGGTCTAAATGCAGCACAATGGGAATCTCCGAATCCGCACCATACTTTTTCACCGCATCGGCAATATTTTTCGCCCCTACCTTTTTATCCTCTAAGGTGGCGTTCATAAAATCGCACCTTCCGCCCATAAACCCGTTGGCCAGGTCCGCCCCCTGGAGAATAGCCGCCGAACGGAACATCTCGTGAACCTCAATGGCTGCCTTGGCCTGAGCCACCGCGTTGACGTTAAATGCCCCCTGGCCGAAGCCGTACTTAACTGTTGCCTCCAACAAGGGACGTAATGGAATTAATGGCATAATTTACCCCTCTCTTTCTTTTATCTGTGCTTTTACCTGTCCTTACCCATGCATATGGGCCGCACACTGACAGTCCCCCACGCCCTTGCCGTTGTACACCTCATCCTTCATCATCAGATGGACCGCGCTCAGCTTAAAGGTCTGGGGCAGGGCCAGAATATTCGGGTTCGGCCCCACGAATTTCTTCTTGGCATCCTCTAAAGCCTCCTCGATGGTGGCTCTGGTCTTTAAGCCCATCCCACGGGCAAAGCCCGGCTCCTGGGCGCCGCACACATAGATGGCAGAGGTATTCATTTCCGCAATATGCCCGCAGCTGATCATGGAAAAGCCATGGAAGGGATGGAAAGCATTGCAGAACCGGTACTTGCGGATATACTCCTCATTGGTGGCAAAATACTCCCCGTACCGGTTCATATCCGGCAGGGTGTTCATGTAATCCTTCTGGAACATCTCATACATTTCCCTGGTATAAGGCCACAATTCATCGTGGAAATACCCGTTGCAGATGGAGGAACAAATGATCACACACTTGTCGCTCATCACCCTCTTATGACGGATTACCTGGGCGGAAATGGCCTGCATCAGCATAATCGGATTGGTGCCCATACCCTCCCCATAGTGGAAAAACTGAGGCATGCCAAATACCATCACATCATACTTCTTCTCTGCCCAGGGCACATAGGTGCGCTTGTCCGCCGTCACCCAGGAATGGGGCTGCATCACCTTGGCATAGCCGCTGTTGATCTCAATCTGCCGGGATTTGGTGTCCAGTACCGCATCACAGCAGAAGAACTTCTTCCCCATGCACTCCTCCATGTGCTGCCCGATCTCGTCAAACTTGGTGCGCATCAGGGAGGTGCCGCTCACCGGGGTGAAATCCTGCCGGTGCATCACATCTGGCACATGGTGGGAGGCGATGGAACGCCAGTGGGTAATCCCTGTGGCACAATGCTTGTAGCCGCCGGAATATCCTCCATAAGGATTCCCCTGGGTATGGCCGATAAGAATCGCCACATCACTGTCATAGACATACTTGTTCATCAGCACCGGGTCCCCCCTGCGGGTGGTTCCCAGATCAACCAGATGATCATAATCCTCACTGTCATGGTTGATGATCTGATGGGTGTACCAGAACTCGTTAAACAACGCATCCCCCAGCACCCCCCGGATCTCCTTCTCCGTATTCTTCCGGTGCAGGCCGTTGGAGCAGATCAGGAGAATGTCCTTTTTCTCCACCCCCGCATCATAGAGTTCCTGAAGAATCAGACGGATGGACACCTTCCGGTGGGAAGTGGGCTGCTCGCCCCCCTTTACCCGGTCCGGGAAAATGATCGTCACCTTGGACCCCTTGTGAGCCAGCCGGGAAAGTGGCTCCATGCCCATGGGATTGCGGATGGACTCCAGGGTCTTCGCCTCGATCTCATCCTCCGGGATGCAGGGCGGGTCAGGAACCGTCTCCCCGGGAATAAACACGTCCGTAGTATCCGGCAGTTCCGCCGTCATCAGTCCCTGTCCATACTCAAATGCAAGCTTCATAAAATACCTCCTTCTTTCTATCAGAAATATATCAAAGATACTCTTGGAATCTCCGCCATTCAGGCGCAGAAAATTCCAATCCGGTTTTTCCGTTCATCATCCATTGCTTCCTCGTCAGGCTTATCCGTTTCCCCTTCCAGGAGTGCTCCTTACTTTCCCATATAGGTCCGGATAATCTCCAGATACTCCTCCGGATAATACCCGATCTCCCCGGAGAACCGGGTGAGGGCAATCAGTCCTCCGTCCATCACCGGCACAGAGGCCAGCATTTCGGCGTTGTCCGTCTTAAGCCCGCCGCCGTATACCACATCCATCCCCCCGGTCACTTCCTTCACAAAGCTTCCGATCCTGGTGATATATTCCTTGTCCGGCGGCACCTTCCCCGGCCCGATGGCCCACACCGGCTCATAGGCAATGGTAACCTTCTCTCTGTCCACTCCCGCCAGGCCGGTCTCCAGCTGCTCCCGCAAAACCTCCTGCCACCGCTCCTGCTCCTCAGAAGTCTCTCCGATACAATACAGCACCGAAAGCCCAGCCTTCACCGCAGCCTGAATCTCCTTGTTCAGCAGGCGGTTCACCGCAGCCGTGTCACTTACCCCGGCCTCCGCCAGGATGCCCGCCTTGTCCCGCCGTTCCTCACAGTGGCCGATGATGGTGGTAACACACCCCATAGATTTCACCGCATTGGCCGTCCGGTTGGTGGTAAAGGCCCCGAAATTGCCCCCCACCGCCGTATCCTCCCGGTACACGCCCTGGCATCCCACCTTCACCGGACTGTCCTCACACAGCGCCGACACAGCCGGAATCAGATGCGCCTCCGGAAAATACATGGCAAACTCCACCTCATCCCCGTCATACTTTTTCAGCTGCTCCTGAGTGTGCTCCACAATATAGCTTCCCCACTGCCCGATAGGGGCAATGGCATTGACCCCTCCTGACTCCTTCGGAATGTCAAAACGCTTCAGATTCAAAAAAATGTGCTTCATAGACGCCCTCCTTTTTTATTTCAATCATTTAGCCTGTGTCTGATTCCATGCCAGTGCGTGTTTGAAAATTCCTTCCCATGTCATATCCGATTTTCTCTCATTTACACCCGGAATCTGTCACTTCTCCCGTTTCTCCCGGTACAAATCCTGAAAATCAATATACTCCGGAACCTCTGCTCCGATCAGAGGCTTACACCATTTCACAAACGCCTCCTCCACGTCATTGCCCCGCTCATTGATATACTCTTCGGGAATCACCTTCTCATACAGCATAACCTCTTCAATGGGAATCATGCGCACCGAGATCTGATAGCTGCCATCCGGGGTCTCCTCCCGGATAAAGCCCACCATCTTGCCGCCGTCCCCTCTCATGGCTGCCTTTAACGCCTCCCGGCCCGCCAGCACCGCCTCGTCACGGTCCACCGGCGACTGCAGTTTGACAGATGCCCGGCCGCAGATGCCCGGCTTCTCGCTTCTGGCCTTAATGCCCAGCTTCTTGATCACCAGCTCCGCCAGATAAGCGCTCACATCCCCGTAGTAGACCGACCTTCCCGTCTGGAAAATCGGCGGCACAATCGGCTTGCCGGAGGCATCCTTAAGGCCCTCGCTGGCCACTACCACCACGCCGCCCTTCTCCTCATAGAGCCGCTTCACGTCCTCCAGAAATTCCTCCTCACAAAAAGGCCTTTCCGGCAGGTAGATCAGATGAGGCGCGTCCCCCGGCTTTTTCCTGGCCAACGCGGAGGACGCGGTAATCCATCCCGCATTGCGCCCCATGGCCTCCACCACACACACATGAATCGGCAGGGATTTCACATCCACTCCCACCTCCGCCACCGTCTCCGCTAAGTAGCGGGCCGCGCTGCCGTACCCGGGGGTATGGTCTGTGATCGCGATATCATTGTCAATGGTTTTGGGAATCCCCACCACACAGATACCCGCATCCTTACAGGCCCGGTGAATCTTCCCGCAGGTATCCATCGTCCCGTTGCCCCCGTTCAGCAGCACGTATTTGATATCATGCTTCTGAAAGATCGCCGCCATGGCCTCATAATCCTCCTGCTCCAGGGCATACCGGGAGGAGCCGATAGCCGTGGCCGGCGTGGTGAGAAGCAGCTTCAGCTTCTCCTCCGGATAGGCCGCCAGATCGAGAAACCTCTCCTGAAAGATCGCCTCGCTGCCCCCTATGGCGCCGTACACATGCTCGATCTCTTCACACTCCGCCGCCTCCTTAATCACCCCGTACAGGGAAGCATTGATCACCGCCGTGGGCCCGCCTCCGTGTACCACCAATACATTTGCCACCTTCCATTCTCCTTTCTCTGAGCGTGTTTGAAACTGCCTTCACCGTAACGGCAAAATTCCTCTCCGCAACAGATCTTGTTCCTTTGCTATGTTTTGTATTTTTATCATACCACATTTCCCGTCAGATTTGTGTTGTTTTTACTCAAACGTTTGCTTTTTCACTCATTGATGAAATACCGCTCAATGGCCACCGCAGCAGCCCCCTTTGCCCCCGTGAAATGCCCGAACTCCACAAACTCAAACTCCACCTCATCATTATACAGCCCGAAAATATGGGCCCTCGTATCCTCCACGAGCCTCCGCCGGTTTTTCATCAGCTTCATGAGATAGCTGTCCACAAACACCAGGGACGGGTTCATCAGGTTGATAATATTGGCCAGGGTTGCCCCCAGATACAAAAGCGCCTGGGAAATCACCTCCTCCGCCAGTTCATCCCCGCACTCCTGAGCCATCAGAATCTCCCTGGTTCCCAGAAACTCCAAATCCGGGCAAAGTTCCGAAATCATGCTCTCTCTTCCCTTTTTCAATTCCGCTATCACGGTTTTCACAATCGCCCGCTCACTGGCCAATTCCTCCAGGCACCCTGCATTGCCGCAGGTCTCACAGCGGGGCCCGTTTAAAGCCGCCACCATGTGCCCGGCCTCCCCCGCTCCCTGCTGCCCTCCGTCCAGAATCCGGTTTCCGATATATAAAGGACAGGCAATCCCATAGGAAATCAGATAATAAGCAAAATCCTCCGGCAGCTGCCCCTGATAAAACAGCTTCTGCCCCATGGCCCTGGCCCTGGCATTATTCTCCAAAAGCACCGGCAAATCCAAAAGCCTGGACAAATCCCTGGCAACGGAGCGGTCATTCCATGCCTCCAGAGTACTCTTTTTCAAGGTCCCGCTCTTTTTCTCAATCAGGCCGGGAAGAGCAATGGCACAGCCCATCACCCGCTCCCTTTCGATGCCGCTGACCTCAATCATGGTGAGAATCACTCCCGCCAGCATCTCCACAGAGCCCCGGTAATCATTACCGTCAATCCGCCTTAAGAGTTCCTTCAAATCCTCCGACAAAACAAAATTGTCCTCCCGCCGCTTCCAGGGAATCCGGGCCTCCGCCGTCATCACCCCCCGCAGGTTGGTGATACAGATGGCAATCTGGTAAGGATTGACCTCGATTCCCACAAAAAAGGCCGCATCCTCCACAAAATCAATCTTCACCCGCCTCCGCCCCACCTCTTTGGTCTCCGGCTCCAGGATTCCGCACTCATGCACCAGACCCTGCTCCATCATCCGGGCAATATTGGTGGTGATGGTCGGCGGCGTCAGCGACAGCATGCGGGCAATCTCACTTCTGGAAATCGGCCCATGCCGGTATATCACATCCCGGATAGCCGACACATTCTGCTTTTTCACATCAGTCAGGTTGCTCCCCTTCCTATTTCCCATTCTGTCTCCACCTCTCTTCTCTCGAATGTCTGACAAATCCGCTTCCCTGATTTCCGGTTATTGTTTACGATCAACGTCAGTAAGTTAAGGGATCACGAAACACAGCCAGGGAAACGCTTAACTTACTGACATTGGTTTACGATCAATGTCCTTGATTTACCAAAGAGATTCTCAGCCACCTCCTCAAAACCGCGTATCCCACAAACCGCACCACACATCTTCATCGAAGCTGCCCTCAAAGGGCGCCTCCCCGGCAATCCTGCGAACCGTCTCCTCAATCGTAGCCGACTGATTGTTATAGGCATTAATAAACGCCGGCACCCGGGACACATCAATCAGATGATTGGTATAATTTAACGACACAAATACCGTGGGCACCTCATGGATAAACCAGGGATAACAGCTGGACATGGGATCCGGCCACATCAGGCGCACTGAGTTTGTCTGGGCAAAGCCGCTGATATCTGCAAAGATCATCACCGCATCATATTTCTTTCGGAAATCAGATATTCTTCCCTTATTCATGGAAGACTCCATCTCCACCGGATCATAACCGTATTTGCGCAGCGCCTCCAAAATATATCCGGCAGTCTGTTCACTTCCTCCCGACTGAACCCCCTGCCCGTATATGCTCCTCTGCTGCCCCACATTGCCCGCCAGCACAAAAACGCCGATTTTCTTGTATTGCTGTGGAGAAAGAGGAATCTGGCTCCTGGTATTCTTCACCAGGGTAATGGCCTTTTTTGCCGCCTCTCTGGCAATCGCCTGATGCTCCTTACAGCCAATCACCCCCAATTCCTCCTTTTTACGGGCAAAGCCTCCCTCTGCCTTTTTCCGGTGGAGCCCCACCGCCGCCTTGCAGCCCAATATCCTATAAAGCGCATCCTGCAGCCGCTCCCGGGTGATCACTCCATAACGGATGCCGGCCTTCATGGCCTCATAATCCTCCTCCATATCGTTGACGCCCAAAACCATGTCGCAGCCACAGGCAATACTCCAGGGAACCGCCTTCAACCGGCTCATCCCGTAATACCCCATCATCTTGGTCTGGTCTGTCACTACCAGCCCGTTAAATCCCAGCTGCTTTCTCAAAAGTCCCTCTATCAGTTCCGGGGAAAGGCAGGCCGGCTGCATATCTTTTTCCTCCAGCTGAGGGTTCAGCCGCCGCTGATAAGCCGGCAGGGTAAAATGAGCCGCCATGATGCTTAAGACCCCGTTCTCAATGGACTTGCGGTAAATCCTGCCAAAAGTCTCGTCCCATTCCTCACAGGAGAGGCCATTGTTGCTGATCGTCAGATGCTGATCCCGCTCCTCCCAGCCGTCCCCCGGAAAATGCTTCAGGCAGGGAACCACCCCATACTCCATGCATCCCTTGTTGTAATTTTCCACACACTCACTGACAAAATCCGCATCATTGCCGTAGGCCCTGGTATTGATCAGGCTGTTGCGCCAGTTCATGAGGATGTCCCCCACCGGCCCGAAAGACCAGTTATAGCCCACTGCCGATGTCTCCGCCCCGGTAATCCGTCCCACCTCGTAGGCAAATCTCACATCCCGGCTGGCTCTCACCTGAGCCCCGGAGGCCACCAGCGTCCCTCCCGGCAGCGCCCCATTGGGTCCCGATTCACAATTTCCCGCCACCAGATAGGGAATCCTGGCTTTTTCCTGCAGCTCTGTGAGAATCTCCTGGGCCTCCTCATTGCCGAACAAAGCCGCCCGGAAGGGAATCCCGCCCAGAGGCCAGCGCTCTAAAAACTCCCCCAGTTCCTGCCGGCTCATCCCCATCAGCGGATCCGCAAAAAGCTGGCATATTTTCTCATGCTCCGTCATATCCGCCACGGTTTCCTCCACCCAGCGGACACTCTCCTCATCCAGATAAAACGGATTTGCCCTTAAATCAACCATTACCTGCTCCCCTTCCTCTCCTGTGTTTGGTCATGATCGGAGGATTTCATGGCCAAAGAATTATCTTTTCCCTCTGATGTCATTTTAAACCATGGGACAGATGTTGTCAACAATTAATTAATAAATTTAAAAAATAAATATTTCTTTGAGCAGGCTGCTTTTCTGTATGAGGTAGAGGGGGAGCAGCCGGAAGTTGTAAAGATGTGAAGATGTGAAGATGCTGGATATAGTATTGATAGTTACTGTTCACAGGCAATGTCATTTAGTTAAGTTTTACCAGAAGGTACGCCTACCACCTCTTTTCCAAGGCTGAATATTCTCAGAATTTAACTAAATGACATTGGTTCACACCCTATGTCAGTAAGCTAAGGAATCGCGAAGCACAGCCAAGGAAATGGGGAGAGAAGCCATCGGAAATGGTTTGCGAATTTTGACTTTGCAGAGATTTAGAAGTCCTTAAATTTCTGAGTTTTGCGTTGAAACGAAAATTCACACTGTCTGAGCGCAGCGAGTTTGTGAATTTTCGTTTCGTTTTTAGCAAAAATCGGAAATTTTAGGAATTCTTGATCTCGAAACCGGAAAAAGCAGCAAACCATTTCCGATGGTTTCTCTCCCCGTTTCCTTGGCGTACCTTTCAGAAACGCTTAACTAACTGACATTGGGTATAAATATGAAAACAGATACGATTGTGAAACAGGAAGGTATGAACGCTTTAATATCTAAGCTTGGATATGTAGATGCTGAAAGATTTATTGTCCTGCTATCCCGCGAGCCATTCGATTATACCAAGTGGTGTAAGCAGCATCTCGATAATAGATTCATTGGCTTTCCTCGGCATATCGTCACCTTTCCGTGTATCATAGTGGCTTGGACACCTCTATTATACACGGAAATGTGAACTACCCATTGTCTAAAGCCAGTGGGATTGCGGTAGCCATTTTTTCAAATGGGATAAAGTCCATAAGTCAGCAACCATGCCAAGCAACGGAGCATCAAGCTTGCCGCGCTACATTCGCCAAATGCTCATGCAAGCACGGCACTTGACTCATTACTGGCGGAAATCAATAATTCTCTGCGTGAACCTCAAAATAACTCTGTGGATGGTTGCAGGTCGGGCAAACCTCCGGCACCTTTGTGCCCACCACAATGTGTCCGCAGTTGCGGCATTCCCACACCTTCACCTCGCTCTTTTCAAATACGGCTGCCGTCTCCACATTTTTCAGCAAAGCGCGATACCGTTCTTCATGATGCTTTTCAATCTCGCCCACAAGCCTGAACTTTGCCGCAAGTTCCGGAAAGCCCTCCTCCTCTGCCGTCTTGGCAAAGTTCTCATACATATCCGTCCACTCGTAATTTTCCCCGTCCGCGGCCGCGCCAAGATTCTGCTTCGTATCTCCAATCCCGTTTAACTCCTTAAACCACATCTTGGCATGCTCTTTTTCATTGTCAGCCGTTTTCAAAAATAGACCGGCAATCTGCTCATAGCCTTCCTTTTTGGCCACGGAGGCAAAATAGGTGTACTTATTTCTTGCCTGGGATTCCCCGGCAAAGGCTGCCTCCAGATTCTTCTCTGTCTGTGTTCCTGCATACTTTGTCATTTTTCTCTTTCTCTCCTTATTTATTATTATGTTATGATGTTGGGGTCAAAAGGCCGCCAAATCCCCCTGCAAGAGATTTTTTGACCTTGGGCTCCCTGTAACGCTCACAGCAACGGACTGCCCGCATGTGCAATATCGGTATGTTCCGAAATCTCCCCATTGATGGTGCAGAGATCCGCAAGAGACAGATCATGAATGTCCTTATGGCCGGTGATTCTCGCAAAGGTCTTTAACTCCTCCGCGGAGCACCTCAGATAATTCTCCACCCGCTTTGCGGCCGCATCCACCTGCAGTCTCTGACGCAATTTCTCATCCTGGGTAGCCACTCCCACCGGACACATTCCGGTGCCGCAGATACGGTACTGCTGACAGGCAGCCGCCACCATAACCGCCGAGGCAACCGCAACGGCGTCCGCACCCATGGCAATCGCTTTTGCAAAATCCGAGGATACCCGAAGGCCCCCTGTAATCACCAGAGCGATATCAGAATGAACCGAATCCAGATACTTTCTTGCGCGGCAGAGGGCGTAAATGGTGGGAACACTGGTGGAATCCCGCACAAGGGCAGGAGAGGCTCCCGTTGCGCCGCCCCGCCCGTCTATGGTAATGAAATCCGGTTCGGCATAGACGCAGAATTCCAAATCCCGCTCAATACGTCCGGCAGCAATCTTGATGCCGACAGGCCTGCCCTCGCTTCTCTCCCGCAGTTCCCTCACCAGCTTCTTCAGATCATCCCTGCTGTCGATTCCGGGAAATCTGGAGGGGCTGATCACATCCACTCCCAGAGGTTTATTGCGGATCCTGGCAATCTCAGGCGTCACCTTTCCGCCTGGCAAATGTCCTCCCATCCCCGGCTTTGTCCCCTGGCCGATCTTGATCTCTATGGCATCCGAATTTTTCAGATTCTCGTCCGTAACGCTGTAACGGTTCGGCACATATTCAAAAATATATCGGTAGGCCGCCTCCTTCTCCTCCGAAAGGATGCCTCCCTCCCCGCTGCACATGGCCGTGCCCACTGCCGCGCTTCCCCTTGCCATGGCAATCTTGGTCTCCTTGGAGAGGGCACCAAAGGACATGTGGGAAATATAGACCGGCATGTCCAATACCATGGGCTTTTTGGCATGCTTTCCGATGACGGTTTTTAAGGACACCTCGGCATGCTCGTCCAGAGGCATGGGATTCAGTTGCGCCCCCAGAATAAGCACATCGTCCCAGTCCGGCATCTTCATCCGGGTGCCCATGGCATCAATGGCCGACTTGCCGGTAACCGCCATCTCGTGAATCTCTTTCATGTACCGGTAATCACTGTCCCGCCTCCTGGTCTCCTCAGGATATCTTAAATCCAGACCCCCGGCACCCACAAATGCAGACTGCTTCCCGGATTCTGCCTGGCCGGAAACTGTCTTTCCCGGCGCTGACATCCTGGGCTCTGACGCTTCTGACGCTGACTTTTCAGACGCTGATTTTTCAGGCGCTGACGCAGTGAACTTTTCCGGCGGCTGTTTGCAGACCGGACATTCCGTTAATGCGGAAAACGGCTTGCCTTCCTTTTCCTCATCGTACACATACCCACAGATACTGCATTGATAAATCACGGTAATACCCCCTTTTCCTTTTTTTCTCTGCATTTGGGGCAGAGATAGAATACCTTTAAATCATAAGACAGAATTCCTTCTCCCAGCTGTCTTTCCAAATCTCTGGTCATATCCTCAAAGGTTATGTCGGATAATGCCCCGCATCTCTTACATACCAGGTGATCATGCCTGCGGATTTTGTCATAGCGATCCGGTGAGCCTTCGATAGACAGCTTCCGTATCAGTCCCTTTTGGCACAGGGTATTCAGGTTATTGTATACAGTCGCCTGAACCACCTTCGACTCTTCCTTTTTCAATTCTAAAAAGATCTGCTCTGCCGTCATATGCGCCTCGAACTGATTGACCAATTCCCATATCCGTTTTGCGTACCAGGTCACATTTTAGCCTCCTTATTTTTAGAATTATTCTAATTATAATATTTTATCTTTCGTTTGTCCAGAGCATAAAATGAATTTTAGGTAATTTCATTTTTTCTTGGAAAATTTCTCCTTTGCAAAATCATAGTCCATCTCCACAATCCCGCCTGCCCCCGGACGTTTTGGCGCAGACCCAAACATCCTCACAAACGTATCCCTGTGAACCCCCAGATTCACCCGGTAAATCCCTGGCCTGTCCAGCTTGGATCCTTTGTCATTATCGCCGTCCTTCTCCTTGACCGTCAGTATGTATACGCCCCGTTTCCGCACATGGCCAGGATTATAAAAAATTCCTTTTTCTCCCCAACTCTCCATGAGGATACTTCCCTCCATATTTTCCAGGCAATACGTTAAAATATCTTGTTCCAATTATCTTTTCAAAACTTGTGTTTAATTGTAAAATAGAGAAAAGTCTTCTGAGGTGAAAAAATGTCTCTTATCAATGATCTGAAAAATGCATCACAGCTTACGGAACGGGAAAAAGATATTCGATCTTATTTTCTTAGCCATCCGGAGTATATTGTCAATATGTCCTGCCGGAATATCGGAGAGGCTACCTTTACCAGTGCCTCATCTGTCACCCGTTTTTGCCAAAAATTTGGCTGCAAAGGCTACCCGGATTTTAAACTGCGCTTTCTAAGCGATGTAAAAAGCGGGCAGCTTTTGGACGATCCTGCTTCTGTGCAGTTATCCGAGCGGGAAAATATGGCAACGCTTCTGAAAAAAGTCAGTGACGCACAGGCACAGGCTTTAGATGCAACCCAAAAGGCTCTCTCCCTCTCTCAACTGTTGCGGATCAAGAGACTTTTACTGGAACATCCCTATATTGACTTTTATGCCTATGACACCAACATACACCTGGCCCGCTACGCTGGCAGCCAATTTTTCCACGCCGGAAAAATTGCCGCTGTCTACTCAGAAACGGATATTCAGGTTCTAAATACGCTCATTTCACCAGCAGGACATCTGGCTGTCCTCATCAGTCACACAGGTGAAAATTTTAAGTTGATTGAATTAACCCGGTTACTGCGTCGGAATGGAACAAAGACAATCATTATCACCTCAGGGAAAGAAACTTCGCTGGGAAAGATGGCCGATGAATTTCTATATGCCCCGCGTCCTGCTACCATTGGCGAGGTGGAAACCGATAAATTATCTATCCCTACCTTTTTCACCGCAGCCAAATATTTGCTGGACTTATTGTTCTCTATTGCATTTAGCGCACAGTATGCAGAAAATATGTCCCTGAATCATCGCTATGACACCATTGGCGCAGCTACTTTTTGGGGATTGAATGAATCTCGCTGATTTTTGAATGCCTGCCGCATAAAACAAAATGATTCCTTTTTGACATATGAAATGAATTTTCATCCAAACTGTAAAAAAACATACTTTTTTTGCAAAGCTTCACCAACTGTTCCTCCAACCCTTGCGGCAGGACTCTTTATCGTGTAAGATAACACCAACTAAGCGGCAGCCGCATTGTTCCCGACGGGGAGCGTACAAATTTAATTTGGAGGAAAAAATATGGCATCCACAAAAGTCCGCGATTACGCCAAATTGGCCGCCGATATCAAGGAACAGATCGGCGAAGGCAATATCATCAGTGCTACCCACTGTGCCACCAGGCTTCGCCTGGTATTAAAGGAATCTCCTTCTAAAGATGTTACCAAACGTATTTCTGAAATGCCTGCTGTTATTCAGGTAGTGGAAAAGGGGGGCCAGTACCAGATCGTCATTGGTACTCATGCCAAAGACGTCTATGAGGAACTGACCAAGATCATGAAAATGGATGAATCCGCTCAAACAGAAGTGAAGCAGGGGATCTTTGCCCGGATTATTGCCACAATGTCAGCAGTGTTTGCCCCCTTTGTCTATATTCTGGCTGCTGCCGGATTAGTGCAGGGTGTATTGATTATCATCACTCAGTTTGCTCCCGCTTTTACCGAAACAGGCACCTATGCTGTACTCAATTTTATTTCCTGGACGCCCTTTACTTTCTTGCCTGTTATGATTGCAGTAACGGCTTCCAAGCACTTCAAGTGCAATACTTACATAGCGATGTGGTGTTGTCTGGCTTTGGTCAACGCCGATTGGGGTGCTATTGCGGCCCGGATTGCCGGAGGTGAGGTTGTGAGGTTCCTGGCATTTCCCATGGCGCAGACTACCTATACATCTACCGTCCTGCCGCCGTTGTTTTTGGTTCTGGTGTTAGCCGGCCTGGAGCATTTTCTGGATAAACGCCTGCCTGATGTATTGAAAGCTATCGGTACGCCTTTCCTGTGCGCCATCATTATGGTTCCGCTTACCATTCTGATAATTGGCCCCATCTCTGATGCGGCGGCCAACGGTATTGCTGTAGCATACAACTATCTGGCTCATACAGTTCCTGCTATTGCCGGCGCTTTGGTCGGCGGCATTTGGGAAGTATTTGTTATTTTCGGTGTTCACTGGGGCGTTACCCCTATGAATATTGCCAATTTCAGTGCCAACGGCTGTGACACTTTTCAGGCTTTCCAGACCTGCGCCGTTGTTGCTCAGGCTGCTGCCTGCTTCGGCGTTGTGATGAAAACCAAAAGGCAGGAAATGAAGCGGGTTGCTTTTTCATCGGGACTGACCGGTGTGTTTGGCATTACGGAACCGGCTATTTACGGTGTGACTTTGAGACTGAAGAAACCCTTTATCTGCGGCTGTGTCGGCGGCGCCATCGGCGGGGCTATCATCAGTCTGTTTGGCACCCAGTATTACGCCTATGCGGGTCTGCCCGGCCTGCTTACCACAGTAAACGCTATCAGTGACACAAATCCGGTGTCTTTCCCTGGCATGATGATTGGCACCCTGGCTACCATTGCAATCACTATCGGTCTGGTTATGATTGTAGGCTGTGATGAAAAAAACCAGGCTGCTGCTCCTGTGGACGAAGAACCGGAGGTACCTGGTTCAGTAGACAAAGCTGTTTCCGTAACTGAAACCATCACGGTATACGCTCCCCTGAGCGGCCAGGTCAAGGCTCACACTGCAGTCAATGACCCCACTTTTGCGACGGGTATTTTAGGGCAGGGTGCGGCGATCATCCCTGCGGAAGGCAAGTTGTACGCCCCCTTTGACGGCACGGTATTTAATGTGACGGATACCAGGCACGCTATCAGTCTGATCGGTCCTGCCGGGATTGAGATGATTATTCATATCGGTTTGGATACGGTGGAACTGGCAGGCAGATGTTTCTCTTCAAAAGTCAAGGACGGGGATACCGTAAAGGCAGGCGAACTGCTTATTGAATTTGACTTAGATGAGATTAAAAAGAAGTATGACACCATCACTCCTGTTCTGGTGACGAACGCGGATAACTATTCTGCGATAGAATTACTGAAAGATGGTGAGATTGTTCAGACAGGCGAACCTATTCTGCGTGTGAAGCGCTGAGACAGTAGGAAGGAGAGATGTTTTTATGAGTTTACCCAGCAATTTTCTATGGGGAGGTGCGGTATCGGCCCACCAGCTGGAGGGCGCCTGGAATGAGGACGGAAAAGGAATCAGCGTTTCGGACGTTCTCACTGGAGGAAGTTCCGGCGTACTCCGTCAGATTACAGATGGCATCCTGCCTGGTGAACATTACCCGAATCATGAGGGTATTGATTTCTACCACACATTTCGGGAGGATATTGCACTGATGGCGGAGATGGGGTTTCAGTGTTTCCGCACATCTATAGCCTGGACCCGCATTTTCCCCAATGGGGATGACATGGAGCCTAATGAGGCAGGGCTCAAATTTTATGATGAGTTATTTGATGAGTTATTAAAATATAATATCGAGCCGGTGGTCACCCTTTCTCATTTTGAGATGCCCTACCATCTCGCCAGACATCATAATGGCTGGCTGAGCCGATACACTCTGGATTGTTTTGTCCGCTATGCTTCTACCGTTATGGAGCGCTATAAGGATAAAGTCAAATACTGGATGACCTTCAATGAGATCAACAACCAGAGTAATACCGCTGCCGATATCTTCGGCTGGACCTGTTCCGGGGTTCGCTTCTCTCAGTGTGAGCGGCCCCAGGAGGCTATGTATCAGGCAGTCCATCACCAATTTGTAGCAGGGGCATTGGCGGTGATAAAAGGGCATGAGATTAACCCGGATTTCAAGATTGGCTGTATGTGTGCCTGGGTTCCTTTTTACCCCTATTCCTGTAACCCTGACGACATCATGACTTCGGTTGAATGTATGCATGAACGGTTCTATTTCTCCGATGTCCAGGTTCGGGGACATTATCCCGCTTTCGCCAAAAAAGAGTGGGAGAGGAAGGGCTATCAGATCCATATGGAACCAGAGGACGAAGATATCCTGGTCGCAGGCAAGGTGGACTACATCGGTTTCAGCTATTATATGTCCAATGCAGTCAAGGCAAATGTGGTCAAGGATACCAAAGCCAGTCTGGACGGCAGTTCTCCGAACTCAGTGCCTAATCCCTATGTGAATAAGAGCGACTGGGGCTGGCAGATCGATCCGGTAGGCCTGCGTTATTCTTTGGTTACGTTGTATGAGAGGTATGAGATCCCTCTGTTTATTGTGGAAAACGGCTTTGGCGCTATTGACACGCTGGAAAAGGATGGTTTCTGTCATGACCCCTATCGCATAGACTATCTGAAAGCACATATTGAACAGATGAAGAAGGCAGTGGAGGAAGATGGCGTAGAATTGATGGGCTATACCCCCTGGGGCTGCATTGATCTGGTATCCTTTACTACCGGCGAACTGAAAAAGCGGTACGGGTTTATCTATGTGGATAAAAATGACGATGGAACCGGCAGCAAAAACCGATATAAAAAGGACTCCTTTGCCTGGTTTCAAAAGGTGATTGCATCCAACGGAGAGGATATGGAAAGCTGGTGAAAACCGATATGCCAATCCTCTTTTGTGACATAGGAAAAATCTCTATTAGCTCGCCCTATCGCAAAATTGCTCCTGGCTTCGCTTATCGGGAAATGAATTTCCCTATTGACTTCACCCTGACAAAATGCTATGATGAATTTGTAATAGAAAAAGGCGGCGATGTAGCTGCCGCTTTTCGTGGACTACTGATTGCTTAAGCAATCTTCATCCGACCCATCAGGAGCCGCCAAGCAAGCTGATGGGTCTTTTTCTGTCTGTTCCCTGCGCCGATTTATGTAAGATTTATACTTCTCGGTCAAAGTGGTAATGCCTACAAGGCTTCCCACAATGCCTGCAAAGATACTCACAACACGGCTCATGATGTCTAAAATACCCACAGACCCGATCCTCCTTTCTCTGGTGTTTACACACCTGCGGCACTGGTATAACCTAAATTAAGCCAGTCCCGGAGGTGCGTATTCTCCAAATAGGGAGTGCTGCCCGCTTTCTCTGATATAAGACTATTATAAGGAATTTCTCCCAATGAGTTTAACGTTAATTACTGAAAGGTACATAATCAGGTGTTGGAAAATCAAGATTTTCCTGTGCCGTTCTGCTCTCCCCAGTTACCGCTTTCTGATAAATATTAAGGAGTTTGCCACATGAATGGAAGAAATTGTCCTTGCGACAGAACGCGACAATTATATATCGCCGGCAGAAGCCGTGGACTTTGGATTAATTGATAAAATCATTGACATGCGTTGAGCCGTTAGAAAAAAGCGAACAAATCTGTGAAAATGCAGGTTTGTTCGCTTTACTGCTTTACTCCCGCCAGCTGACTCCCTCCATCACATCCAGAATCGCGGACTTTATTTTCTCATGCAAATACGTTCCATTCAGCCTGTTTTTGCTATATTTAAAATAAGAATCCCGGGTGTATTCCATCAGAAGCACGGTAAAAAAACGCTCCCAGCTGAAATAATTCCGGCTTTCGACAAAGTCTTCCGGATGGTTCAGTATATCCTGCACACTTTTCCCATCAATCACTCCCGATTTCAATATCATCCATTCAAATGACTCCGGCAGATAACATTTCACCGCAGGTCTCTGGCACATTATCTGGTACAGTTCATTCATCTCTGAACCAATCGCCGCTCCATCTGCAATTACCAAAGCCGGCTCCTTATCTAATTGGCGCATTACTGTTTTCAAATTAGACTTACCGCCTGCACTCATACAGTCAATCCCGTTCTCCTCACAAACGGCATGAAAAAACTCATATCCGGAATTAGAATCCTCCACCACAACAGCCTCTGGCCTTTCCTTTCCTGAAAATGCTTTTGGACTGTAAATATGGTACAGTTCATTATAGGTTCGTTTCAGGTCATGATACCTGCCAGAAATGTGAATTCCATAAATCTCATCCACAGAATAGGGAAGATTGGGCAAATCCTCCCTGGTAATAATCACAAAATAATTGTCCGAAGCCTTCACTGCACTGGCAAACTCCTGAGATTTTACAAAACTGTTTTCCTCATCCAGAAAAAGAATCTGTTCATG
The DNA here is from genome assembly GCA_910588875.1 of uncultured Lachnospiraceae bacterium. GTDB lineage: Bacteria > Bacillota > Clostridia > Lachnospirales > Lachnospiraceae > Brotaphodocola. Next base: position 32,964 of record CAJURT010000002.1, read on the forward strand.
AATATTGGGCAGCACAAGGTTCCAGTCTCTTCCTCCAAGCGTCCTGCACGGACGCTCGCAGATCACCTCCACACCGGAGCCTTCCCCAAAATCTGCCGCCTGTTCCAGGAGATTTATCAGCTTTGTTTTCCCTGTAGCACTGTCCCCACGGATAATCGTGATATTCCGCCGGATATCCAGTTCATAGCGGAGCCTGTTGTTCTGTACGACAATATGGTATTTTCCCTTCACCCGTCAACGCTCCTTTATTGTGATTGCCTCTTCCAGATATTCCCCATAGCTGTGAACCACCACATTGGTATTGAGCATAACCGCCTCAAACTCCGGAACAGAACTAAAATCCATCACATGATGCAGGTTAATCGTCAAATCCTTTTTCTTTCCCAGTTCCACAATCCATTTCGCACAATTATCCCCACAGGAGGATGCGTTGAAAATCCGGCCGCTCTTATCAAATGCCATCAGAATCAAGGTTTTGACTCCTCCGGAAATCTCTTTGGTGGAAATGGGTCCCAGCACCGGGCTTTGAATCAAATGGGTTCCCACAACATCCGACTTGTCAATGTCTTTTATCATCGCAACGGACAGAGGATCCGTGATCCACTCGTCCTCGTATTGGTTATCAAAATAGGTGGGCGGATGGTAAACAGAATTTTCCACTTCTCCAAATATAATTTTCAGCATCCCAGGATTCTCCTTTCCTGTAAAGTTCCGGCGGATTTTCAAACACACTCTGGTATCCAAGCTGCCACATCCCCGCCTGACACTGCGTACTGGCGCGATTACTGCCCGGACAGAGCACCGGGTAATCTCACATCCCGCCCAGCCGTTCTATAATCGCCTCACGGTACTCTGCATGATGGGGCATGCCCCCTCCGATTCCGCCTCGCTTTGGGAACATAAGCTTAAAACTGCTTCCATTCTTCATGGTCAGATTACATTTTACAGATCCCATCCACCCTTTTTTTAACTGACAGTCCTGAATGTCCGCCAGGGGAAAACAAGTCCCGATATCCGCAAGGAAGGTCTCCGAAAGGATCTCCTGCATAATCCCTTCGCTCCCCTCCGGCGCGTCATCAAACATGTAAAAATAGCTGTTTTTCTCACATCCGGCAATCACCAGGAAATGCCGGGTAATCCCGATATAAACATCATAGTCGCAATGCTTTTCCTTCTGCACAACGATTACCCGTCCCTTTTCATCCGGAACCAACTTGTCCTCCATATAGGTACATTTTCCAAAAATACCCTTTATACGGGTTTCCTGGGATATCCCATGGATACCTGCCTCCAGAACTTCCCCCTCCGGGATATGCTCTCCCAATACCCGCCGCATATTCCCTTCATCAAAGATTTCAGACATATCAACCTCTCCTCTGCTTCCTGCCTTTTCTACATCTTAACATATTTCCTTTTCGTAAGCCACTTCTTTTTTCCAGGCAGCCCGCAGAAAACGCCCCCTCCACCCCTGTTCTCCGCAAATACGCAGACCGGATTCTAGTACATCGTTGCATTAATCTTGAAGTAATCAGTCCTTCCCTTTTCCATCAGTCCCGGCCTCCTTCCCGTTTGCAGCCGTTGAAATCGCCCTTTGTCTGCTGCTCCTGCTTCACTTCCCCAGCGCCGCGAACATGCTCCGCTTATACTCCTCCACGCCCTCCTGGTCAAAGGGATTGACGCCCATCAACTCTCCCGACACCGCGCAGGCCACCATAAAATAGTAATACAACTCCCCAAAGCTTCTCTCCGAGGCTCTGTCCACCTCAAAGCGGATGCAGGGCACCCCGCCCCTGGAATGAGCCTCCCAGGTAGCCGCCTCCGCCGCCCGGTTAATCTCCGCAAAATCCATGCCGTCCAGATAATCAAACCGATCCCCGTATTCCGGGCAGGACTCCACCACCACCGAGGCCCCCGGATCCTTCACTGACACGAAGGTCTCGATCAGATTCCGCCTGCCGTCCTGCATATACTGTCCGATGGAATGAAGATCCTCCGAGTAAATGGAGGCCGTGGGAAAAATCCCCTTCTTTTCCTTCCCCTCGCTCTCACCGAAAAGCTGCACCCACCACTTGGCAAAAAATCCGTACCGGGGCTCAAAGGACACCAACATCTCGATATCATAGCCGCGCCTGTACAAAAGCTGCCGCACCGCTCCATACCGCACTGCCAAATTATCCTCTCCGTTCTCCCGGCAGTCCTGACAGGCAGCGGCCATTCCCGCCAGATACTCATCCACATCCAGTCCCGCCGCCCCAATGGGCAGCAGCCCCACCGGGGTAAAGGCCGAATAGCGCCCGCCCACAGGCACCGGAAACTGCAAAAACAGATATCCGTTCTCCGCCGCGATCTCCTCCAGCCGGGAACCCTTAGTGCCGGTGACAGTAATCCGCTTTGCCATCTCCTCCCTGTCATAGCGGCTTCCCATCCACTGCCGCAGGATCCGGAAATGACTCCCCGGCTCCAACGTCTCAAAATTCTTGGCAATCACATCAATATAGACGCTCTTTCCCTCCATCCCCTCTAAGGTTTTGCGGATGGTGTAAGGCGACAGCGTATTGCCCAGATACACAATCTCCGGCCCCTCCGGACGAGGCAGCGCCTCGATCACCCCTCTGGCCGCCTGATTGGAGCCGCCCACGCCCACAATCACAAATACATCCGCCTCCCGGCGGATCTCCTCCGCCTTCGCCTTGATCTCCGCTAATTGCAGCACGGAGGCCTCCTTTGTCCGCCAGCCCAGAACCTTATCCTTATCCTCTTTTTCATACAATGCCCGGCAAACGGACGCTGCCTTTGCCCTGGCCTCCTTCAGTTCCTCCCTGTCCAGATAACTCTCCGCCCTGCTCAAATCAATGATCGTCCCCATCCTTTTCCTGCCTTTCCTTTCTCACATATTTTCAAACACGCCCTACGGCCTCCGGATCACCAACTCCTTCACCGCCACCGCGCAGGCCCCCAGGGCGCCGGTATACCGATTGGCCGCAACATAATCCGTCTCAAGTTCCAACTCCTCTTTAAAATAATTATGCTCCCGAATCACCTGATCCAGATACTCCCGCAGGAAGGGAACCGAAGTCACCGCACTGTCGATCACCACCAGGGGAGAATTTACCAGATTGACGATATTGGCAATGGAAATGCCCATATACCTCACACCCGTTTGAAGCATCTCCTCCACATCCGGATCCCGGTCAGCGGCTGCCTGCAAAAGCAACTCCATGGTCAGCGGCTCTCCCTTTGCCGTCAGGCCGGCCAGAACCGGGCATTTCCCCTCCTCTGCCAGGGCCTTTGCCCGCTTAAGCAGCATGGCCTCCCCGGAAAAGACCTGCAGGCAGCCTCTCTTTCCGCAATTGCAGACCGGCCCGTCCAGATCCATAATGGCATGGCCGATATCCCCGGTGCCCTGCTTCCCCTTTCCAAAGGGCTCGCCGCCTACCATGATGCAGCAGGAAATCCCCGCCTGCACAAAATAATACAGATACACATCCGGACGGGCAGCCCGGCAGAACAGATCCTGGCCGATAGCCCTGGCCTTCACGTGATTTTCAACAGCCACCGGCATCCCCAAAAGTTCCTCCAGATCTGCCCGCACCAGCTTCCGCTTCCAGTCCACGCCGCCTATGGAACTGCACACTAAAATCCCGTTTTCCGCATCCACCATGCCCGGAGCAGTCCAGCCGACCCCTGCCAGCCTTTCCCTTAAGATGCCGCTTTCCTTCAGCATCTCCTCCACGTATACCCCTGTCAGATATTTAAGCCTTTCGTAATTCCCGCAAAGTTCCGGCTCGTCATACCGTTTTCGAATCCTGATATTCCCCCGCAAATCACTGATACAGCAAATCAGTCCAAAGGGGCTCCACTCAACCCCCGCCACAAAGCGGCTGTCCGCCGCAATATCCACTGCCATGGCCTTTCTCCCCAGAGAAAAATCCTGCTCCTTCATCTCCGTCTCCCGGATCACGCCCTTTTCCAAAAGGCGCTTCACGGTGGTGGTCACCGTGGGAAGGGTGATTTCCAGCTGCCTGGCCACCTCCCCCCGGCTCACCGGCCCATTCTGGTAGATCATCCCCAGAATAGAAATATCGTTTGCCTGCTTTACCTTTGTCAGATTGGAACCTGCCTTGATTTTCATGTCTCTGTCCCTGCCCTCATTTCCTGATTCAGGAATCTCCGGGTAACCGCTATCCGCCCCCGGAAATATCGTAACAGATCAGCTAACACTTGAACCGTTACGACATATCCTCCTGTCTGATAAAGGGCAGATGAAAACTCTTGCAGCCCTTGTGTACTTAGTTTATCACATTTACCTCCACTCCACAACTATACACACGCCGCCCCATCACAGACATTTTTTCACCCGTCAGCTTTACCTCCTGCACAAAAGCAATGTCATGAGCGCTGGTTCCCACCATCACATCGATGCAAACCGGCTCCACCACAAATTCCATGTCCTCATTATAATAGCCAAGCTGCGCCGTATCCAGAGTAAAGGAAACCCGCTTTTTCTCACCTGCTTTCAGCGGCACGCGCACAAAGCCTGCCAGCTGCTTCACCGGGCGCACCACATGGGCTCCCCTGGTGCGGGTATAAAGCTGCACCACCTCATCGCCCTCCCGGTCTCCCGTATTCTTCACCTGGCAATGCACCACGATTTTGCCGTCTGTGGGCACCGCCGTCTCCTCTGCCGCAAAGTCCGAAAGCACAAAGGAGGTATAGCTTAACCCATGGCCGAAACAGAACAACGGCTCGCTGGCCTGATCCACATAACCGCCGGTGAAAACAACCGTCCCCAAACCGTCCGTCTGAGAGGCATAGCCGCTGCCCATCCGGTGATTGTACACCACCGGCGTCTGCCCCACACTCTGGGGAATGGTGGTGGTCAGCTTGCCTCCCGGGTTCACCGTACCGTCCAGCACATCCGCCACCACCTTGCCTGCATACTGTCCCGGCATCCAGGCCTGAATCATGGCCGCCGCATGGCCGCATGCCCAGGGAAGGGCAAAGATTCCCGGCCCGTACATCACCATCACCACCGGCTTTCCGGCAGCCACAACCGCCTCCAAAAGCTTCTGCTGCACTCCCGGCAAATCCAGAGTACAACGGTCTTTGCCCTCGCCGCCGGTCACATTCACCCAGCCGCAGTTGCCGCCGCAGGCCATGACCACCACGTCACTGTCCTTTGCCGCTTCCGCCGCCTCATGAATCATAGACTCATCATCGTCATTCAGATGGCACCCTTCGGCATATCTCACCGGGAAACGCTCCGAGAGCACCTCCCGCAGAGTGCGGGCTCCCATATCCCGCAGCACCTGATTCATATCCCCGATCTTTTTCCTGCCCTCCTCATCGATAGCCCGGGAAAAGGCCGCAAAGGGATTGGTGCCGGAACCGCCCTCACTCTTCTTCGCCTCATCCGCCATACCGCCGATGCTGACCTCCCCGCCTTCTCCTGCCGCAGACAGCATTTCCACATAGGCCGGGAAGGTGTAGCCGCTGACCGGATAACGGAGACTGTCCGCATGGGGCCCCACCACAGCCACCTTCGTCCCCGCCTTTAAGGGAAGCACCCCGTCATTCTTAAGGAGAACCAGAGACTTGGCGGCAATCGTTTCCGACAGCCGGCTTTTTTCTCCGTTATTCATGGCTGCCCACACCTTCTCCTCATCAATATAAGGATGCTCAAACAACCCATACTCAAACTTCACCTTCAAGACCCGGCGCACCGACTCATCAATCACCGACTCCGGAAGCTGCCCCGAGCACACATACTCCGGAAGCTGACGGAAGGAATCTCCCACCGGAATCTCCGTATCCGTCCCCGCCTTCTTGGCCAGATACCCGGCCTCCTTGTAGCTTTTTGCCGTCTTAAAATCCGTAAAGGTCTTTAAGATCCCCGCCCCGTCCGAGGTGAGTATTCCCTCAAACTTCATGGTATCCCGCAAAAGGTCATGGGCGATCTTCCGATTTGCCACCACACACATCCCGTCAATCTCCGCATAGTTGGCCATGACCGAGCTCACATCCGCCTCCCGCATAGCCGCCTCAAAGGGCGTGGCAAACACCTCATAAAGCTCCCTGTCCGTAATCCGCGTAGTCGCCGTATTCAGTCCCCCCTGGGTTTCCGAATACCCCAGAAAATGCTTGGCAATACAGGCCACCCCGTGCTCCTTGTCTCCCTGCATTCCCCGGACATACCCGATTCCCATCTGGCTGGTCAGATACGGATCCTCCCCGTAGGTCTCATACACCCGCCCCCACCGGTGATCCCGGACAATATCAATCACCGGACTCATGGCTGAGGTAATCCCCACTGCCCGGGACTCCTGTCCGATCACCTGGCTCATCTGCTGCACCAGCTTTGGCTCCCAGGTACAGCCGGCATTGATCTGAGCCGGAAACAGGGTTCCCCCCATGGCCGGATAGCCGCACAGATTCTCCGTCTGCAGCACCACCGGAATCCCCAGCCGGGTCTCCTCCACAAAATACCTCTGCAGCACATTGGAAAGCCGCGCAATCCGCATGGGATCCGCCAGTCCCATGGTAGAATACTGGGTCAGCCGTCCATGTCCATAGGGGAACTTCTCTTTAAGCTGCTCCACGGTAGGCATCCCCTCCACAGCCAAGTCCATAGGCAGATCCCCGCAAAGCTGAGCCACCTTCTCCTCCAGCGTCATCCTTCCCAGCAAATCCTCCACCCGCTTCTCCACCGGCTGCGTACTGTCCTTATACAATTCCATCCTCATTTCCTCCTCGTTATCTTTTATTAAAATCTTCATGTACTGCATCCTATTTGTAATAATTCAAACAGCTCACAAATCATGTCATTTCATTTAGGCCAAGAGATATCCAGCCATGGAAAAAGGGGAGAGCGGAGGCCAGAAATCGTTTGCCGCTTTTGACTTTGCAGAGATTTAGAAGTCCTTAAATCCCTGGATTTTGTGTTGAAACACAAATCCACTCTGTTTGAGCGAAGCGAGTTTGTGGATTTGCGTTTCGCTTTTAACAAAATTCAGAGATTTTAGGAATTCTTTGCCTCAGCACCCAGAAAAGCTGCCAGTGGCAGGTTTTCTGGGAATCTCGAAACCGGAGAAAGCGGCAAACGATTTCTGGCCTCCGCTCTCCCCTTTTTCCATGGCGTACCTCTCACCAACCATCATCCATCAACTATTCTCACCCTTCAAAGCCGCCGCCCTCTTGGCCACCAGCCGCTCCTCCATCTCCAGCTCATCCTTTCTGGAAATGGGATACAGCCACATTCCGATCAGCGAGCACACATACGCCACAATCGGCACCAGGGTCATCAGATACAGAATCGCCTGCAATGTTCCGCCTGACTGCTGCGCCAAATCCTTGTTGTACCCTGTCCAGGTCAGGATATGCCCTGCAAAAGCCGCCGAGAATGCCTGACAGCACTTATTGACAAAGGTAAACGTGGAAGAAATCACCGCGTTGCAGGACACACCGGTCTTGATCTCCGCATAGTTGGCCGCATCCATCACCGCCGACCGGCTGAGAGTATTGGTGAAGTTAAACATAAACGTGGAAGCCAGGAGAGCCACCGTACAAAGCACCGCATTCTGTCCCGGAGCCGCCACCAGCACCACCACCGAGCAGACCAGGCAGAGCGCCTCCACCAGGGCAATCCCCCACCGTTTCCCCAGCTTTTTCACATAAGAGCCTACAAAGAACAGCATCAAAACAGAAGCAATCGTACCCACCCATCCGAACCACACCATCAGATCCGTCCTGCCGCCCATATTGTACTTGTAGAAATAAATCCGCATGGAATTGGTAATCTGGGAAGCAAACATATCCGTGCCATAGGCCAGCAGCACACACATCAGCGCACGGTTTTTGAACACGGCATTGACCACCTGGCTTAAGCTGACCTTATTTCCGCCGGCCGACTTTCCGTTGGCTGCATGGAACTCATAGACATCCAGGTTCTTCACCGACAGAGCCGACAGGATAAACAGCACCGTTGCCGCCACGGAATAGCCCACGATCACCTTTGTCCATGCCAAAGGATTATCCTGTCCGCCGCAGGCTTCGATCATCGGCAGCGCATAGGACTGAATCACCAGCCCGGCAATAGCGCCGCAGAACTGGAACACTGCCTGAATCCTGGTACGCCTTGCCACATTATTGGAAAGCATAATCGGCAACGCCAGCTGAGGAATCTGCACACAAGTCCAGGTCAGTGAATAGAATATGTAGGAAATGTACGCATAGACCACCTTCCCCTGGGGGCTGATATTCGGCGTGGTAAACAAAAGCACAAAGGCAATCCCCAGAAACGGCGCCCCGTAGGTGATAAACGGCCGGTATTTCCCCATCTTCCTGGTGTTGGTCCGGTCTACAATCATCCCCATCAGCGGATCCGTAAACGCGTCCACCAGCCTTGCCACCATGAAGATCGTCCCCGCCACAGCCGCAGATACCCCGAGAATGTTGGTGTAATAATACATAATGTACAATCCCACCATGTTGAAGATCAGACAGTTGGCAATATTACCGGTACTGAACAGCCATATGTCTTTCTCCGTACACTCTGTCCTCATTGGTTTTGTGTTCCCTGTCATTGAAATACCCTCCTTGCAATTATTTAATTATTTTAATTAATTATATTGCCATTATAGCAACTCCCCTTCTACTTGTCAATAGTTCCGGCGATAATTATTTAATTAATTTAAATAATATATAATAACTGCCTTATCTTGTGCAGATATCCTTCTTTCAAACAAAAAAATCTGCCCCCTTCCAGGCAGCAAACTCTTACTGTTTCACTTATCTACCTGAAAGGGAGCAGATCAAAATGGTGAAATTCAAAATAAAGTAAACCTTCAAAGTACGGATACTCTCATCACGCCACAGCGCGTCTGTTCTTCAGCACCACCGCCCCCAGCAGCAAAAGACTGTTCACCAAAAGGAAGCAGACAGCAGCCGCAAATGCATACTGATAAGTTCCAAACAGGTCATAGAGATATCCGATGACCGCCAGAGAACTGGAACTTCCCACGCTGGTGAAAAAGCCGATGACCGCATATGCCTTGGCATAATGTTCATTTCCGAAGAAATACCGGGTCAGCAAGGGAATTCCCACCGCCGCCACGGCAAATACAGAGCCAAACAAGAAGGCGGCAATCAGAAGCGAAGTGGTACCGGCTCTTGTTCCGGCCATCAGCACCAGTATGGAAGCGGCATTGGTTCCCATCATCACCAGGTTTGCCTTTACCGGGCCCAGCCGGTCACTGAGAAAGCCGATGACCAGCTTGGTGCAGATATTGCCGATCATCGAACATGACATCAACGCCGCCCCAAAGGTCTCCACCAGCCCAAGGGACTGGGAATAACCGGAAAAATGCTGGGTGATTCCTGCAATGGACGTCAGCAGCACCGTAAAGATACACATAATGATAAAATTGGTCTCCCAATAAGAAAACGTACTCTTCCCGGTGTCCGCTGCCTTCTCCTTCTGCCCCTTTGGCTGCTCCTCATATCCATAGGGCTTTAACCCCCGCTCTCCCGGGGTCATGGAGTAGGGCAGGATTAAGGCAGGCAGGGAAAATACCAGAACCAGTCCGCTCATGACCAGATAGGCAATTTCCCACCCGGATGAAGCAATTACGGTGCTGAGAACAGGCGAACAGATGGCCCCGCTAAGTCCGCTGAAGCTGAGAGCCATACCGATGGCCGTGCCGTTTTTCTTCTGAAACCACTGATTTACAAGCATGGTGATGGGCACGGTGCTGTATAAGCCCACACCGACTCCCCTTAAGACACCCAGAACGTAAAACATACCGATGCTTCTGGCCACGCTCATCAAAGCCGTGGCTCCAGCGCTTAAGAGAATCCCTGCAATCATAATGGGCTTAAAGGGAAAACGCTTTGACAGCCAGGGCACCCAGAGAGCCACCACCGCCGTACTCATAAGAGACAGTGTGGCATGAAAAGCGAAGGTTCCCCTCAAGACTCCAAGATCCTCGGAAACGGCTGCATAAAATACGCCTACTGAATTGCTGCATATTCCTAAGGAACTTGCCGCCAGACCACAGGCGATCATCAGAATCCAAATATACTCTTTTCTTTTCATTTTCTAAACCTCCAATCCCCCGGCTCCGGGACTTTCTATGGAGAGCCGGTTGTACTGGTTAAGCCTCCGATGCAGCGCTGCACCGGAGTATAACCGTCTGGGGCCTCCCCAAAGAGGAAGCCCCAGACAGCGGAAATGATCCGATTTCCGTTAGATATTCAGGCACAGAATATACGCGGACCAGATGCTTCTCAGCAGATTGGCCGGTAAAGCCGCATCTCCGATCAGATGCACATGATCGCCTTTCACTGTCTCATACAATTCCTGGTCGGGAGCATAGCCCACGGATACGATCACCGTGTCAGCCTCCACCGGCTGTACGGTTCTGTGGATACCCGGCAGGTTCTGGCAGATGGCCCGTCCACGGATATTAGGCTCATTGTAGGTAACGGTCTCTATGTAAGCCTTCCCGTCCTCGTATTTGACCACATGAGAATTCTTAAGAATATCTACCTTATAATATTCCATCAGATCCATCAGGCAGTTATAGTTGGGCGCGGCCAGTCCTTCCACATTGAGAATGGTGGGGCATGCCTCTACCAAGGTCACCTTCTTATTCTTCCTTGCCAGATCATAGGCCAACTCGCATCCGGTGAGACCGGCGCCTACGATCACCACATTCTGATCCTGAATGTTCTGGTTCATCAGCACATCCACCGCATAACGGACATTTGGCTGGTCAAATCCGGGGATGGACAGCTTCTTCTCTTTGGCTCCGGTGGCAACGATGACTTCGTCATAACCGGCTTTGTTCTCCGGCTTGAATTCCGTATTCAGCAGCACGTTGACCCCTGCGTCCCTTACCTGCTTTCTGTACCACTCAATCAGGCGGCGGTCGTCCTCCTTGAAATCAAAAGCTGCCGCGGCAATGAATACGCCTCCCAGCACATCCTTTTGGAGGATTGGCAACGATGACAACCAAAATGGGATCTTTGCTGCATATTACCGGAAATTCCCGCAAAAAATCATCGTTTTTTGCCTGTTTTTCTCAAAGTATTTCCTTTTTCCCCATCCTGTGCTACAATCGATCTGCGAAAATATTCTCCCAAAAATAAAGGAGCCACTTATGGGAATTTTAATCAAAAGCATCCTGGAACTTCCTGTCATGGAGCAGGCACGGCTGCTGGCCGGATCCTCCGGCCAGCAGCGGACGGTTGAGGGAATTTCCCTTTTGGAAAGTACGGACAGCACAAAATATCTGACGAAAAACACGCTGGTTCTCAATAATTCCCAGTTAATCAAGGACAACCCGGAGTGGAGTGTAAACCTGATCTATGCGCTGCACAAAAAGGGCTGTTCCGGTCTGGCCGTCAAAGTCGGCCGCCATGTAGCCGAATTGCCAAAACCGCTCCTGTCCTCTGCCGAAAAGCTGGGATTTCCGGTGATTGCCCTGCCTCCCCAATGTATTTCCTCAGAACTGATCACCACCATCACCTATGAGGTCTTCCGCAGCCAGTATCATGACCCTTCTTTCAGCTATGACCAGGATTTTCTGATGTCTCTGCTGCTGGATAGTGATAATAGCATGGTGCTTCGCAACCAGGGAGTTGCCCTGGGATGGAGTTTAAAAAAATGCCTTGGAGTTGCCATTCTTTTCCCCCTTTTTCCTGATGCCCAGCCCCGGATACAGGAATTAAGCAGGCAGCATGGCTTCACCTGGGTGCTTCCCACCCAGCGCCATTATATTCTGGTCAGCGACCTGCAAAGGACAAAAGAACCTGAGAAATTCCTGGAACAGTCTGCCTTTCATTTTGCCGATTCCCTTGGGAAGGAACTGCCGGAATATGTGTTTCATATCGGTGTGGGGCAAACCTATCAGAAGCTTTTGTATGCATCGAGAAGCTTTAAGGAGGCCCAGATTGCCCTTACCGTAAATATAGGGGAACAGAAGGAACAGAAGTGCCCTGTCACCTGCTTTTCAAGAATGGGCATACTCCGCATTCTTTTAAATCCGGACAACAAGGAAGAATTAGAAGAAATCGCCTATCAATCCATCCATATTTTGGCAGAGTACGACCGGGAAAACGGAACCGAATACTACAAAACCTTTCTCTGCTTCTATGAACATAATTGTTCCATCAAAGAAACGGCTGCCGCCTTATATGTCCATTATAATACCATCCGTCACCGGCTTTCCGCGATCAACCATATCCTCGATGTACCTGCCACCACCAGCTACTCCCTGAGTATTCACGTGCTGATGCTCATTGAGCAATGGAGGAAAATATTCAACGAGATCCGCTACTGATCTCTGTGAGCCCAGCCGTTCACCAGCACGGACATCCAGCCCTGTCACTGGCAGGCTTCTGTGTTCCTGACAGTGAAAAAAAGTCCAGTTGAAAATAAAAAAGAATCCTGCAAAGCAGGATTCTCCGCCTGCGGCGGGTGGCTTCAGCCACATCATTCCTCTCCGCCGCAGTGCGATCCTCGCGGAGCGTTTTCTTCCATAGGACGCAATTTCCTATGGAAGAAAAAAACAGATCAGCCCCGGCAGCTTCCTGCCAGTTCTGGTCTGTCTCTCCTTCATTTACAAACTCTAAGTTCTCCGGAATGTGCCTGAAACTCTTATCCCTGCTCCATGGGATACACAATCCCCCACTGCCTGCGCAGTTCATCCATCCACCGGAGCATCCGCAGGGTCTCCTCATGGGGCATCTGGGGACACTCCAACTCCCCCTGTTCGATGGCATGGACACAGGCCTCCACCTCGTACTCATAGCCGGTGATCTGCTCCGGTGTCTCGTAGGATGCCACCAGCCTTCTCTCCGTGTCAAACACCTTGATGCCCTCGCAGTTGTTGATATTCTCCGTCTCAATATATCCCTTGTCCCCGTAGATGATCCCCCGGCGGTCACTTAAGCTGCGGGCGCTGGAATTGAGCGCCGCCATCCTTCCGTCCCGATACAGTATGGTGATATTCTCCTGCATGTCCATCCCGTATTCATTGAAGGTGGCGGTCCCGGTGATCCTCTCGATGTCCTCCCCAAAGGCCATAGAGGCAAAATTCAGGGTGTATATGCCGATATCCAGCAATGCTCCCCCGGCCAGTTCCGGCTTTTTGATCCGCTCCTTATGGTCGATGATATAGCTGAGGTTGGCCGTCAGCATATAAGGATTGCCGATGATGCCGCTGGCCAGCACCTCCTCTAAGGTCTTTCTCATGGGCATATATCTTGTCCAGATCGCCTCCGTCAGAAGAAGCCCCCTCTCCTTTGCCATGGCAAACAACTCCCGTGCCTGTCCCTCATTGACCGTAAAGGCCTTCTCGCAGAGCACATGCTTTCCGTGCTCCAGACACAGCTTCACATGGTCATAGTGGTGGGAATGAGGAGTCGCGATATATACCAGATCCACCTCCGGATCCTTCACCATCTCCTCATAGGAGCCATAAGCCTTCTCAAATCCATACTTCTCTGCAAAGGCCTTTGCCCGCTCGTAGTCCCTGGCCGCAATGGCATACCGTCCCACCGTATCCATTCCCTGCAGGGTTCTCCCCATAAAGCCGGCTATCCTGCCTGCGCCGATGATCCCCATCTTTACCATATCTGTATGCCTCCTTGTCATAATTTTAACCGTCCGGGGTCATGGTATTGCTCAGCCTCTGAAGCAGCACTCCCCCTTCACATAGGTAGCCTCAATCCGGCACTCCCCTTCCAGCACCACCAGATCTGCATCCTTCCCTTCTTCCAGGGAGCCTACCCGGTCATACACACCCACCAGTTTTGCCGGGTTCTCTGTCAGCAGCGGCAGGATCTCCTCCAAAGGACGCCCGGTAAAGGCCAGCAGATTCTCCAAAGCTTTTCCGGTTGTCAGGGTGCTTCCGGCGCGGCTTCCCCCATTTGCCAGGCGGGCATCCCCGTCCACCACCACCACATCATTGACTCCCAGCTTATAATTCCCGTCCGGCAGCCCGGCAGCCATGATGGAATCCGTGATGGCCACCACACGGCCGGTTCCCTTAGTCTTTAAGATCAGGCGCACGGTTCCGGGATGGAGATGGCGCCCGTCACAGATCATCTCACAGTATACCTTGTCGTCCTCCAGCACCGCCCCCCAGATGGCCGGCTCATGCTGATGCAGAAGCCGCATGGCATTGCTGGTATGGGTTGCCCCCATGGCTCCGTTGGCGATGGCTTTCCTGGCTGTCTCATAATCGGCTCCCGAATGGCCGATTGCCACCACCATCCCCAGGCGGCACAGTTCCGGGATAAAATCCACCATCCCTTCAATCTCCGGGGAAACGGTGATATAGCGTATCTCCCCACCCGCCGCCTCCTGGTACTCCCGCACCAGTTCCCGGTTCGGCTTCTGCAGCAAATGCTCCGGCATTGCCCCTTTATATTCCGGGCTCAAGAAAGGCCCCTCCAGGTGGATCCCCATCAGCCTTGACCCCTTATGCTCCAGATTCTTCCACCGCTTATACTCCTCAATGCACCACAAAGTCTGCTCCCTGGTGTCCGTCAGAACCGAACACAGCCAGCCCGTTGTCCCCTGCTCTGCATGGAACCGGCAGATCTTCTCATAGTCCTCTGCAGTGGCGGCATTCACATCCACCCCCACTGCCCCGTGGGTATGAATGTCCAGAAATCCCGGCACAATCCGCTTTCCTGTCACATCCACCACCTGGGCATCCGCCTCCGGCAATCCTGTGCCGATACCTTTGATCACACCGTCCTGCATCAGCAGATCTGCCCGTACAAACTCATGCCCCTGATACACCATACCGCCCTTCAATAATACTGCCACTTCACATACCTCCTTCTAAAACTTATTGTACTCCTGATATTTCGTCCTGCCGCCTTTATCAGTCCTCCAGCCGCGCCACATACTCCGTAAAGGTCAGGGTAATATCCTCATGCCCCCGCAGAAGGCTCACCGGGAAATCCGCCGTGGTCTCCCCATACCCGGCCCGGCGCACCACTGCCCGGTGCCAATTCCTAAAGCACCCCAGTCTGATCTTCCTGGCATGGGCAATCTCATAGATTCCCACAGTCACGCAATATTTCGGCATATCCTCCAGGGCTCCGCCGAAATCCCCGATGGCATTGGCCGCCCGGGTCTCCGGGCTGATCTTAAGCACCCGGGTCTTCTGCGCCAGGAATTCTTCCCCGCTCAGCGACCCATCCGCCTCGTTAAATGCCACATGGCCGTTGATTCCAATCCCGCCAAAAGCGATATCCACACCCCCCAGTTCCTCGATCAGCTGAGGCACCCGCCCCACATCCTCCGGATCCGGGAATATCCGCTGCTCCTTTGGCATCACCAGTTCCGGCCTGATCTTTGAGTACACCACCCTGTCCATAAATCCTCTGAAGCTTAAAGGATGGTCTTTGGGAATCCATTTCTTATCATCATCCAGATATTCATCCATATTGATAAACCACACATCCTTCAGGCTGATTCCCTGGGTGTTCACCATGTCCACAAAATAGGGATACTGCCCCACAGGCCCCACCGGGCAGATAAAAACCGTCCGCCTTCCCTTTTCATTATTTGCCTGAATCTCCTCCGCCATCTGCCCCGCCATCTGACGGAACACAGCCTCATTGTCCTCCATGCAGAACAGCCTCATCTTAGGCGCTGCCAAAAGCTGCTCCTTATTGTAACCATAATATTCGTGCCTCATAACCATTCCCTCCATTTTAGGTAATACCTTCCTGATTTACGTAATGCCCTGCATTTAACACAATTCCTCATCTTTAGCGCAATGCCCCGCCTTTAAAGTAATGCCTTACAAAAACAAATGGGAAATATTTAACTCCTGGATCATTGACACAATCTCCTTCGTCCTGCTGCATCCGAACTTCCGCAAAAGCCCTTTGATCTGGGTCTTAACGGTAATAATCTCCACACATCGGATGTGGGCGATATCCTTTACCTTGTTCCCCTCCAGAAGCAGCCGCAGCAACTCTCTCTCTGCTGCTGTCAGCTGGGACACATTGTTGATAAAGAACAGAAGGCTCTGCTCTGATCTCTGGAGCCGGCTATACTCCCGCATGATTGTCTCCTGGATGCGTGACTCCATCACCGGCTTTCCCCCATAGGCATTGCGGATATGCTGCAGAATCTCCTCATCCGGGCAGCCCTTCACCACATAATCCACTGCCCCTGTGCCCATGGCTGTGATAATCATCTGGTTTGTCTCATGGGCAGTCAAAAAAATGACCTGCTGCCCCCGCCCCTGATCCCGTATCTTCTCTGCTGCCGCAATCCCTGCATTGATGGTCTCCATCTCAATATCCATCAACACAATATCCGCATCCTGTTCCCCTGCTTTTTCCACTGCCTCCTGGCCGCTGGCAGCCTGCCAGGCAACCTCCATATCCGGCTGGCCTGCAATCAGTTCACTTAAATCCTCCCGGATGAGGTCAAAATCCTCCACAATTGCCACTCGAATCATAATGCCCGTTTCATCCCCCAAAACCTGGTTTTAACCCTGTTTCCCATCATTGATTTCTCTGTACCGGTAACCCTTTACCCTCTCACAACAGCATGTATTAACTCCTCACCTCCCCCTTCGCTCCCGCCTGGGTTCAAAGCGGGGAATTGTCACAAAAAAACTGCTCCCCTCTCCCGGATTGCTGTCCAGCTTCATCTTGCCGAAATGGCTTTTCACAATCTCCTGCACATAGTGAAGGCCCATCCCCCAGTTAGTGTTGGTATTTTTGCTGGTGTAAAAGGGGTCAAAGATTTTGCGCTGCTCCTGCTTGGAGATCCCCGGTCCGTTGTCCCGGATCTCGAACCCCACATAGAGCCGTTCAGCGTGCACCACCAACTCCAGCCTTTCCCCCGCCTTCCCCGACATCAGAAAAGCTTCATGGGCATTGGTCAGAAGGTTATAGAGGGCCTCGCTCAGATGCTGTTCGTCCGCCAGTAAGGACTCTTCCACACTGCCCGACACCTCCACCGCCGCATCCCGGTATTTCTTATGGAACAGCTGTAAGGTGGTGTCCACAATCTGCCCTGCCTTCACCGGGGACAGGGAAATGCTTTTCTGCCGGATACTTTTATAAAGTTCCTCCATCCTTCCCAGCATGCTCTCGTTTACCTCATCCAGCATATCCGCGTACTCCCTCAGCCTGCCCTGATCCGGCTCCGGCTCCGCCAGTTCCCTGCGTATCTTCTTGCAAAGCACCCGGTTGGACAAAAGCTGGTTCTTGATGCTGTGGACAAACACCGACGCCCCCATGCTTGCCGTGTCAAACTTCCGCCGGATGCGGACATCATCCCGGCTCTCCCTCCAGTCAATCATCATGTAATTCTTCAGGTTCCAGAACCCCATGGCAACCGACGCCAGGGTAAAGAGGGTAAACAGATACCAGCCCTGCACCCCCATCAGGGAATTGGCATACAGCCTGCCGCTGAAACGCATATATTCCGTGGAATAAATCTGATACACCTGCAGAGGATCCTGGGTGCAGTATATGGCGTACTGGGCGGTAATGCAGAAAAGAAACACCATGATATAGCGGAACTGCTTCTTGCTGTAAGGTATGGTAATGTCCCGATACTCATAAACAATCAGTCCCACTGCCAGCAGCAGATACCCAAAAATCCACCCCTGAGTCAGCTTCATCAAAAGAATCTGCAGCCCAAACCGCCCCTTCACCAGCCGGAAAAAAATCTCCGGATAATAAACCACCAAACTCACAAAAGGAACCAAAAACACCAGGATCCCATTTTTCCGAAAACGAAGCACTGCGGGAACCATGCTGTAATTCATGGCAATCATGAGGAGAAAGGGGGGAAACAGATATCTGCCGATGGCAATCATATACCCTAACTTCTGCAAAGGGAAGATCATATAGGACAGCCTTCTCTGAATCCTGGTGTCAAAGAACAGAAACATCTTCTGTTCCGGGGAAAGGCCCCCGGTCTTTGCCAGGTAAATGATAATCCCCACAAACATGAAAATAAAACTGAAGCACAGCCCCAGCATCCAGACTGTCCTCTGATCCCGCTTTAGGAAAAAAAGGGCCACAGAAGACACGGCAAGAAACAAAAGTACGATCAACAGCATGGTTCTCCCACCTTTGCACATCACTTTGTTCTTTGGCATCTATCATATCACATTTTCTCCGGGAAAACACGTGAAATTTCCACAAACGTTTTACCAGGTTTTCTCAAGAGGTACGCAACCGGGCCGGGGGATGGGGGGAGGCTGCATCGGCCCATCATTTAGGGGAAATCCGCCCCAATAAATGCGGCATAAAAGGGGCTCTCACAAGCCCCTTTTATGCCCGATTCCGCCTGTCTGGCTGATCTCAATTATTTATTTGCCTCGTATGCTTCCTTCATCACATCAAACAGTACGTAATTATTGACATCCACCTTCTCTGTCAGGCGGCCTCCGTCAATGAATACCTGCTGCTGGTTCTCATAGTAGGTCTTGATGGTTCCGTCCTCTAAGGATTTGCCTAGGAAATCACTGGTGATCGTCCAGTTGCCCTCTCCCACGGTTGCCTTCATCACGTCACCATCCACCTCACACTGCTTTGCCACCAGGCCAGCCACCTCTTCGATGTTGCTGTTGCGGTAATCCGCGGCTTTCTGCAGGGCACGGGAGAAACGCACCAGCAGGTCATGGTTGCCGTCAGCAAACTTCTGGGTGGTGATAAAACTGGAGGGGAAGGTTACCTGGTTCACATAATCCTGGTTGGTAGCCAGCCATACGGTCTTGTCTCCTAAGGCATCCTCGATGGTCATGGTTCCCGGTGACCAGGTTGCACAGGCATCCACATTGCCGCTGATCATTGCCGTAACGATACCGTTGGCATCCATCTCAACCAGTTCTAAGTCATCGGTTGTCATGCCCTCCTGCTGCAGAGCCAGGTTCAGGATGATCTCTGCCGAGGTTCCGCTGGTGGCCGCCACCTTCTTGCCCTTTAAGTCCGCAATGCTGTTGACGCCTTTATCCTTGTTGCCCATCACGGCATCTGCCAGGCTGGTGCAGTCAATCTGGAAAATCACTGCCTCACCCTCTGCACAGAGTGCATGGGCGCCGTGGCCGATCTGGGAAATGTCGATATCGCCGGATGCCATGGCTGCGATCTCTGCCGGGCCCCCCTGGAACTCTACCAACT
This sequence comes from uncultured Lachnospiraceae bacterium, assembly GCA_910588875.1. Classification (GTDB taxonomy): domain Bacteria; phylum Bacillota; class Clostridia; order Lachnospirales; family Lachnospiraceae; genus Brotaphodocola. The sequence goes on from CAJURT010000002.1 coordinate 52,140, forward strand.
CCACCGTAAGGCCCATCTCCTCAAAAAATCCCTTATCCCGTGCCGTCACTGCCAGGGATGCGCTTCCCATATTCGGCATATAGGCCACCCGCAGGGTTGCCGGCTCAAAACTTTCAGCTTCGGCCTGGGCCTCCGTCTCCCCTCCCTCAGCGGGCGCTTCCGTCTTCTCTGCCTCTGCTGCCGTGGTTGCCGGAGCCGCTGTGGTCGCCGGAGCCTCAGAAGAGCCGCCCCCGCCGCAGCCTGCCAGCATGGCAGCCATCATGGTTGACACCAGTACAAGGCTCATTGTCTTTCTCATAAAAAATTCCTCCTTTTCCCTCTTTGGGTAATCATTGTCAATCATCCGGTTTCCCGGACTGTTGCAATCCACTACTTCCGTACCTCCAGATACTCCTGGTAGACCTCGCCCCAGATATAACTCTTCAGATCCAGGAAGGGCAGTTCCATCTTCATCTCCTGCGTCCTGGGATAGGGCAGGTCAATATCCACAATCTTTTTGATACGTCCCGGCCTGGCGCTCATGATGATCACCTTTGTGGCCAGGATGACCGCCTCCTCCACATCATGGGTGATAAAGAAGCAGGTCTTTTTCTGCTCCTGCCAGGTTTTAATCAGTTCTGACTGAAGCTGTGTCCTGGTCTGGGCATCCAGGGCCCCGAAAGGCTCATCCATCAGAAGCACCTGGGGATTGACTGCATAGGCCCTGGCAATCGCCACCCTCTGCTTCATGCCGCCGGAGAGTTCCTTGGGATAAGAATCCGCAAACTGCTCCAAATCCACCATTTTCAGATATTTCATGGCAGTCTCCCGGGATTCTGCCTCACCCACTCCCTGAAGCTTTAAGCCGAACTGTACATTCTTTAACACTGTCAGCCAGGGGAACAAGGCATACTGCTGGAAAACCACTCCCCGCTCCGGCCCCGGCCCCCGAACCTCTTTCCCGTCCACATAAACGGCACCGGAGGTGGGCTCCAGCAAGCCGGCAATCACGTTCAGCAGGGTAGACTTTCCGCAGCCCGAGGGGCCCACCACGCAGATAAACTCATTTTCCATGATATCCAGGCTGACGCCGTTCAACGCAATCATATCTCCGTTCCGGCCGCTATATACCTTCTCGACTTTGTCGATCTTTACCTTTACTGCACTGTTTCCTGCCATCCCGTCAGCTTCCTTTCTAAGAATTTAACCAACTGCTCCATCAACATCCCGATAATACCGATAATGAGAATTCCCAAAAGCACTGTGGCCATGTCATAATACCCCTGGGCCTTCTGTATCATCATGCCCAATCCCTTGGAGGCGCCGGTCAGTTCTGCCGCCACCAGGGTGGTCAGGGAAGCCGAAAGCCCCAGCCTGGCGCCTACCAGGATAAACGGGGTGGAAGCCGGAATAACCACCTTAAAGAAAATGTCCTTATCGGAAGCCCCAAGAACCCTTGCTGCCTTGATCAACGTGGCATCCACATTGCATACGCCCTGGTAGATCGTAACCACCAGTACCAGGAAGGAAGCGATAAAAATCACGATTACCTTTGCCTTCTCCCCCACGCCTGCACCGGTAATGACCAGGGGAATGTAAGCCAGAGGCGGAATATTCCGCACAAACTGTACCCAGGGCGCCACCACATTCCGAAAAGGCGCATACCATCCCATCAGAAACGCGATGGGAATGGAAATCACAAATCCCAGGGAAAATCCTGCAATCACCCGGAAAAGGCTGATATACGTGTGCTGCCACAAGGTTCCGTCAGACACCTTATCCACCAGCTTGGCAAATACCTCCCAGGGCTCCGCAAACACCACGCCCCCTGCCTCCGTGGACGCAATAAAAATCCACAGCAGAATCGCTGCTGCCAGGGACAAAAGCATCCATGCGCTGTCCGGGATCTGCGTCCAGAAAGACTTGTCTCTTTTTCTTGTCTCCATGTGTACCCCTCCTTTTTCTCCTTTTATTCTTTTTGCAACCTACCATCACCATTCCTTGAACATCTGCTGCTTTCTATTCTCACAATGCTGATAGTCATAGTTTACTTCTTTTTTCAGAAAAAAACAGTATGAAATATTTTCATACCGTTTTCCTGTTCTCAGAAGGCACCCAGAGGGGATAGGACGGAAAAGGAGACTCATTTTACTCAAACGTTTGTTGATATCCCTATGGTAATTTTGAGGAAAATCCGGTACAATAGAGAAAATAGCCATGCCGTCACATCGCAGGAAAACCGCAAGAGGGAAACTTGCAAAAAGGAAAATCCCAGGAAAAAACAGGAAGGAAAACCGGATATGACTTTGAAGGAAATTGCCGCTGAGGCAGGAGTCTCGATTTCAACCGTTTCCCGTGTCATCAACAAAAGCAGTAAGTCCCCCGCCAGCCAGGAGGTACAGGACCGTATCTGGGAGATCGTGCGCCGTACCGGCTACACCCCCAACAGCAGCGCCCGCCAGCTGAAAATGGGCAGCCATACTGCCCCTGCCGGCGCCTCCCGTTCCATCGCCTGCCTCTTTGCCCGCATCCATGAGGCAGAAGCCGACACCTTCTTCACCGCCCTGGCCCGCAGCATTGAAAAGGAAGCATTTAAACATGGCTATATTGTTAAATATACCTTCACTGCCTTTGACGTCAACGACCCCAACATCTTCCGGCTGATCTCTGACAACCATGTGGACGGTGTGGCTGTACTGGGGCGCTGTGACAAACAGCTTCTGAAGTTTTTAAAGCAGTATTTCCGGTATGTGGCCTACACCGGCCTCAATAATCTGGACGCCAAATACGACCAGATTGTCTGCAACGGCTATGAGGCAGCAAAGACTGCCATGGAGCATCTTCTGAAACTTAAGCATACCAGAATCGCCTATGTGGGGGAAACCAGCAATGAAGACCGCTACCGGGGCTACCGCACGGCCCTGGCAGAAGCCGGGCTTCCCTTCTGCCGGGAACTGGTGGCCAACGAGCCCCTGTCCTCAGAAGGGGGATACCAGGGCACTGACCTGATTTTAAAAAAAGGGATAACTGTCAGCGCCTTTTTCTGCCCCAATGATGCGACGGCAATCGGTTCCATGCGGGCAATCAAGGAACACGGGCTGGCGATTCCTGACGATATCTCCCTGATCAGCATCGATGATATTGACACAGCCCAGTACCTGACCCCCATGCTGACCACCATCCATATCCCGGTGGAGGAGATGGGGCAGATGACGGCCAAGACTCTCATTGACCGGATTGAGGGAGGCCACACCCTGCCCATGAAGATCAGCCTTCCCTATTATATTGCAGGGAGGGAAAGCTGCGGGGAATGCCCTGCTTCGGGAAAAAGGGCGGATCCGGGAAACGGTGCCTGATATTGTAAAACAAGTTATAAAACACAAAAAGAAAGGACGTAACAGCCCATGCCTGCCTGTTACGAGAGGACAATGCCATGATTATCACTATCCAGGACAAAGCCACACACACCACTGCCGCCATCGACTCCCTTGGCGCCCAACTCATTTCCCTGAAGGACTCCGCCCAAAAAGAATATATCTGGCAGCGTGACCCCGAGATCTGGCCCCGCTGCTCCCCCCTCCTGTTCCCGGCCGTAGGCAACTGCCGGAAGGGGCGCACCCTGTTTGAAGGACAGTGGTTTGAGATGGAGAAGCACGGTTTCTGCAAGGAATCTGATTTCTCCGTTGAGGGGCAGGAAGAAGATTCCGTCACCTTCCGGCTCAGCGCCAATGCACAGACCCGCTGTTCCTATCCCTATGAGTTCCGCCTTTCCCTGACTTACCGGCTGGGAAACGGAGTATTGTGCATGGATTACCAGGTGGAAAACTTGGACAGCCGGGAGATCTGCTACTGTATCGGTTCCCACCCCGGCTTTATCTGCCCCCTCTCAGAGGGAGAGTCCTTTGAAGATTATCAGCTGGAATTTGAAAAGGAAGAAAACACCTGGACCATGCCCTATGACCTCCAGGCTCTGCAGTTTGACGCCGAAAGGCAGGGGCTTTCACTGGAGCACACCAGGATTCTCCCCCTCTCCTATGAACTGTTCCGGGAGGATGCCATTTACTTTGACAAACTTCAGTCCCGCAAGGTTGCCCTGGTACACAAGGAGACCCGCCGGGGCGTGGAGGTCTCCCATCCTGGCTTTGAGACGGTTGCCTTCTGGACACCCTATGGGAAAAATGCCCCCCTTCTCTGTATTGAGCCGTGGAATGGCTGTGCCATCCGCTCTGACGAAGATGACGAATTTATTCACCGGCATCATGTGCAGGTCTTAAAACCTGGGGAAAAGAAATCCTATCCCATGGAAATCCGCATTCTTTAAAATCGGGCAGGGGAGTCTTTTTCCCCTGCCCGCCCTGCGGCCCCCATGCTGCACCGGCAGCAAACTCCCATATGCGGGCCTGCGCAAAAACAAACTGCCTTCAATTCCTCACTGAAGGCGGTTTCCTCTTAACCGGCCTGTTCCCTTCTCCTGTCCCGGCCGCTGAATCGGTTATAGGCATTTCTCACCGGAACTCCTCACACCAGACCGCCGCCCCTGCTGCCAGTGATTTTTTCACATCCAGGATCCGCTGGTTTTCGGAACCCCGGAATTTCAGCCGCAGGTTTTTCTTCTCCTCAACAAACTTCCCGTCTACCATCACGTCAAAAAGCGGCACCAGTTCCCGGGTTACCTCAGACAGGGGGAACATCTTTCCCAATATATCCTTTTCAAAATCATAGCCGGTAAAACACCAGACCGTCTTCTCCGGGAACCTCTCCCGCACTTTTTTCATGAACGGCAGCAGCTCTGCCTGGTTCACCGGCTCCATCGGCTCGCCCCCCAGCAAGGTCAGGCCAACAATATAATCCGGCGACAGGAGGCGCAGAAGTTCCTCCTGGGTCTCTTCGGTAAACCCCTGCCCATAGTCAAAATCCCATGCCTCAGAATTGAAGCATCCCTTGCAATAATGGGTACAGCCACTGACAAACAGTGTTACCCTCACCCCCGGGCCGTTGGCCACATCCGTGGGCTTGATGGCGGCATAATTCATCTTCCCTGCTCCTTCCTGTCACTAGGGGGCGCTTCCTACAGATGCAGCACCCGGCTTTTGATTTCCCGTGTCTTTCCCTCATTCCAGAAATTCTCTCCCAGATATCCACAGGTCCTGCGGGTCACATTCATCCGGCTGCGGTCTTTATTATGGCACTGTGGGCACTCCCATTCCATGTCATCATTGACCTGGATCTCCCCGTCAAAACCGCAAACATGGCAGACATCCGACTTTGTGTTAAACTCCGCATATAAAATATTGTCATAGATATAGCGCACCACCGCCTCCAATGCCTCCGGATTGCCTGCCATATCCGGCATCTCCGCATAGGATATGGCGCCGCCGGTGGAAATATCCTGAAAATCACTCTCAAACCTGAACTTATCAAAGGCATTGATCTCTTCACGCACATCCACATGATAGGAGTTGGTGTAATAACCCTTGTCCGTCACATTTTCAATCACTCCGTATTTCTCCCGGTCGATACGGGCAAAGCGGTAGCATAAAGACTCTGCCGGAGTCCCGTACAGGCTGAATCCCAGCCCGCTTTCCTCACGCCAGCGGTCCGTGGCCGCCCTCATGCGTTCCATAACCTTTAGGGCAAACTCCCTTCCCTCCGGCGCCGTATGGCTGACCCCCTTCATCAGCACCGTCATTTCATAAATACCGATATATCCCAAAGACAGGGTAGAATATCCCCCCTTCAAATAGGGATCAATCACCTCGCCCTTTTTCAGCCTGGCAATCGCCCCGTACTGCCAGTGGACCGGGCTGACATCCGAGAGCGTCCCCAGCAGCGCCTTATGGCGGCACAGCAGCGCCTCCCGGCACAGTTCAAGGCGCTGATCTAAAATCTCCCAGAACCTTTCCTCATCCCCCTGGGCCAGGATGCCGATCTGAGGCAGGTTAATGCTTACCACCCCCTGGTTAAAACGTCCCTCCCATTTATAACGGCCATCCGCATCCTTCCAGGGGGAGAGGAAGGAACGGCAGCCCATACAGCTGAATACATTTCCCTCATAATTCTGACGCATTTTCTTTGCAGAAATATAGTCGGGATACATTCTCTTCGCCGAACACCGGACTGCCAGGCGGGTCACATCGTCATAAGGCCCGCCCTTTAGGCAGTTGCACTCATCCAGTACATAGACCAGCTTGGGAAATGCCGGTGTCACACAAACCCCTTGTTCGTTCTTGATTCCCTGCAGCCGCTGGTTTAGGATTTCCCGGATAATCATTACATTTTCTTCCACATATTCATCCTTTGGGTCAATCTGCAAAAATAAAGTCACAAAAGGCGCCTGTCCGTTCGTCGTCATCAGCGTGTTGATCTGGTACTGGATCGTCTGTACGCCGGAACGCAGTTCGTCCCGGAGACGGATCCCTGCCACCCGGCGCAGCTGGGCCTCTGTCAAAGAGAAATCCCCCTCCTCCCTCTCTGCCGCCGCGGCCTCTCCCAGTTCACACCTCAGTTCTCTCTCATATTTCTCCCGGCTCCTGCGTAAATATTTTGCCAGATGGCTTACTGCCACCGACTGCCCCCCATACTGGTTGCTTGCCACTGCCGCAATAATCTGTGTCATCACAATGCAAGCCACCTGAAAGCTTTTCGGGGTCTCAATCAGCTTTCCATTCATTACAATCCCATGATCCAACATATCCGCGATGTCAATCAGGCAGCAGTTAAAAATCGGCTGGATAAAATAATCGGCATCATGAAAATGTAAAACACCGTTCTCATGGGCCAGGGTAATCTTCTCCGGCAGCAGCAGCCGCTTCGTCACATCCCGGGAAACCTCCCCGGCAATATAATCCCGCTGGGTGGAAGCCAGCCTGGTATTCTTATTGGAATTCTCCTCAGCCAGTTCCTTATTCTCATTGCGGATCAGCTTTAAAATCGATTCATCCGTTGTGTTCGACTTGCGCAGCAATGCCCGCTGGTAGCGGTAAATCATATATTTTTTGGCCAGGGCATATTTATTGCGCATCACCAGATGCTCCTCAATCATATCCTGGATCCTTTCCACTGCCAGCACATCCCCGGCCTGCCTCTCCACACAGCGGATGGTCTCCTCAATCAACTCCTCATCTGCCTGCTCCCCAAGTTCCACCGCCCCATTCGCCTTCTCCATTGCCGCCCGGATCTTTCCCGCATCATAGGAAACGATCCGGCCGTCCCTCTTCTGGACCTTCATCCTATCCCCTCCCGTTGTTCCCGATATATAGTACTGTTTTAACCAGCAAGCACTATATATAGTATAAAGGTATTCATTGTAAATCCCATTATAATCATTAAACCATCATTTGTCCAGATGATATGAAAATTTACAATCCATATAGCAGGCTTCCCAGCCCACCTGCAAGCACAATCAGCGCCACCGGTGATATCTCTTTTTTCCTCACCCGTTTCCCAAAAATCAGCAGTACCGACAGGATGCACAGAATCACTGCTGCTTCCCCATCAAAGGAAACCTTCCCCCCTGCCAAAAAAATCACTTTCACCGCCATAAATATTCCTGTTGCCAGAATCACCCCCATCAGGCATGGCTTCACCCCCCTCAGCACGGCCTGTACCTTCCGGTTCTTCAGGCACCCGCGAAACATGGCGGTAACCACTAAGATGATGGCAAAGGAGGGCAGCACCACCCCAAAAGTGGCCACGGCGGCCCCCGGGATCCCTGCCTGGCTCCTGCCGATATAGGTAGCCGCATTTACCATAATCGGTCCCGGAGTAGACTCACTGATTGCTATCATATTAGAAAACATCCCCTCATCCATCCACCCATGGGCAAGAACGCTCTCCTGGATCAAGGGGATTGCCCCGTAGGCGCCCCCAAAGGAAAACATCCCAATTTTCAAAAAAGCCAAAAAAAGAGAAAGATAGATCACCTTCTGCCTCCCTTCTCCCCTTTTAAGGAATAAATAGCAAATCCGGCTACGCCCGCAATCAGGATCAGGTAAATTGTGGAAAAACGGATCCCCAACCAATTGCATAACAGGGTGAAGCTTCCAAATACAGCCACAAAAACCATGCTCCCTATTTTATCCGGCGTTTTTTTCAGCATTTTACGGATCATCTTTACCGCAGCCTGAATAATCAGCAGGGCAACCGCAATCCGGATCCCCCGAAAGGCATTGACCACCACAGGGTATCGGAGCAGATCCTCCATAAATGCAGAAATCAGCAAAATAATCAGAAACGATGGAAGCACCATCCCCATGGTTGCTGCAATAGCCCCCGCTATGCCGGCCTTCTTGTATCCCGTATAGGTTGCACAGTTGATCGCAATCGGGCCAGGGGTTGATTCTGCTATCACGGTAATGTCCATCAATTCGTCAGAGGTTATCCATTGTTTTGCCTCCACACATTCATGGTCAATCAGGGAAAGCATCGCATATCCACCGCCAAAGGTAAAGCTTCCTATCTTAGCGAATGTAAAAAAAAGTTCTCTTAAAAGTTTCACTTCCATCCTCCCCACATGGCAGGCAAGCGCCTCCAAAATCATCTTTTTCAAGCATGCTGCAAATAGATATCCATTATTATAGTTTATAAATTACAGGATATCAAGACACTTACCAAAAACTGTATGATAACATTGTAATAAATTTCAAAATGATTTATAATAATATTGATTATTATTTCTAAAAAGCAAAAGGAGGAAAACACATGAAACGATGGCAGAGCAAAGCAGTGGCCTTGTTAGCCCTGGGGATGTCGCTTGGGATGGCTGTCAGCGCCTACGCAAAGGTAAAGGAATACGATGACGGCCGAAAAGCTGAGGGGAACTGGGTGGCAGACAAGATGGAAGGCCCCGGGAGGTTTTACTACACGGACGGACGCCGACTTGAAGCCTTCTGGGTACACCATTCCCTGGAAGGCCCCGGGATTATATATGAAAAAGACGGCAGCCGGAGGATATGGTCTTACTTTGACAACAAACTGAACGGCCTGGCAGTCACGGTCAATAAAGACGGGACTACTTCCAACCCCGGCGTCTGGGAGATGGATTCCGAAAAAAAAGATATCACCCTTGAAAGCTGGGACGGGGCAAAGGGGATCCATTATTATGCCGAGGACAAGACAGATATCAATGACGGACAGGCCATTGCCTGCTATCCCACCGGATCCATCTATATTGGAGATTTCAAGAACGGCAAAAGGGATGGCTGGGGAACCTTTTATTATGCGGATAAGGGCTGGCATACAGGTGAATGGAAAAACGACATGCGCAACGGTGTCGGTTACTACTCCTTCCCCAATGACAGCCAGTACCTGTACAAGGCAGGAATCTGGACAAACGACCAGTGCGAGGGAGGCACTCTTAGTTACGATAAGGAAGATGGTGTCCTGATTTCAATGGAGAAAAACAACAAAGCGAATGGTCCCGGTGTCCTGATTAAAGGGGACAAAACCGTTCTCTTTTGCGAATACAAGGACGGAAAGATCGAAAACAGCAACCCGGATATCTACACGAACCAGGAGGGCCACCAGTATATCGGAGTGACCAATGGTAAAAATGGCTCCGGCCTCATGCTGACCAAAAGCGGAGCTGTCCATATCGGTAATTTCAAAGATGGGAATGCAGAGGGACAGGGATTCCACTACTGGCCTTCCTCCGAAACCCCATGGTGTATCTATGAAGGTTCATTTAAAACAAATCAGCGCACAGACGGAACCCTCTTCTGGCCCTACGGTACCTATTTCAAAGGAACCTTCCAGGAGGACGGAGCAGGAGGCCTCGCTTATAAAAACGGTATCTACCGCTCCTTCCAGAGTTATTCTGAAGGAAGCTATGACGTGAACAGCAAACTCTATACAGGCAGCTATACCTCCTTTAACAAAGACGGAAGTTCCACAATCACCAAGTACAAAGACGGCAAAAAACAGCAATAAATTGCTATGATGTCTTTCAATATCACAATATGATGTCAGACATCATTCCGTGTTTTTTTGACCAAATCCAGTCAAAAGTAAGCAAAAACAGAAAAACCGGCTGCTTTTTCTTCTTCTGAAAGCCAGCAGCCGGTTTTTCTGTTCTCTTTTCTCTTTTCCCTTTTCCTTCTCTTTGGTGTCAGCAGGCAAGGCATGCCCTTAGTTACCTCACTGCTCTTTTCTGTAACCATAGTTCTTCATCAGCAGTTCATTGTCCCTCCACTCCTTCCGGACTTTTACCCAGAGTTGGAGATTGACCCTGGCCTCCATCATCTCTTCAAGTTCCCGCCTGGCAGCGGAGCCAATCCGTTTTAGCATACTGCCGCCCTTGCCTATGATAATCCCCTTGTGGGAATCCCTCTCACAGATGATCGTCGCCTCAATATCCATAATGCCGTTTTTCCGCTCTGACATCTTCTCAATGGTCACTGCAATCCCATGGGGAATCTCCTCCTCCAAAAGGCGCAGCGCCTTTTCCCTCACCAGTTCTGCTGCGATCTGGCGCATCGGCTGGTCCGTCACCGTATCCTCATCATAAAACTGAGGCCCGTAAGGAAGGTACTTAAAAATCAGGTCAATCAGCATATCGGTGTTCTTCTTTTTCAGCGCGGATACCGGGACGATCTCCGCAAAGGGGCAGATATCCTTATAGGCATCGATAAAGGTCAGGATCTCCTGCGGATCCTTCAACGTATCGATCTTATTGATCACCAGGATCACCGGCTGTTTGATTTTATTCAGCTGCTCCGCAATATGGCGTTCCCCGGCTCCGATGAAAACAGAAGGTTCCACCAGCCATAAAACCACATCCACCTCTGCCAGCGTGTGCTCCGCCACATTGACCATGTACTCTCCTAAGCGGTTCTTTGCCTTGTGGATCCCCGGTGTATCCAGAAACACAATCTGTCCCCGCCCATCCGTATATACAGTCTGGATCCGGTTCCTGGTGGTCTGGGGCTTTGCGGAGGTGATGGCAATCTTCTGGCCGATCAAATGGTTCATCAGCGTTGACTTTCCCACATTCGGACGGCCAATCAATGTCACAAAGCCGGATTTCTTCTGATCATTTTTCAAATCCATTGGTTTTCATCCTCCGTACAGGTTCCTGACCTCCCCAAACAGCTTTCTGTTGGCTTCGATCTTGTCTTCATTCCCTACCACGCAGAAACTCCCGGTATCCAAAAGAGCGCGGATCTGGCCTGCCAATGCCCGGATATCCTCCTTCGTGGCTCCCAGCACCTGGTCCCGCTCCTCCTGCAGCATCTCATCCGTCACCCCTGACAGATACGCTGACAACGCCCTGCTTCCTTTTACGGAAGGGGTAAGGGGAGTATCCAGGTTACTGATGGTTCCTATCACATACTTTGTCATATCCCGTTCATCCGGGTCAAACCCCTCCAGGTATTGCACAATCCCTTCATATACCTGGTCCGTCTCCTTTAAGTTTGGATCCCGGTAAGATACCAAATACCCTTCACCGGAACGCCCAAAACCGCTCATGCATCCGTAAGCTCCGCCCTTCACCCGGATGTTCAGCCACAAGTAATCATAGCTTAAGATCACCTGGAGGATCCTCAATGCCCCGGTGTAGGCATATCCTTTCTGGCCAAAGTTTCCGCACCGCGCCACATAATTGACTTTGGAGGAGGTTTTCAGCCCTTCATTGCGGTTCTCTACCGGATGGCTGAAGCCGAAATGCTCCCCGCTGCCAGCCGGCAGCCCGGCCGTCAGCTTTTTCAATGCCTGCGGAAGCCTTTGGTAGCCCTCCTCGTCTGCAGTGTAGCTGACCAGCATATTGGCTCGGGTAAACAGCTTTTTGCTGACCTCCTCCAGCCTGGCAATGATTTCCGTCTTCCTGTCATCAAAATCCTTTTCTGTCTGTTCCAGGAAATGGTAATAGGCAGTCCCGCCAACCATCTCATTAAAATAGGCAGTCGGAGAAAAATAGGAGGTTGCCCGCGACACGGCTGTGCTGTGCCCTGCATTTTCCAGCTTCATCCGGGCACGGGAACGGGTCTCCCGGATCACCTCCCGCAAGCGTTTCTCATCCTTAAACAGGGAATGGCAGAGCATCTCCTCCAGGATACCGAACCCAAAATCCAGCTTGTCATACAGAACCCTGACCCCGGCCACCAGCGCCCCTGTAAAATGTTCTGGCTCTGCAAGGTTTGCATAGGATGCCACGGAGATATCCACCCCGCCGCTGTTCAGATGAATCTCACTGGTCAGTTCCGAATAGCTGTAATGCTCCGTGTCCACGCCGCCCAGCACGGATTTCAAAAGGCCTACATAGTAAAGATCCTCCTGGGGCAGGACATCCGTCATAAAGAGCACTTTCAAATACCCGATCCCGGAGGTAAAAAGATTGTGGTGAAGTACTTTAATCCCATCCTCCTGCTTTTCGTCCCAGTATAGCTTTTCCGCCTGCTTGTCTATGTCCTCCCTCTTTAACAGGGGGATCTTTGCCAGTATCTCCGGCGACGAAGGGGTATCCTGGTATTCTTCCAGTTCCCTGGTTGCCTGCACCAGTGCCTTAACCTGGCCTTCGCTCAGGGAATCCTTGTATTCTGCCAGCTTCTTTGCCGTCTGCTCCTCCTGCCTGGCCGTCAGGTTTTTCTGGGGGCTCAGGATCACGACTGCCTCAAAGGGATTATCCAGCAGATAGTCCCGGATCAGATTCTCAAAATATCCTTCCTCCACCGCCTTTTTCAGGAAATCAAAGGTATGCTGGTATTCCAGGTGCATCATCGGATCCCCGTCATACAGCCAGCTGTCTAAACTCTGCAGACCCCACATCAGCCCCTTGGGCGTCGTGCCGTAGTCTGCCTCCCGGTATCTGAATTCATAATAGTTCATGCCGGCAAGGAGGCTCTTGCGGTTAATCCCTTCCTCAGCCAGCTTCCTCAGCGTCCCCTTAACCACTGCCAAAAACTCACCACGCTGTGTCCTCTCTGCCTCCTTGGCAATCACGGTAAAATAAGGCTGCAGGATGCCGCTCTCATAGCCGCCTAAAATATCCTTTCCAATCCCCGCATCAATCAGCGCCTGTTTCAGCGGCGCACCCGGCGCACTCAGCAAGGTATATTCCAGAATCTGGAACGCCACATACAAAACCGGATCCAAATCCGTCCCCACCACCGTGCTAAGGGAAAGGTAGGTCTTATTCTCCTCCGGTTCCTCCTCTGTGATGGAGTAAAAAACCTCCCGCTCCACTGGCTTTTCAAAAGCCTTCTGCTCTGCTATCCTGGAGTCTACCGGCCTCTCCCCATAGTGGCAAAGATATTCCTCATCCAGCCATGTAAGCTTCTCTGCCATATCCATATCCCCGTAGAGATAGATATAGCTGTTGCTGGGATGGTAATAAGTCCTGTGGAAATCCAGGAATTTCTCATAAGTCAGTTCCGGAATCTCTGCCGGGTCACCGCCGGAATCCTTGCCATAACAATTATCTGAAAACAGGGTGTTCTGGATGTAGCGGTCCAGCATCCCCTCCGGCGTGGAATAGGCGCCCTTCATCTCATTGTAGACTACGCCGTTATAGGTCACCGGCTCCGTCTCTTCTTCCAATTCATAGTGCCAGCCTTCCTGGCGGAAGATCTTTTCTTCCTTATAAATGTTCGGATGCAGCACGGCATCCATGTACACATCCATCAGGTTCTGGAAATCCTTGTCATTGCAGCTGGCCACCGGATATACCGTCTTGTCCGGATAAGTCATGGCATTTAAAAATGTATTCAAGGAACCCTTTACCAGTTCCACAAAGGGATCCTTTAGGGGGAATTTTTCCGAACCGCACAGTACACTGTGCTCCAGGATATGCGGAAGCCCTGTATTGTCGTCCGGCGGTGTGCGGAAGCCGATACAGAATACCTTATTCTCATCATCATTCGAAACCAGAAACAGCCTTGCCTTTGTCTTTTTGTGTTCCAGTATGATTCCCTCTGACTGTATCTCCTGAATCTGGCGGTGCTCTACTACCTGATAAGAATCCAGCCTTTCAATTTGTTCCCATTGGCTGTGCCATGTATGACCCATCTTTTTCTCTCCTTTACCCATACTCTGATTTATCTCACTGCTGTCCTGCCCCGGTTACAGATTCCCTGCCAGCCTTTCTTTTAAGATCGCCAGCCCGTCCCGGAAGCAAAAATGCAGGAATAAAATCCGGTCAGACTCCGACGCAATCCCACTGACATCCTCCATGCCCTGCTTCCTGGCAATCTGCATTGCACGGTACAGGTGAAAATTACTGGTAAGGATCCCAATCTGGTGGGAATCCGCCTTCTGCCCCATCACGGAAGGCAGATAAGCAGGCAAAGCCCTCTCATCCGGGTGTTCCTCCCTCTCCTTCTGCCTTCTCAATGTATCAATAAGGAGCCGGCTATATGCAATATTCTCCACAGTACTGGCAGAACGCACCTCCAGCACCATCTGCCCCTCCGGTACACCCTTCTCCAACAGATACCGCTTCATCACCTCTGCCTCTGCCATCTCGCCGCTGCTCTGCCTGCCGCCGGACAGCACCATGACCGTCTCCGGGTTCTGCAGGGCATATTCCGCCGCCTTCTCCAGCCGGAGCCGCAGAGTCCTCCCGGGCATCTCCCCGCTGACCGGCGCCCCCAACACAATCACATATTCCAGTCCCGAATCCGCAACCTGCGGCACCTTGCTGATAATAAGGATTTGGAGAACCAGCATAACCACCAAACCAGCCCCGCAAAGGGTCACCAGGGATACCGGCAGACGCAGGGGAAACTTCCGGGGATACCGTTGGTAATGCCATACGCACCAGGCCGTCACCCCCATCCCCAGAGCAAGCAAAAGCCAGATAAAGGCATATGCCGTCCCAATGCCAGAATAGAAGATAATCACTATAAAGTAAGCCAGGCAGAGCACTGCCCCTAATGCCAATAGCCAAGCCAGCATCTTTGCCCCTCCTTATCTTTCATCCCTGCGCAGGATATCAAAAGGATCCAGCCTCACCCCCAGGTCCACATAGAGCGTCTGACGGGCATGGGGAGCACTTTCCATTGGGTTTCCCTCCTCATCTGTGATCCCGCGCACCTGCACAAACAAATTCTGCCCATCCGGCTTCATCACCTCAATCTCTTCCCCCACCAGAAACTTATTTTTCTGTTCGATCCGTATCCTGCCATCCTCCATCGCCTTCTCCACGGTGCCCAGATAAGTGTAATTCTTCTGGTAAGTACTGCTTCCATAGATCTGGGCGCTCTCGTCCGGCTTCCCGAAATAAAATCCTGTTGTAAACTGCCGGTTCGTGCATTTACCGATCTCCTCCTGGTACCACCAAAGGTTTCCACGGTACTTTTCCGGATCCTGCCGGTAGTCGTCAATCGCCTTCCGGTACGCACGGGTCACCACTGCCACATAGAGCGCAGTTTTCATCCGTCCTTCCACCTTAAAGCTGTCAATCCCTGCTTCTATCATCTCCGGAATGTGCCCAATCATGCACAGATCCTTGGAATTAAAAAGAAAGGTTCCCCTCTCATTCTCAAAAACAGGCATGTATTCCCCGGGGCGGCTTTCCTCCATCAGGTGGTAACTCCAACGGCATGGATGCGTACAGGCTCCCCTGTTGGCATCCCGCCCGGCCAAAAAGCTGCTTAACAGGCATCTTCCCGAATAAGAGATGCACATTGCCCCATGCACAAAACTCTCAATCTCCATCTCCTCCGGAATATGGCCGCGGATCTCACGGATCTCCTTTAATGACAGTTCCCGGGCCGATACCACCCTCTTTGCCCCCAGGCTGTGCCAGAACCGGTAGGTTCCATAATTCGTATTGTTTGCCTGGGTACTGATATGGATGTCTGTCTCAGGCATAACCTGCCTGGCAATGGAAAAAATCCCGGGGTCGGAAATAATCAGGGCATCTGGGCCATATTCCTTCAGTTCACAAAAATATGCTTCCGCTTCTTTTAAGTCCTCGTTATGTGCCAGGATATTGGCAGTGATATAAACCTTCACCCCATGAGCATGGGCAAAAGAAATCCCCTCACGGATCTCCCCGCCTGTAAAATTCTTCGCTTTTGCCCGCAGCCCAAAGGCTTCCCCGCCCAGATATACTGCATCAGCCCCGTAAATCACAGCTGTTTTTAGGATATCCAGGCTGCCTGCCGGGATTAACAGTTCAATGCTTTTCATGGCAAACCTCCCCGCGCCTCACGCTCAGAGCCACCCCGTCCCCCACAGGCACGATGCTGGTCTCCAACTCCGGACTGTGTTTCAGCTGATACAGATATTCCCTCATCCGGGCATGGATGGTGCGGTCACGCCGCCTGACCGCAAAACGGGATTCAATAATATCGCCGTCCTGGAACACATTGTCAGAAAAAATCACGGACCCTTCTTTTGTCAGTTCCAGGATCCGCGGCAGCCAGGAAAGGTACTGCCCCTTGGCCGCATCCATAAAAACAAAATCGTATAAGCCGGGAAGTTCTCCTAAGACCTCCCCGGCATCCCCTTCTATCAGCCTAATCCGCCCCTCCATGGATGCCTGCCGGAAATTCTCCCGCGCCTTTGCCACCCGGGGGGCATAATTCTCAATCGTAGTAATCGTGGCATCCGCCGGCATCGCCTGTGCCATCAAAAGGGCAGAATAGCCCACTGCTGTCCCCACCTCCAATATCCGCAGGGGACGGACAATGGAAACCATGGTCTTTAAAAAAGCCGCCGTCTCCGGTTTAAGGATCGGCACGTGTCCTTTTATCGCCTCCCCGGCGATCTGGTCACACAGCCTCCCATGGCCGCAATCCAGGGAACGGATGTAATCCGAAATACGGCCTGCCTCTGTCATGGCTCTTCCCCGCTCCCGGCTTCCGGCTCCTCCTCAATCGAAATCCCCTCCCCGCCGTCTTCGGCTTCCTCGTCAGGCACTTCCGATGTCTCCGCTGCCGCTGCACTGCCTCCCCCTGTTTCCGGTTTCACATTGAGTTGTTGTAAAATCTCCTTGGATGTCATGGCAGTACTCAGTTCATAGGTGCCCGGATACACCTCATAGTCGTAAAACCACATCTGGATCCGGACTGCATACTCATTGCGGATCAGCCCCACATCCTTCAATACCCGTGCAGTTTCTGCCGCATCCTGCCCCTCCGGTATGGTCAGTGCATAGCGGACCCCCGGCTCCGGTTCCATGGCAGTTGCGTAGAATACCTCATGGCCAAAGGCGTATCCCCGCGTCATTCCCTCCACCAAAAGAAGGATCACCAAAGCGTAAATAATCAGCTTTCCGGAAACCCCGATGATGGTTCCGGTTATCGCATTGATCTCCTTTGTCATCTGGCTCATAAAAAACCACCGCCTTTACTCCACTTCCATGATAATCGGCAGAATCATAGGATTTCGCTTCATCCTCTTCCACAAAAAGTCACTCAAACTGTCCCGGATAATGTTCTTAATCTTACCCCAGTCCGTCAGATGGCGGTCCAGGCAGTCTGCAACCGCATCATCCACAATGCGCCTGGCCTCGTCCAGCAGGTCCTCCGATTCCCGCACATACACAAAACCACGGGATACAATATCCGGCCCGGCCAGCAATTGGTTGCTGTATTTTTCCAAAGTCAGAACCACAATAATAATTCCGTTCTGTGCCAGGTTTTGGCGGTCCCGCAGCACGATATTCCCCACATCCCCGACTCCAAGGCCATCCACCAGGATGCCGCCGGAGGGCACATGCCCGTTCACCCTGCAGGAATCCGGCGAGATCTCCACCACATCCCCGGAGGACATCAAAAGCACATTCTCCTTGGGGATGCCCATTGATAGGGCCAGCCCCCGGTTGGCAACCAGGTGGCGGTATTCGCCATGGACTGGCAGTGCAAACTTCGGATGCAGTAGGGCATACATCAGCTTAATCTCCTCCTGGCAGGCATGGCCGGATACATGGGTATCCTGGAAAATCACCTCTGCCCCCTTCTGGGACAGTTCATTGATCACCTTGTATACCGCCTTTTCGTTGCCCGGGATTGGCGTGGAACTGAAAATAACCACATCATTTGGCTTGATGGACACCTTCCGGTGCAGGTTGGAAGCCATGCGGGACAATGCTGCCATCGATTCTCCCTGGCTTCCGGTGGTGATCAGCACAGTCTGTTCATCCGTATAATTCTTCAGCTGCTCAATATCAATCAGCGTGCCCTCCGGGATGTTGATATATCCCAGTTCACTGGCCGTGCCGATGACATTCACCATGCTGCGCCCTTCCACCACCACCTTTCTTCCATACTTATAGGCAGAATTGATAATCTGCTGCACCCTGTCCACATTGGAAGCAAATGTGGCCACGATAATCCGGTTGCCCTTGTGTTCTGCAAAAATCCCGTCAAAGGTCTTGCCCACAGTGCGTTCGGAGGCTGTAAAACCGGCACGGACAGCATTGGTGGAATCGCTCATCAATACCAGCACGCCTTTCCTTCCCAGTTCTGCAAAACGCTGCAGGTCTGCGGCGTCCCCGAACACCGGAGTGTAATCGATCTTAAAATCACCCGTATGCACAATCACCCCTGCCGGCGTGAAGATCGCCAAGGCTGCTGCATCGGCGATGCTGTGGTTCGTCTTGATAAATTCCACCCTGAAACATCCCAGGTTGATCGACTGCCCATGGCGGACCACCTTGCGTTTGGTGGTTTTCATCAGATTGTGTTCTTTCAGTTTATTCTCTATCAGGCCGATGGTAAGCTTGGTTCCATAGACCGGCACATTGATTTTCTGAAGGATATACGGCAGCGCCCCGATATGGTCCTCGTGCCCATGGGTAATTACAAATCCTTTCACTTTATCTAAATTCTGTTCCAGGTAAGTCACGTCCGGGATTACCAGATCTATCCCCAGCATATCGTCAGAAGGGAAGGAAAGTCCGCAGTCCACCACCATAATGCTGTCCTCATATTCAAAGGCTGTGATGTTCATCCCGATCTGTTCTAAGCCTCCCAGAGGGATAATCTTCACCTTCGGCTGGGCACCCCCTGCCTGATGTTTTTCCCCTTTTTTCTTCTCAGCCTGGTTCCCGCTTGCTTTTATCTCCCTCAGTTCCGCCGTATTTACCGGCTCTCTGTTCTCTCTTAGTTCTTTATGGTTCTGGCTTTTTCCGCTCTTCTGGTTTTTATTGTTCTGATTCTGGTTTTTCCCGTTCTGATTCTTCCCGTCTCTCTGATTTTCTGTCCTCAACTGAATTCCTCCATATATTTTCCTGTTCCAATCTGTCTGCACATTCCCTGCAGTATCCCGTCAGTTTGACTTCATGGTCCTTCACCACAAACCCCAGGGTGTCATAAAGAGCCTGCTCCAGCGTCTCCAGCAAATCCCCTTCAAAAGAAATCACCCTGCCGCATTCCTGGCAGATGGCATGATGATGATGGTGGCGGTTGTCTTCCCCGGCCTCCCCAAGTTCATAGCGCACAAACCCATCGTCAAAACTCACCTTGTCAATCACATTCAACTCCACCAGCACCTGCACGGTGCGGTAGATCGTTGCCAGGCCGATCTCCGGGCATTTTATCCTGGCCAGTTCATAAATCTCCTCGGCCGTCAGATGCTCCCCCGGACGGCCGGCAATCGTCTCCAATACCAACAGCCTCTGATTGGTTACCTTCAGGCCACGCCCCCGCAATACCTCTTTAAAACGCTCCTGCTCCATACCCCTCCACTTTCTCAGCCATGGCTCCCTGCAAGCCTACTTTTGGATTTCCACATCCATATCCTCTAAAAGTTCCGTGAAAATCCGGTACAAATATTCCAGTTCATCGTCATTTTCCACAAACTCGTAGACCGCCTCGCTCTCCTCAGAGCCCGACACATCTTTCAGGACATAGCATTCCCCGTCCTCGTCCTCCTGTGAATCTGTCACCATCAGGTAATTCATCCCGTTAATCCGGGTCTCCTCCAGCACATAAAAGTCCACTGCCTCCCCCTCATCGGTTCGTAGTGTAATCTTCTCTTCCTGCTTCACTTTGTCTTCTCCTGCACGAAATCCATGTAGGAACGGAGGATCAGCACAGCAGCAATCTTATCGATCACCCTTTTGCGATCCTCCCTGCGGACTCCGCTTTCTATTAAAATCTCATTCGCTTCCATAGTTGTCAGACGCTCATCCCACAGAATCACAGGCAAGCCTGTCCTGCGTATTAGCATGTCACGGAATTCTTCCGTTTTTTTTGCACGTTCCCCGACTGAATCATCCATATTCTTAGGATATCCCAAAATAATGGTTTCAATCTGATATTCCCTGGCTAATTCCTCAATCCGCGCCAAAGTCCTGCGTAGCTTGTTCTCCTCCTTACGGGTAATCGTCTCCACCCCATGGGCAGTCACCCCCAGCGAATCACTGACTGCCACCCCAACTGTCTTAGCGCCATAGTCAAGCCCCAGCATCCTCATAAGCTATCTATTCCTTTCGCACGCCCGAAAAGACTGCCAGCCCGGCAATTCCATTCGGGCTGACAGCCTCACTTATCTTTTGGTACGTATCAAAGGTTCTCCTCCAGCCTTGCACCAATATACACTGACATCAGTTCTTCGAGGATCTCGTCCCGTTCCACCTTCATGATAAGGCTGCGGGCGCTTTTATGGCTGGTAATGTAGGTAGGATCTCCGGATATAAGGTACCCCACGATCTGATTCACCGGATTATATCCTTTTTC
This sequence comes from uncultured Lachnospiraceae bacterium, assembly GCA_910588875.1. Lineage (GTDB taxonomy): Bacteria > Bacillota > Clostridia > Lachnospirales > Lachnospiraceae > Brotaphodocola. Next base: position 72,743 of record CAJURT010000002.1, read on the forward strand.
TGTCAGAGCATTGTATACCTGCTCTAAAACCTGGCTGACATCCATTTTATTCTCCTGTACTGCCTGAAAAAACTGTGTGTTATGAATTTCGCCCATGTTTTTCACGTCCTTTAACTATTCTTTTCTATTCTATACCACTTTATGGAATTCGGCAAGGGGAATTTTTTATTATTCGGGACGGGCAGTAGGCAGAGCCGTCCCTCCGGTTATGCCAGTATCTCCTCCGTCAGCATCCTTCCCGGTATTACCGTGGCTATCGTATTCGGCCTGTGCCCCGGCGCGGGAACTGCTATTTTTACGTATTCCCTGGTATGCCCGATAAGGTAAGGCACCCCCTGGATTACCGTCCCCTCCTCAAGCAGCACCTCCTGGGGAAGATTCAGGAATCCCTGCCGGTATTGGAGCGACATCTTTTTTTCCAGGGAGAGCAGTTCTTCGCTGCGCCGGGTTTTTTTAGCTTCGGGGATCTGGCACGGCATTGTGGCCGCCCGGGTCCCGGAGCGCACAGAATATTTAAAAACATGCATTTCATAAAAATGGATGTTTTCCAAAAAGGCCTTCGTTTCTGCAAACTCAGCCTCCGTCTCCCCGGGGAAACCGACGATTACGTCCGTGGTGATGGCTGCAGTGGGAAAAGCATCCCGTAAAAAGGCACAGCAGCGGGCATATTCCCCGGTTGTATAATGGCGGTTCATCCGTCTCAGGGTTTCGTCACAGCCGCTTTGAAGGGATAAATGAAAATGGGGGCAAAGCTTAGGCAGGCCAGAAAGCGCCTGGACAAACTCCCTGGTTATGATCCGTGGCTCCAGGGAACCTAATCGGATCCGGGCAATGCCCTCCAGCCGGTGCAAACGGCGGATCAGCCCCAGCAGGTTTTCCGGTTCCGGAAGGCCGATGCCATAGGAACTCAAATGGATGCCGGTGAGGACGATCTCCTGGTAGCCTGCCCCGGCCAGCGCCATAGCCTCCCTCTCTATCTCCTGGGGAAGCCGGCTGCGCACGCGTCCCCGGGTGTAAGGGATAATACAGTAGCTGCAGAACTGGTTGCAGCCATCCTGGATCTTGATAAAGGCACGGGTATGGCCGGCAGTGCTGCCGATATGCAGCGCTTCGTATTCTTTCGTATTGCCAATATCAATGACATGCTCCGCAATGCCCTTGCCGTCCTTTTTTGTTTCGGGAAGCTGACGGAAATATTCTTCCAATATGGGAATCAGTTCCTGCTTTTTATTGTTGCCGATCAGCACATCCACTGCCAGGTCTTTTTTCAGTTCATCCGCAGCCGACTGCACATAGCACCCGGCCGCCACCACCACTGCCCCCGGGTTCTGCTTCCTTGCCCTATGCAGCATCTGCCGCGATTTCCGGTCTGCAATATTTGTCACAGAACAAGTATTGACAATATACACATCCGCCCATTCCCGGAACGGCACAATCTCGTATCCTGCCTGTTCAAGAAGCTGCTGCATTGCCTCGCTCTCATAGGCATTCACCTTGCAGCCCAGGTTATGAAGCGCCGCCTTTCTCATAAAAAGCCTCCTCTTTTTTCTGGTAGCGCCCCCTCACTGGTATCTGTTTTTGCAAACTTCCTACTTGACTTTTCTGCCATATCTGGGTAGTATTGATATAAGGCGGAGGGAAACGGGCATCCCAAAGCCAACAACATAAAACAAGAGTAACCATTAAGGAGGTTTCGTACATGAAAACAGTTCGTATTTCTTTAAATTCCATTGATAAAGTAAAATCCTTCGTAAATGACCTGACCAAGTATGACGTAGATTTCGACCTGGTATCCGGAAGGTATGTCATCGATGCCAAGTCCATCATGGGTATCTTCAGCCTTGACCTTTCAAAGCCGATTGACTTGAATATCCACGCCGAGAGCGGCATTGACGAGATCCTTGATACCCTGTCCCCCTACATTATCCAGTAAAGTCCCTTTTGTAAGAATCCGGCAAAGCGTACCAGAGGCCCGCTTTGCCGGATTTTTAATCGCACCATACCATCTCTGCAGACTGGACGGCTGTCTCTGCCATCTCCTCCAGTTTTTCCCTCACACTTTCTTCTGATTTGCGGATCCGCTCCAGGTTCGGTTTAATCACCGGATGCTTTGCCACAAAGATGGTGCAGCAATCCTCATAGGGCTGGATGGAAGTCTCAAAGGTTCCGATTTTCTGGGAGATATCCACAATCTCCTGTTTGTCAAAACCAATCAAAGGCCGGAATACCGGCATACTGCACACTTCATTGGTGGAAGCCAGGGACTGCACGGTCTGTGATGCCACCTGCCCGATGCTTTCCCCCGTTATGAGAGCCAGCCCGCCTGTATCCCGGGCAAGCCTCTCGGCAATCCGCATCATGTAACGGCGCATAAGGATCGTCAGTTCCTCATGGGGACATTTCTCATAGAGATAAAGCTGGATATCCGTAAAATTAACAATGTGCAGGGGAATCGGCCCTGAATACTTTGCCACCAGCTTCGCTAAATCCACCACCTTCTGCTTTGCCCGCTCACTGGTATAGGGCGGCGCATGGAAATATACGGCATCGATCTTCACTCCCCTTTTGGCAATCATATACCCTGCCACAGGGCTGTCAATGCCGCCTGAAAGCAGAAGCATGGCCTTGCCATTGGTTCCCACCGGCATCCCGCCTGGCCCCGGGATCATCTGCGAATAAATATTGACCACCTTGCGGATCTCCACCCTCAGCAGCACATCCGGCCGGTGGACATCCACCCTTGCCTGGGGAAAACGCTGAAGGATGGCTTCGCCCAAGTCCCTGTTTATCTGTTCGGAATGGATGGGGTATTCCTTGTCTGCCCGTCTGCTTTCCACCTTAAACGTGTAATCCTTATCCGGGTAGACCTCATCCATATATTCCAGCACCGTCTTCTTTATGGATTCATAATCCTTGTCTTCCCTTTGCAGCACCGGGCAGATCCAGGCAATGCCGAAGACTCTCCGGAGTGCCTCCATCACATCATCATAATCGTAACTGCTCTGTGCCTGCACATAGATGCGCCCCGATTCCTTGGAAGCCAAAAACTTCCCCTCCACTTTCTTCAGGGCATTCCTGATCTGATGGATCAGGGCATCCTCAAACAGGTAACGGTTCTTTCCCTTAGTGCCGATTTCCGCATATTTTATTAAAAACGACTGATATACCATACTTTCCTCCGTCCGGCAAACCGCAAAAGCCTTCGCCTTTGATGTTTCAGCCCCTCCGGTACCTTCTGAGTACCGGCAGCAATTCCTTTAACGTCCCGATGCAATAATCGATCTCTTCCCTTGTGTTGAACATCCCGAAACTGAACCGGACCGTGGCATCCAGAAGCCTCGGCGGCAGCCCGATTCCCTTCAATGTGCCGCTGATACCGGGATGGTGGGCAGAGCAGGCCGACCCGGAAGACACGTAGATCCCTTTCTCCTCCAATGCATGGAGCAGCACCTCGCTGCGCACTCCCTCGAAGCTGGCGCTGACAATCTGAGGGGCGCTCTGGCTCCCCTTTTTGCTGTTGATCACAACACCTTCCAATTCGGAGAGCCGGTCAGTCATATAATCCTTCAGCCCTGTGAGGAATGCCACTTTTTCCTCATGGCCGGTATACATCTCCTTTGCTGCCACCCCAAGCCCTGCCACTCCAGGGACATTCTCCGTACCCGAGCGCATATCTCCCTGCTGGCCGCCGCCGTAAATCATGGGCTTTATCTTAACCCCGTCGCGGATATACAAAAAGCCCACCCCTTTTGGCCCGTGGATCTTGTGCCCGCTGACGGAAAGGAGGTCAATCCCCTGCTTTTTGGGGCGGATTACAAACTTTCCGTAAGCCTGGATGGCATCCACATGGAAGATGGTACGGGGATTTTTTTCCCTGACCACACGGGAGATCTCCTCTATGGGTTCCACTGCCCCCACCTCATTGTTCACATACATCACCGATACCAGAACCGTGTCCTCACGGACCGTATCCCGAAGCTGTGCAAGGGAGATATGCCCATCCCCGTCCACCGGCAGGAATGTCACCTCATACCCCAGTTCCGCCAGGTACTCTAAGGGGCGGTATACGGATGGATGTTCAATCCCTGTGCTGATGATATGCTTCCCCAGCCGCCTGTTGGCCAGGGCACCGCCAATCAATGCCAGGTTATTGGACTCCGAACCGCCGGAGGTGAATAAAATCTCCTTATCCAATACCTTCAATGTCTTTGCAATCTCCGACCTGGCCGCCCGGATATACTGCTCTGCCTCCATGCCGCGCCGGTGCTTTGCCGCCGGATTCCCGTAGTCTTCTGTCATGGTCCTGACAACAATATCCTTTACACTGTCCAGAACCCGCGTAGTCGCGGAATTATCAAAATATGCTTCCATTCTGTTTTCCTTTTTCTCCCCAAAGGAGAAGTTTTATGATACCCCGTCCGCCGAAATCCGGCACTTGGGGCGTGTGTCCCCTTGTCCGCGGAGGGTACTCTATGCCTTATCACTGCTCCAGATAAAACATCAGGACAGACAGGGCCGCCATGCCTGCAGTCTCAGTCCGCAGTATCCTCCGCCCTAATGTGATGGGAAGGATCCCTGCCTCCTGGGCATTCCTGACCTCCTCCACATCAAACCCGCCCTCCGGGCCGATCATGACCGCCACCTCCATGCCGGGCCGGATCCCGCCAAGGATCTTCCTTGTCTCTCCTATCCCTTCTGCCAGTTCATAGGGGATCAGGGCGCAGTCCAGCTGCCCGGCCATAGCGCATGCCTCCGCAAAGCCGGCCACGCCAGCCACCTCCGGCAAAACCATCCGCCCGGACTGTTTGGCGGCACTTGCGGCTATGGCATTCCAGCGCTGCACTTTTGCCTCTGCCCTTTTCCCCTCCAGCTTAACCACCGCACGGCGGGTAGCCATGGGAATGATCCTGTAAACCCCCAGTTCCACTGCCTTTTGGATAATCCAGTCCATCTTATCGCTCTTGGGAAGCCCCTGGAACAGATAAATCCGGCAGGGCAGTTCACTGTTTTCCTTTTCCTCAGACAATATCCTGGCACGGATTCTGTCCGTTCCCAACTCCTCGATGATGCAGATATAATTCCTGGATATGCCGTCCCGAATGCCGATCTGCTCCCCCTGCCTCATCCGCAGCACATTCCGGATGTGGTTCACATCCTGTCCGGTAATCGTGCAAAAACCATCCTGCACCTGTTTTGGCGTCACAAAAAAATGGTACACGTCCCTCTCCTTTTCCTTCCAAAGCCGCGTTTACCTTCTCCTGGCTGTGACGGACACCCAGTCCCCCTGATATGTAACCTCCAGGATCTCCAGTTCCTGGTTTTCTCCTATCGCCTTTCTTACTTCCTCTTCCTTGGTATTGATAATCCCTGAGGCGATGAAAAGCCCGCCGCGCTTTAAATGGCGGCAGATCACCCCCTGGAGCAGGACGATTACCGGCGCCAGGATATTCGCCACCGCAATATCATAGCATTCCTCCCCTACCTGCCCGCAGATCCTTTCATCATCAATCATATTGCCCTGTAAAACCTGAAACTGCCCTTCCGGAATCCCATTGGCCTCCAGGTTCTCCGCCACCGCACAGATTGCATTCTCATCCAAATCCGTTCCCAATACTGACTTCGCCCCCAGTTTCAGGGCGGTAATCCCCAGGATCCCGCTGCCGGTACCCACATCCAGCACCCTGGAACTGCTGTTTACATACTTCCTAAGCTGCCGGATACAAAGCTGTGTCGTCTCATGCATCCCTGTGCCAAAGGCTGTCCCCGGGTCAATCTGGATCAGCAGCTTATCCTTATGCTCCTTGGGCACTGCCTCCCAGGTCGGCTTAATCAGGATGTCATCCACGGTAAATGGCTTAAAATACTGTTTCCAATTGTTAATCCAATCCTTGTCCTCTGTTTCAGAAACTGCAATCGCCGCCTCGCCAATATCCACAAACTGCCTCAGTTCTTCCAGCCCTTCCTCCACCTGGCGCAAAATCCCCGGCACCTCAAGGGGATCCTCCAGGTAAAAGCTGACCTTCGCTGTCCCGTCATCCGGCGGCAATTCCGGCAAAATGTCAATAAACATCCCCTTCGTGTCTTCCTCCGAGAGCGGGATGTTATCTTCAATCTCAATTCCCTCAATCCCAATCTCATCGAGCATGCTGCTAATCAGATCCACTGCCACTGTCGTGGTATTCAAGGTAAACTTTGTCCATTTCATGAGAGTTCTCCTTAATAAGGTCTTTTTATAGCAGATGTTATCATAACATATAATTTACGCCTTTACAACCATTTCCCAAAAGCAGGGGTTTAATTTGCCTCCCCAAATACTGCCTGGTGGATCCCCTCAGAAATGGTAAATCCCAGATACCCCACCATCTCATCAATATTGGGCGGCGTCACATAAAGAGTCCCAAATTCCGGCTCCAAAAGTTCCCGGATCAGGTCGTACTGCTCATCCGGCTTCATCCCCTGCACAAACTCTCCCATCCCCTTTGTCGCCATATTGGATGCCAGGGCCTCAATCATGGTGTTCACCGTATCATGCACAATTGCTGCTGCACCCACCACCGTCGGAACCCCAACCGCCAGTACCGGAACCCCTAAGCTTTCCCTTGTAAGGCTGTGGCGGTGGTTCCCAACCCCGGATCCCGGATGGATCCCCGTGTCTGTCAGCTGGATCGTTGTTCCCAGCCTGCGGATGCTTCTGGCCGCCAGTGCATCAATGGCAATAAGCAGATTCGGTGAGGTCTGGCTGATAATCCCTTTCAGGATCTCTGCCGTTTCCATTCCTGTCTGGGCCATCACCCCCGGGACTATGCCGCTGATGACCGGAAGTCCACGTTTGTGGCAAAAACCTTCCCCATACTGCTGCTCCAAGTGCCGCGTTACCTGCAGGTTCCCCACCGCCTTAGGCCCCAGGGCATCCGGGGTCACCGAGGGGTTGCCAAGCCCAACCACCAACACCTTCAAATCCCATGTTTCCTGTTTTTTCTCCCCCTCCCACATGCTTGCAATCAGCTTCCGGATATGCTTTGCCAGTTCCTTTGCCACCTCTTCGTGGTAATCCTCATCCTTTTTTGCCAGCTGGTCCGCCTCCAGGGTCAGGTATGTCCCCTGGGGCTTTCCCATGGCGGCCGCACCTCTCTCATCCAGAATCCTTACTTCCGTCAGCTTTACCTGGCTTTCCTCCTCCTGCCATTCCCGCAGCGAAACTCCCGATATCTCCCCGCCATCCCCAGGAAAACTTTCCCGCTCCTCCAGCGCCAGGTCTGTCCGCACCTCAAAATCCGGCTTTTCCTTTTCAATCACATAATCCACTGCCATCGTCCGTCTCTCCTTTTCCTGTCCCCATCTGTGGGGTCTTTCCCTGCCCTGCCACAAAAGCAGCCCGTCTGAACCGTTACATGTCATTCACTATTTTTCGCAAAATCCTCCAAATTATGTATTGACATTTTTACCCGGATTGGCTAGAATAAAACAGTATGTTTACATTGAACTGTCCGTGTCCAGACTTTGATGCAAACCAGCGATTAATAACCATAAAATATCGGAGGTGAACAGATTGGCAAACATTAAATCTGCAAAAAAGAGAATCTTAGTCAACGAGACTAAGGCTGCAAGAAATAAGGCGATTCGTTCCAAAGTAAAGACTGCCTGCAAGAAAGTGGATGCCGCCGTGGCTGCCGGCGACAAAGCTGCTGCTCAGGCTTGTCTGACTGCTGCGATTTCCGAGATCGATAAGGCCTGTACCAAGGGCGTGTACCACAAGAACACTGCTTCCAGAAAGGTATCCCGGCTGTCCAAAGCTGTGAACATGATCGCATAACCAGATAAAAAGCAAAATCCCCCTTCCGGAAGGTGTGCCGGAGGGGGGATTTTTTTGCCCTGTTTTTTTATTTCCCCGATGATTCTGCCTGTTCTGCCGTATACCATGCCCAGTTATGGATAATATACATTACTGGATAATGCTGGTTTAATTAAGGCAGAGGTGAATCAAATGATTATATATGACCGACTCTGGGAAACCATGAAGACAAAAGGCATCAGCCAGTACCGCCTGATCAAATATTACGGCTTCAGCGCCGGTCAGATCGGACGGCTGAAAAAGAACTCCTATGTATCCACCCACACCCTTGATGTGCTATGCACCATCCTGAACTGCCCAATCGAAGATATTATAGAATTCCGGCTGGACACTTCGATCCCTCCGGATCTTGAAGTAAATTCTTCTTCCTTTGCCGATCCGTCCGCAAAAAACAGTGGGCATAAGAAATAACAGCTTTTACAAAAGGCAGCCCAACCCTCTTTCCGGGGTTTGGGCTGCCTTTTGCCTAGTACTCTTTGGTAAGCAAAAGTTCCACCGCAAGCCGGTCGGAAAGCCTCCCGGTCTTCACGGCCTCCTCCATGTCCACACATAGATTGACGCAGGAAAGAATCTGCTCCCTGGAAAACTGCCTGGCCTGGGGCATGGCCTTCCCCACCACAAAGGGCTGCATTTTCAGCCTGGAAGCTATCTCCCCCCGGGTCATCCCTTTTTCCATCATTTCCTTCACCTGCAAAAGCTGGTTAAACTGCCTGGCAATCAAAAACAGGATCCGCATAGGAGGTTCCTTTAATGCCAGCAAGTCCTCATACAAACCCATGGCTTTCTTTGGCTGCCTGTTGACTACAGCCGCCACCATCTCGAATATCCTGTTGCTGACACGCATGGTGCATACAAGCCCCACATCCTCCTCCGTGACCACCTCCCGCCCCATGGTATAGCATATAAGCTTTTCCAGTTCCCTCTGGATATTCTCCATATCGTCCCCTGCCATGTTCAAAAACAAGTCCATGGTGGCGTTGGTAATCCTCTTCCCCTCCCTGGCCAGGATAGTTCCCGCCCAACGTGCCAGCTGGGCACTGTCCTGCCTGGCCATCTCGGCAGCATAGCCCATGCTTTTGACCTTTTTGTAGAGTTTCCCCCGCTTATCCACCTCGGACTCCACAAACACCATGCAGGTGCTCCCCGGCATCCCGGGAAGATACTGCAGCAAGGCCTCCTGGGCGCTTTTGAAAAAGCCGCTGTCCTCTACCAGCACAAGCCTTTTCTCCGCAAAAAACGGCATGGTATCTGCCATGCGGATCAATTCGTCCACATCCACGCCTTTCCCCTCAAACCTGGAGAAATTCATGGTATCCTCACCGACAACAGCCTCCCGCAGCCGGTTCTTATAGCTGTTTTTCAGAAAGGTTTCCTCCCCGAAAAGAAGGTACACCGGCTTAAATGTACGTCCCCTGATATCCTCATTCAATGTCTGCATCTGCTCCTCCAGCCATCCCAAAGAGGGAAAATGCGTTCCTTGCGGAACGCATTCTTATCATTTTTTTCTGCCAAGGACCCGCAGCAGATAGATAAAAAGATTGATGAAATCCAGGTACAGCTGCAAGGCCGCGAAAACGGAGGCCTTCCTGGCCATCTGGGGGTCATGGGAATATGCCTGATGGTATGCCTTGATTTTCTGGGTATCATATGCCGTAAATACCAGGAAGATAAAAATACCAGCCGTACATGCCAGGATCTCAAAACGCTCCAGGTTGATAAACATGCCAACCAGCCAGAATACCAGCAAAAATACCAGGCCTCCCACCAGGAAATTGCGCAGGTTGCTCAGATCCGCCCGGGTTGTATACCCAATCACCGCCATGATTCCGAAAAACAGCGCCGTTGCCCCAAAGACGAACACCAGGCTCGGGAACGCATAAATCAGGAAATATGCCGAGAAAACCACCCCGTTCAGCACGGCATAGGTAAAGAACAAGGCTCTTGCCGTCCCCACCGAAACCTTATTGATCTGGGATGACATATAAATCACCACCACCAGTTCGGCAATGCCAAGCACAAACACCGCATAGGGGATGGCAAACACATACCAGATCAGATTACTTAAATACAAACCCATGGCAACCGTAAATGTCGCCAAAAGCCCCATGGCCATCCACCCAAAGGTTTTGGCTGTATAGCGGTTCAGCGGCTCATATTCTTCGGCAGCGCTGTATACCCCATTGTATTGATTCAATTCCTGATAATCCATAAAAACTCCTTTCTGCAAAGACAATTCTGGGCTATGGATTGATTTTACCACACTTTCCCGGATTTGAAAATGGAAATTCTTAATTTTTTCCGGCCCACAGGCTCCACCACACCCTCTCCCCATCCGTCCTGAGGCTTACCGCCCCGCTTTTTCCCGTCTCCATCACCTGTACCTGCCTTTCTGACAGGCTTTCCAGCACCTCCTCCCCCGGATGCCCATAGGGGTTTCCCTCCCCATACGAGATCACTGCCCACACCGGCCTCACCTCCTCCAGCCATTCCTTTCCGGTGGAATACCGGGAGCCGTGATGCGACACCTTTAAAAGCTGGATCCCTGACAGTTCGGTTTCCTCATTCCCTCCTGCCTCCTCCCGGGCTTTCCTCAGCAGACATGCTTCCCCCTCCCCGCTCATGTCACCGGTCAGCAGCATATGGAAATCCCCATAGTCAACCCGGAGCACCAGGGAATGTTCATTGCGTTCCTCTGCTGCCCGCATCCTTGCTTCCCTGTCATCTGCCGCCGGATACAGGCAGCGGATCTGCAGCCTGCCCAGCAGAATCCGGTCATTCCTCCCCATCCAGGACACCTCCCCGCCCTGCCTTTTTGCCAGGCTTTCCAGCCTGCCATAAATCTCATCCCCCTTCCCGGCCGCCGGGAGCACCAAATGCCGGATCCCGATCTCCCCCTCCTCCAAAAGATACAAGAGCCCGCTGATATGGTCCTGATCCCCATGGCTGACCACCGCGTAATCCACTGACGAAATCCCTTTGCTCTTTAAGAAGGGCTCCAGGCGGTTTTCCCCCAGGCCTTTTTGGTCTGTGCTCCCGCCGTCAACCAGCACAGTCTTTGTCCGTGTACGGATGCAAATCCCATCCCCCTGGCCCACATCCAGGAAAGTCACCTCCATCCCTTTAAGGGGAATAGGTAGCAGCCAAAGAACGGATGCCGCCGCAATCCCTGCGGCCCTGCAGCGAAAGCCTTTCTTCACAAGGCAGAAAGCCGCCGCCTGTGCCCCAAAACCGGCCATTATCCGGCAGAGATCCGGCTGCCCTAATATCAGGCAGCTTCCTGGCAGGCATTCCCATAACCTGCAGAGGAATTCATATAGCTTTAAAACCACATGGCCGCCCCCCGCGGCAAACCTCCCTGCCTTAAGGCTAAAATTCCCCAGTACAATTCCTGCCGTGCCGGAGGCAACAACAATCCCCATCAGCGGAACCACCAACAGATTGAGGAAAATCCCGTAAAGGGGAAATTGGAAAAAATGGTACAAAACAACCGGCAAGGTCAGCAGCTGCATACTGCCGCTGGCCGCCATGGCCTGCCAAAGTGCAGAGCCTTTTCCGGTTGTTCCACATCCCTTTTGGGCATATAATTCCGCACTGATTCCGATTCCTGCCACTGCCCCGAAAGAAAGCTGCATCCCTGATTGGCAGAGCCGGTAAGGGCTGTCCCACAAAAGGAGGATGGCAGAGAGCCCCAATGCAGACAAGAGATCATAGCTGCGCCCCAGATAAGCTGCCAGAAAACCGCAGGAAGCCATGATAAAAGCCCGTATCACCGAAGGCGATGCCCCTGTCATCACGGCATAGGCTGCCAGAAACAGGCACCCAACGGCTCCGGCCATCCCATAGCCTGCACCAAGCTTCCGCAAAGTGCCATAGACCGCCCCGCTTACCAGAGATAAATGAAGGCCGCTGATGGCAAGCAGATGGGCAATCCCGCTTTTTTGGTACAGCTTCCGGATCCCACTGTCCAATTGGCCTTTTTCCCCTAAAATCGCTGCCTGGAAAATGCCGGCATCCTCCGGATCTGCCACTTTCTCCAATATCTGGCCGGCATATTCCGAGCACTGGTACAGAAACTCCCCCGGCCAACTATAGCTTTCCCCCAAAGCCTCCCAGGAAACAGCAAACATCCGGTAATTCAGCTTCTGGGTACGGTAATATAAGCTATAATCAAATTCCCCCGGATTCCTGGGCCCGGCAAACCTGCTGACCTCACCCTCCACCTGAATCCTGCTGCCCATCCTGGGACGCCCTGCCTGATACCCTATATAAACCTGGAGCCTTTCCAGCCTCTCCCCGCTTCCCATGCTTTCCTCTTCCCTTTTCTTTCCACGAGGGGTGCAGGCACAGTCCTTCAGGACCAGGATGCGGTATTCCCCACTTTCTTTGATGGAAATAACATTCCCCCAAACCTTCCGGTGTATTTTGTCCAAATTCATCTGTTGTTCCCGGCAATACCATTCCCGGGCCTGGCTCCCCCGCCAGAAACCGGCAAGCAGGAAACCGGCTGTTACCAAAACCCACAGGGATGCTTTCCTTTTTCCCGCCCCCTGTCCCCCGGAGCGCACCCGCCTGCCTTTCCCCGGCAACATTTCCATAAAAAAGCACGGCAACAGCGCCAGCAAAAAAGCCAGCGCCATTGCCATGAACATCTTTACTGCCCAAAGGCCAAACAAGCCTAATGCCTCTCCAAGCACAAATCCTGCTGTCAGTATCAGCAGTGGCCGTTTGATTTTTATTCCTCCTCAATCCGTTCCAGTGGTTTTAACTCAATCTGCCCTCTTTCCTCCCCAATATAGTCCAGATTCCTCTCAAACAGGGCATTCAGTTCAATGGAATCACGGAATTTCATATTCTGTGCCCCGTTAATGCTGATCTGCACACGGTTAACAGAAGAAAGTTCCGACAATGAATTCACAATGGAGAAAATAGGGATGTAATCCTTCACTTCCAGGGAATTATTTAAAAATCCTGCATCAAAATTCAAATAACATACGTTTTCGTTGGTTGAAACATTTAAAAGCTTGGTTCCCGGATCCAGGGTGGGCTCCAGCCCGGGCTGCCTTGGCCCGCTTAAAAGTTCCTCCAATATCACCTTTTCCACAGATGTATTGATATTATGGACCACTTCCCTCTTCTCGGCAAACAGCTGCTCCCCTGCCCCATCCGTAAAATACAATGTGAGTTCTGTCCTCTCATAGGCATTGACATCGCTGATGCTGTCTATAAAATCCGAAGCCGACAGCATCCCGGCAGGCATCCCGCTCTTATCCATCAAAAGCTGGTCGCCGGAATAAATCGAGATATAATCAATGCCGGGGATCTGGGTCAGGGTCCGTACCAAAGCCGCCCGGCAGAGAATCTCCCGCCCGGCAGGCATGGAAGCATACCCATTGTCAAAATACAGGTACAGTACCATATCCTCCTGCTTGTATCCCTGGTAGGCCACCTTATTTGACAACGCTGCCTGGGCATCTAAATCTGCCGGAACCTTCATAAAACGATCCATCAGTTCCTGGATCAGAAGATCTGCATCCACGGTCCTTGTCCGGTACTCCTGCGGCGCTAAGCGGGTTGCAGAAGAGTTCAGATAATAGACCTGATAGAATGCCTCCCCCTCCTCCAACGGCAATTCCCCCCTGGTACAGCCTGCAAGCAGGAAAGCCGTGAGCAGAACCAGCCATATCCTAAACCGTCTCATTTTGTATCCTCCATCTGCCGGCCGCCCTGTCTGTAACAAGGCCCCAATGCGGCAGCCTATCTCTTCTCACGCAATATAATTCAGAGGAATCCGCACGGTAAACGTGCTGCCCTCCCCCTCTCTGCTGGTAAGCCGGATCGCCCCCTTATGCATCAGTATCACCCTCCTGGTAATGGCAAGCCCCAGGCCGCTGCCCCCGGTTTGCCTGGAACGGGCCTTATCCACCCGGTAAAACCGTTCAAAGATCCGGTCCTGTTCTTCCTCCGGGATCCCGATTCCGGAATCTGCAACCTTGATGTAAAAGAACTTATGGTCGGCATCCACAGTCACCCGCACCCAGCCTTCCGCGGAATTGTACTTGATGGCATTTTCCACCAGGTTGCTGATAGCAAGGGAAAGCTTTGTCTCATCCACGTCCGCCGTCACCCCCCGGATGCTCTCCAGGATCAGTTCCACCTTCCTCTTATTGGCAATAGGCCGCAGCCGTTTCAAAATCTGCTTTACCAGCACTACGATATCTACCTGGGAGAGATTAATCTCCGCCTCGGATTTATCCATCTTTACCAGGGACAGCAAATCATCAATAATCTTGTTTTCCCGGTCAATCTCATCGGAGATATCCTCCATAAACTCCCGGTACAATTCTACCGGGGCTTCCCCCATCCCCATCAAAGAATCTGCCAGCACCCGGATGGAGGTGATCGGCGTCTTCAGTTCGTGGGAAACATTGGACACAAATTCCTGGCGGGACTGGTCGACCTCCTTCAGCTTTGAAATCGTGCTTCCCACGGTCCGGGCTATCTCCTTCGTCTCCCGGTAACCCTCCGTGCTGATGTCGGTATCCAGCGCCCCTGCCGCCACCTGGTTCAGCTTCCGCTGCAGTTCCTTAAACGGCTGCAGAAGCACCGTAACTGCCGCCATGGCCGCAAGCATCAGGACTGCTCCCACCAGCAGCTGCAAAAACAGCATTTTATCTGCAACCACATCCACCAACGATAAAATCTCTTCCGTCGATGCCGTGATCACCAATACGCCTTCGATCCCCTTCACCGGAGTATTGTCATAGATCGGCACTGTCTGGGCAAAGTAATGCCGTTCTTTATTATACCGGCTGCTGCTTTCCCCCTGAAAACAGCGGATCACCTCTTCCGCAACCAGGAACCGGCGTTCCGCGATATGGAATGTGTCCTGGACTATCCTGAAATCCCGGTTTACTACCACGATCCTCCCGTTATACACATCTGCCATGGCCTGGATCTCACTGTCCATGGTCCCGTCCCGGATTTCTCCCTTAAGATACCCTGTCCTGGTCATCTTGCTGCTCAAAATCTGGCACTGGTTCTGAACCTCTATCATCCTGAAATCCGTCTGGCTCTGGCGCAGCGAACGGATCAGGATCTGGGTGCACAACACCATGGGCACCATCCCAAATAATACCAGCAGCACCGCCACCGGCGCCTTTAAGCTGACCGAAAGGCCCGGGGTCCGGAATATCTGCCATCGTTTCCTTCCACTCTCCATCATAACTCCTGCTGCCCTAACATCCACGCCTTTTTATTTCTTCGGAAAGGCTCCTGGTCACTGCCACTGCAAGTGCGCCTGGCCCGATATGGCAGGCAACGCTCAAAGAAAGGGGATTCGCAATAATTTTCCCTGTTTTGGGATACAATTCTTTCAATTCGGCAGCAAACTCCCGGGCCGCCTCATCATTGCAGGTATGAGCCACCGCGATCCAGGTATGCTCCGCCTCCGGGTCACCGAAACGGCTCTTAAGATCCTGGGCAACCGCCGACAGCATAATCGTCTTGGCCTGTTTCATCGTCCGGGCTTTGGAAAACGCATCCAGCTTTTCTCCCTGGATCTGCAAAACCGGCTTTATCCGCAAAAGTGTCCCCAGCGCCGCCGCTGCCGGTGTGACCCTCCCCCCTCTTTTTAGGTATTTCAAAGTATCAATTGTGATATAGATACTGGATTCTGCGCTGCTTCTCTCCAGTTCCCTCCCTATTTCCTCTGCATCCATGCCAAGGGCTGCCATCTCCATCGCGTCCATCACCGACTGGCGCTGTGTAATGGAAATCCGCCGGTTGTCCACCACCCGCACTTTTCCGTCATAATCCTCTGCCAGCATAGCCGCCGTCTGGCAGGAACTGCTCAGCCCGCTGGACATAGGGATATGGACAATCCCGTCATACTCTCCCAGAATCCGGTCCCACAGATTCATCACGGTCTCCGGGGAAGGCTGGGAGGTTGAGATGGCTGCATCCTCTTTCAGACGCCCATAAAATTCCTCCTGGGTAAGGCTGATATCCTCCTCATAGGTCTCCCCATCAATCATAAATGGCATCGGTATCACAAAAATCCCCAGCTTTTCCCCTTCCGCCTGGGTAATGCCACTGTTGCTGTCCGTCACCACTGCTATCTTCATATCACCGCTCCATTCCTTTCCTTTTATTCCTATTCAGCTATATCCCGCCCCTGTTCCTGGGCGGCCTGATAAAGCTGGCAGTAGATCCCCTGTTTTTCTAAAAGTTCCCTATGGCTGCCTTCTTCCTGGATTCTTCCTTCCGACAGAACCAGGATACGGTCTGCATTCTGAATCGTCGTCAGCCGGTGGGCAATTGTCAGGGTCGTCCTCCCCTCCGCTAAGCGTTCCAGAGACTGGGATACCAGATGCTCGCTCTCATTGTCCAGGGCCGAGGTTGCCTCATCCAAAATCAAAATAGCCGGATTTTTCAGGAATACACGGGCAATGCTGATCCGCTGTTTCTGCCCTCCGGAAAGCTTCACCCCCCGTTCCCCCACATAGGTGGCATACCCATCCTTTAAGGCCTGGATAAATTCATGTGCCCCTGCCATCTGTGCCGCCCGGATTACGTCTTCCCTGGAAGCCTCTGGGTTCCCATAGGAAATATTCTCATACACCGTGCCGGAAAACAGATAGACATCCTGCTGCACAATCCCAATATTTGTCCGCAGACTCTGCAAGGTAATCCCCTTTAGTTCCTGTCCATCAATATAGATAGACCCGTCTGTGGTATCATAGAACCGGGGTATCAGGTTGCACAAGGTAGTTTTCCCTCCCCCGGACGGCCCCACCAGCGCAATCTTCTCTCCCGGACGTATCGTAAGGCTGATATTTTCCAATACCGAGTTATGGTCATCCGGATATTCAAAACTCACATGGTCAAAACGGATCCCTCCTTTAACCTCCAAAAGAGGTTTTGCCCCCGGCTCATCCAGGATCTCTACCTTGGAATCCATGATCTCCACAAAGCGTTCAATTCCGGTCATTCCCCGCTGGAACTGCTCCGCAAATTCAATAATCCGGCGAATCGTCGTCAGCAGGGTGGTCACATACAGAGTATAGGCCACCAAATCCCCTGGCTCAATCAGCCCCCTAACCATAAATATCCCGCCAGCCACAATGACCACCACATACATCAGCCCGTCAAACATCCGTATGGTATCCTGGAATGCCGCCATATACAGATAGCTTTCCCTCTTGATTGCCAAAAATGCCTGGTTATCCTGGCGGAATTTCTCAATCTCAATATTCTGGTTAGCAAAAGCCCGTACTACCCGGTTGCCCAGCAGATTATCCTCAATGCGGGCATTCAGTTCTCCGATCTGCTGCCGCTGTTTCCGGAAGGCTCCCTTTACCTTCAGGTTAAAATAAGTACAGGAAAACACCATAACCGGAATCACCAGGAAAATAATCACCGTCAATGCCAGGTTGATGCCTGATAATATGGCAAAGGAGATCACCGCCTTCAAAAAAGCGATAAAAAATTCTTCCGGACAGTGATGGGCAAATTCGGTCACATCAAACAGGTCACTTGTAATCCGGGACATGATCTGCCCCACCTTCGTATTATTAAAATAACTGTCCGACAGCTTCTGCAGATGTTCAAAGGCATCCTGCCTCATATCCGTCTCGATACGTGTCCCCATCACATGCCCCGTATATGCCATATAGAAAGCCGCAAGGCCATCTACCACCCGCAAAGCAAAGTAAATCCCACCGATCCGGAGAATCACCCCCACGCTAAGGGATGCCAGATCCTGCATCCCCTGATTTGTAATATAGCGGAGCAGCATCGGAAACACCAGTTCACACACCGTAGTCAGGGATGCACAGAACAAGTCAAAAACCATCGTCCTCCAATACCGCTGATAATAGGGCAAAAACCGCTTCAAAAGCGTTGATGTCTTCATAATATCCTCCTTTTGCCTTTCTATTCTAAACTATTTTAGCTGGAAAGGGAAGTAATATTTTGCAAATTTGCTGGACGGATGGAGGGCGGAGGATTATAATGGACAGATGGGGCGGCGGCCCGGACCCGCTGGGGCCGCCGCCGGATAAGTAAAATATGAGGAGGATTTTGGAATGCCTTATTGCCCGAAATGTGACATGGAATTCATCGATGGCATTACCGTGTGCAGCGACTGCCATGGCCCCTTGGTAGAATCCCGGGAGGCGGCCGAGGCCATGAAAAAAAAGGAGCAGGAAGAAGCTTTTATGCGGCTGCAGGAAGAATATGAGCAGCAGAAGCAATCCGTTGAAGAATTAAAGCAGATCTATGAGGAAGAGGCAAAGGCCCGGCCCAGCCGCGTACCGGAGTTCACCCACGCCTATGTCAGCAAATCCCAAAAATATGATGACATGAAATCTTCTGCCTCTGCATTTTTGCTTGTGGGAGTAATTTTCACCGCTTTTTCGGTCCTCTGTTGGATCGGTATGATCCATCTGCCCTTTGGGCTGGTGGGACAGGTGTCCCTCACTGCCCTGGGCCTTATCTCCCTGGCCATTGCCGCCAAAACCTCCATGGATGCCAAAACCGTCCGGGGGCAGATTAGTGATGAGGAGGCCAAAACCCAGCAGGTTATCAGCTGGTTTACCGGCAAATATACCGGGGAACAGCTTGACGGGCAGCTTCTCGCCGACTATGGGGAGTTGGAGCCCGAGGAGCAGAGTTTGAGACGTTTTGACTTAATCCAGGATATTCTCATCACCAACCATGATTTGAATGACCCGGCTTATGTGGATAAGCTGGCAGAGGATATCTATGGGTTCTTATACCAAGATTGATTCCGGGAAGGAGCAAACTATGTCAGATCATTCTTCACAGCAATTTTTATTTGTAGGCTTCCTTCTGTTTTTCATGATAATCCTAATCCCGGTTCTCCAAAAACGGACCGGCAAGGACATCACACACATGCTGTTTGGAATCCGCAGCCAAAAAGATCCGGCTTCCCGGGAAGCGGCATCCAAAACGGCCCGGGAACCCCGCCTTCGCAACGGCACAAAAAGCGAACTGACTTCATTCGTCGCCCAGCTGTTACGCTTTACTTCCAAAAACGGAATGCGTCTTGTTGCCCCCGGCACAATCACCCATGGCGGGCAAACTGCCCGGCTCACTGCGCTGGTTGTCGCCCCGGGAGGCATTGTCGGAGTATACTGCCTTGGCTTTGGCGGAACCATCGCCCCTGCAAACCGCAGGGAACCTGCCGGAACATCCCATGCCTGGCGCCAGCATATTAACGGGGAGGACAAATCCTTTGACAATCCCCTAAAGGCCTGCCAGGAACAGGCAGAACTGATCCGCCTGGCCATGGAACAGGCAGGCATTAAGGCCGGCCTGAATGTGGTGACAGTATTTACCAATCCCCACGCCACGCTGGAATCCGTTCCATCTTTTGTCTATAACCCCAAAAGCTTTATCCAATATTTAAAAGAAAACGGAGATTTGAAAAACGGAAGCCTGGACATCCATCAGGCCGCCCTGAAATTGGCCGAACTGGCCGGTATCCATAACAACGGAAAAAAGAAGAAGAATCCGTAAGCAGGCATCCCCTGCTTACGGATATTTATATTTGGTTATTTCACCAGCAAAGATTTCCCGGTCATTTCCTTAGGCTGCTCTAATCCCATCAGTTCAATTAACGTGGGGGCAATGTCTGCCAGGCATCCGCCTTCCCTCAGCTTATACTCCGGACCGGCATTTACCAGGATAAACGGCACCGGATTGGTGGTATGTGCAGTAAACGGCTCCCCGGTCTCATAGTCGATCAGCTGCTCCGCATTCCCATGGTCTGCACAGATGAACATCACCCCGTCTGTCTCACGGATGGCTTCCACAACCCTGCCTACACAGTGGTCTACCGCCTCAATTGCCTGGATCGCCGCCGCCTCTACACCGGTATGCCCCACCATGTCCGGATTGGCAAAATTAATGATAACCACATCATACTCACCGGAACGGATCACCTCCACCAGCTTATCGCATACCGCCGGGGCGCTCATCTCCGGCTTCAGGTCATAAGTAGCCACTTCCTTGGGGGACGGGATCAGAAACCGGTCTTCCCCTTCATTTGGCTCCTCAATCCCGCCATTGAAGAAAAACGTCACATGGGCATATTTTTCCGTCTCGGCGATCCTGGCCTGCTTCATGCCATGAGCCGCTAAAAACTCACCAAAGGTATTGGTAATGCTTTCTTTCTCAAAAGCTACCAGCTTATTGCCGATGGTCTCATCATAATCCGTAAAGCAGACATACGTGGTTTTCACACGTTCTCCCCGGTCAAACCCGGCAAACTCATCATCACAGAAAACCCGGGTAAGTTCCCTGGCCCGGTCCGGACGGAAATTATAGAAAATAACGGAATCATTCTCCCGGATTGCCGCCACCGGAACACCCTTTTCTGTAATCACGGTGGGGATCATAAATTCATCCGTCTTCCCCTCATCATAGGAAGCCTGGATCGCACCGGTAGCGCTCTCGTTCTTCGGCCCCTGGCTCTTTGTCAGGGCATCATAGGCAATCTTTACGCGGTCCCAGTTCTTGTCCCGGTCCATGGCATAATACCGTCCTGCCACGGTTGCCACCTTGCCGACCCCCAGTTCTTCCATCTTTTTTTCCAGTTCCGCCACATAATCACGGCCTGAAGCCGGCGGGGTATCCCGCCCATCTAAAAAGCAATGTACAAATACTTTGTCTAAGCCATTTCTCTTCGCCAATTCCAGCAAGCCATAGATGTGGGTATTGTGGCTGTGAACCCCCCCATCCGAAACCAGGCCATACATATGCAGTGCGGAATCATGCTTTTTACAGTTCTCCACTGCCGCCATAAAGGCCTTATTCTCAAAGAAATCCCCGTCCTGGATCGACTTGGTGATGCGGGTGAGTTCCTGATATACAATCCTTCCTGCCCCCATGTTCAAATGCCCCACCTCAGAGTTGCCCATCTGCCCATCGGGAAGCCCTACTGCCAGCCCACTGGCCTGTCCCTTCACAAACGGGCACTGGCTCATCAGCTGGTCCATCACCGGCGTCTTCCCCTCACATACCGCATTCGCCTCACAGTTATCATTGAGGCCGTATCCATCAAGAATCATCAATACCACTGGTTTCTTGCTCATGTGAAATCTCCTTTTATTTAACGACCGGTTCTGCCGGTCCTTTCCCGTACACGGTTTTCGTGTCCATTGTACTTTATTTTGAACACTTTTTCAAGATTCTGCAGAAAAGTTTCTCCCCAGTTTCTCTCCAAGGGTAACTTTTTTGCCACGGGGCAGCTTTTCCTGCTCCTCACGGATCCTCTGTTTTGTCCGCTCCACATCCTCTTTCAAATCCCTGGCAGACATCAGCCTGCAGCCCGCCCCCCGGATAATCAGCTGCTCCAGGCCGTCTGAGGTGGCTACCGTCACCCTTGCATTTTTTCCCATCCGGTATGCAAACTTTTCAATATATTGATCTGCTGTTTCTGCCTCCTTTGTGTAGACCACATGTATGTTGTGGTAATCCGCCGCGCATCCCATATTTCCCGCCACCTTATAGGCATCAAACACTACAATCAGGATGCATTGGGAAAATGCCTGATAATTGCACAAAATATCTATCAGCTGGTGCCGCGCCCCATCTATCGTCTCCCTGGCCAGATCCCGCAGTTCCTCCCAGGCATAGATAATATTATAACCGTCAACCAACAGGTATTCTTCTTGGATTGGTTTTTCTTGCTGCTGGCGGCTCACCCTTTCTTTTTCCCCGGCATTTCCATATGTCACCTGGCGGGGCCCCTCCATATAATTTCTTTTTCGTTTTGGCTCCCCGTATGTCCGGGCAAAAATTTCCTCCAATTCCTTGTCTTCTGCCCCGAAAGCCCCGCCCCCGGGGCTTTTGGCCGGCCTTTCTTCTTTCTTGCTGTCCTGCCTGTCCCCTTCAGGCGCTGCCAGGGCAAGGCCTTCCAGATGCATATAATCTTTCACCTGGTTCCAGGGCACCGCAAATCCTGCACCGTGAGAGCAGAATACGGAGCCGGTCGGATTATCTAAGTCTGCTTCCGGGTCATACCCTGCCTCCGCCACAACTTCTTCCTCATTATGACAGGGTTCATATCCCTTCAAACTACATGCCAGCCGTCCCTGTCCCCGGGTATAGCGGGTAACCTCCTGCTGGTAATCCCTCATCTCCGACACCGGCACACTCCCTGTCAGCACCGCCATATCCCCCTCCGGCTGCGGCGGTTCAAATGTCCCCTGCATCCGCTCCAAATCAGACATAGCCCGCCCCACATTGGCAACCGGCACCTCCAGGCGAAAGGCATAATATGGTTCCAGGAGCCGGCAGCCAGCCTCCCGAAGCCCCTGGCGTACCGCCCGGTAGGTAGCCTGCCTGAAATCCCCCCCTTCCGTATGCTTCGTATGGGCGCGCCCGCAAAGCAATGTGATCTTTACATCTGTAAGTTCTGCTCCGGTCAATACCCCCCGGTGAATCTTTTCTTCCAGATGGGCCATGATCAGGCGCTGCCAGTTCCGGTCCAGCACATCCTCGCTGCAGCTGCTGGCAAGCTGAATCCCGCTGCCTGGTTCTGCCGGTTCCAGCAAAAGATGTACCTCCGCATAGTGGCGGAGAGGCTCAAAATGCCCCACCCCCTCTACTGCCCTCAAAACCGTTTCCTTATAGACAATGTTCCCTGTTCCGAATTCCACCTCCACGCCAAAACGTTCCCGGATCTGGTTTTTTATAATGTCAATCTGCACTTCCCCCATCACCTGGGCATGGATTTCCTGCAAAACTTCATTCCAGGAAATGTGCAGCTGCGGCTCCTCTTCCTCCAGCTGTCTCAGGCTGCCAAGCATTTTCACCACATCGCAGCCCTCCGGCAGCCGGATCCGGTAATTCAGCACCGGCTCTAACACCGGCAGCCCGGATTCCTTCTCCCTTCCAATCCCCTGTCCGGGATAGGTGGCCATCGGTCCCGTCACCGCACATACCATACCGGGAAATGCCTCCTTTACCGCCTCGAACCTGGTGCCGGAATAAATCCGGATCTGGTTAACCTTCTCCGGCTCCTTTCCTGCCAGGGATTCCTTTACCTTTAATGACCCGCCTGTTATCTTCATATGGGTTAGCCGGTTTCCCTGGCCGTCCCTGGAAATTTTAAAAACCTTTGCCCCAAACTCACCTGGTGTGCTATGTTCCTCCATCAAATCCCCCAGGCCCTCCAGAAACCTCTCCACCCCATCCCCTTTGAGAGCCGAACCGAAATAACAGGGAAATACCTTCCTCTCTCTGACCAGACGGCGGATTTCCTTTTTTTCCAAGGTTCCCTGTTCCAGGTAAGACTCCAAAAGCCTCTCCTCGCACATGGCAAGGCTCTCCAGCAATTCCCCGGTTCCGATTCCAAAATCCAGGCAATTTTCATCCAGGCTGCTTTGCAGTTCTGACAACAGCCCTTCCCGGTCCGTCCCCTCCTGATCCATCTTATTGACAAACACAAAACAAGGGATCTGATATCTTTTTAAAAGGCGCCACAAGGTCTTTGTATGCCCTTGTACCCCGTCTGCCCCGCTGACCACTAAGACTGCATAATCCAGCACCTGCAGCGCCCTCTCCATCTCCGCCGAGAAATCCACATGCCCCGGGGTATCCAAAAGGGTCACCGAAAAATCTCCCAGCAAAAACACCGCCTGCTTGGAAAAAATGGTAATTCCCCTCGAACGTTCCAGTTCATAGGTATCAAGATATGTGTTCCCCAAATCCACACGTCCCGGTTCACGGATCTTCCCGGTCAGATATAGGATCCGTTCTGAAAGGGTTGTCTTCCCTGCATCCACATGGGCCAATATTCCGATTACTGTTCTTTTCATCCTGCTTTTCTTTCTTTGCTCTTTTTCTTATTCGAATCCCATTTATTATAGCGAATCTTCTTTGTTTTGTCATCCGAATTGCAAAAAATGCAAAAGCAGCCCCAAAAAATGACAGGAAAAACAAACACCGATACCATCTGCCTTGTGACCTGTCCCCTGCCAATGCAAGGTTCAGTACCCTTCCATTTATCTGGTCAGACAGATTTCCGGCCCCCTTTGGCACCCCGGAATCATACAGTGCTGTAATGCGCCCTGGTTTTTTAGGTTCTTCCGGCCTAAGATCCGGAGGGTTGGTTGTCTTTTCTTTCCTCTTGCCAGGATTGTCTGGCGGCTCCTGGTCCTCTTCCCGTTTATTTTCAAACACCAGCTTCAGCAGTTCTGCTTCCTTTGGCACCCAAAATCCTAGCCTCTTTGCCTTTTGGTATCCTTCTGGCGCCCGTTGTTCCCACAAAAAGTAGTTCTCTCCTGCTTCCAGCTTCCCGATGACCATGTGGCTCTCCTTCCCGGAAACCCACTGTTCCACCAGCCTTCCTTTTACATCCCGGATCTGCAGCAAAGCCCCTTCTAACGCCTCCCCGGAATCAGCATCTGTTTTCAAAACCGAAACCCTGGTCTTTTTGTTCCTTATCACAATATTATCTTCTCTCCCATCCTGGCTCATGCTGAATGGGACATCCTCCGTATAGGCATAGCCCGGAGCCGGTTTTATCTCATGCAGCAGATATTTTTTCCCCGCACACAGCTGTCCGAAAATCCTGGTCGGTTCCCTTCCTGATACAAAAACCAATTCTTCCCCCTTCTTAAACCGTTCTCCGTCCCCTGCGGCTGTCACCGGCGCCCCATCCGGATTCAGGATCTGCAAAAGCGCACCTTCCACCGGGCTGTTGTCCCCGTCGCCGGATATTTTGTGCACGAAAAGCTTCGTGTCCCCATCCTTCATGATTACCTGTTGGCAAGCCCCGTTTTGCGGTACGGTAAACCAAATTGCATCTGCCCGGATAAACCCGTCACAGGGCTGTTCCTCTTCCCACCGGTAAGTCTCCCCCGGCTTTAACACCCCTTCCAAAACATAAGGCTCTTCTCCCGATATCCAGGCGGCCAGTTCCTCACCATTTCGGTCTTTCAGGTTCATATGGCATCCGGCCAGGTTTCTTCTGCCGCTCATATCTGTCTTTGTAAAACAAACCTTCGTCTTTTTGTCTGCCGCTACCACACAGCTGTTGGATTCCTGCCCGCAAAAACCAAACTGAAGCCGGTTGCTCTCCAGGCAGGTTCCGTCTGAAAACATGGTATACTCGGTCAGTACATTGTTTTCCTCTTCCTTTATCTGCCCCGGCGCAAGGTAAACCGTCGTTTCCTGAAGCGCTTCACTGACCAGGAATGAGGCAAATTCCACCCCTTTTTCATCCTTTAACACAACCAGTACCTTCTCCGCCTCCCTGCCAGGGATATGGCAAACCCCATCTTCCCCAAAATAAAGCGCCTCTGTCCTCCTGCCCGTTATATCCGAGGAACCATCGCTATAAAATGTCTTCTCGGTTATGGTATAAACCTGCCCGTCTTCCCATCCTTTATCCAGGCAAAGCAGATAGCCGTCCCTGCTCCCGATCCAAGATTTTAAGGATTCTCCTGACCGGCCTGACAATTCGTACCTGACCTGAACCGGATAGCGGCCTCTCACCGTCACTGACCCGGCCCCGTTGCCGTCTGGATGTGAGGGATCCCCCTTCATATGAAAGGTAACCGTATTGAGGCGGCTGCTGATCCCTGCCAGCATTCTTCCGTCCTTTGACATGGTAAGGATTAATGGCTCCATCTGGCTATAGCCCTCCGGGGCCAGCAATTCCTTCAGAAGATAACTCCTCCCGGCAACCAGACCTTCAATTATATGCCTTTCCCCCTCCGTCACCCAAACCACCCTGGGAGATTCCTCGTCATATAGGATCTGGCCTTTCTCATCCCTTCCGGTTATTTCATATAGCGCCAGCTTAGCACCAGTTAAGAAATGTCCTGCCCCCTCTCCCACAAGATCAAAATCCTGTTTTCCGATAGCAACTCTTGTCCTGCCATCTGTCACAGTAATCTGCTTTTCTGCCTTCTCCCCCGGCCCATAGGAAATTTCATTCCTGCTTGGTTCAAACTCCCATGTAAATATCCTTGTGTTTACTGCATATCCCTCCGGAGGCGCCACTTCCCTCAGCCTGTACTCATATGGCTCAAGCCTGCCGTCTTCCTTTACTTCGCCCACTGGCAAATGGTCCACCCGGACAAACCCGCCATCGCCACTGACTGTTTTTTCCAGCACAGGGGTTCTTCTGTCCGATTTCCGGTACGCCTTCAATTCATACACAGCCCCTTCCAGCTGCTTTCCGCCGGTATCCGTCTTTTCCACCTCCAGCCTTCCTTCTGCCGGACGGTTATAAACCCGTACCACCTTGATTTGTTCCTGCTGCTGGTATTCAATCCTCACCGGTTCCATCGTGGTATAGTAATCCGGGCATTTCCGTTCCCTCAGCCAATAAACGCCGTCCTCCAATCCCTGGATTTCATGAGGTTTCCTGTCTCCTGCCCCATATCCGGGCAGCAGTTTTCCGTTTACATAATCCTGATCTGTATATACGCCGTCACTGCCGCTGGTCCATTCCTCCTCCAAATATGTCTGATCCGGAAGGAAACTCCCATCCTCTGCTGCACGGTACAGTTCCATACAGGCACCGGCAAATTCCCCTGGCACTCCCTCTGCCTCTTTCGAAATATATATCTTCCCTTTCTGGTTTTCCACGCTGAAGCGTTGGACATCCCTGGTATCTGACACCTCAACCACCCGGTCGGCGGCCTTCGAATATCCTTTGGGCGTGTTTGTCTCCCTTAGCAGATACTTGCTTCCCGCTGGCAAATAGTCTATCCGGCGGACTCCATCTAAGGTCACATAAGAACATGCATAGGAATTCACCCAGGGAAGCTTCCGGTAATCAAACTGATATTCAAAAGAGTCTTCCCCTGATATGGTAATGCGGATTTGCCTTCCGTCCTCCATGCCAAACAACAACACCGCCGATAGGGGATGCCGGGTCTTTTCCCCGCCGCTGACAGACGCATCCAGGGAACTGGCCTCCATGTACTTTGCCACATGACGGCTCCCTCCTTGTTCCCATTGCACCGTTGTGCCTTCCTCAGTCCCAAAATCCCGGTACATGGCCTCAAAAGCCTCCATAAAACCACGAAACTCCTCCCTGTCGCTGCTGACCCAGCGATCTACAACCTGGTCCGGGCCATAAACCGGCTCTTCCTCCTTACTTGTCTCATAATTACCGATTTCATACAGCACAAATTCAGCGCCGCCAAGAATTTTTTTCTCCCTGCCCTCCCAGACATATTTCTCAAACTCCACCTTCGTATGGTCATTACACAGAAAAAACGTCTGCACCTCAGGCACCGTGCCAATCTCCACTGCTTTCGGCTCACCGGTGACAAATCCCGAAGGGGTTTTGGTCTCCTCCAGAAGATAGGTTCCTGCCGGAATACCTTCCACATAGACAGGAACCGTCCCGGTAACCCATTCAGCTTTCACTCTCTGCTGCTTTCCTGCCCGGCTGTCCGTTGTTTCGTATTCCAAAGGCACGTCTTCTGTTTTTTCCAGGTAATATCCGCCTGGCGATTCCGGGCTGTATATTTTTTTCGCTTTAAATAAAGCAACCTTTGCTCCGAAAACCAGGCCCCTTCCATAGCTGCCACCCTTTTCTGTCAGTTTTCCCTGATCCCATGAGGATCCATCCTCCCTTTGCTCCAGAACACGGAATTCATGGTTTTCTGTGCTGTCAATCTTGGCAATCTCTATTTTAGTTGTTTTATCTACCATAGACACATCATGCATATCCGCAGTTTCCCTGATAATGACCCCCACCGGCATCCCCTTCAGGTATCCGGCAGGGCTTTCAAGTTCTTCCATGATATAATTTCCCACCGGCAGGCGTTTCAGGATATCCGGCTGTCCGTCACTCTCTTCAAAAACAAAGGGATCATTTGGAGTCCGGTCGGAACTTGTCCAGCAGTTCTCCAGTATATACCCTTCCCCCTGGCGGTGATAAAGTTTTCTCTGGCTATCGTATAAAGGTTTCTTTCCGTTAATGCTGTACCCATTGCCATTGTACCTTTCCAGGTTATCAGAGTTTTGATAACGCACAAAATCGCCGTTGCGGTCATAAAGTTCTGTGCCCTTACTATAGCTTTCTTTGCTTTTCTGATAGTATATAGGCAGTCCAAAGCTGTCATAAACCGGGTTCTGTTTTCCGGCAAAGCTTCCGTTATTGTCATCTGTCAGCACTTCACCGTTTAAATTCTGCCCATGCCTGTTTGTATTTACCGTTGTCTCCCTATGGCTTTCCCCGCTCCCCTCTGCTTCCCAGGTCCCCGTAAGAAACCCGGATTCTGTATGGCGGTAAGACGGACGGTTCTTTTCTGGAATTTCCCGGCCGGAATGGTTCACCACTTCCAAAATTTTTTCTTCTTCGTAACCATACTGGTTCTCGCCCACCGTTGCCGGCCGGGAAGTTGTGACTTTATCGCGGGCAACCGTATTGCCATATTCGTCCTTATGGATCTTAACTGCCCATACCATCACCCTTCCCTCTGTGTCCCCCGGCACCGGGACATAGGCCATTCCTGTATTCGGATCTATCCGGCAGTCCCGGTTCCCATCCCGGTCCAAATGATAGATAAGGGTTTCCTTGTCTGCTGTCAGCCGTTTGTCCAGGGAGGAATAGGAAAGTTTTGTAAAATCCCCTCCCACAAACTCTAAAAACGGCCGCGCTGCCTGAAATCCAAACAAAGAATGCTCTGTGTCCGTCCGTCCAAAGTTTGCCTTTTCCGACTCTGCCTGCGCCAGCGGCACCTTATTATGGTTCCGGTCATATCCCATAACCAGAACACGGCCATCTATCCTTTCCCTGGATGTCACTTCCAGGTTCCCCAGGTCATAATACAAAATATCCTGTTCTTTTTTGCCCTTCTCCTGCCTCACATACATCCGTATAACATTGTTGGCAGAATTGCGGATAACCCTGAGACCCTCAAAGGCATGGTCCTGGGTGTCGCCAGAGGGCTCTAACACCACGGATTCAAATAACGCCAGCCTGGCTCCGGCCACATAAGGATTTTCATCATCTGCTGTCCCCAGTGTCCGTGTCACATATCCATATCCGGCAAACACAGAACCTTCAAAAGCAATTTCAACCTGCTCTCCTGCCCCTTTTCTTGCTGCAAGGTATTCCAGCGTGCCCTTTCTCCAGGCATACCCTAAATATTGGCCGTTTTTGTATGCATAAATATAATCCGGATTATTCCCGATATCCACCAGCCTTCCGTCAATCCTCCCGCTTACCTTGTAGGTAACCGTCTTATCTGCAGTGGTGTTTGCTGTATGTATGCTGGCCTCCTTTTTCTTTTCAACCGTCAGCCTGATGGGAGGATTTTCCACATAAACCCGTGCTGTTGCATCTTCCCCCCGGGTCTGGAACCCGGAGGCTCCCTCTTTGGAAGATCCTTCCTCATAGACTGCTGCCACCACCCGTCTGTCTCTGTTCCCTTCTTTGTAGTAAGTTACTTTATCAGAATAAATCTCTAACGCAACAGGCCTGCTCCTCACATAGCCGGAAGGCGGCTTCTCCTCACAGATTACATATGCCCCTGCCTCCAAAGGCTGCCGGGTTTCCAGATACCCCACTGTCTGCTGCTGACGGACTGGCAAGTGGCCATCCCCCTCTTCCCTCATCAGCCCATCCAATACCGTGGAATACGATGCCAATACTTCTGTCTTTCGGTTCCTCCCAGTCCTCTGCATAATCCTTCCGCTTTCCTCACAAACTGGTGTCCCGGCTAAAACCAACCCGGTATAGAGATTACCCGGCCCGTTCTCCTTCCCAAACAGCCGGTCTAACAAGGATGTTTTCCTGGCCATCGGACGGATGTCCACTGCCCCCATGGATTCTAAAAATCCCAGGCTTCCGGAAATAACGGTATCCTTTTCATAGAAGCATACCCTTCCGCTCCCATCCTCCGAATCCTCACGTTTTGCAGCATAAACAGCAAACACTGCACTGTCATGCAGAATGTTCTCATGTGTCTCGCTGTCCAGCTTTTCCAGCCGCAGCCTTGCTTTGAAAATCCGGTTATTGAAGCCCACATTGCAATAGCCTTCCGGCTCCGTTACCCCCCATGGAACCAGCATGGGGGCATAGTTCCCGCCATAGGCTGTCTGCATGCCCTGCATTACCCCACCATCTTCCGTCCCTTCCTTTTCTGAAACGGAACTGTACCGATACCTGCTGGCAATCCCTCTGCGCCCGGACTGCCCTTCCGACAAGTAATAATCCACACTATGATCCGTCCTTTTGTCCTGTCCATTATAATAATTTTTATATGGCCGGTATTCGCTTTGTGTCAGGGCAAAATAATCCCCTTTCCCGGCTGCCGCCGGTACCCCATTTGCAATCAGGCCGATATCCATGCCATATTTATATATTTCAAAATCCCCATGGTGGTTGTGTGCCAGGATCTTATGGTTTTCCTGGTTAAAACGGATCTTATACCGGCGCTCCATCTCCTCCTGTGCCAGGGAAGGGCTATAGCGGTAATCAACGCTGAATGGCCCAAAGGTCCCAGGAGAATCCTCATTTCCGTAAACCGAGGGCAGCACCACTTCTTTCGGCTCGTCTGTCCGGTAATGCTTGTTCCTAAAGTCGTTTCTGTTCTGCTTATATTCCATGCCCGCATATTTGGGCTGCTGTTCCACTATTACATAGGTTCCATAGGGCAGATAGGAAGAGATTCCATAATAAAACTCCCTTCCCCCGTCCTCCCCCAAAAGTTCTGCTGAGACTGTCGTCCGGTCTTTATCACTGCCTCCCCCAACTCCATCCCAGCAGACTGCATATATCTCATCCAGATCATAGGAAAAAAACGGCTTCAGGTAATTCTCCGCCTTTTGGATTGCCTCCCATAAGGCCTGGTCATAGAGTTCATCCGGGTAAGATACCGATCCGGCTTTTGCCTCCTGCTCACTGCCATCTTCCGTCGGCCTTATCTGCTTTTTCACTTCCTCCTCCAGATACCAGTCGATGGCAAACTGGCGTACCTGGTCAGATACCCTTGCATTGCCGAGAGTCTCTTCCCTCCGGTTCCCCTTATTGCCGATGGGGCGCCAGCTAGTGTAAGATGGCGCCCCGTCATCCCATTTGTCCTGGTTGGCTACAGCAATTGCATCAAAAAACTTCCGGTAATTATAGCTTTTTGCCAACCGGCTATCCCCTCCGCCCTCCTCTTCCTCTGATCTCTCCAAAATTGCCGTATAGCCAGGGTTGGCATCATTTTTGATTTCTCCTTCCTCATAGCCATAGAGAAGCCCGTTTGCAATCACGGCATCCCGGGAATCTGCGTAGAGAGGACTTGTACTGTGCAGCACTTTTGTATAAATTTTCCGCACAAGTTCCGGAAACCTCCTGTTTTCTTCCATCACCTCCCCTGCCTCCCGTTCCTGCCCACACCGGTCCAGCCATACCACACTCCCGTCCTCCCCCCGGTAAAGCCTTTCCAGATTGGATTTTAAATACGCCCGGAAACGGAAATTCCCCATACGCCCGTCTTCAATGCTTTTCTGCACCTTGATCTTTTGCAGGATGGCACGTTCCAGAACCTGCAAGGGAGCCTGGCCGGTCCCTGCATCCTCACTGATAAAATCCTGGCCCGGATATGCCAGCACCACGGGCCGGACGTAGCTTCCCGAAAGGTTCAAAGATGGCGCAGCCGTTACGGCCGGGCTTCCCCCTTTTCCGGTAAAACGGTTTCCGTAGCGGACCGTCACCAGAATTTCCCCCTCTGCCGGAATCCGGCCCGGAGATAGGTGAAGTTTCCAGGTCCCTGCCTGGTCATCATACTGCGCCTCTATCCCTTCATAGGAAACGGTTTCCATAACCTGATAGCCTGACCGTTCCACATAGCGGACATTTTCTTTCTGATATATGCTTCCATCCTCCGCCCGCAGGAATTCCCCTTCCCCATAGGCCCAATAGGTTTCGGTCTCCCGGGCACTCACATATGGCCATTCTGAAAGTTCCCCGTAACCGCCCGCTTCCCATACATCCGGCTTCTCATTGGGAATACGCACCCAATGGTATCTGTTGTCTCCTCTCTCATAATCTTCCCTTAAAAACCCCGCCAATGGATATCCCCGGTACAGGTATCCAACCACACCCTCCTGGTCACCGAGAGGATATCTCACATAAAAATTTTGATCCGGGGCACTAAATACCACATCTTGTACTACCCCTTCTTTCATAAAGGAATACCGGAAAACAACATAATTTTCACCATTGCGGCTGATGATCCGTTCCATGGATGCCGCATTAAAAGCCGGGCAATCCTCCCTTTCCAGAAAATCATATACTTCCTGTGCCCATAAACTGCTGTCTTTCCCTAATTTTATAAGAAAATATGGGGCGTCCCTCCCTGGCAATTCCATTCCGATCTCTGCCAGTGCCTCATTGCATTCCCTCAGAAAGACCTCCGGCTCCCTCCCCTCTATGCCTGTCAGTTCAGGAATAAACTGCTGGTTAAATGTGGGGATTATGCCATTGCTCCCTGTCCGGAAAACCTTCTCCGGAGCCAGGCTGGCCTCTTCTACGTTTTTGACTGTAACGCTGTCTCCACATGGAAGTTGAATAATATCTCCCATCTTTGCTTCCACGCTTTCGCCGTTGATGAGGACTTGTGTCCCGCAAACTGCCTCCACCGGTTCATAATAAAATTCTTCCTCCTCCCATTGCCGGTACACATCCTTCCTTCCCGTTGTGGTCAGCCAAAAGGAAGGCTCAGAGAGCGGATCCACATTTTTCGCATAAAGGTCAACGCCAAAGTCTGTCCCTCTTGCCAATAGCCGGATCTCTGTTACCGTTTCCTCTCTCCCGCTATCTTCAATAAACCGTACATTTCCCTCCACCTTCCCCACCTGGACCGTGCCGCCCGTCTTTTGTTCCCCTCCCGCCATCCAGCTGCTGCGGTTGGAGATATCTGCCTCAGCACCATAAACGGAAAGTTCATATCCCTCTGACCGTGTCAGTTCTTGTACATAATACGGTCCTAAAAGCAGGGGCCTTCCAATCCAGCAGTTTCCGTTGGCAGACTGATTATCCGAGATAGGATAATTCCAACGCCCTCCCCGGTTCTCATTCGGATTACTGCTATATTTTTGAATTGTCTTTGTGTACTCATTCTCCGGCCCGGAAAACCCGTCTGCAGCCGTTTTCCCCAGCTGATAATCATATTTTGTCCCCGGAGCCTCTGTAATTGCCATAAAGGATGCATCGCCATTTTTATCTGTTGCAGCGACTGCTACCAGGTTCCCTTCCTTAAAGACCACGCCTGTCTTCCCATCCGGATGAACCAAATCCCCGGCAGCAAACAATCCATAGACTGCCCCTTCCAGGGTTCCGTCCCCCTGGGTATCCCCATAAGAACTATAGCTTGCATCCTCCCCCTTTGCCAGGAGCAGATCCCGCTTATTGATATGGATCTCCCCTTCCGTCCGGTGATCATACAATTCAAATGTCCAGTCCGCGCCTCCCTGGCCAGTATAATCCGGATCCGCCAAAGCAACAGGCGCCAGGCGGGAAGGGATAAACTTAACCTGGTTCCGGGCCTGGTATGGATTGTTCAAACGCCCCTTGCCCCTATCCAAAGGGCTTTCCGTATTTTCAGATAATCTTTCCCCTGCGATACGGACGATCCCGGGAAGGATGCAGGCTTCCTTTCCATTAGACGGGCTGGCCTCATCATATTCCTCCCACTCCTCAGCATCCCCGTCTTCATCCAGGATCCATATGTGATCCGGATCGATTTCTTCTGTGGCTTCGTCTGCGTTGCTGCCGCTGGCAACTGCAGCAGTCTTCGTTTCCATGTCCTTCCTTTTCCTTTCTTTTGTCTTTTCCTCTGTCTCCTCTTCCTCCTCTTCCGGCGATTTTGTCCCTTCCGGTATTTCTGTCTCTTCCTGCCTTTTTGTTTCTTCCGGCACTTTTGCTTCTTTTTCCCTTTCTGTTTCCTTTGCCGTTTCTTCTTCTGCCGTTTCTTCTGCCACTTCTTCTCCTGTCGTTTCTTCTGCCGCTTCTTCTCCTGTCGTTTCTTCTGCCGCTTCTTCTCCTGTCGTTTCTTCTGCCGCTTTTTCTTCTGTCTTTTCTTCTCCTGCCGTTTCTTCTGCCTCTTCCAGCGTATCTGCTTCCTCTGCCTTTCCTTTTCCTCCTCTTTCTTCCTCTATAGTTTCCATCCTTTCATTCCTGCCATCTGCCTCCTCCCCTTCATCCCAACCCTCTCTTCCGGAAATCTCCTGTGCCAGGGCATAATACTGGCTGGAATGGACGGTCACGGTTTCTACCGGAATCGTGTCTGCATGGATCCCGTCAAACACATTTTCAAATGGATCATGGATTTGTTCCTGGTTGTGGAGGATATATCCTGGCCTTGCCGCCAACTCCCTGGCCGAATAATCATAAGTTAGGGATACAAATTCTTCATAATGCCGGTTACGGTCTGACAAAAGTTCCTGTGCCCCTCCGTGTAAAGAATGGAAAAATCCTCCTTCTGAAACCAGTTCCTCACAGATGCGGATTTGCCTCTCATATTCCTCCACCTCTTCCTCATCCTCCGGATCCGGTTCCGGATGCCCGCCGCAATATCCCTTGGTATAGGAGTAATATTTCACATCACGGTGGGCACGGGAACCGGACGGCTGCAGCTGGCCGCTTCCCGGGGAACTGGCCTCCACCAGCCAGCCATCCCGGTCTGTCACCTCCTGATCCTTTCTGCAGGGGTCAGGGTCC
The DNA here is from genome assembly GCA_910588875.1 of uncultured Lachnospiraceae bacterium. GTDB lineage: Bacteria > Bacillota > Clostridia > Lachnospirales > Lachnospiraceae > Brotaphodocola. Next base: position 107,308 of record CAJURT010000002.1, read on the forward strand.
CCGTTATCCCTATAGGGGCTATCCCATCCCTGCCAGCGCAAAAACTGGCTTCCCCTGCCATTGTCCCAATTATCATCCTCCAGCACACTTCCTTCCAGCTGCCCGTCGTCAAAAGCTTCCAGGATATCAAACCATGCATTCTCCAACGGCTTTCCCGTCTCCGCATCCATTTTCCTAAGATTCACCACATAGTCAGCCTGCCAGCGTTCCGTATGCTTGTATCTTGACACAGAGGAATTCCCCCACTCCGGATGCCATGACCCTTCCCCGGTTTCCGGGTTTCCCACCACAATACGGAACCCGTCTTCCAAATTGGCAAGCAGGTTTCCCTGAGCAAATGTCAGGCTCCAGCGGCCGCCTATTTTCACCGGCATATGGAATTCCCGCACGCTTTCCTTCCCGATGGTTTTCCGGATAATGCCATTGGAATTCTCCAGGTTAATCTCAGCAATCCCCTTCTCCTCGTCGATCTGTCCGCTTGGAGAATAAAAATCTATGGTGTCCTCTCTCATTTTGTAATTCCAGTCTCCGTGCATGGTAATCGAAGCCGCTGTGAAAAATCCCTTTGTCTCCCCGTTCATGGGATACCTGGCATGGTACATGCTGTCCTCTTCCAGGGAAACCACAGGGCGAAAGAAATATCCGGTGTCCGAAGATGCCACACAGTCGGCTGCCAGCCTGGCCGTATTCCAAACAGCCCGGAAAAATGTTTCCATATCTGCCATCATCTCTTCATACACCTGGGTACTCCCCAATCCGGAAGGGTTATACCTGTTAGCGATCTGTGTTGCATGCTGGCGGTACATCCCCCAATCATGGGCAAAATCCCCTGTGAATTTTGCCTCCTCAGACAGGGTGCAAAAACTTTGCCCCAGGTAATAATCCGCCGTCCCAACCACCGGGTCGGAGTTGACGGTCCCTTGGTATGACCTGTGATTTGCGGCATAGGCCATAATCAGGAAATTCAGCCTCTGGCAATATTCGTCCGCCGTATTGTTTTTGATAAAGGAAGGGAGATTCTGCAACGTATAGGGTTCCCTTTTTATATACCAAACCGCACTGGTTTCCATCGTGGTATTGGGATTTTCCGCCAGTTCCCTGCTATGGGAAATGCAGTACATATTCCGGTATTCATATTTCTTCCACCGGCCACTGGGGCTCACGCTGGTCTGCTGCTTATAAACCACAATCCCAGGCACCGGATATGTGCGTGTCATATGCCCGATAAAATCAGTGCGCATCAAATCCACCCCGTCCTGTTCAGCAAGCTGATCCCACAATTTGACTAACTCCCCATCATAGGTAAGTTCCCCGCCGCCAAAAGATACTGCCCCGTAAATCCTGCCCGGCGGCGGAAAATATGGCAGAAATGTCAGCAACAACAAAATAACCGCCATCACCCCTGCATACTTTTGCCGCATCATTCTCCCTTTCATCCTTTTCTCTCCCTGTATGCCTTTTATCTTGTTTTTGCCCTTCCGTCCACCACCCAGCGTCCTTTTTCATCTGTCAGGTATCCGTCCGGTGTCATTCTGCTATTCAGCAGCGCCCCTCTTGTCCCATCGGATTTCTCGTTAAAATAATAACAATACACTTTTCCATCCACGTCCGTGATCCACTGCCAGCCGGTTGCCATCCTCCCCTGGGTGCCGTCTGGAAATGGATTCAAATAATAGGTATTGCCATCCCCATCATAGTACCATCCGGATACCATAAATCCGTTCTGCCCGAAGCGGAACCAGTCAAATGCCTGCTGCCCCAATGCTTTATCCGCATAAGGGTTCACCACCGCCGCCCATTCATTGGCATAGGTCCTGATCCCGTCCGAAAAAGTCCATCTTCCGGCCCCGTCTTCCAGCCAGGTTCCGGATACAACATAATCCGGCAGTCCCTGAACAGGCTGGGAACCTTTTGGCACTTCCCCTCCCGTGATAACCGTGGCTGAGGCCGCCGTGCTGCTGCCCGGGCCCGACGTTGAACTTCCCCCTCCTCCGGAACTTCCGCCTCCGGAGGATCCGCCGCCTCCGCCGCCAGATCCCCCTCCGCCATTCACATAAGCCGTATTTGCCTGGAAATCCAAATGAACCGTACATTGTGCGGTATGACCCATGTCCCTGGTTTTTGCAGTAATCACCACATCCTTTTGAGCCTGGTATGGGTATGACTTTAACGCTTCCTGAATCCAGGCAGCATCATCGCAAACCGTAATCACGCCACCGGCAACCTTCACGGCATCCGGATCCGAGGAATTCCAGATCACGGCCTGGTCATATGGCTGGTATTCCTCCCTGCTCTCCAGTTTAGGCAGCACAAAGGCTTCCAAGGTATCCCTCACCCCAAAGCCCTCCTGGCTCTTAACCGAAGAACCGGCTCCCCAAAAATAATCACGGGACAGCTGATATGTCAATGCCTTCTCTGAAAGAGTTATTGCCTCCGGATGGATCACCGTTTCATCCTCTGTACGGAACCGGACAGTGACCAGGCATTCCGAAAACACATGCCCATTCGTCTGATCCTCACTGGCTGCCGTCACCCTTTCCGAATATTCCCCGGATCCATTTTGCCTGCTATATGGTGATGATTTTTTCTTTTCCCTGTCCTCTGAGATAATATTCTGGATCCAGGCCGGGTTTTTATCTCCTGCCGGGTCATAATTTACCGAAACCCGGCAATCCTGGGTATGGTCCCCCGACGGTGCCAGTGACAGGATTTTCCCTCCCTCATCCGCATTCCACCATACATTTTTAAAAAACGGCCGGGTTGGGTTTAACGTTGCTGACAGAACCACTGGCTCCGAAACCGTAATGGTTTCCTGGGGATTCAGCCGGTTCCCGGTAAGCCTGCGGGTAACGGTAAACTCCGCAAAGTTGCGGTTTAGGTTCATCCCTTCCACCCGGAGGGTCGTATTGTCTATAATCTGGAAACTCACCTTCACCCGGCAGTTGGCATATACCCCTCGGTTGTCTGCCGAGGTCTTCGGATCCGTCGCTGCCGTTACTACTGCATGGCTCATGTAGATGGTATTATTGATTTTTTCCCGGTATTGGTTGTCAGCCTGTGCCTGTATTTCCCTGTTTATAATTCCCTGGACAAAGTTTGAAGAAAGATTGGGCATGATAACCGCATCTCTTTGCGTATACCCTGTTTCCGACAGATTTGTGAGCAGATTTGTGTCATCCACTGACCACTTCATGGTACGGTTAGCCACCCATCCCGAGCCATTATGTTCCCCATGGATGGTAACCGGCTGCACCTGGACAGAGGTATCTGGTTTTTCATCAATATAGCGGGCAATCAATGCCCCTTCCTGGTTCGTGACTTCCGTGACCAGGTTCGGATGTTTCCGGTCTCCGCTCCTTGTCTGGACTATATGGATGCTGGTTTCCTGCGGATCCAGGGTCAGGCGGGTTGTCACCTTTATATATTCCACATTCAATTCCGTGTCACATTCCGGCATGATAAAGCTGTAACTGCCGCCGTTTTTATAATCCATCTCCACGTTTCTGCCCGACTCATCCATATAAGTCGGCGGCTTTACTCCTCCCCCATAATGGGGATCCACCACCATCTGGTATCGGTTCTCCCCTTTGTTTTTCGGCGCTGTTGCCACGGTTACCACTGCTCCCGGCACCACTGCCGCCCCATGTTCCTTATCAATTGTCCGGTAATAGGAATTGCCCGTGGCAGGTATGGCCGTCAATTCTGCCACATCCGTATCATATGTCCCGTTATCGTTCTTCGTATCGATCCTTGGAACAGATACCAGGTACCCTCTTACCGGAGCCCCCATATAACCAGGGGCAAAATGATCCGGCCGAAAAGAAATCCCCTCTGCGTATCCCGCCGACGTAAATTCCTTCTCCAGCTTTTGGGTTACAAAATAGCGCACGGCGTCTTCCAGTTCTTCGTAAAAATACCGTTCCCCACTATCCGTCTCTCGTCTCCCTGCCACGATCCTGTACTTTCTCTCATTGTCCGTCCAATACCCGATGTGGGCATCCTGGGTAAACGTATTGTCACCGTCAATCGTGCTTCCCACAACATTTTTGGCCTTCGCCCCGTCATTAGTAAACAGATAGCTGAAATTGCTGTCCTTCTCCGTCCCGTAGGTAAATCTGTCGCGGGATTGCCGGGTTCCCACAAATGTTCCCTCCCTGGATGCGGTCCCATTGTTGGTAGCTGAAATCCGGCCCGCCATCCGGGCAAGTATCACGTTGCCGCTGCGGTATTCACCCACAATCCCCCCGGCTGCACGGCTTCCGTTCCCGCCGACTGTACCATTCACATAAGAGTTAAATACGTCTGTCTGGCTGATCCTGCCGGCAATCCCTCCCACATATCCTTTTCCCCGGATCCGGTTCGCATCTCCATTTTGGGTAATAACTACATTGTCAACCAGCCATGCATTCTGTACATTGCCGGCAATTCCTCCCACATAGCTTTCCCTGTCTTCGGAATTCAGCACAATGCCTTCTGCACGGCAATTTTCTATGGTGGCGCGGTTGTCAGTTCCGGTCACTTTCCCGGCAATCCCCCCGGCATCTCCTTTTGCATTCACATACCCGGAAACCGCCACGTTATAGATTACGGCATCCCCGAAAACGGCCCCTGCCAGGACCCCAATGTTTTCCTCTCCCACCAAATCTTCTGCTTCCACCGTCAGGTCCCTTACCTCCCCGCCATCAATCACACCAAATAACCCGATATTTGTTAATGGCAAGGATGGGTTGACTATACGCAGACCCGATATGGTATTGCCTCCGCCATCAAAATGGCCACGGAAGGGATGCCGGACCTCTCCTCCCAGTTCCCCCTTGTTCTGATACCATCCGATTGGATTCCAGTTCTCCTTGTTTATTTCAAGATCTCCAAGGTTAATATCCTGGGTCAATTCAAAATATTCCCCGTCAAAATCCTCACCGGCTGCCACTGCCTCCGATAATCCCATCAAACGGGACAGGCTGTCAATCTGGTATGGCGCCCGCTTCGTCCCATCTCCGGGAAAATCCATACGTGAATTCCATTCCTCCCAGAGATCTCCGGTACCGGAAGAAAATCCCGCCACTTTTTCCTGTATCGGTAACGCGTTCGACATGGTTGCGGGAAGCAGTTCTTCTGTCTTCTCCCACTCTACATCATCCCCATCCTCTGCTTCTGCCTCTCCCATTTCTTCCCTGCTTCCATCCTCTGTTTTTCTCTCAACCAGTTCATCCGTTTCTTTTCCGCTTCCGTCTTCTCCCGTTTCCTCTCCCTTCCCTTCTGTCTCTTCCCTGCTTCCATCCTCTGTTTCTTCTTTCTCTCCTAATTCTTTCCCGCTTCCATCCTCTCCTTCTTTCTTCTCTCCCGGTTCTTCCCTGGTTCCCTCCTCTTCTCCCGGCTCTGTTGCGTTTTCCTCTTCTTCCGGCTCTGTTACGTTTCCCTCCTCTTCTCCCGGCTCCTTTACACTTCCATTCTCCCCTTCCGGCTCTTCCTCTCCTCCTGGTTCCTCCATCTTTTCCTCTGTTCCTGCCATCACCTGCATCTCTTTCCCTTCGTATCCGTCCCTGTCCTCCTTTTCCGGGATCTCCACAATGCAGCAGTAATCGTCTGCCGGCAGTTCTTCCATATCCGCCATAGCCGGCATAACTCCCGCTGCATGAAAAACCAACATTGCAGCCAAAATACCTGCCAATCCTTTCTGCTTCCTCTTATAGCGCCTCAACCTCATAATCCTCCTCTCTGTACAAATCCTCCAATGGCTCCTGGGGCATCACAAATGCCGGCCTTACCCCAACCGCGCATTCTGTACCCTCCTCCGGCCTGATCCCTGCCGGGCAAATCCTGCCATTCACCAGATCCACCATATAGACAAATCCCGTATCATATCCTTGCGCTGTCCCCATAGGGTTTTGAAGCCAATATCCCTTTGAAAAAGGCCCGTATTCCTCAACATCCCACAGATAGTTTCGGTATTGTAAAGCCTCCTCCACCGATAAAATAAACAGTTTTCCCGTCAGCCTCTGGTTTCCGATTGGGCTGCCCTTTAAGTCTGAGTCCTTCAGCTGGCTGTACATCCCGGCTCCCGTACTGCCGGTATACGCCGTGGAAACCCCGATATCCACCGCCTTTGCCCGGGTAACGTTCCCTTCCAATTCCTGCAGCCATGCCCGTATGGCGGAATATTTATAATCATTCCCCTTGCCAAATACTGCAATTGGCCCAGGACAGAATTCGTACCCATAGCTTCCGTCCTCCAACTGCCCGTAAAAATATGATGAGCCAAAATCAGCCGGAATCACCGAATCACATAAAAACAGCGCTCCCTGGCAGTGATTGCCCGCCCTGTCCGTATAATTCTGGTCAATGCAACGAAAATGGTATTGTTCCCCCTCAAACTCTGCCGTCAGCACATCATCCATATCCCAGTGAAGCATTTCCCAGCTGGCTTCCTTGTCCTCCGGTTCCACCTCCTCTTCCTTTTTTACGGCAAACCGAACCACCATATAGGTATCCCCGTCAATGGTAAAGCAGTCCTCCACCAGCCTGGAATACAGAATGGCCCCGCCATATGCCTTTTTCAGGACTGTCCCGTCAGGTTCCAGGTTTTTCCCGATCAAATATATTGCATATTCTTTTCCGGCTTCCATCTGTCCGGCTATACTCAGCAGCCTTCCGTCTGCTTCCTTCTGCCCAGGCACAAGGATCCTTCCGTCCGGAACCTGTGAGGCATCCTCCCCCGTAACCAAAGACTCCTGTTTTTTTGCCGTCTTTAGCCACTCTTCAAGCCGCATCCTCTCCTCCTGGCTCTCATCCTCTTCTTCTGCCAGCTGCCCCGTATGGCGGTATTCCACATAATAAATCTGATCTCCCGGCCCGTACACTTCCCATGTAAGAGGAGGCTCCTGCACAGATTCCCATACACGGTTTTCTGAATCCACAAGCCGTTCCCTGAAATTCAGCGTCAGTTTCTCCCCTTCCCGGATTTTTCCCTGCCTGGATTCCCCCAGCATGATCTGATGGGTATCTTCATCTACAAAATGCACGTACCAGTCCACCATCCATACATTGGACGCATCTGTGGTTGGGTCAGACAAATCCCCGGATGGTTCCTTGTTTTCAGGGCTGCTGCTCCCACTGTCTTTGCTGCTCCCGTTGCTTTGGTTCCCATCGCTGCCCCCGTTTCCGCCTTTGCCGCTTTCTCCTTTGCTGCTTCTGCCTCCTCCCCCGCTGCCTCCTCCACTGCTTCTTCCTCCGCTGCTGCCTCCTCCACTGCTGCCTCCTCCACTGCTTCTTCCTCCTCCCACGGATACTTCTTTCCGGCTTCCAGAAGCTGTGTTTCCACTGCTTATCATCCCTTTCCCCGGGATTTCCACCACCTCTCCCTTCTCATCTACCCAGGCTCCGCCCTCATCTACCCAATACCCGTCCGGTGTCCTCCCTCCGGCATACATCGCCCCCAGAGGATGCCCTTCTTCCCCGTGTTTTGCCAGAAAATAACATCTGCCGTCAATCCATTGCCATCCTGTCATCATCCGCCCAAATTCCCCGCCTGCCGATGGGTTCAAAAAATACCACTGCCCCTTGTCCTGTATCCAGCCGGACTCCAGGCTGCCGGAATGCCCCAGGTAATACCAGCCATCTGCATCATATACCCAGGTATCCTGAAGCCAGGTTCCGTCACGTTCATATTTCCACGCCGTGCCGTCCTGCTGCCAGCCCGCATAGGCAGACTCCGGCCGTGCAGACAATGCAAAGACCAGCAGTACTGCCATCTCCTTTATTAAATTTTTCTTCATATTTCCCTTTCTGCCCTTCAACGGCCATGCCTCGCGCCAATACAAAGCAGCGCTTCCTTTCATTTCCAAAACCATATAACAGGAATCTCTGAGGAATTCTCAACCGACAACACAGGATCCCGGAACCGGATCCCGAAATTTTTACAACAAAAACAAACGCAATGTACTGCCTATAAAAACCACCTCCCTATGTTCTTAATTCTGTCCTGAAATCATCTGGCTGACCAGCCACACACTTCCGGTGAAGTGCCCGATAAGCAGCCCACAGCTGCCTCTCTAGAATATCTGCAGAATGAATGTCTGCGATAAGTACGTTTAGCATAACACAGTTTATCCGATTTTGCAAGCACTATCTGTAAAACCGAAACAGCACCAAAACAGCACCAAAACAGCAGCCAAACACGTTCTAACATCCGCAAAAGCGGGAAAGCCATAAAATAGCTTTCCCGCCCATTCCAATCTATTCTTCATAACCGTTGGGATTGTTCTTCTGCCATCTCCAGGAATCCTCGCACATCTCCCGGATGCCATACTTCGCCTTCCAGCCAAGTTCCCTTTCTGCCTTCGACGGATCTGCGTAGCAGGATGGGATATCTCCGGCACGGCGATCCTTGAATACATAATTGATCTTCAAATCATTGGCCGCCTCAAAGGCATTGATCACATCCAGCACACTATAGCCGGTGCCGGTGCCCAGATTATAGATCCAGACTCCGCCTTTCTCGCCGGCCATCTTATCCAGTGCCTTCACATGCCCGTCAGCCAGGTCAACCACATGGATATAGTCACGGACACAGGTGCCATCCGGCGTATTGTAATCGTTGCCGAACACCCCTAAGCACACCAGTTTGCCGACTGCCACCTGGGTGATATAGGGCAGGAGGTTGTTGGGGATCCCTTTGGGGTTCTCGCCGATCCTTCCGGTCTTGTGGGCGCCAATCGGATTGAAGTAGCGCAGCAGCATAACCTTCCACTCCGGATCTGCAGTGTGCAGGTCGGTAAGGATCTGCTCCAGCATCCCTTTGGTCCGCCCATAAGGATTGGTGATCTCTCCCTTGGGGCACTCCTCCGTGATGGGGATAAATGCCGGATCGCCGTATACCGTGGCAGAGGAACTGAACACGATGCTCTTCACTCCATGATTCCTCATGGAATCACAGAGGATCAGGGTACCGGTAATGTTGTTATGGTAATATTCCAGGGGCTTGTACACGGACTCCCCCACCGCCTTCAAGCCTGCAAAATGGATCACACCGTCAATCTTTTCATTGTCAAACACCCGGTCCAGCGCCGGCTTGTCCAGCAGATCCACCTCATAGAAGGTCACCTTCTTTCCTGTAATCTCCTCCACCCTGTTTAAGGATTCCTTACAGGAATTGCAAAGGTTGTCCACCACAACCACATCATAGCCTGCATTCAGAAGTTCCACGCAGGTATGGCTGCCGATATAACCGGCTCCCCCCGTAACTAAAATCGTCGCCATGTCTCATTCCTCCTTTTCCTATGGCTCCTCTTTAACTCCCAAAGCCTTTCTTTTATTATAAACGCAACCACTTGATAAAACAATGATAAATTTATTTCATTTCCTATACTTTTGTTAACTGGTGGCATTGCCCCGATTTATCTGTTGCAGCCCATAATAGCCGATAATAAAAAACAAAATCACTTGACCCCTTCCGCTTGGATAAGCTATAATAAATTCACCAAATTTATTTCCACAATATTATTCAGGAGGTATTATTTCTATGAGCGTATACCAGTTAGGCAATTTGAGAGTCGTCGATCTGACCAAAATCCTGGATCCCAAGACGGAAACCCGCCGCTGCGGCCTGACCCGTTTTAACACGGGTGGCCCGATCCCGGATTTCCACACCATCATGGATCTGACCAGCCATTTGGGAACCCACTGTGAGTGCCCCTATCACCATGATGACAACTGGCCCAGCGTAGCGGATCTGCCCCTGACCACTTTCTTAGGCAGAGCCATCTATGTGGACTTTAAGGATACGGTTGCACCCCGTACCCACATTTCCGCAGCAGACCTTGACCGCGCCACTGCCGGCAAGATCAAAGAGGGCGATATTGTAATTATTGACTCCTCTTACAAGATCCCGCCATTTACCCCAAAAACCAACACAGAGGAGGACAAGCGTCTGTTAGTCAACGACGAGAGCGCTGTCTGGTTCCGTGACCACAAGGTAAAATGCGTCGGTTTCGGTGACGGTGTCTCCATTGAGAGTTGCAATGAGGATGTGAAGCCTTTCCATGATATCCTGATGGCAGAAAATATCGTATTCCTGGAAGTACTGCAGAACCTGGAAGAACTGAATACAGACGTATTCTTCATGTCCTATAGCCCCCTTCCCATCAAAGGGCTGGACTCCTGCCCCATCCGCGCTTATGCCATCGAGGGCCTGGCTGAATTTTCATAAGCCCCGCTTTTCATCAAAACCGGAAAGGAAATGACATTATGAGAATCGCAGTGATTGGTGCAGGAGCTATGGGCTCCATCTACGGCGGACATTTGTCCCTGCACAATACGGTCTACCTTGTTGACACAAACCAGGCTGTCGTGGACCATATCAACCAGAACGGGCTGACTCTACAGGAGGATGGGGCTGATGTCACCTACCATCCGGCAGCCGTAACTTCCACCGAAGGCGTGGAGCCGGTTGACCTGGTGATTTTGTTTGTAAAATCCCTGTTCTCCAAGGCTGCCCTGAGCAGCAACAGAGGGATCATCGGCCCGGATACCTATCTGATGACTTTGCAGAACGGCTCCGGCCATGAAGACATCTTAGGAGAATTTGTCCCGGAGAACCGTATCATCATCGGCACCACCGAGGACAACGGCGCCGTCTTAGGCATGGGCCATGTGCGCCGAGGCGGTTCCGGAAATACCAATATCGGCATGCTGACCGAAGATGCTGACGGCTTCCTTCCTAAATTGAAAGAGTGCCTTGATTCCTGTGGATTCCAGGGGCATATCCACGAAAATATCCGTCAGCTGATCTGGAATAAGCTGTTTACCAATGTTTCCCTCAGCGCGGTCACCGGTGTGCTGCAGGTTCCCATGGGCTTCATTGCCGGCAACGAACACGCCTGGGCAATCACCCGCCAGCTGATCCATGAGGCAGTGGCCGTGGCACACGGGTTAGGCCTCACGGCAGACGAGGCAAAGATCACCGAAAAAGTGCGCCAGACTTCCCTGGGCTCTCCGGAGGGCATTACCTCCATCTGTGCCGACCTGCGCGACGGCCGCCGTACCGAGGTCAACACCATCAGCGGCTCCGTAGTCCGCGCATCCAAGAAATGCGGTGTGCCGGCCCCCACCCATGAGATGATGGTAGAACTGATCCATGCCATGGAAGAGCGCAAATCATGACAAAAAAAGAATCCTGCTCTGCAGGATTCTTTTTTTGTCATAGGATCCCCTTTCCCCTCGCTCTCAGCAAAAACAGGAGATTTTTATCATCCGCAAATCCCATCCAAAACCAGCACCTCAAAGCCCTCCTTCTTCCCTTTCAGCTTCACTGTATCTCCTAAAGAGGTCGCCTGTATCCGCCCTCCCAATTCATCCGCCACAGCACGGGAAATATAGACCGTCCCTCCCGGCGCGTTAGCCTCCAGGCGGGCTGCCGTATTCACAGTGTCCCCGATTGCCGTGTAGTCCATCCTTTCCGGCGAACCGATGTTGCCCACAACCGCTTCCCCCACATGCACACCAATCCCAAAAGCAACCCTCCGCCCGTATCTCCTCTCCAGTTCCTCCGACAGCGCCTTAGAACCCTTCACCATATCGGCGGCTGCCTGCACTGCCTTCATCACATAATCCTCCTGGCTGACCGGCGCCCCCCAAAATGCCATGGCCGCATCCCCCACAAATTTATCCAGAGTCCCGCCGTTTCTTAAGATACAGTCAGAAATTAAGGTTAGATAACGGTTTAATATCTCCACCACCTGTGCAGGCTTTAGCATCTCAGACATAGGAGTGAAACCACGGACATCCACAAAAAGGACTGCAATCCTGGTCAGCTTCCCTCCCAGTTCCAGCGCATCCTCCCCCTCTTTTAAAATCTCATTGACGATCTCCGGCGCCACATAACGCTTAAAGGTCCTGGTCACTCTCCGTTTTTCCAGAGCAGCCTGAATATAATTAAACGCCAGGCATCCAATATACAAGACTGTCAAACCCGCCGGAATCCACAATACATGCAATACCAGCCCGTAATGGTAGAGCAGACGGCTCAGCAGGAGATATCCCCCTCCCCCCAACAGCCAGGCAAGAAAGGACACCTGTACCGGGCGTTTCCAAAACACGACAGTTCCCAAAAACAGAACCATAAAAAGAACCAAAAACTGGATCCTGCCGCCTGCTTCCCTCTTAAAGTTCCCGTCCAAAAGCGCCTGCACCACATTGGCGTGGTACTCAATGCCAAACATGGGCACCGCATGGTCGATAGATGTAAAAAAGCTGTCCTGCAAGGCAGGCGCATAAGGCCCGATAAGGACGATCTTTCCTGCAAACAAGTCCGGATCCGTTCTGCCCTCCAGCAAATCCGCCAAAGACACCGTGCCCCCAAGGTCTCCCGGCTTTCCATAAAAAGGCACATACCAAAATCCCCGGCCATTCGTAGGCGGCAGCTTGTCAAGGCTTTCCCCCAAAGCCTCCCGGAACCGTTCTGCCACGGCAAGAGCCATAGACGGGATCTCCCTTCCGTCTGGCAATGCAAACCGCAGCAAATGATGGCGCAGGATCCCGTCCCCATCCAGCATGGCATTGATATGGCCCTGTGCCGCTTCCCTCCTCAAAGCCGGATATGCCTCCTCAAAACCACGAACGGAGAAATCCTCCAGGCGGTAATCCCCCCTGCCGTCCGGCGTCAGGCCAATGCCAAAATCAGCCGCACACGCCATAACCACATTGCCGTACCTGCCAGCCGCCTGGGCAAGCTGACGGTCGGTTTCTGCCTGGTTCTCACTGACATAAAGTACATCTACCCCGATCACTGCCGGGCGCGATTCCTCCGTCTGGTTCAGGGCCTCAATCGCCCTGGCCATGATATCACGCCCCCACTGGTTATATGGTCCCAATTCTTCCAATGCTTTCTGGTCAATCCCCACCAGCACAATCTCCCCGCCAGCGGCCATCCTGTGCTGATACCAGGCGTCGCAGGCGGCCTGGTTCACCCCCGACCAGATCCCGGAAGCAGCCACCAATGTCAAAGCTAAGGAAACCAGGAATGCGCCAAGTATCTTTTTTCGCTGGTTCTTCCACCAGATAACCATCTCATTCCCCTCCTCAGCCGGTCAATGCACCTCTGCGGCCTTTAGCTGTTCCTGTCTGCTGCCCTCCTGCAGGTCTTTTTGGTCTTCCCAGCACCTGCTTTCCGCAAACAGCGCCGTCAGTTCCCGATCAAGCTTGCCCTCTTTTTCTGCCATGGTTTTCAAGATGGAAAGGGCCTTTTCCACCGGCATCCCTGGCTTATATGGACGGTCATCGGCAACCAGGGCATCAAAAATGTCCAATATTGTGAGGATCCTTACCTCCTGTGGAATCTCCTCTGCCATTTTACCCTCTGGATATCCGCTGCCGTTCAGCATTTCATGATGGGCAGCAGCCCATTCCCGCACATGGGACAATTCTGCGGAAAAATGGATCTGGGACAGCAGTTTATCCGTAACCACCACATGTTCCTCCATGATCTCCCTCTCCTGTTCCGAGAGAGTCCCCTTCCGGATACATAACAGTTCCATCTCCTCCGGCAGCAGCCATGGACAGCGCTCTCCCTTCTCCCCCACGTAGGTTTCCTCCCCCAGACGCCTTAACTCCTCCAATTTCTCATCCGTGATGAAACCGGTTCCGTTTACCTGCCCCACCAGTTTCTCCACCTCATATGCCCGGCGGATCTGCCTTTCCCTCTCCTCCTTTGTGATCTCCCCTTTCAGGCCGGCAATTTCGGCCTGCAGCCGGATAACTTCCATCCGGTGGGTAAACTCAGCCTGTTGTGCCGGCAAAAGCCGGGCAACCTTATTCATTACCTCCAGCGGTGTTACCAGCTTGCCGATATCATGGAGCCACACACTCATCAAAAACTCGTCTTTATGTATAGGAGAAAAAGGTTCCCTGCGCCCGTCTTTTTGGGCAAGGCAGTTCAGATAATCAATAAAACGGCTTCCGTATTCTGCCATATGGCGGGTATGGCTGCCGTTGTAGGGGGTCCTCTTATCAATCGCTGATGACATCACCATAACAAAGGACCGGAAAAGCCCCTTGATTTCCTCCATATACCTTACATTCTGAATCGTGATGGCCGCCTGGGATGCTATGGATTCCAGCACCAATGCCATGTCCTGGCCAAATGCGCAGACATTCCCCTCCCCATCCAGGGCATTGATCAGCTGAAGTACCCCGATCTCCTCTCCTTTCCGGTTGTGCATCGGCACCACCAGCATTGACTTTGTGCGGTATCCGGTCATCTCATCATAACGGATCGGGCCAGACAGATCATATTCCCGGCAATTCCTCACATCGTCAATGCAGATTGTCCTGTTTTCCAAAAGTGCCAGTGCACATACATTTCCCCGGGCAAGGGGCACCGGCGGCAGCTTCGGATCCTGTCCGTCCCCTCCGTCATAGGTTTTAAGGGTATCATTCCTCATAATCTTAAAATGCAGCTTGTCCCCATCCAAAAGATACAAAGTCCCTCCATCACAATGGGCCAGTTCCATGACACAGGAAAGGATCTGCTCCAGCAGGCGGTTCAGATCCCTCTCCGATGAGAGCATCACCCCAATCTCCAATATTTTTTTCATGTCTTCCCGTTCCATCCCTTTCATCCGCCCCTTCCATATGTCGATAATATCATTATAGCAAAGCAGTCCTACGGCATCAATCAAAATTTTTTCCTTATTTTCAGAACTGCTATTTCCTTTTTTCCAATCCCGCCGATATAGTAATTATAGATTTCACAATTTTCTCACAATTTCTGATGAAAAGGAGGATGGGTCGTGAAAGTCACAGAAAGAAGCTGGCCAGCCGATGCCGGCCGTACCATATACAAACCTGCCATCACCAGGGAAAATGGCAAAGACACCAAAAAAGCCGCCAGCCCGGCAAAAGATCCGGATATGGATCGCCTGAGCGAATCTTTAAAGGCTCTCTCCAAACCTGCCTCCAAAGATTCTGAAAACAAATTCAAGATGAAGTCTTCCAAGCCGGATGATTCCGTAGGCCAGCTTGCCTCTATGCTGGCAAGGGCCGAAACCCGCATCGACGTCCAGCAGGTTGCTTCCCGGGCAATACGGGCACTGACCAACCTTAAGATGGCTGCCCTCGCCAGTGAAGGCAGCGATGCCAAAAAGATTGCCAAGATGATAAAACGCATGGAAAAGCTGATCAAGCGGATCCAAAAAAAGCTGCAGCACCTGTCCAAGGAAGAACAGCTTGAGAACCAAAAGAAAAAAGCAGAGAGAAACATGGAGGAACAGAGGGCAAAGGAGATCAAGGAGGAGTTGGCTTCCAGGCGCAAAAAACGGCGCAAAGATGAACGCAATTATGCCAACAAAGAACTTGCCGAAGATGCAAAGACATCCTCTGAGGAACTTGTCTCCGGCTTGTCCGGCGCACTTTCCGCCGCCTCGTCCTCTGCCGTTTCCGTACCTGACCTGTCCGGATTTTCGGTGGATGCAGGTATCCCTGACAGTGTTTCCATCGATATATCCGTATAAAAAGGGCTGTTATCCAGCCCTTTTTACATATTTGTATCAACCGTCTCCCGGCTGTCTTCTGTCTTCTGCTTCCGGCTATGCCCCGGTCTTTTACACTGCAACCTTTATCACAACCTTCTTCACCGGCTCCGGCCCTGCCGCCTGGCACCTGGGCTTATGTGCATCCTCGGGCGCTACTACAATCAGATCCCCTTCCTCTAAGAGCACGCTCCCGGAAACGGCCGGCTCCTCATAAAAAATCAGGTCATTTTCTTCTATCCGCTCCTTCACGGCCAGTCCGTCCCGTTTACAGAAACCGAACTGCTCCCTTCCGGATACCACATACTGGATATCAAAAAACTTCTCATGGGTTTCAAAAGAGCCTTCCTCCGGTTTTATCGTTGTATACTCCTGGATATTCGCCACTACCGTATCGCCCATGATCGGATAGCTTCCCACCGGCAGGGCTGCCATATCCGTCTCCTCCAGCCACTTATATGCGGCTAAAAACTTCTCCTCCAGATAATTATACTTCTTTGCAATTCCAATGTTTGAAAAAAACATCCCTGTATCCTCCTTTTTATCTTGATATACTCACAAAGTCAGGCACAAAGAGACTCCGGAAGTACATCTTGCGGGGCTGGCTGAATGGCTCGTGCCCCATTTGTCTTTTCCCCTCAGCAGGTAATATTATATATACAAAATAGCATAACAAATGTCTGTTTGCAACCATTTTTTTGTCATCTTTCTATTATAATATCTGCCTCTAAGCCTGGCCATTGATTTTTTCCCGATTCATTGCTACAATGGAAAAATCCTACCATATTATTCAGCAAAGGAGAATTCACATGATTTACGGAAACATACACAATGCCATGGTTGACCGGCAAATCGCCGCACTTCCCAAAGCCCTGCAGAGTGCCATCCGGTATTTAAAAGATACGGATCTTGCTGCCCATGAGCCGGGGAAATTTGACATCGAATTAGACGGGGTTCCCATGGTTCTGCAGGTTTTGGATCTCACCACCTCTCCCAGGGAGACTTTGCGCCCGGAAATCCACCGCAAAAATATCGATGTCCAGTTTCTGGCCGCAGGCGGCCCGGAGCGGGCCGGGTATTACAGCGACGACGGCAGCAACCAGGTAGATGAAGACCTTTTGGACACTCCCCGCGACATTTTATTCTATCGCAATAACCCTTCCGCCCCGGAGGGAACCATTGAGATGACCGTGGGAACCTATGCCATCTATTTTCCATGGGATGTGCACATTCCGGCCATACAGTCCGGCGGCGCTTCTGCCCCTATCCGGAAAATTGTGGTGAAGGTGCCGGTAGATGCTGCCCTGCAGGGATAATACGGCAGCGGCATGACAGCAAAAGCAGCGGTGGAAGCTTCTGCTTCTTCCGCTGCTTTCCTGATATGGTCACGGCGCTGTTTTCTTCGCACTGGCAATCAGGTAATGCCTTGCATTTGCCGAAGTCATCTGCTTTGCCCTTCCAAGCAATGCCTGTCTCTTTAGTTCCCTACAGGACACCTGTCCTTCTCTGCCGGATTTATCGGCTTCCGACTCCTCTTCCTCTGTCAATTCCAGAAGCTGCAGTGCCATCTGGTATTCCTCCCGGGCCAAACAGGACTGTATCTTCTCCACCAGCTTTGCCTGCCCAATCAACTCCCGAAGAACCCGGTAATACTCTTTATCGCTTACCGGCATCAGTTCGGCGGGGTTTCCGTCAAACCACCCCACATACCCGCAGTAAATGCTCTTTACCGACCACTCCACCGTGCCATAGTATTCCCCTAAATACTCCTTATCCCGATATTTTTCAGGAAGTTTCACCTGCTTTGCGGCTTCCTTCATTCCCATCCCCTTATTGAGGCACTCCAGGGTCTCTAAAAGCACATATTCAATGGCATCCCGGAAAGTTCCAACCTGCTCTTGTACCAGTTCTTTCCCGATCAGAGGCCTGGTATGTCCCGGCAGAAGCGCCTCTGCCCCATAGGAAAGGATTTCATCCAACGCCTCCACCCAGGCTGCAACATCCCGGTACTGGGTACCCCGGATGGCATACAGGTTCGGCCAGCATCCGTAATAATTGTCACCGGTACAGATGACCTTATCCTCCTCCAGCCAAAGGAAAATCTGATCGTCCGTCTCTCCGGCTGCGCTGACCAGCTTCATCCTCACACCGTCAATTACCCTCTCCACCTCCTTCTCCTGGTAGAGGGTAGTTGGCGGGATCGGGTCATTATTGCCCTTTCCCACAATCCTCCCTTCACGGATGCCAATCCCCTGGCTAAGAAACTCCTCCTCCGTCAAATCGTAACCAAACTGGAAGGCTCCCCTCTGGTTCAGCACATCGTTCAGGCGGCTGTAATATTTTAGTGCCGGTTTTTGGGGAGCAAAGGCAATGACCTCCTCCACTGTATCCCTAAAAACCCCCGCCCCGCCCCGATGGTCGGGATGCCCATGGGTATAGATAATGGTGCGCACCGGTTTGTCCGTCAGCCCTGCCAGTTCTGCCTTTAAATCTTCCGCATAGCCCGGGCTGTCCAATGCGTCAATCAAAATAACAGAAGTGTTTCCTATAATGGCGACGGCATTGCTATGCCCATACCCCAGAAAATGGTAAATGCGGCCGTTAACCTTAGTCAAGGTTTTCTGGTAATTCGCCTCGGTAAAATCCTTTAATTTCTCCTCGCCTGTCATGATGTTCCCCCTCTTTGGCCTTTATGAATATAAATAAGAATCCTGCTTTGCAGGCCGGGCATAGTATTATGCCCCTGCCCACTGAGGATATCATACCTCTATCCGGAGAAAACGTAAAGTAGGCACTTTGCAGTAACCACTCCCCTGTCTGTTACCGCACGCCACCTTCCCCCTCATTGACTAGTACATAGGTGCTTAAGACTCCGATTTTCTGCGGAAATCCCTCAATCTCCAATGTGGCATCTCCCAGCTTAACCTTACTTTGTTTGTGATTTTATACATTTTATTCTTATGTTTTTCCATGCATTATAAATAAGGTTCGCTTTATTGTAACCATTTAATTACTTTTGCTTTTCCCCCAAACTTGCTTTAAATACTTCTTCGTCTACAGGAAGAACAAGCTTTTGCCCCTGCCAGGATGAAAGATAGGCGCCGTTCGTCATGGCTACTGCTTTCAGGCCCTCATATCCGTCTGCAATCAGAGGAACCCCTGTCAGCAGGTGCTCTGCAAAATTCCCCAGCAGCCTCTGGTATCCCTTCTCATTGGGCTCCACCGGGATTTCCCTGGTATGATGCCTTAAGACTCCATAGATCTCCTGGTTAGTCCTGGCAAACTCATCTGTCGGCATCACATTCTCATCGAAAATCACCCGGCTGGTATCCTCAACAGCCAGTCTGCCCTTCGTCCCCCAGACCTCCAGGCGGTTCACCCCGGGATTTTCCCCACTGGAGGTGATAAATGTCCCATGGATCCCATTCTTGTAAAAAAATTGGATGTCTGCATTATCATCCACATCAAAATCATTAAATTTCCCATAATCCAGCGTAGCAAACACCGCGTCCGGCATGCCGAAAAGCCACTGCCAGATATCAAAATAATGCTGGCTCTGGTTGATCAGAAGCCCCCCGCCTTCCCCTTTCCAGGAACTCCTCCATGGTGCAGAAGCATGGTAGGCCGGTGTCCTGTACCAGGTATTGCAGATCCAGGCCACCCGGGAAATTTTCCCCAAGGTTCCCTGATCAAGAAGTTCCTTCGCCTTTTTAAATGCCGGGTTCATACGGATATTGAAAATCATCCCGAAGCTTACCTGGTTCTTCTCGGCCGCCTGCACCAACGCCCTCACATCCCCTGCACATACCCCCGCCGGCTTGTCTACCAGGATATGTTTTCCTGCCCCTGCCATCTTAAGGCCAATCTCCACATGGCTGGGATGGGGCGTAACAATCACTGCCGCGTCAAATTCCTCCCCATGGGCCAGCACATCCTCCACATCCTGGTAAACAGAAACCCCCTGGAATTCCTTTTCCAAAACTTCCTGTCCCCGCCTGTTGCGGCAGCATACGCCAGCCAGGCGCATTCCTTCTATCTCCCCTGCATATATCATCCTTGCATATTGGCTGCCCATACCTCCGAAACCGATTACTGCTGCCCTTACCTGTTCCATGTACATCCCCTTTCCGTTTGGTGAAATATAAATGTGTCTATTAGTCCCGTTTGAATATGTCGCGGGTGTAGACTTTGTCTATTACGTCTTCCAGGTTGCGGTCGTAGCGGTTGGCTATGATGGCATTGCTCATTTTTTTGAATTCCTCCAGGTCTCCGATAACTTTGCTGCCGAAGAAGGTGCTGCCCGCCCTTAGGGTCGGCTCGTAAATGACCACTACTGCGCCTTTGGCTTTGACTCGTTTCATTACTCCCTGGATGGAACTTTGGCGGAAATTATCGGAGTTGCTCTTCATGGTCAGACGGTATACGCCGATTATGCAGTCCTTTTCGTCGGTTGCCCGGTAATCCCCCCTGTTGTAATAATCGTAATATCCTGCCATCTTCAGGACGCGGTCAGCGATAAAATCTTTGCGGGTGCGGTTGCTTTCCACAATCGCAGACATCATGTTCTGGGGCACATTCGTGTAGTTAGCCAGGAGCTGTTTGGTGTCTTTTGGCAGGCAATATCCCCCGTAGCCAAAGGAAGGGTTATTGTAAAAGGTTCCGATCCGGGGATCCAGGCATACGCCTTCAATGATTTTTTTTGTGTCCAGGCCTTTCATCTCGGCATAGGTGTCCAGTTCGTTGAAGTAGGATACCCGCAGTGCCAGATAGGTGTTGGCAAACAGCTTCACTGCTTCCGCCTCTGTAAATCCCATGAAAAGCGTATCGATTTCCTCTTTGAGGGCGCCTTCCTGGAGAAGCGATGCAAATATATGGGCCGCCTTTACCAGATTTT
The DNA here is from genome assembly GCA_910588875.1 of uncultured Lachnospiraceae bacterium. Classification (GTDB taxonomy): domain Bacteria; phylum Bacillota; class Clostridia; order Lachnospirales; family Lachnospiraceae; genus Brotaphodocola. Next base: position 127,726 of record CAJURT010000002.1, read on the forward strand.
CGTCTTCCAGGTCGGTCCCTACAATGATCCGTGAGGGGTACAAATTATCATAGAGCGCTTTGGACTCACGGAGAAACTCCGGGCTGAACAGGATATTCCTGGTGTCAAACCGCTTTCTGGCTGACTCTGTGTACCCTACCGGGATTGTGGACTTGATCACGATTACTGCCTGCGGGTTGGCCTTCAGCACCAGGCTGATCACTGCCTCTACGGCTGATGTGTCAAAGTGCTGTGTGGTGGAATCATAGTTGGTGGGTGCCGCAACCACAACAATATCCGCGTTTTTGTAGGCTGTCTCGCCATCCATGGTGGCAACAAGATCCAGTTCTTTCTCCGCCAGGTATTTTTCAATGTACTCGTCCTGGATCGGGGACTGCCTTTTATTGATCATCTCCACCTTTTCCGGCAGAATATCCACGGCATAGACCTTATGCCGCTGGGACAGCAAAACCGCGATGGAAAGGCCGACGTAGCCGGTTCCTGCCACCGCAATAGTCAGTTTGTCTGTTGGTTTCTTTATTGCTGGTTCTGTCATTGTCTGTTCTCCTTATCTGGTTCCCTTTATCTATAGCAGCCCCATGGACTGTTATGGTTTTTCCTTATTGAAACATTATAATCTACTTTTGTTTTATTCTCAATCCTTTTTCGCTTCCTTATCCCCAGAGCCCCTGCCCCAAAGCCCAATACCCACCCGCCAGCAGGCCCACCCGAACACTGCCCCTATGGTGTTCATTACCACGTCGTCCAGCTGGCAGTAGCCCCTGCCGGTTGCCAGCTGCGCCAGTTCGATAGCTATGCTGAACAATGCGGCTGATAAAACGCAGGCAATGCCTTTTTTGAAAAGCGGAATGCTGCCCGGAACCAGCATCCCATAGGGGATAAACAGCAATATATTTTCTATGACATACCCTTTTGATGCCACCGTCTCCCCCCAGGTCCCGAACAATTCCAGACTCACCCCTGCCCGGGAGCCCGGTTCCCGGGAAAAATACACGGTATATATCAGGACTGTCAGATAGACGACAAAAAGGAACCGGCAGGGCAGGCTTCCTTTCCGGCCCATTCCCCTATCCCGGGAATAGGAAAACAACAAAAACAAGCATCCGGCCAGCAAGCCTGTGGGAAGGCAAACGGCTGGCTCCTTCATATCATTACAAATAGTTAAAATCAGTTCCTTCCACATGCCGCCTCCCTGGCCAGTTCTTCCCTTGCTGCCCCCTTACTTGTCCTTGATCCTTTGGTATGCCAGCAGTACTGACTCCCGCGCTTCTTCTTCCACATAGGTAAGCAGATAGCATCTCACATCGGAGGCTACCCTCCCTGCCACCTCCGGAATATATTCCCCAACTGCATCAACCGATGCTGCCAGGCACAGTTCCCGGGAAATGCGCCTCGCCCCTTCCTCCTCCGTCAGCTGCCTGATGCTGTTCTCTGTTCCCTTTTCCAAAAAGCAGATTGCCTTTACCGGCGCCATAACCGGATTCTCCATCCCGGTCTTTCCGCACCAGGGTGTGCCACATGCATACCACGTCCCTTTCATCAGGCGGAAAACCGGCCTGCTGTCATTGATCGCCCATGCCCGGCCTTTAAATTCCCGGATCCACATCCGCATATGCGCCATCCGCTCCTGCCTGTCCCCTACCTCTGCCACAAATACATATGCCCTTCCCTCCAGCTGCACCGCCGCGGAAGGCATCAAAAAAGCATTATATCCGGACAGCCGCCCACGGATCCTGCGGTACAGGCAGATGCTTTCACAGTAAGGGAGCATAAATTTCCCGATCCCTCTCTTCTGTTCCGCGAGAATCTCCTGTTCCGGGGCGGACACCCGGAAGTCTTCCGCTTCCGTTTCCACCTGGTAGCGCCTGCAGAGCCAGCTGACATGTTCGTATTTGTTCTCAATTGTGATGATAAGGCCTGCTATCTGTATCTTAAACATGGTATTTGGTGCTCCTCTTGTCAATCCTTATCCCAAATCAACGTCTTCGGCCCTGCTGCCATCCTGTACTGCCTGGATCCCGGGGACTTGATGACATTCCCATATCCGTCTGCTGCCCATTCGCCGCCAGACGCATCCTGCACTTCCTGATTCTTTACCAGCCTTCCCTCTGTATCCACAAGGTAATTTTTCCCGTTCTCCATTTTGACTGCCTCATAGCCTTTGTCCCTGGCTGCAGCCTGCAGCCGCCCCCGGTAGTAAAGGCATTCATCCGATACCCCGCTGACCGCCTTGCCGTCAGTTCCAAACTTGTAAAGTGCCATACCGTTTCCGTCATCTGCCTGGCAGATCCCCCTGGCAGCAGCATTCTTATTTTCCTTATCAAAATAATAGATTGAGCCGTCCTCTAATTCAATAAAACCGGCCTGGGTTCGGCCATAATAGTCAAAGGCATAAATGTCCCCTTCCATTTCTTTGACCAAAAGCCGGTCTTTTGCCGCCCGAAGCGCCTGCCCGTTTTCATCAAAATAATACCAGGTCTCTGACAATTCTCCGGCCATATCATTGGAACCCATCGTTTTTATCCAACAGTTTACCGCACGTTCCCCTTGCATCAGCTTGTCCGTCGCCTCCGGCATATAATAGCCGAAGCCTGTGATCTCCGGCACTGCACTGCGCAGCTTTGCCCAGCCATAACGAAGCAGACCATAGTGGTCTACACAGTATCTCCTGCCCTCAATCTCTGCCTCCGTATAGGGACTTGACCAGCTTTTCAACAGCTTTCCGCCATTCAAAGGATCAAAATAGAAATACGCCTGACTGCCATAATCCTTCACATAGCTTCCCACGGTTCCGTCATTGACCCATCCTGCCGGAAGCGGCAGATACTGCCATCCATATCGTTTGGCGCCATCCTCCCCATAGTAGGTGTACTCCCCGACAGAATTGCGCTTCCAGCCAGTAAACATGGTACCGTTTTTGTTAATCTGATACTCTTTCCCATCAAGAGTGTAGGTATTCTCTGTCAGCATATAACCGTTCCCGTCAGCATAATACCAACTTGTATAATCCTCTCCAAAACTGTTGGTACCACTGACTGAGAACCAGGAATCCCGCGGCATGGTGCCGTCCTCCAAAAAATACTGTTTCCGCCCCCGTTTATCCGTGAGCCAGCGCTTACGGTAATTTAAGCTGTTGGCATCAAAATAATAACTTTTTCCATCGATCTCATATATGCCATTACAGTAGGTTTTCCCGTCATTACCAGCGTAATACCATCGCTCCGCCGCTGCACCGGTCTCGGCATTGACGGTGGAAATCAGGAACCACCCATCCTTTTTCAGGGCGCCATCCTCCCCGAAATAATAGCGGTCCTGCCCGGGACTGACATACCAGCGTTTGCGGTAATTCAAGCCGTTGGTATCAAAATAGAATGTATTTCCGTCCAGGTCAAAAAAACCATCCTTCAGCTGTCCTTTCTCCTCGGATAGGTAGTACCAGTTTGTGTAGGGAATCCCGGAATTATAAATACCGCTGACGGAAAACCAGCCCGCCTCCTGGGTAACCCCATCCTCATTGGCGTAATATTTCTTATCATTGACCGTAAACCAGCGCTTACGGTAGTTGGCTCCATTAGCATCAAAATAATAGCTTCTTCCATCAATGTCGTGCCAGCCATTTACCAGCAGGGCACCATCCCCCTTGGCGTAACGCCAGATAGTGTAGGGATTGCCATTGCTGCCTGTGGCATCTACCGAAAACCAGCCGCAATGCTCTTTGCCGGTATCAGCATGAATGTAATATTTTTTACCATCCAAGTTCAGGATCCCACCCCGGATTGCTCCGCCTGAACCGTTGAAATAGAATTCATATCCGTTGACTGCCATCCAGCCGCTGCGGTATACTTTACCGCCTTCTCCGGCATAGTACCAGGTAGTACGTACCGGATCTTTCGGCTCCTTAGCGGCGGATGTGAGGGAAAACCATTGGTTTTCGATACAGATGCCATCCTCGCCCAGGTAATATCTTTCCCCTTCCTGGGTGACCCAGCTGCCGGTTACAGGTTCATCATTTTTTATATAGGCTTTCCTGCCATCCCCCAGGGGCTGCCAGCCGGTGCCGGCGGTGGCGGTTATGTGGGGGAGCATTATGAAGATTCCTGCCAGGATTATCATTTTCTGCAGTTTTTCTGATTTTTTCATGATTGTAGTCCACCTTTAATTTGTCTTATAACCTTTATACTCAATAAGCAATTTCCATAATTCCGCCATACCGGATCGGGATCAAAATGCGCTCCTCTTCGACCAAAGCTATACCAGGGCTATTCTGAATCTTATATACGGATTTAATTCGTGGTGAGGTAAGATCCGAAATATCTACAATCTGGATAATCCCCGTTGGTTCATTACTAATGGCCATCCATTTCCCACCTATGGCTGCCTTCCCTTTCAATCGCACATTAGCGATTTTGTATGGCTCTGGCTCCTCTAATCCTTCTTTAGAAAGCTTTATTGGGTCATACACTACATAACCATTTGCATAGACAGATAAAACTTGACCTGTATCGTTAATGACTGTGCTTCCATTAATTTCCTTGTATGTAGTATTTACATAAATATTCCTGACAGAAAGATTCTCTCCCTGAGATTCAAACCAAATGGTATGATTCCTTCCTGCAATCCCTACCATTCCTGACAAGTCTCCTGTCACTATATTCCGGTAATACATATTTCCAACACCAGGGAGCAAACTGGATTTCTTCAAATTTCCATTTCTGTCAACAATATCTTCCACAAAAACAGGATTTTCTATATTATGCAAGTCTATTATTTCATATCTTGTCCAAGAAGACTGGGTTATTGCATACTTTCCGTCCCCAGTTATGGCCACTGATGAAACATTGCAATTATTTGCCATTGACTCTATATACCCATGTCGTTTCAGTTTTCCGCCTCTTACTGTATAAATTCCCACCCCTTTTGTCTCTGCTGTTATAATATAACCTTCACATGTAACCTTAATATCTTTTACCGGAAATGCAGTTACATATCTGTCTGTAACAGAATGCACATCCTCCATCAGCAAAACCCCTTGTCCGCTACCGGCAATATAAATATCTTCAGAATATTGTGCTAAGGAATAAATATTGAATTCTTCTAACGAATAAGTAATATTCTTTTCTTCTTTTTTATCTCTGCTTACTTCATAAAATTCCCCTTCATCCATACCGTTTGCCGCTATAGCCCCCTCAAACTCGTACCTGTGCACATCATCGTACGCACAGGCAAAATATATGTTTCCATTGTCAATGTATACTCCCATTACAGGAGACTGAATATATTCCTTCACATCATAGGGAAAAGCCACATTTTCACTCGCAGAAAAATCATGGAAATTGTCGCTGTCAGGAAAAATAGGCACTGTCAGCCTCTTCACTGCCTTTGGCGCATAACTATCACTTACATCATATATATACAATCCCCCAAAGGAATTCGTAAAATATGCATATCCATTGCTTATCTGAATGGACCAGTCGTCATATCCTACTCCCTGCAGACTCCCTTCTGTCTTTATTGTGGAGCACCAAACCGGCTTACTAATGTTGGATATATCATATATCGTTACCCCGTTACCGGTCCCGTACCCGGGATCACCAACTTTCTCTGCGTTTTTCGAATCGCCGTATCCGCTAACTATATACAAAAAAGAACCTTCAACATACGCCTCGCCGCATCTCCCGTCCACGTTTATTGTTGTAATTTTCTTAGGATTATTTATCGCAGATATATCATAAATTTCAAGATCCCTCGTCCCCCAGCAACTTATAAACAGATATTTATTCTGTACCGTGCAGCGATAGCATTCTTTTTCATTTACAATTCGGCTGACATACCGTGGATTTTCCGGATTTGAAATATCAACAACTTCAACCCCAAAATAGCGGCTTGCTACCAACATGTAATTTCCCGCAAAGCAAAGGTCATTTGCAATTTCTAAGGAATCATAATAACTCAACAACTCTGGTTTCGTTTTATCTTCAATTCCAATTAAATATACTCCCGTCTCACGGGATGCCACCGCAAGCAAATTATTGTCCTTTACTTCAACATGCCTGACATTTCCCAATCCTTCCAAGGTAGACAAAATATTCTTTTCATCCTCTATTATTTGAGAGACTGTTAATCTCCCCTCACCAACAGAGTATAAATAATCTCCGTCCCCTGTTACATCCCATGCCTGGCCGACCCCTATTCCATCCCCTTCTGAAAACATGATTTCCGGAAATTCCTCAACCAAATATGTACCGTTCCTAAGTGCTGACACCTCAGTATTATCGTCATAAGCAGTAACCATAACATCCGTCAGGTAAATATCCTGAAAATCCGTCTCCAGTTTCCAGCTAATATTTTCAATTTCATTATGGGAAGAAACCATATGCTGATTGCGCAAACCGTCAGCAAAACCCCAAAGAACCAATATTTTTTGTCCTCTTTACCTTTTCTCATCTTTTATGTCCTTTTTCCATGCCCTTACATGTTCATCTTATGCATTGCCATCTTCTTCATCTTTCCAAACAAATATAGAAAATCTTCTCTATAAAAAACCAAACTTGATATCACAACAAACAAAGCAGAACTTAATGCCACCAATACTGACTTTATTGCCCACAACCAAAAATTTGTTATTTCAAACGTAAAAAGCCGGATTGAAATGATTGCAACTATTATGGCAATAGTCCCATTGACCATAATATGTTTCCAAAATACAGAAATGCTGCGTTTAACAATATGCTTGGATAAGTATGTAGAATATTGAATTGACCGGAAAATGGTGGCCACAACCGTCCCCATTGCCACTCCCACTAACCCAAATTTAATCACTGCAGCAATTGAAATTACAATGTTTAATCCAGCCTCCACAAAAGCTCCGTTTTTTGTCTGTTTAAAATGTCCGGCTGCCTCAACAATGGTCTGATAAGGGATCCGAAAACAGCTAAAAGCCCCTGCAATGGTAATAAATATTGCAAAAACCGGCCGTGCATAATTGACGTCCGTAACCCCCGATGTATATATCAATGCAAACGGCACAATCATTATCCCTGCCGTCGTATAAATGATTGCTGTTAAATCGAAAATGACCAATTCGTATACCTGAAGATTTTTTCTTATCAGCCCCTCCTCTTTTTTGGCCAGCATATCACCAAAAGCTGCCCCAAATCCCGTCACAAAAGTAACGATAATATTTCGAATATTTGCTATGACATAATTATAAACAGTATATACAGAAACCTCTTTTATATTTGCAAAGCATGTGAGCACAATAATGTCCGTGTTATTATGGACAAAAAAGGCAACTGACTGCCAAAATGCATCCCAGCGTTGCCGGATGGCCTGGTTATTCGGGGATACCTTTTTGTTTAAGCAATAGGCTTTTTTTACATACCGGTTTATCGCAATCGGGTTTAGGGAAAAAACAATTGCGCTTCCAAGCTTAACCGTATGGATGCTTCCGCCAACTCGAATCAAAGCAGCCGCAACAGCTGTATTCATAACCGTGGTAATAATCTGAATAATCGATATAACATATTGTTTCTGATCTGCCTGCAGTAACATTTGATAGGTAATGCCAAAATAATATTGGACAAATGTACTTACCCCTAAAATCAGTACCAACGTAAAAGAAAAAAACCATTCAAACTCATCATTGGTAAGAAACGGATATATACATGCAAATACAATAATCATTCCGGCAAAAATCAGTGCTACTCTCTGCATAAACTTACTTGTGGCATTGATAATTGCACTAACACTTTCCATATCATTATCTGCCAGAGGTTTATATAATGAAGCCCTGGTTACCCCTCCGATTCCTGCCCTTAATAAAGTAACACAGGATAAAAATTGTGTAATGGAGGAAGTAATACCGTTATAGCTGGAACCAAATGTACTGAGAATCAATCTTGGTAAGATTAATCCGCATATCACAGCAACCATTTCATATCCAATGGAGGCCATCATATTCATTACTGCCTTCTTTGATCTCATTTTTCCTTCCCCATAAGATTTTCTTTTAAAAATTGCATGGATCTGTTTCGGAGTTCTGCTATCCGATAACGTGTTTTTGAATAATCCAAACCCTCTTTAAAAATCTGCATCAGGGATGTATCTTCATAAGCAAGCGTTTTCTTTAACCCCGCAAAATTGATTAAATCTGCAATTTTCTTTTTCTTTCCGCCGTATTCTGCAAAATCACGCTCATAAAGAATAGAAAAAACAGTTCCATGAAAGGTATCTGTAAGAACAAAATCCGCATTCATTATATATGAAATAAAGAAATAGGGATCATAGGCAACATTTTTATCGCACCAGGAACGATATTCTCCAAAGGAAATCAATTGGCAATTTTTTTCTCTTTTTAGCTTTAAAATATTCTCCTTTTTCTTGTCTGAAACCTTATCAAAATGATACAATATAATATAGTTTTTATCCGGTATCTCCGGTGCCAACCCATCAAATATTTCCCTTTCAATCAGAATAGTGGGATCACAGACAATTGGAACCTCCCTGGCTGTCAGTGTTTTTACCATCTTCCATGTATCTGTGTCACGAACAGATATTGCATCAAGCTTCCTAATATTATCTTTTATCTCTTTATCCTGTTCAAAGAATTCTATGGGTGTATCTGCAGCAGACGCTGCATAAGCAATGCATTTTTTCCCAATAAAACGTCCTCCGGTATAAATATCTTTATTTCTGTTAAAATAGGGAGAATTAAAATTCCAAATTGTGTCACTCCCAAGGATTATACAATCAATTGTGGAAAAAGCTTCCTCTTCTTGTTTTATCTCTGTAAAACATTGCTGTGCATATCGATAATTCATATATCTTTTCCATACATAACAGGCGCTCTTTGCATCCAGCTTTAAACATTTAACGATAAATTCCTTTACATGAGCATAAAAAGAATGTGTGGTATGTGCCCTATCCCTGTATAAAAAAGACACTTTATGTCCCATATTTTCTAAAACCTTAAATAAGGCATACGCCTGCAAAAAACTCCCGCAATTTTCCGTATTATAAACTGTCACAATACATAAATGCATATGGTTTCTCCTGATCAATGCTGATTTTCTATCATGCTGCCTGCTAAAATAAGTTTCTCTTCTGCAAAAAAGAAAAGTAAAAAAACACAAAAATAAGTATAGATATTGCTATGGCTGGACCATGGTATACGTGCATAATCCAAAGTTATCATCGAAGTTAATATGATAAAAATCATTTTTAAAACAGGTGTGAAATTATATACGCGAAAGCTTTTAACTAATACAGATAAAACAGGAATATACCAAATAGCCAGGCCTGCTATCCCAAAATCTGCGGCCAGTTCCGCAAAATTACAATGGCTATAGACCGGATGCAAATAATAACCATTTACATATCTGACATCCCTTAATCTGCAAAAAAAGCCATCTACTCCAAACCCCAGCCAAGGCCGTTCCCAAAACATCTGCAATGCTAAAACCTTATACAATTCTCTCCCATACGAACTGGAATCTGCTATTTGTTCCATTCCCAAAACCGTAGAAAACATATTGGCAAAACGCACCCATATAACGGCATATAAAAACGGAACATTAATAATTATAATGATCATTACAACACAAAATAATGTTCCTATACTTATATACTTGATCTTCTTTTTAATTCCAGGAGAAAGCAATACATACAAAGCCACAATAATTATCATCTGTAACATTGCCCCTCTGGATCCTGAGCAGATTAATGAAAATGCAAAAAAAGCAGCAATCCATTTTCCATATTTCAGGTTCTCATGTTTTTCAAAAACAACACAAATAGGAATCAAAAAAGCCATCACTGCGCCAAACGTATTTCTCTGCTGTCCAATTAAAGTGCCAAATCCTTCTTCCCCTGCCTGGCCGTATTGTGAAAGGGGAGTGGTCAGCAGCACAATTACTGCCATAACTACGGAACTATAAATCAATGACTTTAAAACAGATACGGCGCGATTATAAGTATTCACATATAAAAATAGGTTTATCCCGATTACGAACATACGAAACAACGTCAATACTGTGTTACTGTCTGCCTTTGTACTATATGCCCATTGTCCCGACAAAGCTGCTAATAATGTCAGGGCCCCAAGCCAAAATAGTAAAAAAAATTCATTTTGTGCAACTGTCTGTGAAATCCGTAACCGTAATCCTTTTTTGTTCAAACAACTATAAAATACATAGGTAATGATGCCAAGCTGTGCCGCAAGCTGAATATAGGTTTTCGTAAACAAACAAGCCATTATGGTAAAGTATAAAGTAAATGCTGTATCAGCTTCATTAACATCCTTACCAAAATTTAAAACGATTTTCATTTCATTCTCCTGTTATTCACATAACTTCCCTATAGTTGTTTTTTTTACATTTACTATCCTTTGATGACTATCTATACGGTTTTATCCGGCAGCCTAATCCAATCCCCGAATTTTTTATCATATTCCTCCGGCTCAAAAGGAACCAGGCCGCTCCAATGGAACAATGTAATTTCTCCAAAATAGATTTTCCCATTACAATCATAAAAATCGATTCTCGCATGTGGCATTCCTGCTGACAGGGTTTCTGCCAATTGTTTCATTGTTTCAAAACCAACTGGTTTTTCGGGAGGAACATCGGCATTGGGATGCCCGTTAATCATTGGCATATGATTGAAATTTTCATCATAAAAATCAAAACGCGTATCAATGCCACGGTCTGATGCAATAAACATAGCCTTTACTTTACCGTCAAAACAAAAAAATTTATAATCCTTCAACTGAGTTCCAGATTCATCTACCAAATACGGTTCTGCAATAATTCTGGGTTTAACATTTTTATATGGCCATTCCCTTAAATAATGATAATAATTCACCCCCAGACATTTTTCTATTTTCTTACGGGCTGCCTCCTTATCTAAATTTTTTTTATCCTTACAGATAACCAAACCGCCCGAATCATGAGTGCACTTAAGAACGAATTGATCTGGTAAACGGTTGAAATCAATTTCCTCAAAGGATTCCCAAACCCCAAGAAATGGTACAAGATATTCCTCACCAATCTTATCCCTTACAAAATTGCGCACATCATGCTTGTCTACATATTGCGTGTATTCAGGACGGCGGTTGTACAGTTTGAGCCATTGCAATTTTTCATTATAAGTCTGAGGATTTTTCAAATTAAGTCTTTTCCCCATACAACACCAATATGCAAATTTAACATATGCCTCGTCTCCCATATGATTAAATAAATGCAAGAAAAAACCAATGTCCACAATTTTTTTCGTAATTTTGGTAATTTTCATTTGTCTTGTCCTTTTATTCCTGTTTTTGGTTAATGGATTAAATTTTCCCACTGCCTGCAAATATCATCCTGATTCAATACATCTCGTACATATCTTGAACTTTCTGAAATTTTATGCCGGAAATCCCCAGAGTCAGCTATCTTACGCATTGCTTTATCAAGTTCCGTTTCATCGCCCACAGGAATCAATATTCCAGATACATTATTTCGTATATATCCTCTTGCTCCTCCTGGTGGGCAATCCGTACAAATGCACGGCAAACCAATTGCCATTGCTTCCAGCATAGAATTTGAAAGCCCCTCATAATCTGATGTCAGTATAAATGCCTCTGCATCGCACATAATATTATGAATATCCGGCAAATGCCCCTTAAAAACAATATATCCTGCTGCCCCCTTTTCCGCCACATATCCTTCCATTTTCTCCTTATACCCAGCCGGCTCCCCATCCCCATAAATCTCAAGCCCATAGTCCGGATAATCCTGATGGAACCGAATAAAAGCGTTAATAAGCATAGGGATATTCTTCTGTTTAGTAATGCGGCATGCTGTCATAAATATCTTTCTGTGCCCTTCTTCGTCCCATACCGGCAAATGCTTTTTTAACGGATTCCCTATAATCACGCCCTTTTTCCGGATTGATCCGTCAAAATAGTTCTTGGCATCTTCTGTTTGAAAAATCACGTTTTTAGCATGATGATATACGAAACGCCGAATATGCCTTCTGATAAAACTGCTGTCTGTACTTTTCGGATCAATGCGCAAAGAAGGAATTACCTCCACACCAGAAAACTCAAGGGGAATTAACTCATTTGTGATAAATGAAAATGCTATCTCTGCCCCAAATTCCCTGACCATATTTCTTATGGAAAAACTGCGTTCTATAAACCGCATCATTCCGCCTGACGAGTTGGTCTTAACTGCAGCATATCTAATACGGGGGTCAAGTTCATATTCTCTTTTCTCTGAATATGCTGCAACAAATAATACTTGATAATTTAAATCTGCAAAATAATTTGCCACAATTGAGGCAACGCGTTCTGCACCACCGCCGCTGAGCCCATGCGCTATAATTGCAATCTTATCCTTCATCTCTATTTCCCCAAAAATACCTTATTTTTCATTTCTAAATCGTCCTTAAGATCCCATCCCATTTTTTTATAATTTCAGGTAAAAATAATTTCTTTACGGATGTTTTTCCGTTCTTTCCTAATTTGGCGCGTAACTCTTCTGATGACAGCATCAGCGTCAATTTATCTGAGAGGGCTTCTGCATCACCAACCGGAAACAGAAAGCCATTTACACCGTCAGTAATTAATTCCTTCGGTCCGCTAATACAGTCACTGGAAACACATGCTAATCCGGCATATAAGCCTTCACAAAGTACGTTTGGAAATCCTTCATAATTTGAGGACAGCACAAAAACTTTTGCCTTTTTCAATTCCAAGAAAGGTGTTTCGGTACGTCCACGCAAAAAAATGCGGCTTTCTAAGCCATATTTATTAATTAATTCCTGTAGCTCATTTTTCATATCGCCTTTTCCAAAAATACAAACGTTCCATTCCGGAAACTTTTTCTCTATTTGCGCAAAAGCATTAATCAATGTTTTAAAATCTTTTTGTTTCTCTAAACGCCCCATGCTAATAATCAAATTCTCTTTACAAACCATTTTCTCTGCACACTGTTTTATCAGTCTATCTTCATCCAGAGGATTTTCTATGATATAAATTTTATTCTGCAGGAACTTCGGATAAAAGTTTTTAATTTGCACTGTCTGCACTACAATTGCTGATGCTGAACGGTATAGTTGGCAACTCAGCCAAAATATCGCTTTTGAGTGCTCTTTCAGCGGATTATTGCGGTCGCATACCACCACTTTCCTTTTTAGAAAAAAAGAACAGATAAGCACCAGCCAATTGCACCTGCTTAAAAAGGATATACAAACATCTGTTTTCTGACGGTTTTTGATTTGCTTTCGGACAGCAAGAAAATCATCTATATGTTCTTTCAGCTTTCCTTTTTCAGTGTGGTCATACTTTATTAATTCAATTTCGCCTGGTACTTCGTAAAATTGAGGGCGCTTTTCTAATGATGTTATGCTCACATGGTTGCCCTTTCTTTGGAATTCCTTCGCTAATGTAATTAGTACATTCTCTGCCCCTCCGCCGGAAAGGCTGCTGATATAAAAATCTATATTCATATCCATTAACACCTGCAATTTCTATCGTATATGGCACGGTTTAGCCTTTTTCTGTCACTTCATGGCTTACTGATAAAACCCTGCATACCATTCAGCAAATTTCCTCAATCCATCCTGTAGGCTGGTACATGGTTTATAGGAAAAATCCCTTTCCAGTTCTGTAGTGTCTGCATATGTAACAGGCACATCCCCTGGCTGCATGGGAACCAATTCTTTGTGGGATTCAAAGTCATAGTCTGCCGGGAGTACCTTTGCCCGAATTAATTCCGATTGCAAAATCTCAATAAATTCCAATAAATTCTCTGGTTTATTATTACCTATATTATATATTTTATATGGAGGTATCGGTAATCCATCCTCTCCCGTTGCTTTCTCAGGCGCATGCTGTATTACACGGAAAACCCCTTCCACAATGTCATCAATATAAGTAAAATCCCGTCTGCAATTTCCATAATTATAAATCTGAATTTTTTGTCCTGATTTTAACTTATCCGTAAATCCAAAATAGGCCATATCCGGACGTCCTGCGGGGCCATAAACCGTAAAAAACCGCAATCCCGTTGACGGAATATTATATAGTTTAGAATACGCATGGGCAATCAATTCATTGGATTTTTTTGTGGCTGCATATAGAGATACCGGATGGTCCACTTTATCATCCGGAGAATAGGGAACCTTTGTGTTAGACCCGTAAACACTGGATGAACTCGCATATACTAAATGCTCTACTCCTCTTTCCCCTCCATCATAAGAATGGCGGCAGGATTCCAAAATATTATAAAAACCTATAAAATTGCTTTCCACATATGCATCCGGATTTTTGATTGAATACCGGACCCCCGCCTGTGCAGCCAAATTCACAATAATATGCGGTCTGTACTTTTCAAAAATAAATTCTACCAACTCTTTATTTGCAATACTCCCCTTCACAAATTCAAAGGACTCATGTTGGGATAATTCTTTCAAACGCGCTTCTTTAAGCCTTATATCATAATAATCATTCATATTATCAATACCAATAATCTTTATATTTGAAACTTCTTTAAATAATCTTTTCGCTAAATTTGATCCAATAAATCCTGCCGCACCTGTGATTAAAATGGTTTTATTTTTCAATTCCACATTATAACTAATCATATTAACATCCTTCTTTCTTAACCTCATTTTCCTATTAAGCTGCTGTCTGTATGTCCGTATCTGCTACCGATATAACCGCAAAGTCTGCCTTACAATATCTTCCCAATTATATTTTTTGCCTATGAAATCTGCTGCTTTTCGTCTATATCCCAATATCATTTCTTCATCATCACACAAAATCTGCATTTTTTCCCTTAAATCCTCTATTGCACCCCGCATGAAAACCATCGCCTTATCTTCAACTACAGCGGTGCATTCCTCTATATCCGACACCAAACAACAATTCCCATAACTCATTGCCTCCAGCAAACTCAAGGGCATCCCCTCCAAGTCGCTGGGAAGCGTGTAAAAATAGGCATTACTATACAATTCCTGCAGCATCTGTCCCTGGACAAATCCGGTAAAAACAACCCGGTTATCCTTTTCCGCCATTTGTTTCAGCCTTTCTAAATATTCACCTGTATCAGAACTGCCGCCGGCAATCACCAGCTTTTTCTCTGTCCTGACCTTCAGAAAAGCTTCTATCAAATAATGTATACCTTTCTCTGGCACAATCCGGCCAAGATAAAGAATATAGGAATTCTTTTCCACCCCGATTTTTGTCAGAATCAAATTTGGCTCTAAAAAGACTGGCCTCGTAACCCCATTGGGAATATACCGGGTTCTCCTGCCATATGTTTCTTGAAAATATCGTCTCACACCCTCACTCAGGACAATGATCTCATGTGCCCATCTTACCCCCATCCGTTCACCAAAATGAATATACGTTGAGCCAAATCCCCCTTGCCATTTTTCACGCTGCCAATCCAATCCATGTACTGTAAGTATCACCCGTTTACCAAACAGTCTCGGTATCCAGCAAAATGCCGCAGGCCCCTCTGCATGGATGTGGACAACATCATATGATCCCAACCCTGCCGCCAGACATCCAAAAAAACTGGAAGACACAGCAGCCAGGCCCTTTTTATCTATCGTAAAAACATCCCTCAGCTGAATGCCTTTATATTCTCCTATATAGCCACTGTCGAATTCCCTGCCTCCCACATGGTGCCCAGACCGGTTGTAACAAACCACGCTATGGCCCAAAGCAGCCATCCGGGCAGCCAATTCCTCAACCACAATCTCAATGCCGCCCTCTCTGCTGGGAACCCTCTTATGCCCCAGCATACAAATTTTCAATTTTTCATTATCGTTGGTATCCGTTTTCCCCATATTTGTTTCTTCCTGCCTGTTTCTTTCCCTATCCGGCTGCATTTCATTGATTCTCTGCTATGGAACCCGCAATCCCTTAAACATTTTCCTGCGTCGCCTTCCTTCCTTTATATCCAAATACAAAGACCGGATTGGCTTGTCCTTTTTCATCACATAAACAATATATCGAAACAATTCATAAAAAATTGCAGCACATCCCCAAAACGGGAATTTCCTGGCTGCTCTCCAATGTCTCATCCCCTGCTTCTGCATCCATCTCAATTGCTCTATCCCACTGCGGCTTAAAGCTTTCGCTCCTTTTCCCTCCCAGGAAACCTTTTGCCCGAAATTCCCTTGCTGAAAAATATATCCCATCAGTTCTTCACATAATTCCTCATTTGCGCCAATGCACCATCTGATTCCCTCTTCTCTTAACCCGAGATATTTCTGGCATAATTTTGTAACATGGATTGCCAAATCCTCCAAACCTGCTTTTTCAATCACTTCTAAAAAATAAGGATATTTCCTATCATCCAGTTCTTTTTCCACATACATCATCCAGTCAATAATCTGCCGAAGCCCCAGCCCGCTAACCAGATGCTGCCGGATATGGCAAAGCAGAACCACTCCATTCGGCAGCCACGGCAAAACGGGAACCTGGTATCCATCTATCTGGCGCCATACCCTGTGTTGCAACCCATTACGGACAGATTCCGTCACCATTTTTCCCTTCTTATTATCTGACAGCTTCGCCAGCTTTCGGTGGAGTTCAAAAATAATCCCATTCTTTTCCAGGGAATAGTGATACTCTCCCTTGTCTTTTGGATCTGTCTGGGTATATCCATTCTCTTTCATCAGTTCTAATGCTTTTTGGTAATCCCTTTCCTGTACAAGAAAATCGATATCTCCCATGGAACGGTACTCTGGTATTGGATAATACATGGCGGCAGCAGTTCCTTTTAATATCACCATCTGTATCTGATGCTGTCCCATTAGTTGCACCAGTTCATTCTGGGCATATAAGATTTGTGACCAGCGTGCAGCATGGCTATATGCAATCCCCTTCCACCGGTTCTTCCTTCTTTCTTCTATGGCCGGATGGCTTCCGATAACATCTGCCGGCAAAGCTGCCGCTGCCTGATTACGCAATTCCCTTTCCAGATAATCCCAATCCCCGTCCGATATCTCAGGGAGTGAAAAATCAGCCAGCCCTGCTTTTAAAACATTGCATATAAGTTCATTCTTTTCAGATAACATTTCCTTTACCATCCCTGTCAAACCGGATTTTTAATTCATATTTTCCACTGAATTCCCCAGCAAGGATTCCATTTCCTTATTTACTGTTTCCAATTCTTTTTCCAGTTCTTTTTTCTTTTCCCCATAAGGTTTAAGGGAACTTGCCTTGCTGTCTGCTAATCCCTTATGGTATTCCCGGGCTCCCTGCAAATCCGTCACCATCAGTTCACCAATATCACCATATCGAAAGAAAAATTCAAGCATGGCATCAAAGTCCTCCTGGCTATATTGTTCATCCGGAGAATCGGAGCCAATTGTAAATATTATATTGCCGTTATGATCTATGGCCTCTAAAAACAATTGATACACATCGTTTCCCTTCAGCCCAACTGCGCCAGGATGCCATATCTCTTTGTCTAAATCAATTGCCACCAAAGACTGTTTTTCTTCCCCATGATGAATTGCTGTTTTAATCCCCTTTTTGCTAAGGAAGTCATCGATCCCCCCTTCATATGTACCATATGGAAAATATACGGCATCCGGCCTGGCAATTCCTAATTCTTTACTTATTGCCGCCCCCTCTTCCAGCCATTCCTCTGGCTCTTTATCCTTCTGCCATTTGAAGCAGCATTTCCATCCCTCATCGATTAGTTCACCAATCTGTTCCTTATTCATGCCATTTTTCTGATCGCAAAATCGGTCAACCGGCAGCGCCAGCACCCCAACATACCCTGCCTTTTTCATCTTAGGGAACATGTCCCTGTAAATATTCTCGTTCAAATCCGTGAACAGGACAACTGCGCTTCCCATACCCCGGAATTCTTCATCATATTCTGTTTTTAGCCTGCCCAATTCACTTTTTATGCGGTTCCTCTCCCGTTCTAATATCCGCACTTGTCCCTGCAGAACCAGATAATTCTCCTCCTGCTGTTTTTCTGTCTTCCTTTCTCTCCAAAAAAGTACAGAAAAAATTCCTATTGAACATACAAGAAACGCTATGGTTCCTACCTTTCTGATCCGTTTCATCGCCAGCTTTACCTATTCTTATCCCATTACAATTTTTTTATCGCATATATCCAGGGCTGCTGGCCGATGAGTAACAATGATTACCGTTCTATCTGTCATGGCCTTCAAATTTTCCAGCAGCCTTTTCTCTGTTATCTCATCCAACGCGCTTGTAGCTTCATCTAACAACAAAATCGGACGGCCTGAAAATATTGCCCTGGCTATAGCCAGACGCTGCATTTGCCCTTCGGAAAGCCCACTTCCCCCTTCCCCTAACACCGTGTCCAAACCATCTTTCAATGTCTGGACAAACTCATCGGCACAAGCAATCTGCAATGCCTCCGCCAAGCGTAAATCCTGCACCATTTTTTCTTTGTCTCCAAAAGAAAGTATTTCCCTAATGGTTCCGCTCATCAACTGATTTCCCTGGGGCACATAGGCAAACAATCCCCGCCACGGCGCAGTCAGAGGAAATCTTGTTTTCCTTCCCCCTGTTTGGCCTATCACATTTTGTGTCCCCATATCCAAAGGATACAGACACATCAGCAATTTTAAAACCGTACTTTTCCCACAGCCGGAATGGCCGGTAAAGGCTACACATTCACCTTTGTTGATTTCCAGATTAAAATGTTCCAGGACCTTTGTTTTTGGGCCGCTTTCTGCTTTAAGGATCCCTCCCTGCGCTGGCTTATGATACATAAAGCTTACGTTTTCCATCTCTATGCCTGTCAATCTTTTTTGGTAAAAATCCAAAATTTCCTGTTCGGCTACAGATTCTTCCCAACAATCCTCCTGATAATTTTCTGCCTCCATTAAACGTTCCGCACTGGCAATCATCCCATAATATCTAGGAAAATATCCGGCTATATGGGAAAATGGGAATTGAATCTGCCCGATCAGCTGCAATACCGCCATCATTGTGCCGTAAGACATCGTATTCTTTAATATCCTGTATCCGCAATATATGGCACTCAATAAGTAAATTCCGTTTGTTGCAACACCAAAGGAGAGATTACATAAAACAGAAAAACGGTTCCTCCGCATACGGGCCTTTTTATGCTTGTCCATTTTTCCTGCTGCTTCCTCCACGGTTTTCCCCTCCATCGCAAAAGCGTGGATTATCATAAGGCTCCCCAGCCGTTCCTGCATAAATGCCCGCAGTATACCATCTGCCTCTTGAATCTGTTTATGCAAATGTTTTAATCCCCTCCGGAATATATAGCTAAACAGAAAAGCAAAAATACCGGCAGGAATAAAAAAGCATATAAAACCTGGCTCCAATACTGAAATTGCCGCCCCTGCCCCTGCCATTCGGGCTGCCATACCAACCAGCCCGGGAAAAAGATCTGCCATGCCATTGGCTACTACCACTGTATCCGATGTCAACCGGTTCATCCATTCCCCGGAATGAACATCAGCCACTGATGAATAAGATTTATGTAACAAACAGGAAAAAAGTTGTTGCTTAAGCTGGTTCTCTATCACAGAACGACACCATTCATACAAAAAATTCCCCAATGCACTGAATGCCATCTGCGTTATCACCAGAGCGGCAATCATCATTACGGATATAAGGAATTCATCCCTGTTCCCTGAAACGGCCGTATCTATCATCCTGCGGAAAAGCAGTGCATAAAAAACACTGATCAGGCCTGTTATTATTTGCAGGAAAGCCAGATAAAGAATAGTCCGTCTTCTTTTCCCCGTTGTGTTGCTGATCCATATCAATGCTTCACCATGGGATCCTTTTTTCATGAGATTTCCTTCTGGGAAATACAATACCGTTCAATGGCATAGTCCACGGTCTTGCGAATACGGTTTTCATATCCTCCTTCATAAAAAGCGCACATTTCCGGATCGCATCCCATCAGGCTTCCTTCTCTTACCAATGCAGAAGCGCGGCAGCCGCCGCCGCACCGGTACTTAAAACCGCACGCTGCACATTTGGAATTCACTTCCAGCAAATCCTTTACACGGCTGTCTACAATCCTCATGTAAAAGCTGTCGCTGAGGCCCTCTCTCAGTCCCTGTTCACGAATTGCAGGAAATAATCCCTGCTCCTTACAGGCAGTCATCGGCAGGCAGGGAAGTAAGCGGCCTTCTGGTGTAATGTAGCAGGCATAACGGGCTGAGCCGCACAAATATTGATTCTTGCATTTTTCACTTCCCCCATACCGGTCTGCCGCCAACTTATATCGGGCAGAACCCTTATACAAATGAACGGCCCCTCCTATCTGTAAGTCTATCGGCATACCGTCCTCATAAAAATGGGGAATATATGCAATTGCTGTATCCATATATTCCTTAAAATTCAGGGAATTCCCCTCACCATATTTTTCCCATAGTTCTGTGTCAACCACACCGGCACATTTCATCTCTGACACTCCCAATGATGCCATCCGATTTACTGTCTCACGCAGGACTTTCCAGTTTCCTTTATGGATGCACATTTCCACGCTGGTAGGAAACCCCCTCTCCTTGCATCTCATCAATGCATTGATGGCTGCATCCTCTGCCCCAGGTACCCCCCTCATCCAATCGTGCCATCCGATTCCGTCAAAACTGATGCTGAACTCCGGCTTCATTCCTCTTTTTTCAAATTCATCTAATACTTTTTCATTTAAAAACCACCCATTTGTATACACACGCCCAATTACCATCTTATGGTGGAGAATACAGTCGATCAACTGCCAAAAATCACTGCGCACAAAAGGTTCCCCTCCGGTAATATCTACCCTAAGCACACCGCATTGCGCCATTTGGCCAATTAAGCAAATAGCTTCCTCATTGGATAATTCCCCCAACATCCCTTTTGGGGCATTCATATAACAATGGCGGCAGCGAAAATTACAACGCCCGGTCACTGACCAAAAAATATAATTGACATAACGGTTATGAAAATATTGATAAAACTGATCCTCTTTAAGGGGAAGCCGGTCAGCAGTTTTTTCAATAATCCCCTCTTTTTCATATTTATATAGCAACGTTCTCATTACATCAGAAAGATATTCGACACCAGAATCCGTGACTCCGTCACAAAACAAAAGGGTTTGAAATTCCTCCTGTTTCAGTACCTGCACATAGTTTTCCGGGCGATGTACAAGGGCCCATGGCATCTTTTCCCAACCACGCAGTACATACCCTGGTTTCAATCGATAGTACATAATCCTTTTCCTTATCCACAGTGATGAATAGGCCAAACAATACATATATGGCAACAGCAACTGACTTTTATCTTAGTATGCTGCTGCCATTTTAGCCCGTCTCTTTACGATTTGTTTTGTTGCAGTTCCCTCCATTAATTGGCAAGCATGTTAGCAGGGCAATTTGCTATCCCGGATGCAAAACCGCAATTATCCATAACATCACCTAAACCAGCATTGTTTGAACATGCATATACACCATCTTCCCAACTTGTCGTGATAACGTCGCTGTTATCAAATAAGATAGTCTCCGCCTTTGCCTTTATATATTTCATGGCCTTCCCCTCCTTTCCCTCTTTTTTCCATCTTCCCATGCTTTCTAACAAGAAAAGATCAGATGCCTTTGTACACTTTATGCACATGATTTATAATAAATATAATGCTTATCCCAAAGCATATATCTACTATCCTACTAATTTTTTAAAAAGCCTCCCCGGAAATCTTTTTATCCAGCGAATACAATACCTGTAGTATAATCCCCTCATATACTCCTGATATTCTTTGTCCCTGCAGGTTAGAAATTTTTTGCTTTCATCTGGATAAAAACCCACCATGATTCCTAAAATCCAATCTGCCGGAACAGGTTCCTTATAAATTCGATTATCCCCACAAATCAAGTAATCTTTTTTCCTTACCTTCCACACACGGTGTAAGACATATTCTCCGGTTGGGCGGCGAAAAAGAACCACATCATATTTCCTAACCGTTTTCCCTGTTTTTGTTATCACAACTGTGCTTCTCCGATCATGCAGCAATGGCTCCATACTATCCCCCACTGTCTGAAAGAAGCAATACTCAGATTTATTTAATTCCTCCTCAACTGTGTTCATCTTCAGACTCTAAAGCCACCTTTATTTCCTCCAAAAATTCTTCCAGATCCTTACATGCAATATCTTTATCCAATTCTTCATACCGCTCCAACATTTTTTCAATCAGCTGTTCTTTTGTAATCCCCTTCTCAATCTCCCGCCAGTAAAAAGCCCCTGTTTCATTCAAACGGAGCATTCCGTTGAAATCCCTGCCGGCCTCCCCTACTGGCACTACCATATATTCCTGTCCCAGCCGCCGAAGTATAAAGCCCTTCTTAGCACGAATCATCCCAATCTCCTCCTCTTGCTTTTTTCATCGCCGCTGCCGTCGGTTTTTACTGTCTGCACATCCTCGGTAAGCTACCAGTGCCGCCTCCCTGTCCCTGTTGCACGTTAAAAGGTAGCAATCCACATCCGCAAGGATCCGGTCCACCATATCCAGAAAACGGTTCATCGCTTCTTCTTCCTTCGGCATCAGCATCTGATGGAAAATTCTTCCTATAACCTCCGGAGCCTCCAGCCGCCGGATCTTGTTTTTCTGATCCTGCTCTAAAAAACAGATTGCTTTCACCGGCGCAATGATTGGGTTTCCCAAACCTTCCTTTCCGCACCAGGGGGTTCCGCACACATATAACGTCCCCTCCAGGAATCGGAAAACCGGTTTGTCGCCATTAATCACCTGTACCTGTTTGCCGAATTCCTCCATCCATAACTTTAAATGTGTAGTCTTTCCTACTCCGCTTTTGGCTGCAAAAATATATGCCCATCCATTCATCTCCAATGCCGCAGAATGCATCAGGAAAGCATCATAACCAATCAGATTCTGACAAATCCTGCGATACAGGCAGGCTGCCTCACAATATGGAAGAGGAAACCTTCCCTTTCCCTCCAAATGTTCTTTTATAATCTCCTCTTTCTTGGCCGCCACCTGAAAATCTTCTTTTTCTGCAGCAACTATATAACGCTTACAAAGCCAAGCCACATATTCATATCTATTGTCAATTCCGATCACCAAACCGGCTATTTTTATCCGAAACATAATGCCATTATCTCTTCCCTACATCGCCCCGTCACTCCGGAGCACCGCACCCATAGTCTTACACAGAATCCTCAGATCCAACCCCATGCTCCATTCCATAATATACTTCTTATCCAGCTTCACCACTTCCTCAAAGTCCGTGATGCGGCTTCTTCCACTCACCTGCCACATTCCCGTTATTCCTGGCTTCGTAGCCAAGCGTACCCGGTGGTGCAGATCATACTTCCTCCACTCCTCCACAGTCGGCGGCCTGGTTCCCACAAGGCTCATGTCTCCCTTTAGCACATTCCAGAACTGCGGGAACTCATCCAGGGAAAACCTGCGGATAATCCCTCCGATACCATGCTCCCCGCCGATAATGCGCGGATCATGATCCATCTTAAACATCATGCCATCCTTGACCTTGTTCTGTTTCATCAGTTCCTTCTTGCGTTCTTCCGCATCCATATACATGCTGCGGAACTTATAGATCCGGAACTTTCTGCCATTCATTCCAACCCTCTCCTGGGAAAAAAATATCGGCCCGGGAGACTGAATATAAATAGCAGGTGCAATAAATATGTATAACACTGCCGTAATCATACATCCGACGACTCCCCCTAACACGTCCAACAGCCGCTTATACAAAAACTGCTTTGCCGGAGCCATATTTATGCTGCTGCTTAAAACCGTAAAATTTCCCAGCTTTTCCACGCTCTGTTTCTGCCCTTCCGATTTCATGGCACGCAGTAAGCGCAAATGCACCGTTACTCCCATGGCTATCAATTCATCATATAGGGCCTCCGGCAATTCCACCTCCCTGGGAAGTGAAATAAACACTTCATCTACCCAACCCTGGCAAACATAGTCTGCCATCGAAGCCGTGTCAGCCACCACGGGAACTCCATCAATCTCCATCCCCTTATAGCAGGCTTTCCCTGCTTCCTCCATCAGAGTTATCCCAATCAGGCGCAGCCCCCCATAATTATTCTTCCGGAAATTCCGGATCAGATCCGGAGCCATATCCCTGGTTGTCAAAAGCACCAGGGTTCTTTCCACCCTGCCATCCATTCCCCGTCTGGCCAAAAACTTTTTCCACAAGGCTCTCACTGCCCAAGTCAGCAAGACATAGAGCACGCCAGTGACCCCCACCACAAGCCTGGAATATTCCATACTTTCGCGTGTGGAAAACAGATACAGAACCGCCAGCAGGATAATCATTCCCCCATGCCTCACAGAAGCAGTAAACTCTTGGTAATATCCCCTTTTGAGGACATTTTTAAAACTATCGTTTACCAACGTGACAAACACCTGGGCAAAACCAAACACAAAAATCATATCCCGGTATAACCGGTTATCCAGCGGAAAAACTCTTCCATGCCGGATCATATAAGCCGCAAAATATGACACCTGCAAGCTGAGCATATCCAGTACTATGAAATCCAGGTGCTTCGTCCATCCCTTACTCGACTTGCGATACATACCTTCCCTCTCCTCTGAATCCTCTTACAAGCGTTCCTTACATGCCTTTCCTATACAGATGGGAGACGCCTTAACAGGCGTGTCTCCCCCTGATTCGCAGCTGCCAACCTTCCTGCAAACGGAAACGTCTTTTGCCATGGCTTGTAAATCTACTGCTGTTTGTAAATCACAGACAAGGTTCCGGAACCGATCACGTTCACAGAAACCATCTTCTTCTCCCAGTCAATATTCACTATCGGAAGCACCACCCAATGGTTGGTTGTGTTATCATAGAACAACACAGACACATTGTTCAGGCCCTTTACCAGGTTCGGTACATACAGCGTCACCTCTGTCGTAGCCACCTTTTCCTTCTCGGTAGCCGCGTCCCTGACAAGCAATGCACGGGTTGTGCTCAATGCACTATAACCATCCAAAGCCGGCGAATTCACCGCCTGGTTCAAAGGCTGGCCTGCATTGATCCCATTGATCGAAGCAACAACATCTGTGGGAAGACCTGCGGTTGCCGCCGTGCCTTCTGCAAAACTCAGTGCCACATCACCGACAACTGCCTGGCCTTTTCCATTTTCGTTAACCGGAACCCCTGTTGTGGTATTGATCCCCGTCACCAGCGTCAGCACATTCCCAATCACGCCAGAACCATTTAATGCGTTCAGTGCAGCAGCCGATGCCAACGGAGTGGTCGTATCCACGATGGTGGTTGTGGCTCCCGGGCCGCCTGCCGTGATTGTGCCCACACTGGTAGAGCCGCCCCGGCTGCCGCCTCCGCCTCCGCCACCTCCGCCGCCCGACGGAACCACAGGTGTGACAATCTCTACCCCTGTGTCAGGGCTTGGTACCGCATAAGCAGTCATCTGCCCCGCCGACAGCACGCCAATCAACGTCAGTGCCATCAAACTTTTCTTTCTCATCTCTTTCACCTTCTTTCCTTTTTAGAATAAACTTTATCCAATAAACAGCCTCTTTTCAGGCTGATTATTGCCTATCTCCCCGGTCTCCTCGGTATCCCCCGGCAGGCACTTCCCGGTAAAACATTTCCAGGATTACCGGCATTAAAGCCTCCTCGTCGACGTAAAATTCGTCGTAGACCTCTGTCTCCACCGTCTGCCCCGGTATGGTATAAAAATCACCGTCTGCCAGGCTTTCCGTATTGAGGGCATCCATAGCAATCTTTAAATACTCCTCTTTTCCCATATCAGTAACCATATGGTTTTCCACCATGCTGAAAATCTCACTGATAATCTGGCTGTCCTCCTGGGATTTCTTCTTAAGCGCCGCAAAATATTGGGTAATGTATTGCTGCTGCTGTGCCATACGGGTGATGGCCGAATGGCTCTGTGCGATATCACGGTAGCGGACAAAAGCCTCTGCCTGCCCTCCGTGCAGCGTAACTCTCTCCCCTTTGACAAAGGCGGGATCTCTTTCCTCCATCCCATCAATCGGGATAGTCACCGTCACGCCTCCCACTGCGTCGTTGAGCATGCCGATGACATCGATATCCGCTGCTAAATAATGATCCATCTCCAGCCCCCCTAACAGCCTTGTCACTGCCTCTGCCATCCTCTCACAGCTTTCCTCCCGGCCATCGCCATAAGCGTAAGCAAGGGTTATGTGCTGAACATCCGTCCCTAATACATTCCCGCTTAAGTCAGTCAGAGTAATCTCCGTCATAGTATCTCTGGGGATCATCAAAATCTTCAGCGTATTACGGGTGGTATCCTGGGCGAGGACAAACAAGCCATCCGCCTGCCCTCCCTGTGTGGAGGCAGTACCCTCGGTCATGGGGCCCTGCCGGTCAACCCCCATGCACAAAATCGCTTTTACATAACTGCTGCGGCGGTAAGTTTTGCCCTTATATTCCAGAATCCCGCCGCGAAAATTCCCGTTATCTTCCGTTTGTATGTATTCTCTCGTGGCGATCTGTGCCTCTGTCTCTTTTTTCTGGCGGTATAACCCCGCCGTCACCGGAACCATGGCCGCAAGGATCAGGATCCCTGCCAGAGCAAGCCCCCGATACCATCTCTTCCTGTTTCTTCTGCTGCGATTCATGATTTTTCCTTTTCACCGCCATATTCATGGTATCCATCGTATCTCTTATATCTTCCGTAGCGGCCATATTTCCCGTAATAACTTTTGGTATGGACATCAACCTTATTCAGAACTGCCCCTAATATCCGGCAGCCGGATTTCTCCAGCTGGCTCTTCACCCGCTGTTCCAGGCGGTAACTGATCGCTCCGCTCTCAATCACAAGCACTGCCCCATCACAATGGGAGGCCACGATTGCGCCGTCAATCAGGTTTGCCATCGGCGGTGTATCCACAATGATATAATCGTAATAACTGCGGAGCGCCTCAAACATCCGCCCACACAGTTCCTCCTCCAAAAGTTCTGCCGGGTTCGGGGAATATGGCCCGGCAAAAATCACGCTTAAGTTCTCCTCATTTGTCTGGTAAACCACGTCCTCCAGAGTTTTCTGGCCGCTTAAGTACTGTGAAAGCCCTGCCACCTCACATTTGAGTTGATAGCGGGCTACCAACACGGATTTGCGGATGTCCGCATCAATCAATACCGTCTTTTTCCCGATCTGAGCCAAGGACTCGGCCAGGGCAAAGGAGACATCGCTCTTGCCCTCGTCCGGCAGGGAACTGGTAAACATAATGGCACGGATGCTGCTCCCGCAAAACTGGATGTTGGTGCGCAAAGTCTTAATCGACTCTTTATAATTGTAATCATCCCTCATCTCCCGCCTTAACTCGACTGTCTCACTGCCCATCTTTCCCTCCATCTCACATCAGGCCTCCGCCAAATGCTATCCCTTCTTGTTCTTCTTCCTCCTGCGGCTTTTTCCCTCATTCTTGTGTTTCTCCGTATCCCCGGATTCCCCTTCCCGCTCCGGTACAGATGCCAGAACCGTGATTCCCAGATATCTGGCCACATCCTCGTCCGTGCGTATGGTATCGTTGAGGATCACCTCCAAGAAGGTAAGGCCGCATACCAGCATCGCTCCTGCCAGGGCGCCTATCATTGTGTTTTTTCTGTTATTAGGGCTTACCGGGACAGGTACAATCTCGCCGTCTTCTATCATCTTTGGCGGCACCATCTCCATAATGTCACCGATATAATCCGATGCCGTGTATGCCACCTCATCCACAATCAGCTTTGCCAGCCTGGGATCCGGATCCTGCACGGTAACCGTAAGGATCCGGCTCTCTGCCGGATTGTCGATTTTCAGCTTCCCCCGGAGAGACCGGTAACTCATCTGAAGCCCCAAAGCATCGATCACATTCTCTAACACCGGACGGCTGGTCATTATAATTCTGTAATCTGTCGTCAGCTGGCTTCCAATCTGAAGATCCGCCAGTGAAGTCAAGGTGGTCTCCTTGGAAAGCACATAGAGCATTGCTGTGGAAGTATACTGCGGAGTCAGGATCAGCTTACTGTATGTACCTGCCGCACCACCCCCAACAATAAATGCCAGCAGGATCAGCCACAGTCTCTGCTTCAAGGCCCGCAGCAATTCCAGCAAATCAATCTCTATCTCATTGTTTCCCTTTACCATATTATTGCGTTCCATTCGCTCCATCTTACCGTCCCTAATCCATTCCTTCGTCTCTTATCATATGAAGGGCATTTTCCCTGGTCATTGCAGCCGCCAGCTTCTTCCCCACATTCTTTTCCAGCCAGAGCATGGCCCCTGCCGTATCCGGAGGCCGGTAGCCTGTCTGATGCATGTCTGTCCCCAACAAATGGATCCGTCCCTCGCGCACCTGCCTGCGGCACCAGCGCACCTCCGAACTCAGCCAGGAACCCTTCAGGCTGTCATAATTCATCTGAAACACACAGCCTGCCTCTGCCAGTTCCTCCAGGCATCCATCCCGGCGCAGGCATCCATAGCGCTCCACATGCGCCAACACGGGATGGTAGCCTGCAAAGGACAGTGCCCGGATCCCGCTAAATAGCCGGTCATAATCATCACCTGGCTCAAACTCCACCAGCACATAATGGCTGCCTGCCATCGTACATGTCTTCCCTTCCCTCAGCTTCCGCGGCAGTTCTTCGTGATAGCGGGTCTCCTGCCCCAGATATAATTCAAAATCCGGATATTCTTTTTGTATCTCCTGCCGGGCTTGCCCTGCCAACTCCATCAGCCGTTCCATCTCCGTCCCCCCGCTCCTCCTCGAACCATGGGGCGTGGCAATCACCGCTCCAAATCCCTGGGATATAGCAAAACGGAGCAAACGACTGGTCTCTGCTAAGTTTCTGGCACCGTCGTCTACTCCCGGGAGAACATGGGCATGGACATCGATCTTCTTTCCAGTCTCCATATCCCACCTGCATTGCATCCTGATTTATGTTATCCTAATTGCTTTTCCTGCCCTTGCTGTGTCTGTTTCACTTACTCTTAAGCCATTTTGTGACATTTTCAGTTTTTTCTCCTGTTTTCTCCATATTGCAAAATCATTATACCCCCCCCCAAAGCTTTTTTGTCAACCTTTCCCAATACAAAATTTTATTTTTATTTTATATTTATAAAAAATCCCCAGCAATCAGTTTCCCTTTTGCCTTTATTGCCAGCATACCCGCTTAGTAAAACAAAAGGCTTTATCACTAATTGCTGAATCAAGAAGCAGAAATAACAGGCAAATAAACGGCAAAAGGAAACCGTTACCCACCTGCTTTCGGTAGCGGTTTCCTTTTGCTAACTGTTTTCTATAGAGTTTTGATAATTCTATCATTTTGACGGTTTATGTATCATGAAAGAACGGATTGCAAGGATATGTTAAGGCGATAGGAGCATTTAATTAATTTCTGACATTGCCTTACTATAATTCAGAGTATTCATAAAATCATCTATATACTCCAAATCAGGTTCTTCATCTTCTTTATATGGTAACTTAATCACTATATCTTTAAGTGTCCTATTAGCTTGCCTTCCATAACTATATTTATATTTATTTGCCTCAATTTGCGTACAAATAAACATTTTAACTAAATTTGTCATTTTATATTTTTCTTTAGGTTTTAATACCATTAAATGATATGCTGTGTAAAATGGCTTATTCTGCACAAATGATGACAAAACACTTCCTCCTAATGCCACAGTAATCAATCCCGCAGTAAATGGCTCTGTTAATGTTTTTTTCACTTTTGCAACAACACCATTATTCTTTGAAGTACGCGATACAAAATTTATGCCACTTTTTACATCCTCTTCCATCCTAATTAGTTCATACCCATTACCTTGATAGAGTACAAATAACTGTTCAATTGTATATTCTTTCCATGCCTTAAAATCAAGTTTCCTCGCATTATTTAAATTCTTAATTCTTTTATACTGGCTTTCAAACACATTCATGTCGACATTATCCAAATACCAGCAGGCTTTGTCATAACCATCCTCCAAAAAACAGTCTGGTATTTCAGATACATCTGGCATATTTTTCTCATTTACATATTCCGGTAACTCATCTGGTTCAGGAAACTCAATTTTCATCATTCTATCTTTTTTGGGCTTATTTCCATATGAGAACCTATAACGATTGTAACTAATTGCTTGTGCATACCATAATTTCTGATTAAATGACATATCCTCATATTCATCCTTTGGGACAAGAAACATTGTATTACTATTTCCCAAAAATTCATATGGGTACACATACGAATAAGAGTGGCTTCCTTCACCATCTTTCCCTACTATTATTGAAAACGCTGGTGCTAATTTCTTCAGCCATTCTTTGGGCATATCGCACTTTCTAATAAAACCTACTAATAAGTTATCCATAGATTTTGATGGGCGTAAGAATGGGATGTCATCATCAAATTCTTTTTCTAATAATAGAGGTATCTTGTATAAATATTCCATCCGTCTTATTAAAAATCTCCTCTAATTTTTTCAATCAGCATCCACCTCTTCTTCCTTATTAGCTTTATCCTCCATATATCTAAATAGCGCATATTTTTTTAATTGGTTCTCAAAATCTTTTTCAGTTAACTGGCTATAATCTGTTTTTGAATATTGATTTATCGTCCATTCATCTTCTTTACCAGGCTTTTGAACGATTAGCGTATAGTCATTAGCATTTTTCTTTGGATCATTAGCTATAGCATCTAACATTTCATTCTCTAATATTGACCATTTACCTGTATCAATTCTACCATGAGTTTTATGCAATACAAACCCATCGTCCCTCAAATCATAAAACACCGTTTCTGTTTCTCTATGGGGTTTGTTGCATTCGAAAACTGCAATAGCTGTATGCGTACTTGCATTAGGCTGAAATAAATCGTTAGGCATAGAAATAACATACTTTAGTGTATGTTTTTCTAATATTCTATTTCTAATCTTCTGATCCTTATAATATGCAGATAAAGGCGCAATCATAATACAATACTTAGAACATTGAGACAACAAACGTTCCAGGAAACTGATTTCTTTCATCCATGGTTTCTTTTTTCCACTTTGTTTTTTCACGTCCGAAGCAGCCTTGGATATATCGGATTGTAATTTTTCATAATCGTCATAACCACCTGAATATGGAGGGTTTATAAAACCTATTGTAGGTCTGATACCCTCTTTGTTAGATAAACTCCCCAAAATTGTATTATCAATCACATTCTGTATTTTTATTTTTTTATCCCTATTGTTTCCCTTTAATATTTGCTCTTCCTCTTTTGTAATAACGTGGCAAACTTCATCACTAAAATAATCCACATGATATATGTTAGATTTTCCATCTCCTCTAAAAAGCATATTTGACATGGCCAGAATATACATTGACGTATTTTTTTCAAATCCAATCAACTGCCTCTTTTTAATATCACATATCATTTCATCTAATTGCTTCTGCCTTGTTGAAGTAAGAATCGGCAAAACACCATCAGAATCTTTTTGTTTAGCTACTGAAATTTTCTCACATATATCATCTGCATTTTCTTTTGTAATCAAGGTAGCTTCTACAAGGCTTGATAAATTCGTTATCCCTTTTATATAATCAAATTCTTCATCCAATCCAAACCCATTAATAATTTGCGCTGTGATTTCTGATTCTTTTTGCGTCTTCATCCGTATCATGCAATTCATAGCACTAATTAAGAACGAGCCCGTTCCACAACAAGGATCCATAATAACGTCATTATCTGATATATCTATTAGTTTTGTGAATAATGCCGTAATATGTGCAGGCGTTAAAACAATTCCTTTCTTAACATTTGTCACTCCTGCCCATTTTAGAAAGCTTTCGTAAAATTTTCCAATAACATCATAGTTACTTTTTCTTCTAAATAAAGGTATTATATTATTATTCAATTCATTTAATATAGCTTTTAAATATGGTTTTGATGTTATGTCTGGATCCACCGAAATAAATCCTATTTCTGCATCAATCACATTCAATTTTTCCTGCGGTATATCTTCTGCCTTTAGCACATTATCTACCCTAGGTCTTATCATCTCTGCTAAATGTTTAGGCGACCATCCATTATAATCATTTATAAAACTATTATCCTCCAATTTATCTGGCTTAAACAATGAAATAAGTAAAGCAGACAATATAATAGGTCTACGTTGTGAATCAACTGCTACAAGTAAATTGTTAATTTTCTCTGAAGAATCTGTAACCGTTTCAATAATTGTCTTTGTGTCAATATCATTTGCAATTGATAAATAATCCTCTTCATTCAGAATATCATGAATATTCAAATTTTGAATTTTACCATCTTTTATCATATATGTATCAGCACAAAATTCATTTGGTATATCAGGATCCCCTGATACTGCAATTCCTATGATGGACCAATCACGCAAAAAATTTTTATAAGTTTCACCGAAAACATTTAATACATTCGGCTTGAAAAAACTCATATACCATTTTACTCCATCTACAGAATATTTTGATGGATTATAACCTTTCACATCGTCCAACAAGCCAATAAGCAGATTTTTACTTTCTTTTGAGGTAGAAACAATCATCTCAACCTTTTTTTCTATTTCTTGTTCATCAAAACAGTCGCTAGTATGTTCATCAACCGTGGGCTTTATTTCCATTATAATAAGCAACTTCTCGTGAGCATTTTCATAGCATCCATCTGGTATCCCTTCATTTCCAAACTTTTTATTATAACCTTTAGATGCTTTTTTCATTATTGCTAAAAGTTCTGCTGTAATAGGTTTTTCACTCCATCTATTAGTAAAATTGTGCTCCCTTATCAAATAATCTATCTTTGATTTTGTAATATCATTTCTTGCCATTTACCTTCCTCCATTCTTCTGAACACCTTTAAGTTAATTTTCTTATCTATATTATAGAACATACGTTCTGTTTTTTCAAGCTTTAATTTATTTTTTACAACCTCAATTAAAATAACACCAGTTTACAACTTTTTAACTTTTGAAAAA
The DNA here is from genome assembly GCA_910588875.1 of uncultured Lachnospiraceae bacterium. GTDB lineage: Bacteria > Bacillota > Clostridia > Lachnospirales > Lachnospiraceae > Brotaphodocola. The sequence continues at coordinate 160,688 of CAJURT010000002.1, forward strand.
TAAAATACAAACTCGATCTCT
>CAJURT010000003.1:0-92218 GCA_910588875.1 uncultured Lachnospiraceae bacterium
AGCGCGCCAGATTGTGGCTCTGGAGGCCAAGGGTTCGAATCCCTTTATCCACCCTGAAAAATTATTCCTTCGGGAATTTTTTTTTACTATTGTTTCAAAAGCATGATTATGCGGGTGTGGCGGAATGGCAGACGCACCAGCCTTAGGAGCTGGCGGGCAACCGTGCAGGTTCAAGTCCTGTCACCCGCATAGATTAGTGGGCTATCGCCAAGCGGTAAGGCACAGGACTTTGACTCCTGCATTTCGCTGGTTCGAATCCAGCTAGCCCAGTTTAGAAGACCTTGTAAATACAAAGAAGGCGTATTTACAAGGTCTTTTGCATTTTTTGGAACCTGGCTGTCCGGGAATTTGCAGGCCGGATAAGCCCCACAGCAGAAAAAGAAGGGGAGGACAGAAATAATTTGATATGAAATACAACAATATTATGTGTGCAAACTTCCTTTGCCGCCCCAACCGGTTTATTGCTGAGGTGGAAATAAACGGACAGAGGGAAACGGTTCATGTGAAGAATACCGGCCGCTGCAAAGAACTGCTGGTTCCGGGCTGTGAGGTGTATCTGACAGAGCCGGGAACATCCGGCAGAAAGACCAGGTATGACCTGGTAGCAGTGAGGAAAGGGAACGGAATACTTTTTAACATTGACAGCCAGGCACCCAATAAGGTGGCCAGGGAGTGGCTGGAGAGCCAGGGTTTTGACAGAGTGGTACAGGAATACACCTATGGCAATTCCAGGATTGACTTTTATATGGAACGGTATGAAAACGCTCCGGAACCGAGGCGGTATCTGATGGAGGTGAAAGGATGTACGCTTGAGATAGACGGGATCGGGTACTTCCCGGATGCGCCGACAGAACGGGGGGTGAAGCATCTGCAGGAACTGGCAAGGGCGGCGGGGGATGGCTACAAGGCATCCCTTGCCTTTGTGATCCAGATGGATGGGGTGACGGAGGTTCGGCCGAATATCGGCACCCATCCGGAATTCGGAAGGGCTTTGGAGGAGGCGAAGGCGGCGGGGGTGGAAGTGCTGTTTTTGGCCTGCCATGTGGAGCCGGATTCCCTGGTGATTTTGTAGGGGGATGCGTCTGTCTCTTACATCTTCTTCATAGGGAAGGGACAGATCAGTATCCCGCCCAGGGCTTCAATATCCTCTTCCTGGTGTGTTGCCACCACCAAAAGCCGGCCGTTGGCTTTCTCCTTTACATAGTGGATGACCAGATGCCGGGTCTGTTCATCCAGGCCGGTGAAGGGTTCATCCATAAGGATGCCGCAGGACGGGGCGAGGAGGGCCCGGGCGATTGCCACCCGGCGTTTCATGCCGCCGCTCAGGGTGCTGACCGGCCGGTGAAGGGATTCCCGGGGAAGCAGGCGGCAGAGTTCGCCGGCAATCTGGCGGCGGCTTAAGGTATTGCCTGCCGCCAGCTTTACATTGTCAACAGGAGTGAAGGCTTCGCAGAGCCGGTCTTCCTGAAATACGGCAGTCAGTCCGCAGCCGGGAGAAGGTTCCAGGGAAAAGGAGCCGCTTTCCGGCTGTTCCAGTCCCAGGAGAATCCTAAAAAGGGTGGTTTTGCCGATGCCGGAGGCGCCCATCAGGCAATAGGTGTGTCCGGAATCAAGGGTCAGGTTCAGCCCGTCCCATACCGGCAGGTTTCCGTAGGATTTGGAAAGATTGCGGATTACCAGCTGAAACGGAAGCATAATTTTACCCCTTTCTCCAAAAGCAGCAGAAATAATTTTTCAAATAAGGAACTGACCAGGATGATTACGATTGTCCAGGCAAGCAGATCGGCAGTGCTCAGGTAGATTTTGGCCATATACAGGTTTTCGCCAATGGTGTGGGCAGGAACGCCGATGACCTCGGCGGCAACCCCGGATTTCCAGCTCATACCCAATGCGATGCGGCAGCCGCTGGTCAGGTAAGGCAGCAGTGCCGGAAGATAAATGCAGCGGACACGTCCCGCCGGGGTGACGGAGAAGACCTGGGCCATTTCCAGAAGTTTAGGGTCTGTACTTTCCAGCCCGGCAATCGTGTTCACATAGAGGACAGGGAAAACCACCAGGAAAGAGATGAAGACTGCCAGGTTCTCAGAGCCAATCCAGATCAGCGCCAGGATGACAAATGAGGCTACGGGCACAGACTTCATGAGCCGGATAACTGGTTCTAAGAATTCCCGGAGCAGGGCAAAGCGGTGTGCCAGGCTTCCTGCTGTCAGCCCACAAAAGAAAGCAGCTAAAAAGCCCAGGCTGATTTTTCCAAAGGAACTGCCCACCGACAGCCAGAAGCCAGGGGTGGGCAGAAGGTTTCGGAAAGCGCAGAGTACAGGGTATGGCCCCACAAACAGGATGGAATTGTCAATCAGCAACGAAGCAATCTGCCACACTGCGGCCCAGAAGAGAAGAATTCCGATTTTCCGTATACGGGGAGTGGGGGACATAGAGGTTCCTTTCTGTGCTGGATTAGTACGGTACCCTCCGCCGGGTGGGCTACCGGCAGAAATAAAAATCATCCTCCGGCAGCTTGCCGCCAACGGAAGCAGGATCCTGTTCATAGAGAACTTGCAGGTAGCCCTTTAGGGCGGTTTTCATCTCCTCGCCAACCAGGCAGGTGATGTTGCAGTAGGGGAGGGCTTTTTTGGCAACCGGTGCTTTCTCGATAATTCCCAGGGCAGCGATCAGTTCTGCGGCCGCATCCGGGTCGGAACCGGTAAAGGCAGCAGATGCACGATGTTCCTCCAAAAACAGGGAGACGGCATTGGGATTCTCCTCCAGGAAGGGGCGCCGGACGACGGTAACGCCGGTCACCAGCCGGCTTTTGCTGCCATCCTGTATCTTCTCCCATTCCTCCGTCAAATCCAGAACGATTTTCAGGGACTCGTTCTGTGCGCAGGCAGCGGTCACGAACGGCTGCGGAAGCAGGCCGATGGCATCCGGCTGTTCTTTCAAGAGGGCAGCCACCTCGGTTGGCTCTGACTTGAATTCCAGGGTCAGGTCTGCTTCGGACATTTCGTTACCGGAAAGGAGATAGCGGAAAACGTAGTCGGGGGTGGTGCCTTTGCCGGTCAGGTAAACGGTCCGGCCTTTTAAGTCAGCAATGCTTTGGATGGACTCGTCGGCAGCCACAATATCCAGGACCCCCAAGGTATTGATATCAATGACAGCGATCTTGCCCTGGGTCTTATTGTACAGCACGCTTGCCACATTGGCAGGGATTAAGGCGATATCCAGTTCCCCGGAGGCAACCTTTGCCAGCAGTTCATCTGCGGCTGTCACCATAGTAAATTCGTACTGATTGCCAGCCTCGCCTTTTTCTGACTGTTCCATGAGCCAAACCAATCCCATGGAGGTAGGGCCTTTCAATGAACCGACCCGTACCGTCACATCCTCAGGAACGACAGAAGAAGCATCTGCCGCGGAGGGGTCCGGTATCGTAATGGCATCGGGCGCGGGGGCATCGGTGGAATCCTTGGCGGCCTCGGTAAATGCAGCCACAGTGGATTCGGCAGCAGACGGTTCTGATGCTGCTTCCGTGGAAGCATCTGCCGGGGTTCTGTCCGGCTGGCTGCCGGAACAGCCGGACAGAACCCCGGCCAGGGCCAGGGCAGCAAAAAGATAACTTTTCTTTTTCATCATACAATATCCTCTCTTTCTGTTTGTGTCAGGCCATGAATGATGGCGCCGGGTTATGGGGCGGCCGGGAGCCATCCCCTAAGAAGGGCAGGAATTTTCCCAGAAGAGGATCTCTTCCTCACAGGCCCGGGCAATCTCCCCCTTATCGTGTAAATACTCCAGGCAGGAAAAGGTCTTGGAGATAATCATCTTGGTCTGCATCAGATCCTTCCATCCGTATTCATCCTCAGCGCCGTAGGCCAGAAAGGCAATCTCACGGGTGGTCATAGCCCGGTCAGAACCCTGTACGATCTCCCGGATGGTGTCCAGCTTTTTGCGGTAGGCAGACAGGATCCGGGCAGGCACCGTGCCGTCGCAGCGGTAGGGGCGGTTGTGGGCCGGGTGGATCATATACCCGGCATAGCGCTTTTGGAAGTTTTCCAGGGAACTGAAATAGTAATCCAAAAGATGCTCGTCCGGGTAGGCGGTGGCCACGATGGGGACTATGCCGTCGATCAGCTGATCGGCAGGGAAGACCCGCCGGTGTTCTTCGTCCACAAGCCCCATCTGCCCGAAGGTATGCCCCTTTAAATGGATTGCCTTCAGATGGTAGCTGCCATAACAGAAATCCATGCCGTCCGTGATAGGGACATAACGGTAGTTCTTGATTTCATTGAACATGGAGTCCCTGGTCTCCTGCTGAATCTGCCGGTTCAGTTCCATAAAGCGGTTCCAGAGAACAGGAGTACGGCTTTCGGTGACTCCCACAGTGGCCAGGACATGCACCTGCTCTTCCAGTGCCTGGGGATTGTTATTATAATACAGGCAGTCATAGGCATGGCGGTCTTCTTCTGGATTCATGAAAATGCAGGCTCCCCGGTTTGCATAAAAGTGGGCAAGGCCGGTGTGGTCGTGATGCTTGTGGGTCAGAAAAATATCCAGGTCATCGTAGCGGATCCGGTGCTTTACCAGCAACTCATCCATGATTTTCTTGTTCGCCAAGGTGCGGTAGCCTGTGTCGATCATCAGGCTCCGGCAGCTGTCATTGCCGGGGATCAGAAAAATGTTAATCCGGTTGGAACCCTTAGCATCGTTGGCCAGCTGGATTTGAAAAAATCCGGGATAGATTTCAGTCATAGTGTGTTTACCTGGCTTTCTTATAATGAAATAAAAGCGTCAATTTTTTCTGGGATTTTGCCTGGCATAATTATAGCAGTTTTTCCGCGGAAAGTAAAATAATTTCACCTGAAATAATTTCATGCCCGGGGATTCCATTCTCGGTTAAAATCTTTTATAATTTAGAATACCAGAGCAAAAGGGCGCTGGATATCATCTTGACAGGGATGGAGAAACCATGGGAAAGATATTTTTTCATTATTTAAAGCCATATTATCCCCGGATGGCCTGGGGGTTTGTGATAAAATTTACGGGCACCCTGATGGATTTGTTTTTGCCCTGGGCCCTGGCCTACATGATTGATACGGTAATCTCGGTAAGCGGCAGGCGCGAGATTCTGCTGTGGGGGATTTTTATGCTGGGATGCTCGGTATTGGCGGTGCTTTGCAATGTGCTGGCAAACAGGATGGCTTCCCGGGTGGCAAGTGATGCAATCTATGTGATTCGGGAGGATTTGTTTGCCAAGGTGATGTATCTTCCGGATCAGCAGGCAGATAAAATGACGCGGCCTTCCCTCCTCTCCCGGCTCACCTCGGATACCTACAACGTCCATCAGATGCTGGGGCGGATCCAGCGGCTGGGAGTGCGGGCGCCGATTTTGCTGGTGGGGGGAATTGCGATGACGCTGATGCTGGATGCTGCTCTTGCAGGGGTGCTGCTGGCCACGCTGCCCCTTTTGGCGCTGGTGGTGGTGATGGTCTCTAAAAGGAGTATCCCCTTGTACGGGGAACTCCAGGAGAGTCTGGACGGGTTTGTCCGGCTGGTGAGGGAGAATATTGCGGGGATCCGGGTGATTAAGGCCCTGTCCCGGGAGGACTATGAACGCCGCCGCTTCGGGGAGATCAACCGGGAGGTGGTGGAGCGGGAGAGAAGGGCGGCCATGACCGCGGCAATCACGAATCCGGCGATGAATATCCTGCTGAACCTGGGATTGGTGGCAGTGGTTTTGGTAGGCGCCCTGCGGGTGAATTCGGGGCTGTCTGAGGTGGGCAAAATCCTGGCATTTATGACATACTTTACCATAATACTCAATGCGCTGCTCTCCATTTCCCGGATGTTTGTGATGGTTTCCAAGGCGGCGGCTTCTGCAGGCCGTATAGCCCAGGTACTGGAGACAGCAGATGAGAGGGAGTGGACAGCCTGGGCGCCAGAGGAAAAGGAGAGAAGGGAGCCGGGGCCTTCGGAAACCGTACCTCCCCATGTCAGTTTTGACCATGTGTCCTTCTCTTATAATAAGGTAGCAGATAACCTGAGGGATATCAGCTTTTCTCTAAAGAAAGGGGAGACTTTGGGGATCATCGGCTCAACGGGTTCCGGGAAATCCACAATAGCCAGTCTTCTGATGCGGTTCTATGATGCGGACGAGGGCAGTGTACGGATTGAGGGGCAGGATATCCGCACCATGGATCTTCAGGGGCTGCGCCGCCGGTTCGGGGTGGCTTTCCAGAATGATGTATTGTTTGCCGGGACAATCTATGACAATATCAATATGGGGCGGGGGCTGACCAGGGAAGAAGCCGGGAAGGCAGTGAGCCATGCCAGAGCCAGGGACTTTGTGGAGGACAAGGGAGGGATGGAGGAAAGGCTGGAGATCCGCGGCGCCAATTTAAGCGGAGGCCAGAAGCAGCGTCTTCTGATTGCAAGGGCTCTGGCCGCCTGCCCGGAGATCCTCATCCTGGATGATTCCTCAAGCGCCCTGGATTACCGGACGGATGCGGCGCTGCGCCGGGAATTGAGGGAGCATTTTGCCTCTACCACCTGTATTATCATTGCCCAGAGAGTCAGTTCGGTCATGGGGGCTGATCATATTCTGGTACTGGAGGAGGGGAGGATGGCAGGATACGGGACGCACCAGGAATTGATGGAGAACTGCGGCATTTATCAGGAAATCGAAAGTTCCCAGATGGGGCAGGGAGGTGAAGAGGGGTGGCAAACCGCGGCAGGACAGACGGGGTGGAGTTAAAGGGGTCAACGCTTAACTATATGAGGGAAAAAAGGGGGACGCTCAGGCGGCTGTCGGGTTACCTCCTGAGGGATAAGGGGCTTCTGGCGCTGGCTTTTTTTATGACCGTGGCCAGCAATTCCCTGGCTCTTATCGGGCCGCTGCTGTGCGGATATGCGGTGGATGCCATAGAACCGGGGAAAGGACAGGTGGATTTTGGAAGGGTATTTTTCTATGCCGGATGGATGGTGGCCTTCTATGTGCTGTCGGCTTTGATGTCCTACGGGCTTACGGTATTGATGGTGACGGTCAGCCGCAGGGTGATCCGGAAAATGCGGGAGGATGTGTTTGACCGGCTGCTGTCTCTGCCGGTGGGGTATTTTGACTGCCACCAGACCGGGGACGTGCTGAGCCGGATTACCTATGACATTGATGTGGTCAATGAATCACTGTCCAGCGACCTGATCCAGATGCTGACCACGGTGATCACGGTGGGCGGGGCGCTGGCAATGATGATTGTGATCTCGCCTTACCTGGTGCTGGTGTTCTGCTTTACCGTGCCCCTCTCTGCTGCCATTACCCGCTTTATCACCGGCAGGACACGGCCCTTATACCGGGCACGTTCGGCCTCTTTGGGGCGTCTGAATGGGTATGTGGAGGAGAAGGTGAGCGGGCAGAAAACCATCAAGGCATACTGTGGGGAGGAGACGGCTATCCGGGAATTTGCAGAGAGGGACAGGGAAGCGGTGGAGGCATATTACAAGGCAGAGTATTATGGGAGCACGGTGGGGCCGATGGTTAATTTTATCAATAATCTGTCTTTATCCCTGATCAGTGTATTTGGCGCCCTTTTGTACCTGGCCGGCAGGATGCGGGTGGGGCAGATCTCTTCTTTTGTCCTGTACTCCCGCAAATTTTCCGGCCCTATCAATGAACTGGCCAACATTGTCAGTGACCTGCAGTCAGCCGTGGCGGCGGCAGAGAGGGTGTTTACTCTTCTGGATGAACTGCCGGAGGGGGAGATCCCGGAAGCGGAGGGGAAGATATGCCGGGAAGGGCAGGAGAAAGTGAGCCGGTCAGGGCAGAAAGAGGAGCCGCCGAAAGTACAGGGCAGGGTGGAACTGTCCCATGTGAATTTCGGCTATGAGAAGGGCAGGGGGATTCTGGAGGATTTTTCCCTGGAGGTTTCTCCGGGGGAAACCATTGCCATAGCAGGGCCCACCGGGGCGGGCAAAACCACCTTTATCAATCTGCTCATGCGTTTTTATGACCCCTGGTCAGGGGCAATATTGGTGGACGGAAGAGATATCCGGGAGATACCCCGGCCCGAACTGAGAGGGGCTTATGCCATGGTGCTGCAGGATACCTGGCTGTTTACGGGCACGATCTATGAGAACCTGGCTTATGGAAGAGAGGGGGCAGGCAGGGAAGAGGTGATTGCCGCGGCAAAGGCAGCCCGTATCCATACCTTTATCACCCAGCTTCCCGACGGCTATGACACGGTGATCAGAGAGGACGGGACAAACATTTCCAAAGGCCAGAAGCAACTCCTGACCATTGCCCGTGCCATGCTGCAGGACTGCCGGATGGTGATTCTGGATGAAGCCACCTCCAATGTGGATACCCGGACTGAGGTGCAGATTCAGCAGGCCATGGAGCACCTGACGGAAGGGAAGACCTGCTTTATCATTGCACACCGCCTGTCCACGATCCGAAACGCGGACAGGATTCTGGTGGTTGATCAGGGGAGGGTGGCAGAACAGGGGAACCATCAGGAACTGATGGAGAGAAAAGGGATATATTATCAGATGTATGAGGCACAGAGGATGTAAGGGAAAAGCAGAGTTCCCCTGCCTGCTGAGGGTACTCTGCATCTCCGAAACGAATCCGCATCAACAGATATCTGGCTTTGAGGCCTGCTTTTTTCCTGCAGCCCTGCTTAGCTGCAGGCCGATCAGCCCGGTGATGAACATCATGGTGCCCCCCACGATATAGATGCTGATTTTTTCATGGAAGAACAGTACTCCCCACAGGATGGCAAAGATTGCCATAGTGCTCTGGATAACCGGCACCATATAAAAGGGAACAAGGAGGATGGCCCGCGCATTGAGGTAGAACCCGATGCCTGTGATAAAGCCGAATACCAGGATTCCTGCCACACAGCCGAAATCCGGGCGGATGCCGGACAAGTCCCCGCCTGCCATGCCGGGAACCAGAGGAACAAAGGCAAGGATTCCGGATACGGCAAAGATGGACAGGTTGCTGTCAATGATATCCATCCGGTCGGCAATCATTTTCTGGGACAGCACATGGCAGCCTGCGCAGAAGCCGGAGAAGATGAAGAGCCCGGTCAGCAGAATATTCTCCTGGAAAAAAGCTTCCAGGGAGCGGCCGTTCCAGGAGATGCAGAGCACACCCGTCATGCATAAAAAGATGCAGAAAAGTTTCCGGGGCGGCAGCTTTTCCCTGAACAGAAACACGCTGGACAGGGTGAGGAAGACTGTCTGTGCAGGCTGGGTGACAATGTTGCCATAGGAGGGGCCGTGGGAGAGGGCATAATTTTCCGTCAGATAGGCCGCCCATTTGGCCACGGCGCCGAAGAGAATCCATCCGAGCACCAGCCGCGCTCCGGCAAAAAAGTCCTGGCTGAAGGGCTGCCGCTTGACCGTTTTCAGCAGCAGGAGAAAGAGGACGCCTACGGCAAAGCGGAAAAAGGTAATATAAGCCGGGCCGAAAAAAGGGCTGATCAGCTTCACGCAGGTGCCGCCAAAGCTGAACATCAGGGCAACACACAGAAGATAGAGATATCCCATGGAAATTTCCTCGTCTTTCTTGTTATCATTTTGTAAGTCATATTCCGGTTATCTGATATCCATACTTTCCCCGGACAAGAACTTTTTCGAACCCCAAGTACCGGATTTTGGTGGCCGGGGCGTGTATCCCTTGTCCATTAAGGGCAATAATCCCCTTTGCAGAAAAATATTTTGCTGAATCAGATAACCCGCGTAGATAGTATAGCATATTTTTCCAGTAAATCCAGAACAGGAATAAAAACAAACCGCAACAAATAGGTACAAAAGACAAAACCTGTCCAATTGTGCATAAAATGTTAAAATTATAAATTTTTTCTAACTTCTATTGACAACATGACAGGGTGTCATTATAATGAGTGACATATTGTCACTGGAAGGTGACAGCTTGTCATAATTTTTCGGAGCCAGACTCCGGAAAAGATGGGCGGACAGGGGGAGAGGAGGAAAAGTATGCCTACGGAACGGTTTAACCGGTTGCCAGAGGCCAAAAGGCAGGCGATACGGGAGGCAGCATTAAAGGAATTCGCAAGGGTTCCCTTTGACAAGGCTTCCATCAACCAGATTATCCGGAATGCGGATATTTCCAGGGGGAGTTTTTACACTTACTTTGTGGATAAGCAGGATGTGGTGGAGTTCCTGCTGAAGGATACCTTTGAGCAGATGAAGGATATCTGCAAGAAGAAGCTGGACGATACCGGCGGTGATTATTTTGCCATGGTGGAGATGATGTTTGAATATTTTGTGGGAGAACTCCGCAAAAACCCGGAAATGGTGACAGTGGCCCGGAACATATTTTCCAATAAGGAGAATAATGAACTGGTGGGGGTGGAGCATTGGCCCAGCCCGGATTGTGCCGCCATGCCGGACAGCCCGGCCAGGTGGATGTATGACAATATGGACAAAAGCCGTTTCCGGTTTGAAACCATGGAGGAACTTTTCCCCCTGGCAGTCCTGGCCATGTCCTCCCTGGCGGTTGCGCTCAAGCAGTATTATGAGTATCCGGAGCAGCTGGAGAATATCCGGGAGATGTTTTTAAAGTCCCTGGATATCCTGAAATACGGGGTGTATAAAAGGGAACCATAGGTAAAAATAACATTTTGTTTAGTCAGAAGAGCAAAAAAGGCAAGAGGAGACAGCAATGAATAAGGGAGTAATTATTGCAGGAGTTGTGGTGGTGGCAGTGGGCGCCGCTATCATTGTGCCGCGGGCCATGAAGCCGAAGGCAGTGTTGGAGGAGGCGCCGGTGCCGGTGGTTGAGGCAGAGAGGCCCCGGCCGGGGGACATTGTGCTGTACCGGAACCTGGTGGGCACCGTGGAGCCCTCGGACGTGGTATACATATATCCCAAGGCAGCCGGGGAGATCACGGATGTGTTTGTGAAGGCCGGGGATGTGGTTGCCGAGGGCCAGGCCATCTGCAAGATCGATACCAAGCAGGTGGATGCAGCCCGGCTCAGCATGGAAGCGGCAAAGACCGCCATGGACAATGCAGAGACCAATTTCCGGCGGCAGCAGGCTTTGTTTGCAGCAGGGGATATCGCTTCGGCGGCCTATGAGCAGGCGGAGATGCAGGCCAAGAGCGCCCGGATTCAGTATGAACAGGCTAAGCTGAACTATGATTATCAGATGGAGTTCAGCAATATTACCGCATCCATTGGGGGAACCGTGGAGCAGTGTGATGTGGAGGTTCATGATAATGTGGCCCAGCAGTCCCTGATCTGCGTGATTTCCGGAGAGGGAAGCAAGGCGATTACCTTCTCCGTGACGGAGAAGGTGGTGGACCAGATGCAGGTGGGTGACCGGGTGACCATAGAGAAGAACGGCAAGGAATATCAGGGCAGTGTCACGGAGATCAGCAGCATGATCGACGCAGCTACCGGGCTTTTTAAGGTGAAGGCGTCGGTGGAGAACGGGGATGCTCTGTCCACCGGTTCGGCGGTGAGCCTGTTTGTGGTGTCTGACCGGGTGGATCAGGCCATGAGCATTCCTGTGGATGCGGTCTATTATTCCGGAGGGGATGCCTATGTGTATACTTATGATGACGGAACCGTGCACCATATCCCGGTGGAGGTGGGGATCTATGATTCGGAGAGGGCAGAGATCCTGTCCGGTATCCGAAGTGACGACCTGGTGATCACCACATGGAGTTCAGAACTTGCTGAGGGGGCTAAGGTTCAGCTGCCGGGTGAGGCGCAGGCAAAGCCGGTGGCGGGAGCAGAAGATCAGGCAGGTGAAGCACAGGCAGGGCCGGAGCCGGAAGACAACGTGCAGACAGAGAGCACACAGGCAGAGTAGGAGGAATGCAGCTATGGGATTAACAAAATCAGTCCTCAAACGGCCGGTTACCACAGTGCTGGTGGTTCTGTGCCTGATCGTGTTCGGCCTCCAGTCCGTATTGTCGGCAAAGATGGAACTTATGCCGACTATGGATATGCCGATGCTGATCATTGCCACCATATACCCGGGGGCAAGCCCGGAGGATGTCAATGACCTGGTGACCACAGAGATTGAAGATAATATCGGTTCCCTGAGCGGCGTGGACACGATCCAGTCCATGTCCATGGAGAACATGTCCATGGTAATCATCCAGTATGATTACGGCAAGGATATTGATGATGCTTATGATGATTTGAAGAAAAAGATGGATGTGCTGGAGGCAATGCTTCCGGATGACTGTGAATCGCCGGTGGTGGTGGAACTGAACTTAGATGATATGGCATCCGTATATCTGTCGGTGAACCACAAGACAGAGCCGAACCTTTATAATTATGTGGACAACAAGGTGGTTCCGGAACTGGAGAAGATCACTACCGTGACGGATGTGGATGTGAGCGGCGGCCAGGAGGAATATATCAAGATTGAATTGATTCCGGAGAAGCTGCAGCAGTACCATCTGAATATGAGTTCCATTTCCCAGGCTATCGGAAGCGCCAACTTTACCTATCCGGCAGGGGATACGGTTGTGGGCGGGCAGCAGCTGTCCGTCAGTGCCGGTATCGAATATGACACCATGGATCTGTTAAAGAAGATCCCCATCTCTCTGGGGAACGGCAATGTGATCTACCTGGAGGATGTGGCAAATGTCCGGAATTCCCTCAAGGATGCCACCGGTGTGGCACGCTACAATGGGAGGGATACCATTTCCATTGGGGTGAAAAAGCAGCAGAGCGCCACAGCCATGGAGGTGTCAAAGGAGGTCAACCGGGTAATTGAGGCTCTGCAGGCGGAGGATGAGAATCTGGAGATTGTGGTGGTCAATGACACCAGCGAGTCCATCCAGTCCTCCTTGAAAAGTGTGATGCAGACTATGGTCATGGCTGTGCTGGTGTCCATGGTGATCATTTTCCTGTTTTTTGGGGAGATTCGGGCATCCCTTATCGTAGGAACTTCTATTCCGATTTCCATTTTGGCGGCATTGATCCTAATACAGGCTATGGGTTTTACCCTGAATGTTATTACCCTGAGCAGCCTGGTGCTGGGTGTGGGCATGATGGTGGATAACTCCATCGTGGTGCTGGAAAGCTGCTTCCGTTCCACAAAGGGAAAGGGAATTGTGGGATACCGGGAGGCAGCGCTGGAGGGCAGCGGAATTGTGCTTCAGTCCATTATCGGCGGTACCGCCACAACCTGTGTGGTGTTCCTTCCCCTGGCTCTTTTGGAGGGAATGACCGGACAGATGTTTAAGCCTCTGGGCTTTACCATCATTTTCTGCCTTCTGGCTTCCCTGATCAGCGCCATGACCATTGTGCCTCTGTGCTACTGTGTGTTCCGGCCTCAGGAGAAGGAGAGTTCCCCGGCAGGCTGGCTCCTTTCCAAAATGCAGGACGGATACCGGAGCATGATGCAGGTGATCCTCCCGAAAAAGATTACCGTGGTTGTGCTGTCCGTGATTCTGCTGGGGATCTCTCTCTGGATGGCAACCCAGCTCCGTATGGAACTGATGGTGGCAGATGATACGGGAACCATCAGTGTCAGCATTGATACCCGGCCGGGGCTGAAAGTGGATGAAACGGATAAGATTTACCAGCAGGTGGAGAAGATTATATCGGGGGATCCGGATCTGGAATCCTATATGCTGACCTCCGGGGGCAGCGGAATGAGCATGGGAGGCGGCGGAGCCACCCTTACGGCCTATCTTCTGGATGACCGGAAGAGGGAGACGGACCAGGTTGTAAAAGAATGGAAACCCTTGCTGAACCAGATTGCAGGTGCTAATATATCTGTAAGTGCATCCTCTTCCATGAGCATGATGTCCTCTTCAAGCGGGGTGGAATATATTCTGCAGAGTACTCAGTATGATGAACTGAAGGAAGTCTCGGATCAGGTGGTTGCCCAACTTCTGGAACATGACGAAGTGACAAAGGTACACAGCACTCTGGAAAATGCGGCCCCGGTGGTTAAGCTGGATATTGATGCGGTGAAGGCCAATGCGGAGAATATTACCCCCATGCAGATTGCAGGCAGCGTCAGCAATATGCTGGGCGGGGTGGAAGCCACGACCCTGGAGGTGAACGGGGAGGACGTAAGTGTCATGGTAGAGTATCCGGATGACGAATATGATACCATTGATAAGCTGAAGGGAATTGTCCTGACCAACAATGCAGGTGCTTCTGTGGCGTTGACCGATGTGGCGGATATCGGATTTAAGGACAGCCCGGCAACCATCAGGCGGTCAGACCGGCAGTACCAGGTGACGATCACAGGTGACCTGCAGACGGATGATCCCCGCCTGATCGATGAACTGGAAGACCGGTTCTATGATGAGGTGGTTGCCAAGCATATGAGCCCCACCCTCTCCCGTGCAGTCAACAGCATGGATGAGGCCATGGCCAGGGAGTTCGGAAACCTGTTTGGGGCTATCGGCACTGCAGTATTTTTGGTATTTGTAGTTATGGCGGCTCAGTTTGAGTCACCGAAATTTTCTATTATGGTGATGACCACCATTCCCTTTGCCCTGATCGGCTCCTTCGGCCTTCTGTATTTGACGGATGTGCCTATCAGCATGGCTTCCTTGCTGGGATTTCTGATGCTGACGGGAACCGTGGTAAACAATGGTATCCTTTATGTGGATACGGTGAACCAGTACCGGCAGGAGATGGATCTGCATACGGCGCTGATTGAGGCAGGGGCAACCCGTCTGCGGCCCATATTGATGACCACCCTGACTACCATTGTGGCCATGATCCCCATGGCCATGGCTTACGGAGACAGCGGTGAGAGTATGCAGGGGCTGGCGCTGGTGGATGTGGGGGGACTGGTTGCCTCCACGGTTCTGGCGCTTCTGATGCTGCCGGGTTATTATCTGCTGATGAGCGGGCGGAGAAAGAAGAAAGCGGTCAGCTATGATTGAGGGTGAGGAAGCTGTGACAGGATGGCTGAGAAACCGCAGGTGAGGAGCCACTGATACTGTACGGGCATATGATTGTGGTGATAATTGAGTGATAGAAAGCGCCGGGTACAGGGAAAGGAATGGATATAGGATGAGAATCAAGAGACGTGTCTTTGCTCCGTGCCTGGCTTTGGCGCTGGCAGGGGCGGCTCCCCTGGGAGTTTACGGGGGAAGCCCGGAGTTTGCCCGGTCAGCAGAGGAGTGGGCCAGGCTGCAGGATGATGTGCTGGAATATGATGAGATTGAGGATCTGGTTGCTGAGTATAACGCTACGGTGCAGACGAACCAGCTGGATCTGAATGAGTTTAAGAAAAAGTATGGGGATACAAAGGAGGACGTATCTGCCAAGTACCGGGATATGGCAGATGAGATCTATGCCAGTGTGGATTATCCGGATGCAGATGATCCCACCTATGGCTATATAGTGGCTTCTGTGGTGATGGCGGAGGTGCAGGCGAAAAACCTTCTGCAGCAGGCGGATGACAATCTGGAGGACAGTGAGATCATCTATCTGAATTATAAGCAGGCAGAGAAGACCCTGGTGACGGTGGCTCAGAGCAATATGATCAGCTATGAGAAGAGCCAGCTGGCGCTTAAGCAGGCAGAACTGGCGCTTAAGCAGGCCGAGACCAGCCTGGCAACGGCCAATACCCGCTATGCCAACGGGCTGGTTACCCAGGTGGATGTGCTGAATGCCCAGGAGGCAAGGATGACTGCAGAACGCAACAGGGAATCTGCCCGGTCGGCTATCGAAAATGTCCGCCAGAAGCTGTTGGTTATGCTGGGGTGGAGATATGATGCCCAGCCGGAGATCCGCAAACTTCCCTCATCGGATTTAAACCGGATACTGGGGATGGATCCCCAGGCAGATAAGGCGGCGGCAGTGGAAAACAATTATACCTTAAAAGTGAATAAGAAGAAGCTGGCCAATGCCGGAAGCGAGAATACGATTGACAGCCTCAATAAGACGATTGCTGATAATGAGCAGAAGATCGGTTCCTCTCTGGTGACCAATTATCAGAATGTGCTGACGGCAAAGCTGGCCCTTGACCAGGCGGCGGCAGAACTGGAACTGGAGAACAGGAACCTGCGTTCGGCGGAGGTGAATTTCCAGCAGGGCAATATCAGCCGGACAGAACTGGAGAACCAGCAGTATGCGGTGCAGAATAAACAGCTTGCCTTGGAGATTGCGGATCTGAACCTGTTCCAGGCCATGGAGACTTATGACTGGTGCGTCAAGGGGCTTGCCAGTACCACTTAGGAGGGCGCTGCAGGTTTGGGCGCTCAGGGGGAATGCCCAGGAGGAAGGAATAGGATTGAAGGAGGCGGAATATTGGAAGAGGTAAGGGTTAGAAAAGGCGCTATACAGGTGAGGGGGATATTTGTCCTGGCGTTTTCGGCGGCAATGCTGGCAGGCGGGGTGTTTCCGGTACAGGCGGCCCCTACCGGGCCGGGGGCGCCTCCGGAAGTGGAGCGTTATGATGAGGCCACCTATGCCAGGCTTCAGGACAACCGGATCGAGTATGACGAGATCCCAGATCTGGTTCACGAATATAATCCGGATATTTCCAAGGCATGGGATACCTACATGAGCAGCAAGGAGGACTATGCCGGGATTGTGACGGAACTGGAAAGCCAGTACCGGACGGTGAAGGATACGGCGGACGGGTATATCTCTGCCGGCCAGCTGATGGGAAACCAGCTTTTGATATCCACAGGCAGGCAGCTGACAAAGGGATACCAGGGAGTGATCCAGGGGATGCGGGATACGGTTAACAAGTGGGATACCAATAAGAGAAACACCAGTATGCTGCGGAACGCAGAGCGGCAGGTGACAGCCGGGACGCAGAGCGCCATGATTGGGTATGAGACTATCCGCCAGAACATTGCCACCCTGGAGACTATGGTAAGGCTCTATGAACAGCAGGTGGAGATGATGAACCGGATGGCAGGCCTTGGCATGGCCACGGGGACAGACCTGGCCGGTGCCAACAGCAGCCTTCTGACAGCCCGTGCACAGCTGGCCTCCCTGAGCAGCCAGCAGGAGAGCGTGAGGAGAACCTTATGTATGC
Source organism: uncultured Lachnospiraceae bacterium (assembly GCA_910588875.1). Lineage (GTDB taxonomy): Bacteria > Bacillota > Clostridia > Lachnospirales > Lachnospiraceae > Brotaphodocola. Next base: position 16,994 of record CAJURT010000003.1, read on the forward strand.
TGCTGGGATATGACCCGGATTCCTATCCGGAGATCTGCCCGATTCCGGAGTTTGATATGAGCCGCTTAGAGGGGATGAACCTGGAGGAGGATACGGTGAAGGCCATTGGCAACAACCAGACATTGATCAGCCAGCGGACTTCCGAGAAGGGGAAGACGAATGACCAGATCGCTGCCCGAAGCCGGATGATTGAGGAGGGAGACCAGAAGCTGACGATTGAGATGCAGCGGCTCTACCAGGAGGTGCAGGATAAGAAGGCGGCCTATGAAGCTGCCCGGACCGGCTTTGCAGCAGCTGAGAAAAGCCGGGAGGCAGCAGAACGCCAGTACCGGCTGGGGCTTTTGTCCCAGGTTCAGTATATCGGGACTCAGATCTCTTATCATCAGAAAAAGGCGGAAAAGGAGTCCGCCAACCTGAATCTTCTGCAGGCAATGGAGAATTATGACTGGGGAGTGATGGGGTTTGCGGCAGTTGAGTAAAAAGGCTAAGTTTAGTTTCGGGGTATCAGTTTCCAGGTTCCAAGGTTTTCCCGGAGTCGGCCGGGGAGATGTCCGGGGAGCCGAACTGGGGGAAAAGGAAGAAACGGATTTTTATGTCAGGGCGGTTATCCTCAAGGGCGAGGTAATCGCCTTCTGTTAATTCCTGCTGAAGCATCCGGGTGCTTTCCTGAGGAACGGCTGTGCAGGCAGTGTCAAGAAAGCAGAACTGGGGATAGAGCACGCACCACCAGTTGTGCCCCTCACCTTTTCCCAGTGTGATACGGGCAGCGTCATAGTAGCCGCAGGGGAAAACCAGTTCACCATAGGAACGGGTAGGGAAATAGCAGTTGGTAAGCTGAAGGCTGGTATGGTAATCAAAACCACGGTTTTCCAGATACCGGTCAGCCAGCTGTTCGATTTCCTCCCGGTTTTCCTCCAGGCAGGCAATGGTGTCTGCTTTGCCGGCATGATCCGGCAGGTGTTTTTTTACGTAGTCCAGAATAAGGCTCCTTACCTCCAGCTTAACCTGCTGGTCTTCCTTGCCATCACTGTCGGCCAGGATATGGAAACGCAGCACATGGGGAGACAGCCTGTCCGCCAGATCTTCCCTTTGCCGTTGAAGCTTCCCCTGAGAAAGCAGCACTGCCAACAAAAAACACCCCATAGAAACTGCCAGATAAAGCTGCCAGGGCCTATCAGCCCGGAAGCAACGTCTAAAAATACCATCCATAATAAAAATCTCCTTAAAAAAATCAAAATTTATTCCCTTTTCAATTCCACTTTCAATTATTGACAGATATGATATAATTAAACGTAGCAATTTCTTGTTTTCCCGCATTTGGAAAACAAGAAGAACCACTGCGGAGCCGCCTCAAAAACAGTCGCTGCAAGGCCGCCCCGCTCCCTCATTTTCAACATCAAAAAACCAGGAGGATCCCCAATTATGCCTAAAAAAAGAATCGCAGTCCTGTTCGGCGGCCAGTCATCCGAGCACATTGTGTCCTGTATGTCAGCTGCCAATGTGATTGACCAGATAGACACCCTGCGATATGAAACCTTACTCATTGGTATTACCGAATCCGGCCACTGGCTGAAGACGGAATCCGTGGAGGACATCCGCTCCGGCGCCTGGCGGGAAAGCCGGACAGAAGCAATCATTTCCCCGGATGCCACCCAAAAATGTGTCATCCTGACCTGCGACGGCCAGACGGAACAGATCCCTATCGATGCTGCCTTCCCCATCCTGCATGGCCCATACGGGGAAGACGGAACAGTCCAGGGGCTTTTGGAACTGGCCCAGATCCCTTATGTAGGCGCAGGCGTCCTGTCTTCTGCGGTATCCATGGATAAACTTTACACCAAGCTGATTGTAGACAGTATCGGGATCCGCCAGGCGGCCTATGTACCGGTTTTTGTATGGAAGCTGCGCAAAGACCCGGATGCCGTTATTCGCCGGATTGAAGAAAAACTTCCCTATCCGGTATTCATCAAGCCAGCCAATGCCGGTTCGTCACGGGGGGTCAGCAAGGCACAAAACCGCCGGCAGCTCCAGGAAGGCCTTGAGGAGGCAGCCAATCATGACAGCAAGATCCTGGTTGAGGAAGCGATTGTCGGCCACGAGATAGAGTGCGCGGTCCTGGGAGGGGGCGAGAAGCCTGTGATGTCCTCCGGCGTCGGGGAGATCCTGGCAGCAGCCGAGTTCTACGATTTCGATGCAAAGTATTTTAACGAGGAATCCCGCACCGTGATTGGCCCGGAACTTCCGGGAGATTCCGTTGCCCGTGTGAAAAAGGCGGCCGAACAGATTTTTAATGCTGTGGATGGTTACGGCCTGGCTCGGGTGGATTTCTTTGTGAAAGAGGACGGGGAAGTGATTTTTAACGAAATTAATACTATGCCTGGTTTTACCGCCATCAGCATGTATCCCATGCTCTGGGAGGCAGAAGGCTTGTCCAAACGGCTGCTGATCGATAAGCTGATCCTGCTGGCATTTGAACGGAAACCACGGTAGAGGAAACAGGAAAGAGGACAGAAGCGATGGATAGAAATGCACCGGTGGGGGTTTTTGATTCCGGAGTAGGCGGACTGACTGTGGCACGGGAGATTATCCGCCAGATTCCGGAAGAACGGATTATATATTTCGGAGACACAGCCCGTCTTCCTTACGGAAGCAAATCCAGGGATACCATAATCCGCTATTCCCGCCAGATTATCCGCTTTTTGCGGACAAAGGAGGTTAAGGCGATTGTCATTGCCTGTAACACAGCCAGTTCCTATGCCTTAGATGCCGTGCAGGCAGAGACCGACATCCCGGTGATTGGGGTGATCAATGCCGGTGCCCGGACAGCGGTACAGGCCACCCGTAACCGGAAGATTGGCGTAATCGGAACCGAGGGTACAATCGGCAGCGGTATCTATACAGAGGTGATGCAGCAGATGAGACCGGATATTGAGGTGTTTGGGAAACCCTGCCCCCTTTTTGTGCCGCTGGTGGAGGAAGGATTACTGCATGATTCTGTCACCGATGAGATTGCCTCCCGCTATTTAAGCAGCCTGAAAGGGAAATATATTGACACCTTGGTGCTGGGCTGCACACATTACCCCCTGTTGCGTTCCACCCTGCAGCGTCTGTTGGGAGAAGGGGTGACTTTGGTAAATCCGGCTTATGAGACGGCTTTGGAATTACGTGATCTTTTAAAACGGCAGCATTTGGACAGGGAAGGAGATGCGTTCCCTGAAGAAGAAAAGTATCAGTTTTTTGTCAGTGACCTGGCAGATAAATTTACCAGCTTTGCCACTGCGATCCTGCCAGGCCAGGTAAAGGAGACCAGGAAGATCAACATTGAGGAATACTAAAATATCAAAGTGGCTGGCACAGAGGGAAAAGCATATGACGAGAGACGTTCTGATCAGGATCAGTGGCCAACAGGCCATGGATGGCGACGAGCATAATGTAGAAGTGATAATAACAGGAGACTATTTTTTTAAAAATGGTAAGCATTATGTGGTTTATGACGAGATGATGGAAGAACTGGAAGGCAGTGTGCATAATACAGTGAAAATCACCCGGGACAGGATGGATATCCAGAAGAACGGCGCGATAGGCGCCCATATGGTATTTGAATTAGACAAGAAAAGGCAGACCCGCTATGCTACGCCGCTGGGGGATATGGTTGTGGATCTCACAACCACCCGGATTGATTTGGTTGAGCAGGAGGACAATATCAAGGTATCTGTGGAGTATTCCCTGGGGATCAATTACCAGCATATATCAGACAACAGCATTATCATAGATATCTGGTCCCGGCAAAAGGCACAGCTTAAACTGCGCAGATAGAGGGATGGGGGCGGCTTTGGCCGCCTTTTTATTTTTGCGGGCAATGCACCGGTACGATAGTGCGCTGACACCTATATGCTGGCCGAAAACAGGAAAATTGCCGGAATGCCGAAGGAAAAGCAGCGGTGATATATAGATAAAACCAGGAAAAGAGCGGCTGGGTTTGTGCAATATAACTTCAAAAAAGAAGGAACATTACTTAATATGGATTATCGGAAATTCCAAGCGAAAAAAGAAGTACATTTTGAAAAAAATCATAAAAACATATTGAATTTTAAAACTGGTTGAGGTATACTTGGGTAAAAGATGGCAGTTTGGTATAATTTGGCAGTTGATAATCCATATTATAAGAAGCTTTTCTTAGCAGTCGCTTTGTTTCTGTTAAACATCCAATATTATACCGAATCGGTTCAACTTTATAGGGATGCCATGAAAAAGGAAGCGGGGAGATTATATGTCCGTGAGGCAAACGGGTGGCAAAAGCGGTACAGAGACAGTAAGGATCCTGCCGGAGAATAAATTCTGTAACAGAAGTATGCTGGTTTGCATACAGGGATGGGGGAGGGGAGAACCATATGGGCAGATCCTTCATCCGGAATGCAAGGAGACAGTGCCGTTTATGGGTTTGGCGGAATTATGCCTGGGTATCGGCCGGATGGCCAGTTCTCTGGAAAACTCCCGGGAAAGGGCAGAATGTCATATTACAGAGAAGAGACCTGGCCAGACCTTATACGGCAGTGCGAGGCAGGAGATTCTCTTTGTGGAAGTGTTTGCAAGGCAGCATAGGAGCCTGCAGGGCAGATACCGTGGAAGACTCACCGGCGGAAGGCATATATATTTCCGCAGTGCACTGGAGTTGATGGCATCTGTAAAACAATGGGGGAGAAAAAGAAAAAACAATACGCGGAGTTTGGTACAACCCGCCTTTTTAAAAGGGATAGTACCAACAGGCGTTAAAAATAGATAAGGGAAGCCTCAAGAAAGCAGCTGTTCTGCAATACGGATGCAGGGTGGCAACAGGATTAAAAAGGAGAGTATGGTATGTGGAAAGAAATTCGCAAAAATTACAGGCGCCTGGTGGCATTTATGCTGGCCATGGCCATGGTTTTTACCAATGTGGGTGGAAATCTGGGCACTGTGTTTGCTGCGGGCGAGACCGAGGAAGCGTTATTCCTGGTTGATGGCGCAGAGATCCGGGCGGCAATCCGTGATGCGAAGGAAGCGGGGGAAGTATTCCGGTTTTCCTCTCTGGAACTAAAAGCCCGGGCAGTGAGTGTAAAGAATAAGTATGAGAAATTACTGGGAGCCAAGGAAGGCAAGGTTTACCAGCTGGATGTGGATGTTGACCGGCGCCATGCACCGGAATATACTTCCCTGGAAGTGTATTATAATTCCGGGACAGAGGATGTGGTGTTTTTATGTATCAATGAGAGCGACCTGGTTGTGGCTTTCCGCGTGCAGGTTGGGGGATATGAGACCGAATCTGTAGTGGTAAAACCAAATGGCGCGAATGTGGAGGATGAAGAGGAAAACATGTCCTATACGGAGAACTATGAGGCCGGGGACATGGTTAATGATGTGAAAAAGGATGTAAAGGCTGAGATTGTGGCCACACCGGAGCCTTCAGAAGGGGAAACTTCTGATGAGGATTTTGAGGAAGAGCCAACGGGAGAGGTATCTGAAAGCACATCAGAAGAGGCCGGGCAGCCGGAAACGGAAGCAGGGCAGGAAGAAGAAACGGCAGGGGCCGGGGAGGAAGAAGCGGCAAGCCGGGAAGAAGAGACAGTTCAGGAACCAGAGGCAGGCCAGGAACCGGAGTCTGATGAGGAGCCGGAGGAAGGGCAGGCGTTGGAGACCGAGGCAGAGGTTTCTGAGCCAGCAGCATCAGAGGCAGAGGACAATGAGATATCCCAGGCAGAACAGGTCGGGTTATCCCACCATAAAGCGGCAATTGTGGCTATGTCTGCAGACAGCCTGGAAACCGGCAATGTGGAATCCGACAGGGAAATACCGTATGGAGAGCCGGAAGTCGGACAGGGGAATGAGCCGGAAACCGGGGAACCAGAATCGGAGGAAACGGAATACGATGAACCGGAAACGGATGAGGCAGTTTCGGAAGGAACTTCAGCAGACGAAACCTTAGCAGGTGAAATTGCTCCGGAGGAAAGCAGGGAAGAAGAAACAGAGGGAAGCAAAGAGCCTGAGGGCGATGAAGTTGGGAAGGAATCTGAGGGATCAAAACCGGAAGAATCTGAGAGCCAGGGGGAGGCGGAAAGCAGCAATGCCCCAGCCGCAGAAGAGGAGGACACAGGGAACGCAGGAGAAAATAAAGGGGATGAACCAGAGGAAAGTGTTTCCGGCGGGGCAGGTACAGGCGGCCAGGAACCGGAGGAAGAGGATGGCCAGCTGCTGGAGGACGATTCCGTAGGGACCCTGGGGGTGCTGAGGGCAAAAGCATATGAAACGGTGACTATCCGCGACCATGTGAATGCGAAAGCCTTGCAGGTTGCCCTGGAAGAGATTGACGTGATCAGCAAAGGCGCGGTAAGCGGGGAGATCCAGGAGGTCCTTGATGCCATCCGGGCGCTGATTGATAATTACCAGAAGGGTGTTTATGGGACAGAGGAGGAACTGGGGGAAGCCATAGATGCCGTCACGGCAATGCTTGAGGGATTGGGAGATGAACCCTATCCGGATGAACTTACTGAAGCCATAAACGAACTGCAGGAGATCCTGGGCCTTGGCGTGAAAACGCTTGAGGCAGAGGGGGAGTGTACCTGCGAGTACCTGTGTACCTGGGTCAAGGGTCCGTCTGGCGAATATATCAATGTCAACCAGGACTGCCCGGTCTGCAGCCACGCAACGAAACAGGAACTGGATTCCTTTACCTATGACCCTGACCATCCGGAGAATTTCGTGTGCAAAGGTAAGCAGGCTGTAATCCCGGGGAATGATCCTGGTTGTAAACACAATGGAAGCGGAATAAACCGATGGTTTCCAGGCGGTGGGAATCCGGATCCGATCCCTGCCAGCTGTCAATATCCAGCAACGCCTGAAAAAGACGGATTAGATGCAGCCATTGAGTGCTGGGGATGCGGTGCAAAATGGCTTTGGAGATTTGATCCAGAATCGCAAGCAGACCCGGATGCCCATATCTGTAACGAAGATGACTCTGATATCATAAAAGAGGCAACCTGTACAGAAGACGGCCTAAAAAGTCAGACCTGCGTCTTTTGCGGTAAGATTGAAACGGTTATAAAAGGCGGGCACAGGAAGCCGGAGGATGAAACAAAGATTGAGGTGACGCCGGCTGGCTGCAAAAACGGAGCAGTCAGGTATATCTGCGAAGACTGTAAGGAAGAAGTTTCAGAGACGCTGCCCGGTAAACATGGAAAGTTTACCGAAGGGATCTGCGACGAATGCGGGGCGGCAGCGTATCGGATATTTACTTATGAAGACGGAGCCACTCCAAGCGGCAGCGGCTATGAGTTAAAGCTTTGTGCAAGAGTCATTGTGGATAAGGACGGGGAGGCCTACGAGGAGGACACCAGAGGAAACCGCTGGAATGATGGCAGTTTTGCCGTGATTATCAATGAAGCTTTGATGGGTAAGGTGAAGGCTGAAAAGGATGAAAACGGCAAAATTGTGATGACCCATGTGGTAGGTTATTCCAACGGGGAAACATACCAGGTTGGGGACAGGATCCCGTATGAAAAAGTTCTTGATATGCAGGTGGATTTCAGCGCTTCGGGAGACGAGGGAAAAGTCATCTATCTGGAAGCTGTCCGTGAAGCTGTAACAGATAATTTTGAAATCAATAAGGTTGCCTATAAAGCTGCATATTCCGAGCCGGAGCCGGAACTGAGAAAGGAAATTTTCGAAACTTCCCACGGCATAATGAAAGAAATCGAGTATGAAAATGACGGCAGGACTTGTACCATCACCTATATAATCCCTGAGAAATACGAAGGCGATACGGTTGATGTTGACGCGACAAGGGATGTGATGGAGGCATACGCCGCCATTGAAGACAGGAGGTTTGGCCATAATGGGACACAGCCCGGGGATACGCTTGGCCCTGTATTCATTAAAGTTGTCAACAATTCAGGGAAAAAGTTTTCCTATGTGGAAGACAGTTTTGTCCTTCAGAGCCCCGGCTACGAGGGGAGAACGCCATACATTGGCGATATCCGCACCTTCGATGGGGTGATTCCTCCGGAAGCCTCCATTCCGTCACGTGTGAGCAACGGTGCGCTGAGGCACTTGTATGGAGTGGAAACGGATCTGATGCATGGAGACCTGCAGGATGATGTGCTTGACGGGAAATTGAAAGAAAAAGGATATGAAAACGGGGTGGCAGATCTCCATCAGTATTATCTGGATTACTACAATAATTTCTTTGGACAAAAATATAATACAACATGGGATAATTTAAACAAAGTTCCCTATGAACTTTTGGTTCAACGGGGCGAAGGAATATTTGGCGGGCATTCCTCGGCGTCTGGCCCGAAAGAGACCAATCCGGAGGTTGCAGGCGTTGGGTACAGCTATATGTATACCCGGCTGATGTGCGTGGTGCCCGGAAAGGAAGAAGGGCTGAAGGATAAAAAGGGCATTTACGCTGTGGGAAATTATATGAAAGGCAAAGTCTCCTATGAAGAGGAGGCAAAGGCGGCATGGGGAAGCCTAGAGCCTGGGAAGGATGGCGGTTTGGAAGGAATGAGCCTTTTCTACGACGGAGAGGGAAATGATTTCTACCAAAACACAGAATGGAAAATTGAGGTCGGTTTCCGGCTAAAAGAGGTTTCCACACCCCCGGAGGAGCCCAAAGATCCTGACGATCCCCAAACTCCTCCCACAACCCCTCCGGGAGGAGGCGGCAGCAGTGGGGGCGGCGGAGGCGGCGGACGTACTCCGCGTACAACTACCACGATTGACACGCCAGAGGTGCCGCTGGCAGACCTTCCTGCCGAACCGGTAACCGAATTGATTGAGGAACTGGAGGTACCGCTTACGGCATTGCCAAAGACCGGGGACAGCCGCCATAGCGGGATGCTGCTGATGATGTTCGGGATGGCGGGGATCGGGATGATCCTTTCGGCCGCAGGTTTAAGGAAACGCAAGGAAGAATCGGATTGACAGATATCACAGGATAAACAGGAAAAAGGAAAAGAAACACACAGCCACACCGCCGGGGAACCGGAGGTGTGGCTGTTGCTGTGGCACGGCATTTCTGCCATGGGAACTTCTATTTTTTGTTTTTCTTTCCTTTCGGGGCCTCTTCCTTCTTTTCATCCTTGTCCTTTTTAAAGCGGCTGAAAAAGCCCTTCTTCTTCGGCAGCTGCACAACCGAACCGCCCCGGACGCTTTTGATATCCGTTATGTAGATCCCGCTGATTACAACCTTGGCCTCTGCCTTCACCGGCAGCTGTGCGAATACCTTCTCGTCTGCCATCAGGGTCATCACCCTGGGGCCGATCTTCGCCTTGACGACCGGTACCTTGGCCCAACGCATGTACTTGGGGGTCTGCTCGTAGACCATCTTGGGAAGGCCGGCATCCCGTATCTTCAGCTTCTTTTTATCAATGACCAGCATGGATACGGTCTGTTTGGCGGCCTCCAGCAGCGCTTGCTGTTCAACCTGGCGTTTTTCCAGTTTCCTTCCCAGGAAATAGAGAACGGCCAGGATAATCACTGCAATGACCAGGATAACGGTTAATACTTGTAAAATTGTTGTCGCCATGGGGAAATACCTCCGCTATACTCTTTAAGTAACAGGTAAAAACCTGCCCAAACAGTATACCATTTTTTTTGGAATTTTGCAAGAAGAAAACTTGACACCTTGACAACATTATGCTATTATGAAATGTGCTCTATTGTGGCATTATGGGCTTTTTGCGCCCTGAAACCGCCGCAAAATCGATAAAAAAACAGGGGTGAAACGTCAATGGAGAAAAGCAGAATGCGCCCGGTATCGACCGGGAAAAGCGTTAGAATGAGCTTCTCAAGACAAAAGGAAGTTCTTGAGATGCCGAACCTGATTGAGATTCAGAAAGTCTCCTATCAGTGGTTCCTCGATGAGGGCCTGAAGGAAGTGTTTGAAGATATCTCCCCAATCTCTGATTTTGCCGGGCATCTGAGTCTGGAATTTATGGACTTTACCCTGTGCCGGGACAAAGTGAAGTACTCAATCGAGGAATGTAAAGAACGCGACGCCACTTACGCAGCACCACTAGAGGTGAAAGTGAGGCTCTACAATAAGGATAAAGAAGAGATCAATGAGCATGTGATCTTCATGGGTGACCTTCCGCTTATGACCGATACCGGTTCCTTCGTCATCAACGGGGCAGAGCGGGTTATCGTCAGCCAGTTGGTACGTTCCCCTGGTATCTACTATGGTATTGGCCATGACAAGGTAGGAAAGGAACTCTATACCTGTACCGTGATCCCTAACCGTGGCGCATGGCTGGAATATGAGACGGATTCCAATGATATATTTTATGTCCGCGTAGACCGGACCCGTAAGGTTCCGGTGACCGTGCTGATCCGTGCATTGGGCTATGGCACCAATGCGGAGATTATGGAACTGTTTGGGGAAGAGCCCAAGCTTTTAGCCAGCTTAAGCAAGGATACATCGGATAATTACCAGGACGGCCTGCTGGAACTATACAAAAAGATCCGGCCCGGCGAGCCGCTTTCCGTGGACAGTGCCGAGAGTTTGCTTAACAGCATGTTTTTCGACCCCCGGAGGTATGACCTGGCGAAGGTAGGCAGATATAAGTTTAATAAAAAGCTTAATTTTAAGAATCGTTTAAAGGGGCAGACCCTGGCAGAGGATGTGGTGGATACAGCGACCGGTGAGGTGCTGGCCCAGGCGGGAGCAGTGCTGGATCAGGAGCAGGCGTCTGCAATCCAGAATGCAGGCGTGCCTTATGTCTATATCCAGGGGCCGGACCGCAATTACAAGGTGCTGTCCAATATGATGGTGGACTTAGCAAGCCATGTGGGATTCGACCCGGAAGAGGCTGGGATTACGGAGTTAGTATATTACCCGGTCCTGAAAACTATTCTGGAAGAAGCTGGCGGTGACCAGGAGGCGCTCAAGGAGTTGGTGCGCCGGAATGCAGGGGAGTTGGTTCCCAAGCATATCACCAAGGAAGATATCATTGCTTCCATTAATTATAATATGCATCTGGAGGGCGGTATCGGCACTTCTGATGATATCGACCATCTGGGCAACCGGCGGATCCGCGCCGTGGGGGAACTGTTGCAGAACCAGTACCGCATCGGCCTGTCCCGTATGGAACGTGTGGTGAGGGAGCGGATGACCACTCAGGATATGGACGGTATTACCCCCCAGTCCCTGATCAATATCAAGCCGGTGACGGCGGCAGTGAAGGAATTCTTCGGAAGTTCCCAGCTGTCCCAGTTCATGGATCAGAATAACCCGCTGGCAGAACTGACCCACAAGAGGCGTCTCTCCGCCCTTGGCCCGGGCGGCCTGTCCAGGGAACGTGCGGGATTTGAGGTTCGCGACGTGCATTACACCCATTATGGGAGGATGTGCCCCATTGAGACCCCTGAGGGTCCGAATATCGGACTGATCAACTCCCTGGCTACCTATGCCCGGGTGAATCCCTACGGGTTTATCGAGGCGCCCTACCGGGTGGTGGATAAGACGGACCGGATGAATCCTGTAGTTACCGATGAGGTGGTTTACCTGACAGCCGATGAGGAGGACAACTTCATTGTGGCACAGGCGAACGAGCCTCTGGACGAGGAAGGCCATTTTGTGCGCAACAATGTTTCCGGGCGTTTCCGGGAGGAGACTTCTTCCTTCCAGAGAAGCACGATTGATCTGATGGACGTTTCCCCGAAGATGGTGTTCTCGGTGGCAACCTCCATGATTCCTTTCCTGGAGAACGATGATGCCAACCGTGCCCTGATGGGGTCTAACATGCAGCGTCAGGCGGTGCCCCTTTTGAAGACCGAGGCCCCCGTGGTGGGCACTGGCATTGAGGCAAAGGCAGCAGTGGACTCGGGTGTCTGCGTGCTGGCGAACCATGCCGGCGTGGTGGAACGCTCGGCCAGCAATGAGATCGTTATCCGCAGGGATGACAATGGGAACCGGGAGGTTTACCATCTGACGAAATTTAAGAGAAGCAACCAGTCCAACTGCTACAACCAGAAGCCTATCGTCTACAAGGGAGACCATGTGGAGGCCGGTGATGTGATAGCTGACGGCCCAAGCACCCAGAATGGGGAGATTGCCCTGGGCAAGAACCCGCTGATCGGATTCATGACCTGGGAGGGCTACAACTATGAGGATGCTGTTCTTTTGTCCGAGCGTCTGGTGCAGGAGGATGTCTATACCTCGGTGCATATCGAGGAATATGAGGCGGAGGCCCGTGATACCAAACTGGGGCCGGAGGAGATCACCCGGGATGTGCCGGGCGTGGGTGACGATGCCTTAAAGGATCTGGATGAGAGAGGAATCATCCGCATCGGCGCCGAGGTCCGTGCCGGGGATATCCTGGTGGGAAAGGTGACTCCGAAGGGAGAGACGGAACTGACGGCAGAGGAGAGGCTCTTGCGGGCGATCTTCGGTGAGAAGGCCAGGGAAGTCCGGGATACGTCCCTGAAGGTGCCCCACGGCGCCTACGGCATTATTGTGGACGCCAAGGTGTTTACCAGGGAGAACGGTGATGAACTGTCTCCCGGAGTTAATGAGACGGTACGCATTTATATTGCCCAGAAACGTAAGATTTCCGTGGGGGATAAGATGGCGGGGCGTCACGGCAACAAGGGTGTGGTTTCCCGGGTGCTGCCGGTGGAGGATATGCCGTTTTTGCCCAACGGGCGTCCCCTGGATATTGTGCTCAATCCCCTGGGCGTGCCTTCCCGTATGAATATCGGGCAGGTTCTGGAGATCCATTTAAGCCTTGCCGCCAAGGCCCTGGGTTTTAATATCGCCACGCCCGTATTTGACGGTGCGGATGAGATTGATATTATGGATACCCTGGATGTGGCCAACGATTATGTGAACACTTCCTGGGAGGAGTTTGCGGAGAAATATAAAGATACGATTAAGCCAGAGGTGATGGAGTACCTGGGTGACCATCTGGAGCACCGGGAACTGTGGAAGGGTGTGCAGATCAACCGTGACGGAAAGGTACGTCTGCGTGACGGGCGCACGGGGGAATATTTTGACAGCCCGGTTACGATTGGGCACATGCATTACCTGAAACTCCACCATCTGGTAGACGATAAGATCCATGCCCGTTCCACCGGCCCATATTCCCTGGTGACGCAGCAGCCCCTGGGCGGAAAGGCACAGTTCGGCGGCCAGCGTTTCGGTGAGATGGAGGTGTGGGCTCTGGAGGCCTATGGCGCTTCCTACACCCTGCAGGAAATCCTGACAGTCAAATCGGATGATGTGGTTGGGCGTGTGAAGACCTATGAGGCCATCATTAAAGGTGAGAATATTCCGGAATCGGGGATTCCCGAGTCGTTCAAAGTGTTGCTGAAGGAATTGCAGTCCCTGTGCCTGGACGTGCGGGTGCTGCGTGATGACAACACAGAAGTGGAGATCGGCGAGAATATTGATTACAGTGATACTGACCTGCGTTCCATCATTGAAGGGGACAGAAACTTCCGCCAGGAGGAGTCCTTTGAGAATTACGGCTATCAGCAGCAGGAATTCTCTGACGGGGAACTGGTGGATGTGGACTCCTCCGAAGATCCGGAGGGCGATGACAGCGATTATGACGATTATATAGACGACCCTGAATTTGATGACCTTTCGGATGAGGAATAGAATAGAGAGAGAGGAGTATTGCTCATGCCAGAGACAAATGAAACTTATCAGCCGTTGACGTTTGACGCCATTAAAATCGGCCTTGCTTCTCCGGAGAAGATCCTGGAGTGGTCCCATGGTGAAGTGAAAAAGCCGGAGACGATCAACTACCGGACCCTGAAGCCGGAGCGGGATGGTTTGTTCTGTGAGAGGATTTTCGGACCCAGCAAGGACTGGGAATGCCACTGCGGAAAGTACAAGAAGATCCGTTATAAAGGCGTGATCTGTGACCGCTGCGGCGTGGAGGTGACAAAGGCCAGTGTCCGCAGAGAGCGTATCGGCCATATTGACCTGGCGGCTCCCGTGTCCCATATCTGGTATTTTAAAGGGATTCCCAGCCGGATGGGGCTGATTCTGGATATTTCTCCCCGGGTGCTGGAGAAGGTGCTTTATTTCGCGTCCTATATTGTTTTGGATAAAGGGCAGACCAGCCTGCAGTATAAGCAGGTTCTCTCGGAGAAGGAATACCGGGAGGAGTTGGAAAAATGGGGCTATGGCGCGTTCCGGGTAGGGATGGGCGCCGAGGCGGTTCTGGAACTGCTCCGGGCAATTGACCTGGAGCGGGAATCTGAGTTGCTCCGCAAGGAACTGCGGGATTCCAGCGGCCAGAAGCGTGCCCGTATTATCAAGAGACTGGAAGTTGTGGAGGCATTCCGCAATTCCGGGAACAAGCCGGAGTGGATGATTATGACCGTGATCCCGGTGATTCCGCCGGATATCCGTCCCATGGTACAGCTGGACGGAGGCCGTTTCGCCACCTCGGATTTGAATGATCTGTACCGGAGAATCATTAACCGGAATAACCGCCTGGCAAGGCTTTTGGAACTGGGAGCGCCGGATATCATTGTCCGCAATGAGAAGAGGATGCTGCAGGAGGCCGTGGACGCCCTGATTGACAATGGCCGGCGGGGACGTCCGGTGACAGGCCCCGGCAACCGTGCCTTAAAGTCCATCTCGGATATGCTGAAAGGAAAGCAGGGCCGTTTCCGCCAGAACCTTCTGGGCAAGCGTGTGGACTATTCCGGGCGTTCGGTTATCGTGGTGGGGCCGGAACTCAAGATCTATCAGTGCGGCCTGCCCAAGGAGATGGCAATCGAACTGTTTAAGCCCTTTGTGATGAAGGAACTGGTGCAGAACGGCACGGCCCACAACATCAAGAGTGCAAAGAAGATGGTGGAACGCTTACAGTCAGAGGTGTGGGATGTGCTGGAGGAGGTCATCAAGGAGCATCCGGTGATGCTGAACCGTGCGCCTACCCTGCACCGCCTGGGCATTCAGGCCTTTGAGCCGATCCTGGTGGAAGGCAAGGCGATCAAGCTGCATCCTCTGGTATGTACAGCCTTCAATGCGGACTTTGACGGCGACCAGATGGCGGTGCATCTGCCCCTTTCCGTGGAGGCGCAGGCTGAGTGCCGTTTCCTGCTTTTGTCTCCGAACAACCTGCTGAAGCCTTCGGACGGAGGACTGGTGGCAGTTCCGTCCCAGGATATGGTGTTGGGGATTTACTATCTGACCCAGGAACGTCCGGGGAGCAAGGGCGAGGGCAAGGTCTTTAAGAGTGTCAATGAGGCGATTTTGGCCTATGAGAATGGGGTGGTAACCCTGCATTCGCGTATCAAAGCGCGGATGGAACGGACAATGGAAGATGGCACCGTGAAGAGCGGGATTGTGGAATCCACTATGGGACGGTTTATCTTCAATGAGATCGTTCCGCAGGATCTGGGCTTTGTGGACCGGAGCCAGGAGGAGAATCTGCTGAAACTGGAGGTGGATTTCCATGTGGGAAAGAAGCAGCTGAAGCAGATTCTGGAAAAGGTGTTTAATGTTCACGGGGCCACCCAGGCTGCCATCACACTGGATGATATCAAGGCAATCGGATACAAGTATTCCACCAGGGCGGCGATGACCGTATCCATCTCTGACATGACCGTGCCGGAGTCCAAGCCGAAGCTGATTGCGGATGCCCAGGCAACGGTGGATAAGATTGCCAAGAACTACCGCCGTGGCCTGATCACGGAGGAGGAGCGCTATAAAGAGGTTATTGAGACCTGGAAGAATACGGACGATCAGCTGACCCATGACCTGCTCAGCGGATTGGATAAGTATAATAACATTTATATGATGGCGGACTCGGGAGCCCGTGGTTCGGATAAGCAGATCAAGCAGCTGGCAGGAATGCGCGGGCTGATGGCAGATACCACCGGCCATACCATCGAACTGCCTATCAAGTCCAATTTCCGTGAGGGACTGGACGTGCTGGAGTACTTCATTTCTGCCCACGGCGCGAGAAAGGGACTTTCGGACACTGCGCTTCGTACTGCGGACTCTGGTTACCTGACACGACGTCTGGTGGATGTGTCCCAGGATATGATTGTCCGCGAGGTGGATTGCTGCGCAGGGAAGGATATCCCGTTTATGGAGATCAAGGCCTTTGCCGACGGCAAGGAGACCATCGAGAGCCTGCAGGAGAGAATCACCGGCCGTTATATTGCCGAGACCATCACGGATCCGGATACCGGGGAGGTGGTGGTGAAGGCGAACCATATGTGTACCCCCAGGCGTGCGGCAGACGTGATGAAGGTATTGGAGAAGCTGGGGCGGGATTCGGTGAAGATCCGTACCGTTCTTACCTGTAAATCCCATGTGGGCGTCTGTGCCAAGTGCTATGGAGCCAATATGGCTACCGGACAGCCGGTTCAGGTGGGTGAGGCTGTGGGTATCATTGCCGCCCAGTCGATTGGTGAGCCGGGAACACAGCTGACCATGCGTACCTTCCATACCGGCGGCGTGGCCGGCGGTGACATCACCCAGGGTCTTCCCCGTGTGGAGGAGTTGTTCGAGGCCAGGAAGCCGAAGGGCCTGGCGATTATCTCGGAGTTCGGCGGCGTGGTGACCATCAAGGACACCAAGAAAAAGCGTGAGATTGTGGTGACGGACACCGAGACCGGCAATTCCAAGACCTATCTGATTCCTTACGGATCCCGGATGAAGGTTCAGGATGAGCAGGTGATCGAGGCCGGTGACGAGCTGACTGAGGGAAGTGTCAATCCCCATGATATCTTAAAGATCAAGGGTGTCCGTGCCGTGCAGGATTATATGATCCGCGAGGTGCAGAGGGTTTACCGCCTCCAGGGCGTGGAGATCAATGACAAGCACGTGGAGATGATCGTTCACCAGATGTTAAAGAAGATCAAGATTGAGGAGAGCGGTGACAGCGACGTGCTGCCGGGTACCTCCATGGATGTGCTGGATTTCAATGAGATGAATGAGGCGCTGATTGCAGACGGAAAGATCCCGGCAGAGGGCAAGCAGGTGATGCTGGGGATCACCAAGGCCTCCCTGGCTACGGATTCCTTCCTGTCGGCAGCATCCTTCCAGGAGACCACCAAGGTTCTGACTGAGGCGGCTATCAACGGGAAGGTGGACCATCTGATCGGGCTGAAGGAGAATGTGCTGATCGGTAAGCTGATTCCGGCCGGTACGGGGATGAAGCGTTACCGTTCGGTGAAGCTGGATACGGATTTTGCCATGGATGACGAGATCATGCTGGGAGAGGATGAAGAAGTGTTCCAGCCAGACGAGGAGGATGAGTTGATGGAGGAGGTTCCGGAGGTGTTTGATATTGATGACAGTGAGGAACCGGAGGACATCTTAGACATGGAAGGCCTGGAAGAGGAACCAGAGACAGACATGCCAGGGGAAGGCCTGGATGAGGTGGTTTCTGAAGAATAGAAGCAGGGATGGTACCTGCAACGGGTTACGGAGTATCCGCCACAGTGCGCCAATCACGCATTGTGGCGGATTGTATCCGTTGGCGTCGGTACAGGCAGGGAATGGTAAAGGGGAACGCTTATGATACAGGAAGCGGCAAGATTTGCTACAAAGGCACATGAGGGTATGCTGCGCAAGGGCGGCAAGATGCCATATATCTATCATCCGCTGGAGGTAGCGCTGCTGGTTTCACGGATGACGAAGGATGAGGAAGTGATTGCTGCCGGATATCTCCATGATGTGCTGGAGGATACTGCGGTGACGGAAGAGGAACTGGAGCAGGCTTTTGGCAGGCGGGTTCTGGAGTTGGTGAAGGCAGAGACAGAAGATAAGTCCCTGACCTGGGAGGAACGGAAGGCGCACACGATCCGGCATTTGGAGGAGGCGCCTTATGAGGTGAAACTCCTGACCCTGGCGGACAAGCTGAGCAATATCCGGGCTACGGCACGGGATTATCTGTTTATGGGTGATGAACTTTGGAACAGATTCAATGAAAAACGCCGTGAGAGCCATAAATGGTATGCGAAAGGGATTTTGGACGGACTGCAGGATTTGGAGCAATATCCGGAATATCAGGAATATAAAGAGTTGTATCAGTTTGTTTTCGGGGCTTGAAATTTCAAGCTCCTTTTTGTATAATAAAAATATCCTGTCAGGTCTTGGCAGGATTCTGTGGGGCGGGTCAGTTCTTGGCCGGTTATTCCAATACCAGAACATATAAAAAGAAGAGGAGGTTTTTATTTGGGGAAAAGAAGGGGCAGGAAAGAAAATATGGGGCAGAAAAACCGAACCATACAGATGTTTTTGTGGTGCGGCGTGATTTTGGTTCAGATGGCAGTGCTTGGGAAGATGGATGTACACGCGATGGACAGTCAGCCAGGGACAGAAGCAGGCATGCCAAAACAGGATGCCGGGGAAGGAACCCCAGAGGGATTAGATAAAATGATTACGGTTTATTCCGGATTTTATCAGAAAGCAGAGGATTGCCCTTTGCCGGAAGAGGAGTATTTGGCAGAGAATGGGAGTTTTTGCCGTCTTTTTTCCTGGGAGGTGGAAAAAAGCATAGTTCCGGCCAGGAGTTATCCAGTAGAGCAGGAGGTAGTTCTTTGTCAGCAGGAAGGGATTTCAGAGATTCCGGAGAACTTGGAGGTTTTTGTGGAGGAAGGAGGGAGGCAGTACCAAGTGATATGCAGGCTGTCAGAAAAGACGGTGGCCAGGGAGGAGTGGCAGGATGGCTTTTGCTTTCCGGTAACTTTCCATGGGTATTACGCTGACTCCTATTGGCTGGGGGATCAGTTGATAGCCGGGGAGGGGGAGGAGCCGTGGCTGGAGGGGCATGAAGAATTGCTGCTGGAGGAAATCGGGGTTTCACCAGGGGAATACCGGATAATGGATGTCCGGTGGGACGGGGAGCCTTATGAGGATGATACAGGGGAACTTTGCCGGGGCGCCGTTGCCACAGGGCAGAAGCTGATGAGGGATTACCGGCTGGTTTACCGTGGAGTGGCACAACTGCCGTCCTATGAAGCGTGGAGAACAGCGGCAGTTTATGGTATGCCTGAAGCGGCGGAGGATGCCGTGGAGGAGACGGGACAGGGGCAGGAAGCAGAGATTGTGTATATGGAGGAGACAGAAGCGGCAAAAGCAGCCATGGCCGGGGGAACAACATGGTGGGAAAAAATCACCCATGTTTTGCTGGTAACGGTTGCCATTGGAGCGGCGCTGTTCTTTGGAGGGCTGATTTTGCTGGGGATTTTGTGGCTGGTCCGGGCCTTTTCACCCTATGGCACGCCAAAGGGCAGGAGAAAGAAGGAGGAGACGGGAAACCGTGGGAAATCCCGTTGTGTTTTGTGGTGGAATAGGGTAAGATATAGGGGAAATAAAGGGAGACATAAGGAGGAAAAGAACCATGATTTTTATTGAATATCCCAAATGCAGCACTTGCCAGAAGGCGAAAAAATGGTTGGATGCCCATGAGATGGAATATAAGGACCGCCATATTGTGGAGGAAAATCCCACAGCAGAGGAGTTGAGGGAATGGCTCAGGCGTTCCGGCCTGGAGATCAAACGGTTTTTTAACACCAGTGGGATGAAATACAGGGAACTGGGGCTGAAGGACAAGCTTCCAGGGATGACAGAGGATGAAAAGATCGCCCTTCTTGCCAGCGACGGTATGCTGGTGAAGCGTCCATTGGTGGTTACGGAGGATAAGGTATTGGCAGGATTTAAGGAAAAGGAGTGGGAGGAATTGTTATAATGGGACCCTATGATTATGTGGTGGAGCAGATTGACGGGGATTACGCGCAGCTTCGCAGAACCGATGAGGCAGAAGGAGAGTTAAAGCTGGTGGCCCGTGCCTTGCTGCCGGCAGATATCGCGGAGGGGACGAAGCTGCGGTATGAGATGTTTGAGTATAGCATACGGGAGGGATGAATTTTAGCCGGCGTATTGCACATCAGGTTAGTGGAGCGCTTCCTTTAAGGTTTTGGCGGCCTGGATGAAGGCAGTGGGGAGCAGGGCAAAGATGAGGATGGTCATCAGCTGGCGCAGGTTTAAGTCGGCAACCGCAAACAGGACCTGAAGGCCTGGGAAGAACAGCACGGCAGCCAGCAGGACAACTCCGGCCTCAAAAGCCATGACGCTCCAGAGGTTGCCGGAGAGGCCGAGACGGAGAATGGAGTGTTCGCTCCGGCAATTAAAGCCATGGAACAGGCGAGCCAGGGTCAGGGTGGCAAAGGCCATGGTGCTGGCAGTCCCGGCGCCCCCTGTTTCCATCCCCACATGGAAGGCAGCCATAGTGCCAATAGCGATCAGCCCTCCTTGCAACAGTATGCCGGAAAGGAATTGCCGCGTGAGGATCCCTTCCCCCGGGGATCTGGGAGGCTGATCCAAAAGCCCTTCTTCCTGGGGCTCCATGCCGATGGCAATAGCAGGCAGGGAGTCTGTCAGAAGATTGATAAACAGCAGATGAACCGGGGCAAAGGGCATGGGCAGGGCCAGCAGGGAGGTATAAAGCACGCTGAAAATTCCTGCCATATTGCCGGAGAGCAGAAACTGGATGGCATGGCGGATGTTGCGGTATACATTCCGCCCATTGGCCACTGCGCGGATGATGGTGGCAAAATTGTCGTCCGTAAGGATCATGGAGGCGGCATCCTTGGACACTTCCGTGCCGGTGATCCCCATGGCTATGCCGATGTCGGCCTTTTTCAGGGCCGGGGCATCATTGACACCGTCGCCAGTCATGGCGACGATATTGCCCAGGGATTGCCAGGCGCTCACAATGCGGATTTTGTGTTCCGGGGAAACCCGGGCATAGACCGAGATCCTTTTCAGATTTTGCTGCAGTTCTTTTTCATCCATGGCATCCAGTTCGGTTCCTGTGACAGCAAGGTCACCTTCCTGGAACAGGCCGATCCTGCGGGCGATGGCAGAGGCAGTGATTTTGTGGTCTCCGGTGATCATAACCGGGCGGATGCCTGCCCGGCGTGCGTTTTGTACGGCAGTCCGGGATTCCATCCGCGGGGGATCCATCATTGCTGCCATGCCAAGGAAAATATAGCCGTGCTCCGCGTCAAGACTGAATTCCTGTGCCTCCGGCATTTCCCGGTAAGCCATGGCCAGGACACGCAGCCCATGGGAGGACCAGTCCTGGTTCTGGCTTAGTATCTGTTGGCGCCAGGCACCGGTCAGGGGACGGATGCCGGCAGTGGTAAGTATATGTTCGGAACGTTCAAGAAGGACATCCAGGGCACCTTTGGTAAAAATGATTCTCTTATCATGGATCCTGTGGAGGGTGCTCATCAGCTTCCTGTCGGAGTCAAAGGGCAGTTCCCCCAGACGGGGGAATTCCCGGCGCAGCCAAGGGATATCAGCGTTTGCCCGCTCCCCCATTTCTAAGAGGGCGGCTTCCGTGGGATCACCAAGCCAGCGGCGGGGGGAGGCAGCGGATGCCTGGGGGGAAGAACTGCCGGCAGATGCCTGCGGTGTGCAGGGCCCTTCTGCAGCGGCATCGTTGGTAAGGACGGCAGCATAGAGAAGATACCGGTGTACCGGATGGCAGGGGTTCAGCCGGAAGAAGGGGATCAGACGGTTGTCGGTATAGATCTCCTGGACGCTCATCCGGTTCTGGGTCAGGGTGCCGGTTTTGTCAGAGCAGATAACGGAAACACATCCCAGGCTTTCCACAGCTTTCAAATCTTTAATAATGGCATGTTCTTTGGCCATGCGTTGGGTACCCATAGCCTGCACGATGGTTACGATAGAACCGAGGGCTTCCGGGATGGCAGCCACGGCCAGGGCCACTGCGAACATTAAAGCTTCCAGCACCGGGGTCCCCCGAAGCAGGCCCAGGACAAATACCAAAGCACAGATCAGCATAATGCCTGCCGCCAGATGGCCGCTGAATTGATCCAGGCTGATTTGCAGCGGTGTTTTTTTCTCCCCGGTTGCATTCATGATAGCAGCGATTTTCCCGATCTCCGTATTCATGCCCGTGGCAGTCACAACGGCTTTTCCCCGGCCTGCGGTGATTAATGAACCGGAAAATACCATGTTGGTTTGGTCTGCCGGGGGGAGTTGGCTCCCGGACAGGGCGGAGGTCTGTTTTTCCACATTGTCGGATTCCCCGGTGAGGGAACTTTCATTGACCATGAGGCTGTGGCATTCCAACAGTCTTCCGTCAGCCACAGCCATATCCCCGGCCTCTAAAAGCATAATATCTCCCGGCACTACCTGGGAGGAGGGAATCTCTATGGTTTTTCCATCCCGGAGGACTTTTGCCCAGGGGGCGGACAGCGCCTTTAGGCTGTCTAAAGATTTCTGGGCTTTCTGATGCTGGACTGTGCCAAGGATGGCATTGAGGATAATCACGGCAAAAATAACCACAGTGCTTTCGGCATTGCCGGAAACCATAGAAATCACGGCGGCGATAATCAGGATTACCACCAGCAGATCCTGGAACTGTGACAGGAAAACCTGCCAGGCTTTTTCCCTTGTCTGCTCGGTGAGGGTATTTTCACCTACCTGTGCCAGGATGGACTCTGCGGTACGGCTGCTGAGCCCGCCCTCCGGCACCTGCATTTCCTTGAGAATAAGTTCTTTTGGGATTTGGTACCAATCGTTCATCTACAATCTCCCGCCCCGCAGGCCATAGGGGGATGAATGCCTGCAGGGTGTGCTGAAATGTCTTTGTATTAAGAGTATGAGCGTCAGGGTGCCGCCATGCGGGGAGAAAGGGGATTATTTCTATTGCCTGGTTCCTCTCCGTGAACAAAAAAACCATCCGAGGGAAGAAGAAACTTCCGGGATGGTTTTTGTAAAATGTTTTGTTAAGTATTTTAATAAAGAGAAAAGCATTGAAATCAGCGGATCCGTTCCGGGAAACCGATCTTTTTTTGTACTTTCCGCAGCGTCTTGTTGGAAAAGTATTGGGCTTTCTCGGCATTGTTTTTGATAATGCCGTTCAGGTAATCCTTGTTTTTGCTCAGGTCGGCGAAACGGTCCTGTAATGGCTTTAATACATCTACCACAGATTCCCCTACGGCAGCCTTGAAATCGCCATAGCCTTTGCCGTCAAACTCCCTCTCTGTCTCAGCCGGGGTTTTGCCGGTGCAGGCACAATAGATGTCGATCAGGTTGTGGATGCCGGGCTGTTCGTCACAGTAACGCACACAGGCCTCGGAGTCAGTGACAGCCCGTTTGAATTTGCGCATGATGGTGTCCGGGTCATCCATCAGATAAATGCTGGCATTGGGGTTCTCATCCGACTTAGACATCTTTTTGGAGGGATCCTGCAGGCTCATGATCTTGGCGCCTACTTTGCCGATGTAGGCCTCCGGGATGGTAAATACATCGCCATAAATGGCATTGAAACGTTGGGCGATATCGCGGGTGATCTCCAGGTGCTGCATCTGGTCGATGCCCACAGGGACAACATCGGACTGGTAAAGCAGAATGTCTGCAGCCATCAGCACCGGGTAGGTGAAGAGGCCGGCATTGATATTGTCTGCATGCTTGGCAGCCTTGTCCTTAAACTGGGTCATGCGGTTTAATTCGCCCATATAGGTGAAGCAGTTGAGGATCCAGGCCAGTTCCGCATGGCCGGTGACATGGGATTGGTAATAGATGCAGTTCTTTTCGGGATCCAGGCCAGCTGCAATGTAAAGCGTCAGCAGGGTCCGTGCCCGGCTGCGAAGTTCCGCAGGATCCTGGCGGATGGTGATGGAGTGCATGTCCACAACCCCATAGAAGGTCTCATATTCGTCTGCAATGCTGACCCAGTTTTTGAGGGCGCCCAGATAGTTGCCGAGGGTCAGGCTGCCGGTTGCCTGCATTCCACTGAATAATACTTTTTTTCCGTCTAACATAATGGTTTAGTCTCCTTTTCAATGAAATAAGTTTAGCACCGGGGGTGGGAATTGTCAACTGGGGCGGAGGGTCATGGCGTAAAGCGGTAGCCCAGCCCCCGGACGGTTATGATGTGGGAGGGTTTTTGGCGGTCAGCTTCTATTTTGCCACGGAGGCGGTTGATATAGACCATGATGGCATTGTCATCGACTGCAACATCGGTGCCCCAGATTTGTTCATAGATCATATCCTTGGTGTAAACCTGGCCGGGATGCTGCAGAAACAGAAGCAGGAGGGCGGCTTCTCGGGTGGAAAGAATCAGTTCGGTTCCGTCTTTATAGAAGCGCATGCTGCCATAATCGTAGGAAAATGAGCCGCATTTTAATATGCCCGGCTTGTCCAGGACCATGTCACGGGTGCGGCGGATCAATGCTTTAACCTTAGCGCCCAGGACGACGGGGCGGAAAGGTTTGGTGATGTAGTCGTCGGCGCCGACGGAGAGGCCATAGAGGGAATCATAGTCTTCATTTCGTCCGCTGACAATCATGACCGGGGTTTTGATTCCCTGGCTGCGCAGCTGTTTGATGACTTCAAAGCCTTCCATATCACCAAGGGTGATATCCATAAGGATCAGGTCGTAAGTGTTTTCAGAGAGAAGGCGCAGTGCGGCGGCACCGCTGTCGGCGGTGCTGGTTTCCATCTCGTTGCTGTGCATGACCTTTTCCAGAAGCTTGCGGATTGCCGGGTCATCGTCTACAATTAATATCTTGTCTGCCATGGTAGGATTCCTTTCGGAACTTTGTTCCCTGCAGGGGAGCATGGTGTATGTGGAGCACAATATTTTTGAAAAAAGAAGAGGCAATATTGAAAATATTATAATATTAAGGTAATCTTTAGTCAAGTGTATCCGAGGAGGGCAAAGAGGGTGGAAAGGAAGCAGATGGGAGGACAGTACGGAGTGTGGTCTGTGGGGCGGGTGTTGGTACCGGTGCTGGGAGCGGTCTTGGGAGTGGCCTTGTGCGTGGGGATAGGAATCTGGAATGACTACCGGGACGCGATCATTGATACCCAGAAGCAGCAGATGCTGTTGACGGTGCAGAGCCTGGGGGAGGGCATGGAGGTATTTATCAGGGGATATGGGGAGGATTTGGAAGAGATATACCAGATGGCCAGAAGGGTTTGTGCCGGAAGGGCGTTGGGTGGCCCTGCCTCTGGGGATGGGGAGGAAAAGGCTTTGTGGGATGGCCTGCGGGAATATGTGGATACCCACAGCGCCTTTGTGGATGATGTGATTGTGGAGAAGGCAAAGGGGGAGGTGGTTGGGAGCACGAAAGGCACAGGAGTGCGGCAGGAGTATTCATCCAGCAGGATAGATGGGCAGAAAAGCCTGGGGATGGCAGAAATGGATAATGGGGAGATGTGTCTGATTTTGAAAAAGGAGATTGTGGGGGAAGGGGCTTTTTCTATTGTCCTCAGCCTGGAACGGTATTACCAGAACCTGGTGCGCGGCTTGCAGGTGGGGACCAATGGTTACATGGTTCTTAAGGACAGGGATGGGATTATCCTGATGCATCCCGAACGGGCACAGTGGGGGATTGAGGTGATCGGGGGGAGGATGGAGATGTATGAGGGACTGGACTTAGAGAGCCTCAGAAGGATGATCGGCCATCAGAAGGAAGGACAGGCAGGGGTGGATGAATATTATTCTTATTGGTGGACAAAGGAGGGCTATCCGCGGGTACATAAAATCAGTGCTTACTGCCCGGTGCAGGTGGGGGAAGATTTCCTGATCTTGAGCGCGGTGATGGACTATGATGATATCTATATCCCGGTTGCAAAAGGAGTACTTCGGCTGGTGCTCTTGTTCCTGGCATTTTTCCTGGTTATGGTTGCCATGGCCTGGTATATTGTGCGGATGTTCCTGCAAAAGCAAAGGGATACAGAACAGATTGCCTATTTGACTGAACTGAACCGCCTGCTGGAGGAAATGCACCGCAGCGAGGAGGCCATTGCACACCAGCAGCGTCTGCAGATCATGGGTACCATGACAGGGGGGATTGCCCATGAGTTTAATAACCTGCTGACGCCGATTATGGGATATGCGGATTTGCTTTTGCTGGAACTGGATGAAGGGTCGGATTCCTATGACAGTGCGCTGGAGATCTATGAGGCGTCGGCAAAGGCCAAGGAGATGATCCAGCAGATTTCTTCCCTGAGCCGAAAGAATATGGAGACTGCTTATAAGGATATGGAGGGGACCAGGGTGCTGTCCAGGGCACTCAAAATGGTGCGTTCTGTCTGCCCGTCGAATATCCGGCTGGAGGAAGAGGTCAATCTGGGAGGGGCGCATATTTTGTGCAATGAGACACAGATGAACCAGGTGATTTTGAATATCTGTGTGAATGCTATCCATGCGATTGACCGCCGGGAGGGAAGAATCCGGATCCGGGCATGGGTGGCAGGGCGGGATGACCTGGAAAAGCTGGATCCTGCCAGCTGCCATCTTTTTCCGGTACTGGAAAACTGGAACCGGTATATCGGCATTGAAATCCGGGATAATGGCTGCGGGATGGGCAGGGAAACCATGAACCAGATTTTTGATCCTTTCTTTACCACGAAAAAAGGAGGCAAAGGAACCGGCCTGGGGCTGGCGTTGGTGGAACAGATCATCAGTTCCCATAAGGGCGGCCTTTTTGTGGAGAGCGAACCGGGAAAGGGAAGTGCATTTTCCCTCTATCTGCCGGTCAATGAACAGGGGGAGGGGCAACTGGGGGCAGGAACCGGTTTAGCTGAAGAAGAGGGAAGGAAGGGCAGGGAGAACCTGCGGATCCTGGTGGTGGATGATAACCCGAAGGTACTGCGGCTCTTGGAAAAGGATGCTGTGAGGCTCAAGATATCCCTGGAGTGCCGGATGGGATTTGAAGAGGCACGGGAAGCACTGCAGGGGGAAGGAGATGGGGGCAAAACGGCGGAGGGAGGCCAGGGCGGGAAGGCCAGGGCAGGGAAGGAGGGGACTGGCTTTGACGCGCTGGTGGCAGAGCAGGAGATTGCCGGCCAAAGCGGGGTGGATTTTTGTATGTCGCTTCAGGGAAAATATCCGGGCATGGTAATGATTGTCATGGCGGACCGTGTGACGCGGGAACTGGTGGAAGCAAAGCAACGCCGGTTTGTAGATGCGTATATTGACAAGCCGGTTTCCTTATCTTCTATATTGGGGGCCCTGAAAGAGAGCCTTAATGACCTGTAAGGGGAACCTTAACAGAAATTAAGAAAATGCCAGGATGGGTGTAAGCTTTGGGGTCTATACTCTTCTCATAAGATGAACAGAAAAAGAGGAGGGAAAGACCATGAATGAAACCATGCTTGCATTTTTGGGGTTTGCAACAATCATCATGATTATTGTACTGTTGCTGAGGAATGTGACCGTACCAGCCATTGCATTTATCGGGGTGTCCACAGTTACTGGGCTGATCCTGGTTCTGACCGGGACATTTACCGTTGAGGAGATGGGGGATTTTATTTCCGCAGGTGTGAAAGGGGTCCATTCGACGGCGGCGCTATTTATCTTTTCCGTGTTGTTTTTCGGGATTATGTCCGATGTGGGGATGTTTGACCGGATCATCAATGCCCTGATGAAGCGGGTGGGGAACAATGTGGTTGGAGTCGCGTTTATGACCTGTATTATTGCCATGATCGGCCACCTGGATGGCGGCGGTGCATCCACATTCCTGATTACCATCCCCGCTATGCTTCCGGTGTATAAGAGGCTGAAAATGCGTCCCACCACACTTCTTCTGATTTGTGTGACGGCTATGGGGGTCATGAACCTGATGCCATGGGGAGGACCCACGATGAGGGCGGCTTCCGTGCTGGAGATTGAGGCAAATACATTGTGGATGCGGCTTCTGCCCATGCAGCTGGTAGGGATTGCCATTGCATTGTTTACCGCATTTTTCTGGGGAACTGTGGAGAAAAAGCGGGGAGCCGGCGAAAACAGTACATTAGTACTGGATGAAACGGAGGATTCAGAAGAATTGGCAGAGGCATCTGCCTCCAATGATTTAGCAAGGCCGAAGATGTTTGCTTTTAATGTAGTATGGACACTGATTATTATTGTGGCACTGGTTTTTTTGGATGTTCCTTCCTACTATACGTTTATGATAGGGTGCGTGGTAGCCTTGCTGGTAAATTATCCGGGAGCCAAACTCCAGGGGAAAATCATTAAATCTCATGCGGGGCCTGCCCTTACCATGGCCTCCACGATTTTGGCTGCCGGCGTGTTTTTGGGTGTGTTGGAGGACAGCGAGATCATGAACCATATGGCAACGGTGCTGGCATCTTTTATTCCTCAGTCTATGGGGCGCTTCCTGCCGCTGATTATCGGGATCATGTCTGTGCCGCTCACTCTTTTGTTCTGCACGGATTCCTATTTCTATGGGCTGCTGCCAGTGCTGATCGGTGTGGGGAACCAGTTCGGTGTGGATCCGGTGCATACGGCAATTACCATGGTGGTGTGCCGGAACTGCGCCACCTTTATCAGCCCGGTGGTGCCAGCCACCTTCCTGGGAGTGGGTCTGGCCGGTGTGGAGATCAAAGACCATATCAAGAACAGCTTTTTCTGGATTTGGGGTGTGAGTGCGATATGTTTGCTGGCAGGGCTGGTGCTGGGAGTACTGACATTTTAAGAACGTGAAAAGAGAGAAAAGGCAAAGCCGGTTATTGGGGCTTTGCCTTTTTCCGTATGAAGAGGTATGTGGCTGTGCTATGAACTTGCTAACAGACGGGACAGAGGAAATGGGGACAGGATTGGTTGTCAGGGGGGATGGAATTTGATATAATGAAAAAAATTGCAAAGGAGAAACAGGGTGATGAAGGTGAAGGGACGAATGATAGCGGTTTTTACTGCTGCGGCAGTTTGTTTGTCTATGCCTATGGAGGCTTGTGCGGATTATTATAAGGAGCCAAAGGATATCAAGGGGGTTTTGATTAATGGGGAACCGGAGGTTTCCAAGGCCGCTGAACTGGGGGTTTCACAGGTGATTACGAATTTCCCCATGTCGTGGGCATACCAGGCAGATAGGATGAATGCTTATGAGAGTTACCTGAATGCCTTGAAAAGGGCGGATATTTCTGTGACGGTTATCGTGCTGAATGATTGGGAGGTTTCGGCTTATCATCCATCCCTGCTTCCGGTGGCAGAGCCGTCAGGGGCAAATTATTATGCCTTTGATACGCTGGATGATGAGGGGCTGGCGGCGACACGTGCTGCGGCTGACCGCGTCACAGGCAGGTTTAGGAACCTGGTGTCCAACTGGGTGATCGGCAATGAGGTCAACGACGGACAAGCATGGAATTATATCGGTCCTATGGATATTGATACATATTGTACCCATTATGCGCTGGCTTTCCGCACCTGGTATGATTCCATCAAGGCCTCCAACAGCCTGGCACGGGTGTATATCCCTTTTGATTTCCGATGGAATACGGGACAGGTTGCAGGCTTAAAATTTGGCGTTATGGATATGCTGCCGCGTCTGAACAGCCTGCTGAGGGATACGGATTATGGGATTGCCTGGCATGCGTATCCGGAGGAATTTGACAGCCCGGTGTTTAGCGATGACCGCCATGCCCTGGAACGCGGCGACACCTACATTATCAATCTGAAAAACCTGCATGTCCTCACCGATTATATGGGACAGGCGGACATGCTGTCCCCGGCAGGGACGGTGCGCCACCTGATCCTGTCAGAACAGGGCTTTACCTCCCTTTCCCCGGCCCATGGCGGGGAGTGCCAGGAACTCCAGGCACAATGTATTGCAGAGGCGTACCAGGCAGCGGCAGCAAATCCTTATGTGGAGGCATTTATGCTGAACCGCCTGACGGACGAGCAGGTTCTGATTGACCAGAATTATGCTTTTGGGCTGTTGGATGTGAACGAGAATAAAAAACTGAGTTGGGAGTCTTACCGGGATGCGGGGAAATAAAGGCACAAGAAAAGAAGGAGGGTTAATATGGCTTATTTGGGCGAAGAGATTAAAAAACTGGGGTTTGGGCTGATGCGTCTGCCGATGAAGGAAAAGGAGATCGACGTGGAACAGACCAAACAGATGGTAGACCGCTTTATGGAGGCAGGTTTTACCTATTTTGACACGGCGTGGGCATATGCGGGGAGCGAGGATGCGATCCGGCAGGCATTGGTGGAACGCTATTCCCGGGAGTCCTTCCAGCTGGCCACCAAGAATGCGGCCTGGATCAACTGTAAGACAAGGGAGGAGGCAGTGGCTCAGTTTGAGACTTCCTTAAAACAGACAGGGGCCGGGTATTTTGACTTTTACCTGTTGCATAACCTGGGGGAATCAAGAACCCATTTCTTTGATGATTACGATATTTGGAGTTTTGTGCAGGAGAAGAAACAGGAAGGCCTGGTCCGCCATGTGGGGTTTTCCTTCCATTCTACCCCGGAGGAACTGGAAGAGATCCTGAAAGCACATCCGGAGATGGAGTTTGTCCAGCTGCAGATCAATTACGGGGACTGGGAGAATCCGGCAGTCCAGTCCCGGAGGTGTTATGAGACAGCAAGAAAGTATGGCAAGCCGGTGATTATCATGGAGCCGGTCAAGGGAGGGATGCTGGCCAATCCGCCGGAGCCGGTGGCTGAGATTTTCAGGGAAGCGGACGAAAAAGCCTCCTATGCCTCCTGGGCGATCCGATTTGCGGCAGGCCTGGAGGGCGTGATTACGGTTCTGTCCGGCATGAGCAGCTTAGCGCAGATGGAGGACAATCTTTCTTATATGAAGGGATTCACCCATCTGTCAGAGAAGGAGCAGGATACTTTAAAAGCGGCACGGGAAGCGCTGGCAAAGATTCCGCTGATCCCTTGTACCAGCTGCAATTATTGTGCCAAGGTGTGCCCCCAGGATATCGGGATAGCGGGTTCCTTTACGGCGATGAATTACCTGACCTTGTATGGTGATTTGGCGGCTGCCAAACGGCAGGAGGAATGGATGGTGGCCGGGCACGGCCGGAAACGTGCCAGGGAATGTGTTAAGTGCGGCAAATGTGAGCAGGCTTGCCCACAGCATATCCGGATCCGTGAGGAACTGGAGAGGGTGGCTGCCGAGATGGTGTAGTAACCGGGAAGGGTTAGCGGGGGGATGGCAGGTTCTGCAAAAGGGCGGCACGGTAGGATAAGGGGGCCATACGGTATTTTTTCTTAAAGGCGCGGGAAAAGACAGCCGGATCCTCATAGCCACAGGAATAAGAAATGGTATCTATAGCACTGGCAAATACCCCGGCATTTTTATAGCCGCATAGCAGTGCAACCTCGTTGATTGGGATGGCTGTGGTGGTCAGAAGTTCCCTGGCACAGCCAAGGCGGAAGCTGGACAGGTACTCTTGGGGGGATTGCCCCATATGTTCCTGAAACAGGGTAAACAAGTATACACGGCTGATTCCCAGGTAGTTGGCGATATCAGACACATTTAAATGGTTGGAATAGTTAGCCCGGATAAAGGCCAGTGCCCGGTCGATATGGTAATTGGCCCGGTTTTTAAGGCTGCCTGTATTCTGTCCGGCTCCCGGCTGCCCGGCAAGGACATGCAGAAAGGCCAGCAGCTGAGAATGCTGGTACAGGGATGACCCGGAACCAGAGGCAGCAAACAATCGGTCCATAATCTCCACCAGCAAGCTGCCATTCTCACAAGAGAATACGGGATGTTTATGCCCGATTCCCAGATCCCGTACAACCTGGTCTGCCAGACGGCCCTGGAAACTGATCCAGAGATAATTCCAGGGCTCGTCGGTATCGGCCTGGTAAAAGGTGGAAACACCAGGTTTGATCAGGAATGCCTGCCCCTGGCACAGGGGATACCGCTGGCTGTCCGTCTCAAAGATCCCTTTTCCGGAAATGATATAGTGGATCAGGTAATTAAAACGCACATCAGGGCCAAAGCTGTGCCCGGGAAGGCAGACTGACCTGCCACCCCCGCAAAAATACAGATCTTCAAACAGCCGTCTTCCCGGCACCAACACATCTGCATGTTCCATGGAAATCCTCCTTCCCTTTATCCTTATACATAACATAAATCAATCAAAAAGAAAAGTGCTTTTAGATAGAAAAGCTTTGAAAGTAAGGTGAAATATAGGTTTTATCTTTTTGGGGTTGTTTTCATTCTGCAATTACTTAACATTTTCACCGATATAAATTACATTCCCTCCTACCGTTTCCTTCCCCTGGAACCGATAATAAGGGCATCAGAAAAAAATAAGGTGCTTCCCAAGGGAAAAGGGTTTCCGGAAGTACACCAACACAAAGATGGAGGGTATGTTATGAAAAGGACCATGAAGAAAGCAGCAGCAGGCGCCGCTCTGGCAGCATTGATTCTGTCTATGTCCGCATGTTCAGGCTCGGCAGGGACAGGAAGTGATTCCGGTTCCGGGGGAAAGTCAGAGGGTAGCGGCAGCGACACACTTACCGTGGCGATCTGGGACAATGGGCAGAAGGCCGGGCTGGATGCCATTATTGCCGATTTTACGGAGGCCACAGGCAATAAAGCGCAAATCCAGGTCATTAACTGGGATCAGTATTGGGCGCTGTTGGAAGCAGGTGCCACCGGAGGTGAACTCCCGGATGTGTTCTGGATGCATTCCAATGAGGCATACCGCTATATGTCAAATGGGATTCTGATGGACCTGACAGACCGGATTGCCGGCAGTGAGAAACTGGATATGGATAAATTCCCGGAGGATATCCGTACATTATACCAGAATGAGGGAAAAACCTATGCGGTCCCCAAGGATATTGACACCATTGCCCTTTGGTATAACAAGACCATGTTTGATGAGGCAGAGATGGCTTATCCGGATGAAAGCTGGACATGGGATGATTATTATGAGGCAGCAGTCAAGCTGACAAAGGAAGATGGGAGCCAGTTTGGAACTGCCATGAACCCTACCAACAACCAGGATGGGTGGATGAATATGGTGTACGCCATGGGAGGACACGTGATCAGTGAGGATAAGACGAAATCAGGTTTTGATGACCCGGATACCATCAAGGCCATGGAATATGTGGAAAAGCTGGTAAAGGATGCGATGCCTTCCGCTGCTACCATGTCCGAGACGGGGAATGATGTGCTGTTCTACTCTGGAAAGATTGCTATGCTGCCCTTTGGTTCCTGGATGATCGCGCCGATCAAGGAAAATGAATATGTGACTGCGAATTGTGATGTAACGGTGCTTCCGAAGGATGCGGAAACCGGCAGGAGGGTATCCATCTATAACGGCCTTGGATGGGCAGTCAATGCCAACACGAAAAATGCGGATGCTGCATGGCAGCTGGTAGAGTGGTTCGGCTCTAAGGAGGGACAGGAACGCCAGGCCGAGTTGGGGGTATCCATGTCCGCTTATGACGGCGTTTCCGAGGGATGGAAGAACAACACGGACCTCTTTGACCTGCAGCCTTATCTGGATATGCGGGAAGATGTGGTGTTCCGCCCTTATAGCAAAACCACGGTTGCCTGGGAAAACCAGATTTCCGAGGATCTGCGGGATGCCTGGAACGGAAATGCATCCATGGCAGACACATGCGCTAAGATTACGGAGGATATGAATAAGATTCTGGCAGAGGAAAATTAGAAACAAACTTAGAAGCAAAGAGAAAGGCAGCAGCCGGGGCAGATCTTAGCCCAGGGCTCTGCCTTTCATTTACATTTCAAACAAGATATGATAGCATAAGCACAGATGGGGAAAGATGTTTAAGGAGCGAAGCGGAAATGTAACAGGAAAGGAGATCTTGGGAACAGATGAAGGACAGGATCATTGGTAAGGTACAAATGAAGGATACGGCTTATGATTTTGCAGGGGCATTTCTGCAGGCATTGGGGGTATGGTGCTTCATAGAGCCTTGCATGATTGCGCCGGGAGGGGTGTCAGGCATGGCGATTTTGATCAACCATCTGACAAAGCTGCCGGTAGGTATTATGACCCTGGTGCTGAACATCCCTCTTCTGGCCAGTTCTTATGTGTGCCTGAACCGGAGGATGACCTGGAAGACCATCCGCACAGTCCTGGTCATGACTCTGGTGCTGGATGGCCTGGTGACGCCGCTTATTCCCCAATATGTGGGGGATAAGCTGATTTCCTCCGTCTTTGGGGGAATCCTGGTAGGAGTAGGGATGGCGCTGATTTTTATGCGGGATTCCACCACCGGCGGCGGAGATATCCTGGCAAAGCTTCTCCAGAAGCGTTTCCCTTACATGCACACGGGATATGCATTAATGATGGTTGACGTGGTGGTAATCGGCTCCTCGGTGCTGGTATTCGGGAAACTGGAGGCCGCCCTCTATGGACTGATCTCCATGGTAGCCACCACCCAGACCATCGATGCCCTGCTTTATGGAATGAACAAGGGTGCCATGGTACTGATTCATTCCGAAAAGAACAGGGAAATTGCGGATGAAATCATGGAACGACTGAACAGGGGAACCACCTTTTTCAAAAGCGTGGGCGGATATAGCAAAAAAGAAGGGGAAACCCTGCTGTGTGTCATTGACCGCAAGCAATTCTATCTCGTAAAAGAGATTGCCTACGCCCATGACCCCCATGCCTTTGTGGTAGTGTCAGAGACAAAGGAAACCTATGGGGAGGGTTTCCTTGACGGGCGTTGAGGATTGCCGCCTACTTCATAGCGGCTTTTACGTCCTTTTTGAATTGCTTCCACTCGTCTTCATGTTCCACATAATATTTGGGACAGTTTTTACCGGAAACATCATGATGGCGGATCAGGTCGTTAGAGGACAGATCCAGCTCATTACAGAGCCAGGCAGTCAGCCGGACCAGGGAGTCATAGGTAGGCTGGCTGAATTTACCGGTGTCGTCCGGATGGCAGACCTCGATGGATATGGTATCGAAATTGCGCGGGGCAGCAGCATAGGTTATCTCAGAGAGGGGAATGATCTGGAGAACCTCCCCTTCCAGGCCCACAATAAAATGGCTGCCGCCGACGGTGCCGGGCTGCTGCGGATCCTGGTCAGCCAGGTTGTCAAAGTATCGGCGGTTGGCGGCCGCGGAGGAGTTGGTATTGGCCACATAATGGATCACAATATTGTTGACCTGCTTCAAGGTTACATCCGGACGGGAGAACAGGTTCTTGCGGATAAATTCCTGCTCAACCCAGGACGGCGCCTGGATTTCTTTGAGATTGACGGTGTAGGGGCGTTCATAGCCCCACAGCCAGTAACCTCCCCCAAGTCCTGCCGCCGTGCCGATTGCCAGCGCCAGCAGGGGAGCGGCAGCTTTGGCCAGGAAGGGTGCCTTTTTTCTTTGCCGGCTTTTTGACTGCGGCTGCCGGAAGGGATCCTCCCCGCGGCGGGGGGTGCGGCCATTGCCCTCACTGGCACGGGGCTGGATCTGCCGGATCTTTTGGTAATCTTTCTCAAAAATGTCATCCTTATCTGGCCTGTTGGCTCTTTTTTTGTCCTTCATTATGTACTCCTTGATGATAGCGGCCCAGCGGCAGCTGCGTCATATTGCTTTGTTTTCACAGTATACCATACTTTATAAAGGTTTGCCACCTTTACTACAAGCCACATTTCTGATAACAACTGCTTTTACATTTGCTTAGTATGACCCACACTAATTAGCCACATGTTTCACTTGTCTAAATTTCCATCTGCTGCGTTCTCATCAGTCAACGATGCCCCCGCCCCTTCTTCCAAGGCGTACCCCCTCGTATAATTAACTCACTCCAAAAAACGGATAAAAGACCGCCACTCATGGAGATAATCGAGAGGGCTGTTGCGTCTGTAGTATTCCTCTTTGGAGCGAAAAAACCCTTCTGCGCCTATTCGTGGCTCAAAATCGGAGAGGGGATTGTTCTCTTCCTGGAAGCGTTCCTGGTTTTGGAGAGCCGGGTCTGCCTGTAAGCGGGAATGCATGTGCTCGTAGGCGAATACAGAGCCTTGCCACAGGACATCGGGGAAAGAGTCTTTGCCCTGATACCGTGATGTCATGTAGGTGAAGACAGCGAGGATGGCTTCGGGATCCAATGGAGTTTCGGAACTGCTGCCATATTTTTGGAGGTGCTGGTTGACCCGTTCTATGTAGACAGGGACGTAATTGGGGAAGCCTTGCTCTATTTTATCGATGATGCTTTTTTGGCAGGGCAGGGCAGAGGCGGCGGCATAGAGTTTGGCGTAGGCGAAAGCCAGTTCTATGCCAGTGCATTCCTCCGGTGCAGTACTGTACGGGGGATTGGAGGAGAGGATGTAGGGGGCAACATCTGCCATAAACATCAGTTCATCGAGAGAATAGGTGGGGGTTTCCGGGGAGGCAGCGGGGCAAATCTCATTTAGCAGGCCACAATATATGGACTGCCAGAGGAGATCCTGTTCGCCGTCCAGCCCACAGGTGACAAAGGCCTCCGCAAGGGATGGGCTGTAGGTGTCTGCCAGGGAGCGGGAGGCAATGATGGCAGATTGCTGATATTGGCTGAGGTAGGTTTCCCGGCGTTTTTTACCCAGGATGCTTTTGCGGATTTTTTGGTCTATTCCATGGAAGTTATGGATGGTTTCCTCTATTTGGTCTTTCATACTATAGAGGGACCGGTAGGGTGTACTGCTGTCCTGATGGAGGGAAAAGGGATCCTCAAGGGCGGCCCATGTTTCCTGCTCAAAGAGGAAGTCATGGTTATCCAGGTAGTAGCCTGCGATGGAACAAGCAGCGTGATAACAGACAAAGAGGCACAGCGCTGTAAGTAAAATAAGGTCAATATAAGAGTTTGAATGTGCATATTCATCCTCAAAGATGAAATTCCTTGGGTCATTTTCATCATATCGGAGGGGGATGGTTTGGCCAAGGTGGTAAGAGCCAAGGGATTTTTGCCTGCGGGAGTAATCGGTGGTATAGGAAGTTCCGTTGGCAGTATAGGAGATTATGGGGAATTCATACCAGGATTTCCTTCCTCCTCTCTTGATATAGTAATCTTTCTTTACTTCTGTTATGGTGGCAGTGGCGGTGCCCCGCCAGGATCTGGAACGCAGGCAGAGCCAGAATTCATAAATGGTTTTGAGCAGGATGGCAGGTGACACGACAACACAGATAAAATTGAAAATTTCGGGAGGGATATCGGTATGCATGGGGGCTCCTTTAGGGTGTTTGTAAATGGATGGCAGGTTAACGGCGGGAGGGGACATATCTCCCATGGCGGTTTACCAGGATTTTTCCCTTTTGCCAGACCTGCTTTCCCCGCACAAAGGTGCTGTCTACCTTGCCTTGGAATATTCTTCCCTCGTAAGGGTAATGTGGGGATTTTGTGTCGTAAAAGGTATCGGAGGCATGGAATTCCCAACGGACAGCCGGGGCGAGGATGGCAAAATCAGCATCCTTTCCGATCTCGATGCTGCCTTTGCAGTAGTCCAGGCCGAATATCCTGGCAGGATTGGATGCGGTGATCTGTGCCAGGCGGCTGAGGG
Organism: uncultured Lachnospiraceae bacterium; assembly: GCA_910588875.1. Classification (GTDB taxonomy): domain Bacteria; phylum Bacillota; class Clostridia; order Lachnospirales; family Lachnospiraceae; genus Brotaphodocola. The sequence continues at coordinate 54,257 of CAJURT010000003.1, forward strand.
AAAGGCCGCGTCGGCAGACGCCCTCATCGTAGAGGCCGGGCAGGATGAGATCGAGGCCGGGGAAGCCTCCGGGGGCAGACCAGAAGCTGCCGGCGGATTTCTGGGCGTCGGAGTAGGTTGCATGGTCACTGCCGATCATATCGATTTCCCCCTCACACACGCTTTCCCACAGGCTGTCCACAGTCTTTTGGCTGCGGATGGGCGGGGCGCATTTGGCCCAGGCACCGTGCCTGGCCACGTCATCACTGTTCAGGAGCAGATAGTGGGGGCATGTCTCGGCATAGACCTGCAGGCCTTTCTGGCGGAATTCCTGAATGACGCCTGCCACCTGCCGGGAAGAAATGTGGCAGATGCTGACGCGGGCATGCTCGTGGAGGGCAAGGGTGCAGAGGCGGGTAACTGCCAGGATTTCGGAGATTACCGGGCGGCTGCTGCTGTTGCCTTCTGCGCCCTTTTGGGCATCTGTCATGCGTTTGGTTTCCATGGTGCAGATGGGTTGGGATTCTGCATGGGCGGCAACCAGGCAATGGTATCTGTGGGAAGCCTGCAAAAGCGTAAGAAGGCTGGCATCGTCGAAGGAGCCATAATCCCCGGCATCGCTTAGGAATACCTTGAAGGCGGCAACCCCGGCTTTTACTAATTCTTCGATGTGCTCTAACTGGCCGGCCCTGACCCCTCCGTACAGTGCACAGTCAACGACAGATTCCTCATGGATGGAGGCGATCCGCCCGGAAAGGACGTTCTTGTCAAAAACAGAGGGAAGATGGCCGGACTGGGGCATTTCCACAAGGGTGGTGACCCCGCCGCTGGCGGCTGTGCGGGATCCGGAGAAGAAATCCCCGCAGTAGGTTACATGGGCGTGGGAATCGATCAGGCCCGGGAAGATGATCTTCCCTGTGAAATCAAAAACCTCCCTGGCAGGGATTTGGGATTCCGGGTCGAACAATCCTGCTATTTTCCCGTCCCTGACGGCGATGGACAGCTTTCGGGGACCGGCAGGGGTGACAGCGAGCCCGTTTTTCATGAGCAGGTCAAACATGGAGTGCCTCCTTTCTGGGTGGGTGATGCTTCTTAAGGGTGCGTTTTAGGCAGCGCCCGGGAATCTGTTTCTGGTATAGCTTCCCAAATCTCCCAAAGGCATACTTTAGGTAGTACCCCCAAGGTACAGGGAGGGAGAGATGCTGTAAGGTTCGTGGCTCACCTCTTCCCCGGCTAAAGCGGCCACAAGCTTTTCCACGGCGATATCAGCCAGTTCCTGGATTTTCCCGTCCACAGAGGTGAGGAACGGCGGGGTAAGTTTGCCATAGATAAGGTTGTCAAAGCCGCTGACGGAGACATCTGCCGGAATCGAGTATCCGTACTGGCGAAGAACCTGGATCACCCCCATGGCAGGGAGGTCAAGGCTGCAAAGCACGGCATCAAAGGGGATGCCGCTGTCAATGATGGCCTGTCCGGCCTTACAGCCCCCCTCAAAGTCATCGCTGGGGGCTTCAAATACATGGCTGTCGGAAAATTCCAGGTTCAATTCTGAAAGTTTGCCGCGAAAGCCGGATAATTTCCTTTGGCTGGCAAGGTTCTGTCCGTAGTTGACATACAAAAACCGGCGTTTCCCTGTGCGGTAAATGTGGTCTGCCATCATCTGCATCCCCCGCGCTTCATCACAGATGACGGAGATGACATTGGGCAGGCCAACATACCCGTTGAACATTAATACGGGCTTTTGGGAACAGCTGGAAGCAATAAAATGGCTGACATCCTGGGTGCTCAGGGAGGAACCCACAAAAATGAGGGAGTCGAACTGATGCTGGGACAGCAAGGAAAACAGGGTCTCCCCCTTTGTGCAGGCGTTGAAGACAATGGTGGTATAGCCCTGCCGGCTCAGGAGATCCTCCAGATGGTATATCACATGGGCGCGGTATAGGTTCCGGATATCATCCACCACGATGCCGATCATGTTCATGGAATTGTGTTTCAGCCCGCGTGCGATGGCGTTCGGGCTATAGCCGGTTTCCCTGAGCACGTCCATAACCTTTTTGTAGGTCTTGGGACTGATGTTTGGCTTGTTGTTCAGGACTCTGGAAACGGTTGCAATGGATACGTTGGCTTGTTTGGCGATTTCGTGAATGTTCATGAGGGGTCCTTTGCTTTTTATGGTGGCGGGGAGGGGCGGCTCTTTCAGGCCTTTCCCCGTCCCTCCTTTGCGGCTTTTTGGCAGCATATTTTCTGAGTGTTCCTATTATAGCATGGATTTGTTAAAAAAGCAATAAAAACGATTACAATTTAGCGAGTGAAAATGGCGGGAACACAAAAAGGAAGATAGAGAAAGATGGTTTAAAAAACAAATAAATAGAGTAAAATGCATAAAAATAGAAAAAAATAATCGAAATATATGTTGACAGTGCCTGGAACATGTGTTATCATTACGTTTGTAAACGATTACAAAGTAATAGTTATATTTTCGGCGGCTATGGTTAGAATAGCTGCAAGGAGTTATGAAGAACGTATAAGGAGGGAGTAAGATGAAGAGAAGAATTGCATTGCTGGCTGCTGCATGTGTTGCTGTTATGGCTTTAGGGGGATGCCAGAAGGTGAATGAGGCGCCCACGGCGCCGGCGGTTACCCAGGGGGAAGCAGATGGGGCAAAGGAGGAGCCGGCGGGGAAGAAAGCAGAAGAGGGCAAAGGCGTGAACAAGGTTGCCTACATTACTTCCCAGAGGCTCGGGGACGACGGCCCGGTGGATATCGTATACCGGGGGATTAAGGCAGGGTGCGACGAAGCAGGAATCGAAGTCCATGTGGTGGAGGCTAAGAAGGGGGAATATGAAGAGAGCATGCAGGCGATGATCAGCGAAGGATACAACCTGATTTTCGCGGTATTTCCGGAATTGCTTGATTCGGTAAAGGCTGTGGCGAAGCAGAACCCGGATGTCTCTTTTATCCATGCTATCTGTGCCACCAAGGGGGACAACTTGGAGGGGGTTTGCTGTTATGAGCAGCAGTCATCCTTTGTGATGGGGGTTCTGGCGGCTATGACGACGAAGAATAATAAGGTTGCCTTTGTAGGCGGCGTGGATAATCCGGATACCCACCGGTATCTGGACGGATACCTGGAAGGGATTGAGTATGTGAACCCGGATATTGAAGTGCAGACAAGCTGGATCGGAAGCTTTGAGGATCCGGCAAAGGCGAAGGAACTTGCACTGGTGCATTACCAGAACGGGGTTGACGTGCTGTGGGGCTCCGGGGGAAAAAGCGCCCTTGGGCTTTATGAGGCAGCCAAGGAAATGGGCGAGGGCTATTATGTGATGGGCTGCACGGATGATAACAATGACAGGCTGCCAGGGCAGGTGCTGGCTTCCCACTATGAAGCCTGGGATACGGCGGCAAAGGATCTGGTTATTGACTGGAATGACGGGGTCTTTGAGCCGGGGCTTAAGGTGCTTACCCTGGAGAACGGGTATGCTTATTGCAAGCTGGCGGATGAGTCCCAGTGCGAGATTCCCCAGGAGGTGCGGGATAAGGTGGAGGAAGTTACGGAACAAATCAAATCCGGGGAGATTGTGGTGAAGTCCATGCCCTCATACGAGGAAGTGATTGCCACCCTGGAATAGCAGGCCGGGAGGCCATGACATAGGTTTTGGACAGCAGCCTGCCAGGCCAGGCTGCTGTGGGTTCACAAAAATCAGCAGGAAAGGAAAAGGGGTGCTCCATGGAGGATGCTGTTCTACTGAAAGATATCGTAAAGGCTTTTCCGGGAACCGTTGCCAACAACCATATTACAATCTCAGTCAGGAAGAACTCCATCCATGGGATTGTGGGGGAGAACGGGGCCGGTAAGACGACGCTGATGAAGCAATTATATGGGATGTACAGGCCGGATGAGGGCGAGATCTGGATCAACGGGAAGCAGGTGGTTTTCCATTCCCCCAGGGATGCCATCAATTGCAGGATCGGGATGGTGCATCAGCATTTTACGCTAGTTAATTCCATGTCTGTTGTGGAAAATATTATCCTGGGGCGCCCGGTCCTGAAATATGGCTTTGTGGATATCAGGAGGGCAAAGAAAGAGATTGGCCTTTTATGCGGAAAATATAATTTTGATATGGATCTGGATGCGAAGGTGGAAGATCTCCCGGTTGGCTTAAAGCAGAGGGTCGAGATTTTAAAGGCCCTTTATCTGGGAGCCGATGTATTGATTATGGACGAACCTACCGCTGTGCTGACCCCCCAGGAAATCACGGAACTTTTCGTGACGCTTAAGAACCTGAGAGATCAGGGCGCCAGCATTATATTGATCACCCATAAGCTGTCGGAGGTCATGCAGCTGACGGATGAAGTGACCGTTTTGCGGGACGGGCGGGTGACGGGGCATGTGTTCACCAAAGATACCAATGAGCAGGAACTTGCCAGGATGATGATCGGGAGGGGGCTTTTGCTTCACATCGACAGGCAGGAGGCGAAAATTGGCGGGAAGGCCCTGGGTGTCAGGAATATCCGATGTAAGAATGACGATGGGATGATGGTGGTCAATGACGTGTCCTTTGATGTCCACTATGGGGAGATTGTGGGGATTGCGGGTGTGCAGGGGAATGGCCAGACGGAACTGATTGAAGTTATTTCCGGCATTAACCAGGAATATGCAGGAAGGATTGAGATCGACGGCCAGGAGGTTTTGACAAAGTCATCGCCCTGGCAGCGCAGGGCCATGGGGCTGGGGCATATTCCGGAAGACCGTCAGAGGGAAGGCTCCGCCCCGGATGCGACGATTGAGGACAATTTCCTGATGACTACCTACCGGAAGCCGGAGATTAACCGCCATGCCCTGATTTCCAGGAAAAAAGCCTTGCAGGAACTGGAGGACATGGTCAGGGAATTTAAAATTAAGATTCCAGGCTACAGGGCGAAGGGAAGCGCATTGTCAGGAGGAAATATGCAGAAGCTTATTTTTGCCAGGGAATACAATCTCAACCCCCGGTGCCTGATTGCCTCACAGCCCACAAGGGGCGTGGACATCGGGGCAATGGAGTTTATCCACAGCCATCTTGCCAGGATGAGGGATCAGGGGAAAGCGGTGCTGCTGGTGTCGAATGAACTCTCGGAGATAATGCTGCTGAGTGACCGGGTGCTTGTGATGTACGAAGGAAAAATCTCCGGGGAGGTGAAGGCCGGGGAACTGTCGGAGGAAAAAATAGGGTTGCTGATGGCCGGGATTGTACAGGAGAGGGGGGAGCAGGATGTGGAGTAGGTTAAAGGAGTCAAATGCCGGTGTGGTCTTTGCGGCTGTATCTCTGAGCCTGTTATTTGGCGGGCTGGTGATTTTTATGTCCGGCAACAGCCCCCTTGCCATATATGGGAAAATGGTCCAGGGCGCTTTGGGATCCCAGTTTGCGGTGGCATCCACCATCCGGTGGACGACCCCGGTTTTGCTGACCGGAGTTGCGGCAGCCATTGCGTTCCGGGGAGGGATGTTTAACATCGGGGTGGAAGGCCAGATGTATATCGGGGCCATGCTGTCGGCACTGGCGGGAACGATGATAAAGGGCATCCCGGCGCCCCTTCATATCCTCATCTGCCTGGCGGCGGGGGCTGCCGGGGGGATGCTTTGGGCGCTGGTTCCTGCTGCCGCCCGGGTGTACTATGGCGCCAGCGAGATGGTCATCACATTGATGATGAATTATGTGGCGATCAACCTGACGGACTATCTGGTGAAATATTATTTTCTGGCAGGGGGCGCTTATGGCTCGACCCTTGTTACCACGGAGATTGAAGAAACGGCAAAGCTTGCAAAAATCTGGCCGAATCTGTCTGCTCACACGGGGATTTTCCTGGCGCTTTTCCTTGTGCTTGTATTTTGGTTTTTGCTGAACAAGACACAGCTGGGGTATGAGATACATATTTCCGGGCTGAATCCCCGCTTTGCAAAATGCGGAGGCGTGAGTGTCAATAAGGTACGCATGGGCGTTATGCTCCTTTCCGGCATGGTAGGCGGGATCGCCGGATCGGTGGAGGTGCTTGGCTATCTGTATAAATTTATGTCCCAGTTTTCACCGGATTATGGGTTTGACGGCCTGGCTGTGGCCCTGCTTGGGGGGAGTACCCCGGCCGGGGTTTTGTTTGGCAGTATTTTTATGGGGATTATCAAGGCCGGTTCTTTACAGGTGGAGAGGGCAACCAATGTTTCCCGTTCTTTGTCCATGATTATCCAGGGAATTATCATCACTTTTGTATCCTGCAAGGCCATGGGGCTTGGAGGGAAAGCCGGGAATAAGAGACGCAGGAATCCAGAAAGGGGGAGGTAAAAGGTGGCGGCGATATATTCGATATTTATGGTAACGGCACGTGTGACAACACCGATTCTTTTGGCTGCCACCGGAGGGATCTATTCCGATAAGGCTGGCCTGCCTAATATTGCCCTGGATGCGATGATGATCCTGGGCGCATTCATGGCGGTATACGGAAGCTTTTTCTATGGGAATGCCGGGGTTGGCGTAGGGTATGCGGCCATGGCCGGACTGGCCATCGGGTTGCTATATGGGCTGATCTGCGTTTACTTAAAGGGCGACAACACGGTTGTGGGAATTGCCTTTAACCTGATCGGCTGGGGGTTGACCACTTTCCTGCTTCCCGTGATTTATGGCACCACGGGTTCCTTTGTGTCGGAACTGATTGTATCTTTGAAGAAAATCACGGTACCGTTGCTGCACACACTTCCCATCATTGGGGGCATATTCAAAAACCAGACCGCCATTACCTACTTTTCCTGGGTTTTTGTGGGGATCACCTATCTGATTCTGTACAAAACGAAACCTGGGATGATGATACGCGCCTGTGGAGAGAATCCCCAGGCAGCAGAGACCGTGGGATACCATGTGAAAAGGACAAGGCTGATTTGTTCCGGGATCACAGGGGTGATGTGCGCTGTGGCAGGGGCGCATCTGTCCCTTGGGTTAATGACTTTGTTCTCCGAAAAAATGACAGCCGGGAAGGGGTTTATCGCTCTGGCTGCCGTGACCTATGCGAAGGCAGAGCCAAAGAAGGTATTGTTTATCTCACTGTTGTTCGGATTTTCCAATGCCTTATCGAACCAGCTGCAGCTTCTGCAGCTGCCACCGGATCTGATTTTGATGGTTCCCTATATTTTTGTGGTGGTTTTTGTGGTTGCAGATCCGATGTTTGTTGCTTTTCAGTTGAAAAAACGGAAAATGATTGAAATAAGGCAGTCTGGAGGAGGCAGGTAATGAGGATAAATCGAGAAAGGCTTTGGGAGAAACAGCACGAGGTGGGTGCTATCGGGGCGGTAAAGGAAGGCGGGGTCAGCCGTTTTGCATGGACACCGGAATATAAGGAGGCTTGTGGGAAGCTGATGGGCTGGATGGAAGAAATCGGCCTGGAGGTCCGGATGGATACGGTGGGGAATATTTTTGGCCGCTATGAGGGCAGGGAAGAACTGCCGGCCATTTTGTGCGGATCCCATTTTGACACGGTGCCGAACGGAGGGTATTTCGACGGGCTGACGGGCATAATGGCAGCCCTGGAGGCGGTTACCATTATGAAGGAGGAGGGATATAAGCCAAGAAGGCCCATTGAGATTGTGGCATTTATCAATGAGGAGGCGAGCCAGTTTTTAGGCGGGACATTTGGGAGCAAGGCCATGTGCGGGACGCTCCCAGAGGATTATGCCGATACCTGCTGCCACCGCGTGACAGGGGAACCACTGCGCAGGGCGATGACAGAGTTTGGCATGGGCACGGATCCGGACAGGATCGGGGCCAGCCGGATTAAACCGGAGGACTATTTCTGTTTTATTGAGGTACATATTGAACAGGGGAGGTATCTTTTGGACAAGGGAATTCCCCTCTCCGTTGTCTCGGATATCGCCGGGATCAAGCAGTTTTATATTGAACTGCACGGGGTTTCCTGCCATGCGGGGGGGATGGCCATGAAAGACAGGCATGACACCTTGCAGGCGGCAGCAGCTATCGCAGTTGAGGTGGAACGGCTTGCCATGGCCACAGGCAATGATACCCGCAGTACCGTGGGCTATATTGAGTCGAAACCAGGGGAGCACAATATCATTGCCAATTGTTCGGTGCTGCCGGTGGATTACCGTGAGGCGGATGATAAGATCTGGAACCGTCTATATGAAGATATCCTGGATTTTGTGGAAAAGGAATGTGGGAAAAGGGGGCTTACCTGGTCCGTGCACTCCACCTGTGACCTGGCGCCGGCCCACTGCAACAGGAAAATCATGGAAGTGATGGAACATGCCGCAGAGGATCTGAAGATCCCCCACAATGAGATGGTCAGTTTCCCTTGCCACGATGCGGTGAACATGGAACGGATCCTGCCAATAGGGATGATTTTTGTGCGCAGTTCCAATGGGGGGCTGAGCCATTGCCCGGAGGAATATACCACAAAAGAGGATCTGGGGGACAGTGCAGATGTACTTTTAGGTACGCTGAAGACCCTGGGCGAGACGGAGAAGCTGTGAGGAAGGAGGCATAAAATTGATGAGGCCAGTTAAGCTTGAGACAAATAAGGCGCCACAGCCGGGAGGATGGTATTCCCAGGCCTTCCGGGTGGGAGATCTGATTTTTACGGCAGGGGTGACTGCCAATGACCCGGTGACGGGAGAGATGGTGGCGCCAGGGGATATTGAGGGCCAGACCCGCCAGGTGCTGAAAAATTTAAAGGCCATTCTGGAGGAGCATGGGTCGGATCTGGAACATGTATTTAAGACCCTGGTTTTTGTGGCAGACATTGACCGTTTCCAGGAATTTAATGAAGTGTATAAAGAGTTTTTCCCGGCTGACCCACCGGCCAGGAGCACGATGCAGGTAGGGAAGTTTAACCACGGCATGGTGATTGAGATTGAGGCGGTGGCGGCGGTGAAGGGTTGAAAAAGGTACGCCTGGGGGATACCTGGGGGTACGCCTGGGAGAAAGGGCCCGGATGGGACGCCTTCCCCCGGGGCACAAAGCCTGCCTGCTTGGCGGTTTCGGGATTTAAGGAATTCTAAAAGCCCCCTGTTTTTGCGAAAAGCGAAACAAAAACAGGGGGCTTAAGAATTCCTAAAATCCCTGCAAATGCCAAGCAGGCAGGCTCTGCGCCCCGGGGGAAGGCGTCCCATCCGGGCCCTTTCTCCCAGGCTGGCTGTGGCAGGAGGTTATTGCTGCAAACAGAAGATGGATTGTATCAGCCTCAAGGACATATTGTGTCTCAGTATCTAATCGTTCCATTTCGCCGATGGTTTTTGCGTATGTCCATACGCGGATAAAATGATCAATATCATGAATATTCCCTTTGGAAAATTCAATCATCGAGAAACATTATACTGCGGGATTTTAAGGCGGACATTGTGATTTGCATGGAAGGGAGGGAGACGGGGCAGACGGCCAAAAGCCTGGGTTTACCGTGAAAAAGGCCTTCCTGGAACTTGCGGGGAAGGGGGAAGTAGGGTATAATTGTGGATAAAGCGTGGGCGGAGGTGGACGGAACAGGGGGAGGCTGTTGGCAGGGACTTTTTGCAGGGCACGCGGACGGGAGGAAATCATGAAATTAGTGACGTATCAGGTGGAGCATAAGATCCGGGTAGGGGTGGTTAGCCAGGATGGGGAGTGGGTGTATCCGATCTCATCTGTGGGGCCGGAGTATGGGACAATGCTGGAGGCAGTGAAGCAGATGAGCGAATCGGAGAAGCAGCTTTTGGAATACGCATCACGCCAGGAGCCGTATACATACCGGGGGACGGCAAGGCTTGCGGAGGTCCGCCTGCTGGCGCCGATCCCGGAGCCGGAGCAGGATATCATCTGCCTGGGGATCAATTATATGGAGCATGCGGAGGAATCGGCCCGTTTCCGGAAGAGGGAATTTGACGGCAAACGTCCCTTTGCCGTGTATTTTTCCAAGAGGGTAAATATGGCTTCGGCGGACGGGGATAAGATCCCGGCCCATGAGGGGCTGGTGGACAGCCTGGATTATGAGGCTGAACTTGCCTTTATTATCGGGAAGGATGCGCGGAATGTGCCGCCGGAGCGGGTGAGGGAGTATATATTTGGCTATACTATTCTGAACGATGTCAGTGCCAGGGACGTGCAGAACCGGCATAACCAGTGGTATTTCGGGAAGAGCCTGGAGGGTTTTTCGCCCATGGGGCCATGTGTGCTGACAGCGGATTCTGTGGCATATCCGCCCTGCCTGGGGATCCGTTCTTATGTGAACGGGGAACTCCGGCAGGACAGCAATACCAGCAAGCTGATTTTTGGCATTGACCATATCGTCAGCGAACTGTCAGGGGGGATGACCCTGAAGGCGGGGACGGTTATCTCTACTGGCACGCCGTCGGGAGTCGGCATGGGTTTCGACCCGCCGCGGTTTTTAAGGGCCGGGGATGAGGTGGTTTGTGAGGTGGAGGGGATCGGCAGGCTTACGAATGTGGTGGGGTGAGCCGGAGATAAGAAAAGGACGGAAGGGGGAAACCTGATTCCGTAAAATATCATACAAAAGGAGAGAGAATGATGAAAAAGAGGGCATGGATTATCCTGGCAGGCCTGTCGTTGGCCTGCCTGACGGCTTGCGGGCAGAAAGGGACACCGGCGGAATCCAGGTGGGCGGCAGCTAAGAAGGCGGATGATACTGCCACTTATGTGAAAGAGCACAGGGAGGAACTGGAAGAATTGAAAGCGGAGGCAGAATCTGCGGAGACACTGGGGCAGCAGTTTAAAGCGGTTGCCTTATTGTGTATGGCAGAATACCAGGACAGCCTGGCATCCGCGGATCCTTCCCGGCTGGAGGGAAGGGACAATAAGGATGTGTTCGCCTTTGATTATCCGGACACCTCCGCTTATGCGGATGGCTATTTTGTCAAGGTGAATACGGATGAGACTGCCTTTTGGGAATCCCTTAAGGATGCCTATTACCCCTATGATTATTTCCTGCCTATGGTTGCTGCCACGAAGAACCTGGATGGGGAAACCTTGTCTAAGCTTCTTAAGGGGATGCCGTCGGACGGCAGCTACAATACGAAGCTGGAGGAGGCAATCGAGGCATGGATTAAGAACAAGCCCGGAAGCATCGTGGCTACAGGGGATGCCCTGATGGAGATGGGGTATTTTGATGACTGGAAGGATTATGACTGGACAGGGACTTATCTGCATAACAGCACGGCGCCTTACCTTATCCGGACAGACTCGGCGGAGGATGGGCTGGCCTATGTCCGTTATATGAGGAATACCCTGATTCCGGGAATGGAGACGAAGATCGGCAGGGATAAGTTTGTTAAGACATCGGAGATGAACGGGGAAGAGTTTTATTCCACGGAACTGGCAGTGACCATAGGGGAGGATCTGCAGCTGTCGGATCCCGGGGAGGGCAGCCCCCTGGAGGAGATCGTGACAGAGGGGAAAAAGGTGGCTGCATTTTACCACAATCCGGCGGCAGGGGAGGATGTGGAAGCCCCTCCGGCCTGGCAGGTTTTGGGAGACTTTATGATGGGCCTTGGGGATGAGGAGTTCCCGGCATCTTTGTCTGAGGCAGACTATTATCTTGTCCTGACTGCGGACCATCAATACGGCAATTATTACCAGGATCAGTCTGGCAGGCAGACTAAGATACAGGCGGTTTATTCCAGCACTTCTATCGACCTTTATGACGCGAAAAGCGGTACGTTCCTCTGCCATGTGGGAAATGTGATGGAGAATCCGTCCAGCACGATTTTTAAGGATTTGAATGAGGAGTCGGCACAGTATCCGGAACTGGTTCCGGCAGATATCCTGTCCTATATTTACCACAATGTCAGCAACCCGGACAGCTACCGGATACTGCTTGACAATACCAGCAGCCAGGAGGAGCCGCTTAAAGCCGGGGGCACCGGCCTTTTGGGGCCCTGGGAGATTACCATGGATTCCGTTGAGATTGTGAAATCCTTTGAGGATGGAATGTTCAGCTATTCGGCCAGCGACGGCTGCCAGTTTGTCCGGGGACATTTTACGGTGACGAACCGGGGATTTAATAAAGACAGTTTCCTGGCGGGGAGTTACCAGATAAATGATGACAATGTGGTTTATGCAGGAGTGACGGACGGCAGCGATGAGAACTATTATCCTTCGGTGGATGCGACAACCTACAGTCCATGCCTGAACGGCAAATCCCTGGAAGCGGAGGAGACGAAGGCGGGGGAGGTTCTTTTTGAGGTGCCGGAGGCAATGGCCGAGGGGTCGGCACCCTTATACCTCTTCTTCAATTTGAGGAACCAGGTGCTGGTATTCTCCACGGAGCAGTGAACAGACCACGGCGGCATTAGACATTGGTTAAAGATTAAATTAAAATGTAGGTGTTCAGGGAGGACACCTGCATTTTTATGGGCAGGCCCGCATACGGAAGGAAAGTTTTTGAACGGAAAGCAGAAAGCGGAAGAATTGAAAAAATGGGCAGACCGTTTTGAAAAATTAGGAGGATAAAATAATGGTGAAACAGACAGCAGGCAGAAATCAGCTTGGGGATTTTGCCCCTAAATTCCCACAGTTAAATGATGATGTATTATTTGGAGAGGTGTGGAACAGGGAGGAAAAACTCTCCCTGAGAGACCGTTCCCTTGTGACGGTGGTATCTTTAATGTCGCAGGGGCTGGTGGATTCTTCCTTTCAGTACCATCTGATGAGTGCAAAGAATAACGGGATTACAAAAGAAGAAATTGCAGAGATTTTAACCCACGCGGCTTTTTACGCAGGATGGCCGAAGGCGTGGGCGGCTTTTAAGATGGCGAAGGATGTCTGGGTGGAAGAATCACCGAAAGGGAACGAAATGGCCTGTTCGTTTTTTGCAGGGGTGATAATTTAAAAATCGGATTGACAACGCAGCCAGAATTTTTTATAATCAGATTGGACACTGGATACAATGGATACCTCATTTATCAAACACAGGAGGTATCAATGTATGAATCAATTGACAATCAGGCCGATTAACACAGGTTTTGTGACAATGATTCCCAGGCAATATCTGTATCATCATTCAACCACTGCCTTTTATCCGGAGGCATCGGATAAGGAGGAGGAATATCCGGTTTTTGTTTATCTGGTAGAGGGCGGGGATAAGCTGCTGCTGGTGGATACGGGCATGGCTTACACAGATAGGGCGGATCGGTATCACCATCACGGTTCTTATCAGCCGGAGGGGATGGCGATTGCAGAGCAGCTGGCCAAACTGGGATATCAGCCGGAGGATATAGGGATTGTGGTATTTACCCATCTGCATTGGGACCATTGTTTTTACATGGAGAAATTTACCAATGCAGAGTTTTATGTCAATCGCAGAGAGTATGAGTTTGCCATGGATCCCATTCCCTTGTATTACAAGTCTTATGAGGCACCACAGCTGGGGATAACCCGGCCTTTTGAGGGGATTCCCATGAAACTGGTGGAGGGTGAGACTGAGATCATGCCGGGGGTACGGGTGTTTGAGACGCCAGGACATTCTGTGGGACATCAGTCTGTGGAGATTGATACAGGGGACGGGAAATATATCTGCTGCGGCGATGCGATTTTTATTATGGACAACACAAAGCCTATTGAAAAGCTGCATTATGATATCACTCCGCCAAATCGCTTTTCCGATATCGTAGCTGTGTGGAAAAGCATCCGCCTGATTAAAGAACGTTCTGAGAGTTTGGAACATATTTTAACCTGCCATGACAGAGAGATGCTGGATCGGATTGAGAAAACGCCGGTTCTTGGACTGGGAGCGGAAGGCAGGTGAGATAAGAGGCGCAAAAGCTTCGAGAGAGATGGCGGTAATAGCAGTGATTGCGTGTTGTGATACAAAATATCACGAGATTTTGTTTATAAAAGAAAAGATTCAGGCAGCGGGCATGCAGCCGCTGATTCTGGATATCAGCACCGGGAAGGAGATTCCCATCCAGGCAGACATTGGGCGGGAACAGGTGCTTGCTATGGGAGGATATACCTGGGAACAGGTTTCGGACATGGACAAGAGCGGGGCAATCTCCGCCATGGCAGAGAGTATCGTTCGGATGATTCGACTGCTCTATGAAGATAAGAGGATTGATGGAGCACTTGGCATGGGTGGTCTGCAGAATACGGTAATCTGCTCTGCCGCTCTCCGTCAGCTTCCCATTGGCTTTCCCAAGATTATCTGCTCCACCATAGCCAGCGGATTCCGGTATTTTGACACAGTGGTGGGGGATAAGGATATTATGGTGCTTCCCTCGATTGTGGATTTTGCAGGGATGAATCCCATCAGTGAGGTGGTTTTGGGGAATGCCGTGGGTGCTATAGCCGGGATGGTGTCTTGCGGCCCGTCCCGGATTGACACAAAGGGAGAGTGCTACATAGCCGCCACTTTGATGGGGATAACGAACGATACGGTAATGCTGGCAGTAGATGAACTGGAAAAGAAGGGGAAAAGGACGATCAGCTTCCATTCCACCGGCATGGGAGGGAGAGTGATGGAGGATCTGATTCGGCAGGGAACGATAGGCGCTGTCATGGACCTGTCACTTCACGAGATGACGGCAGAATATTTCGGCGGTTACGGATACAGCAAAGGAGCGGACAATCGTCTTTGCGCAGCCGCGGAAGCAGGGATTCCTGCCCTGATTTGTCCGGGAGGAATCGATTTTGCCTGTCTGAGACCGGATGAACTGTTTGAGGATGCGAAGGAGCGGGGATATGTGTGGCACAATAAAGATTTGACTCATACCAGGCTTTATGAACATGAGATTCTTGAGATCACAAAAACGATTGTCAGCCGTCTGAACCGGTCCGCAGGAAGAACGGAGGTGGTATTGCCCTTAGGAGGGCTTCGGACTTTAAGCCGGCCGGGAGAAATCTTCCATAAGCCGGGGACGATTCGGAAGATGCAGGAGATTTTTGAAAAGGAATTAAAGCCGGAGATTATTTTTAAGGCGTATGATCTGAACTTCTGTGATCCGGAGTTTGCCCATATCTGCGCCGAGGAGATGGCAGGGCTTTTGGAGGCTGAGGGAGCGGGAAGCGGAGGTTGAAAGGATGGATTTTCCATACAAGGAGCAGGTAGAAGCATTGCAGCAGGCAGCAGAGCGTTTTTACCGTTTGCGTTATCAGATGAGCAATGGAGGAAACCTGAGTATCCGGATTGCCGGAAAGGAGCAAATGCTTGTCAAGGCAACGGATGTTGCCTTTGATGAGGTGGGGAGAGACACGGTAGTGGTCACAGACTTTGACGGGAATGTGATACTAGGGGACAAAAAGCCGTCGAAGGAGGCGCTGCTGCACGGCGCCTTGTACCGGGCTTTTCCTCATATCGGAGCGATCATGCATTGCCATTCCCCTTATGCCACGGCATGGGCAGCTGCCCATGAGCAGCTGGAGTTTGCCACCCATCATTCGCGGCTGAAGCTTGGCGGTTATGTGCCGGTATTCGACACCCGTTCCTATGCTGTGCCGAAAGAGTATTTTCCCCATATTCTTGAAAATCTGGCAAACCATCCGGATACCTGTGGGTTCCTTCTTAAGGCCCATGGACAGGTGACGCTGGGAAAGGATATGCGGGAGGCGGCTTATCTGGCGGAACTTGTGGAAGAAACGGCTCAGATTGCCATTTTATCCCAAATCGGTTAACAGACAGGGCTTGCTTATGCCGGAGGGCTGTATCACCAGGGGTCGGAGGTGATACAGCCCCTTTTATTCTCAAATTCAGGACAAAAGAAAGCGCCAGCGAAGGATTGCTTCATCCGCCGGCGCTTTTTTCTCTTACCGTGTCATGATGTGACCATATGCTCTCACTCTGCATTTTTCGTAGGGAAACGATTTAGTTCAAAATACAATGGCATCAGTACCGCATTGATAACCAGGGCGTAAAACAAAGGAAGCAGGGCTACCGATATATCTCCACATAAGGCGGCAAACTCAGGATTTTGCATATGACGGCGCATCAGATTCACCGTGCTGATGGCAAAGCCGATGCTTCCCCAAATCAAACTGGATCTGCATACCAGTTTCAGCGCGCCCGCGCTGTCCCTTATCATTTCTGCTGTGCAATGGTCTCTTTTGATTAAATAGACAAATGCCTTTAGAAAGCCCCGCCAATACCCTGTACACAGCAGTATCAGAAGGCAGGGAATCAGGATGAATTCCAGGCTGATGGCATCCACAAAATACCAGGTTCTGCTGCCGATTCCATATTTGACGATAAACAACACTCCTAAGATCAGGACGATAAGCTTTACCAGTAAATTTGAACTTTTTTGGGCGTTATTTGCTTTTTGCTGCAGTTCCACAAGATTTTCTTCTGCCCTTTTTTGATAATTTTCCATGGCAATCCTTTCTCCGCTGAGCAGTTCATTTGCGCTGATACCAAGTATTTTACATAAGTCCAGCATAATGGCGGCATCCGGAATGCTTTTTCCGGTCTCCCATTTTGATACGGCCCGGTCGGTAATATTTAACTTTTCTGCTAACTGTTTTTGGGTAAGCCCCTTCTCTTTTCGACAGGTTGCAACGAATTTTCCTATCGTTTCCTGGTTCATGTTTTTGTCCTCCTTGCCATCAGTATAAGAGAAAAAAGGCTGCTTTGAAACTAACCAATAGTTGATTTTGGCAGATTCAACCGGCAGTTGATGGCTTCTCATACCTGTACTCAGGAAAAATTCACCTGGGTGCTGACACTGTCCACAACATCATTTAAATGGTCAAAGATTGCCTGCTTTGTCCCTGCCACATCACGGTTTTTCAGACATTGGATAATGCGGGTGTGTTCGGCCAAGGTGTCATTGCTTCGGCCTTCCAGAGAGTAGTAGATGGATTTAAAGGAATCGCACTTGTTCCACAGACCTTCCAGGATCTCGATGGTATTGGTGCAGCCGGAAAGCGTGCAGAGCAGAGCATGAAACTGACGGTCCAGCTGCATGAATTCTTTTGAGTTGTTGGAGTAGTTCAGCATCCGCAAATTGATGGCCTCAATCTGCCCGATTTCTTCCGCAGATGCTTTCATGCAGGTTCTGGAAGCACAGTATTGTTCGATCAAAATCCGGATATCATAGATCTCGTGGAGACAATTTCTGTCCAGCTGAAAGACCACAGCTCCGCAATGGGGGCGGGTAATCAGAAGTCCTTCTGCTTCCAGGCGCTTGATGGCATCCCGGACAGGGGTGCGGCTGACGCCTAATTTCTTGGTCAGGCTTTCCTGGGCAATATGTTCTCCTGGCTTAAAATCTCCCTGAATAATGGCATTTTTAATCCAAAGATAGACAGAATCGGAAACAGTAGTATATTGGATAAGCGGCTGATTGTTTTCCATAAGCGGGCTCCTCACTTGTATTTATTATGTTTTCTGTTCTATAACTATATCGTAAAAACAGGGAAAAGTCAATGGATTGGATTATGTATCCAATATGCGTGAATAATATTGTGCAATAGGAGTATAAAATAAATATATTAAGTAAAAATATTGACAAAATACACAATAAAGTGTATGATAACAACATCGAGTTGTATCCAATATCCGGTGTCCAAAATTTGAGATATTAGATATGAGAACGAAAGCTACAGGAACATACAAAGCGGAAGGGCAGCAGGAATCGCAGGAACTGCTGCCGAAAAAGAAAGGAAGGGGAACATGAGAAAAGGAAGATTATTGGCATGGGGGATGGCGGCAGCGATGGTACTCTCTTTTATGACAGGCTGCAAAAGCGGGAACGAAGGAGGAAGCAGCAGTGCCGGGGCTCAGGAGAATACGCAAAAGTCTGCTTCATCTGCCGGTGAGACTCCGGCGGCAAAAGACGGGAATAAGGAGACGATTACACTGCGGATTGGGTCAGGACATTCTGAGTCGAATCCATGGATCACAGCTTTGGAAGACTATTTTGTCACAAATGTTTCGGAACGTGTCAGCCAGGAGACAAACTATGAGATCAACTGGGTGAAGTCCTACGGCGGAGCGGTGATTTCCCTTGGCAATGAACTGCAGGGAGTTCAGGACGGGCTGGTGGATATCGGCTGTACGATCTTGGTGTTCGAGGCTTCCCGTCTGCCGCTTCAGGATATGGTGTACAGCATGCCGTTTTCCTGCTCGGATCCGTTGATTGTGGCAGAGACGATCAAACAGATTTATTCGGAATATCCGGAGTTTACGGAGACCTACGAGAAGAATTATAATCAGAAATTTATTGGTATCGGTGTTTCAGACCCCTATGGCTTTTACAGCACAAAGGAAGTGAGATCCTTAGAGGATGTGAATGGCATGAAGATCGGTGCGGCAGGCATCAACCTTTCCTGGATTGAAGGATCCGGCGCGGTGGGGGTTCAGACTTCCTTAAATGACACCTATCAGAACCTTCAGACAAATGTGTGCCAGGCAACCATTCAGCCCACCCGTTCCTGCGTGAATCTTAAGGTGTACGAGGTGGCGCCCTATTACCTGGATGCCAATTTCAATGTAGTGCCTTTTAATTCCATTACCGTGAACTTAGACACCTGGAACGATCTGCCGCAGGAGATACAGACCATTCTGACAGAGGTGGGAGAGGGATATCTGGATTATGAGGCAAACTATATCAATGAGGTTCATGAGCAGGACCTGAAAACTCTTGAGGAGCAGGGATGCACGATTGTCAGCCTGAGCAGAGAGGAGCAGGAAAAGTGGGCGGCGAGCCTTCCGGATATTGTCAGCGGACTGGTAAAGAGCCTGGATGATGCCGGCTACAGTGGAGCAGAGATTGTGTCCAGATATTATGAGATTCTGGAATCTCATGGGGTGGAGAGAGTGAGAGACTGGAACATCGGAGGATGACAGGGCGGAAAAAGGGGCAGCAGGCAGATTGGCTGAGAGATTACGGGAAGAGAGGAGAGGGAATATGTCCGTTTTGCGGAAATGGGATAAGCTTCTGGAGCGTTTTTTGGGAATTATCAATGGAATTGCCGCTATTTCTGTATTTATGATTATGTTGTTGATAACAGCGGATGTGCTGAGCAGATTTCTGCTGAACAAGCCGTTTGCCGGAACGGCGGAGATCGTCAGCAGTATTATCATTGTAGTATGCTTCTGGGAGATTCCCTATGTGGCGGTGAAGGGGGCCCATGTGAGGACTACCATGCTCTACGATAAAGCAGGAAGAAAAGGGCGCCTGATCATCGATATGGCGGCCGCCGGGCTGGGCATTCTGGTGTATGGGTTTATTATCCGGGCCAGCTGGGCCAATCTGCTGAATGCCATTCAGATCGGTGAGGCTGAGATCGCCGGTTCAGTCCGCATCACAACGATTCCGGGGAGGTTTTCTATTATTTTCGGATCCGGGCTGATGATACTGGAATTTATCAATCAGATGATAAAATATGGCTATGAACTGATGACCGGGAAAAGCTTTGCCGGGGAAGGAGGGAGCGTGTTATGAGTACAGGGACTGTGGCATTATTTTCACTGGTGCTTCTGCTGGTTCTGATCTTTTGCGGCGTACATCTGAGCACCTCCCTGATGTTTACCAGCGTTCTGAGCGTATATCTGTTTACGGGAAGATTTTCCACGGCCATGAATGTGCTGAGCCAGTCAGCCTGGGGAGCCGTGCGGCAATACATGTTCGGGGTGATTCCTCTTTTTGTCCTGATGGGACTTTTGGCCAATTTATCCGGAGCCAGCCAGGACCTCTATGATTCGGCCAGCTTGCTGTTAAAGAAGGTCCGGGGCGGAGTGGGGATCGCCACGGTGGTGGCCAATGCAATCTTTGCGGCAATCACCGGAGTGACGGTTGCCTCGGCGGCGGTATTTACAAAGATTGCCCTTCCCCAGATGCTGCGGCTCAAATATGACCGAAAGGTGGCTTTGGGCACCATCTCCGGCTCGGCAATTCTGGGGATGCTGATTCCTCCCAGCCTTCTGATGATTGTGTATGGTTCCCAGGCGGATGTATCCATCGGCAAGCTTTTTGTGGCTGCGGTGGTTCCGGGGATTTTGATGACCATTGCCTTTATCATCGTGATTCTTACCATCGCCCATATCCGGCCCAGCTATATCCCGGAGGTGGAGGATTTAAGCGAGGAGGAAAAAAAGGATTTTTGGAAGATCGTGCTGCGTCCCTGGCCCATTGTGCTTCTGATCATTGTCTCCCTGGGAGGGATCTGGTGCGGGTTTTTCACACCCACAGAGGCAGGTGGCGTGGGCGCCTTCGGGGCTTTTCTGATCGTGGTTTTAAAAGGCCGGTTTCGCTGGAAGGACTTCTGGGAGACCTTGCTCTCAGCCGGTTCCACCTCGGGGAGTGTGCTGATATTGCTGGTGTCCGCCTCCACCTATTCCAAGACCTTATCCATGTGCGGGGTGATCAATGTGATCCGCACCTTTGTGGAGGGGATGAATGTGGCGCCGTTGGTGATCATATTGGTATTTATTGTGATTCTGATGATACTGGGCTGTATCCTGGATTCCACCTCCATTTTGCTTTTGACTACGCCTTTGATGTGTCCGATTGTGGCGGACATGGGGTATGATCTGGTATGGTTCGGCCTGGTGATGATTATCGCCATTGAGACCGGGATGATCACGCCGCCCTTTGGCATGAATGTGTTTACCGTCAAATCTTCCCTGTACGGGATGGAGGGGATGGAGAATATCTCGGTCAATGAGATATTTGCCGGCTCCCTGTGGTTCCTTGTGGCGATTATTGTGGTGGATCTGATCTGTGTGCTGATTCCATCGGTGGTGTTGTTTTTGCCCAATGCTATGTAGGGCGCGTGTTATTATATTATAGGAGAGAAAGGAGTTATGAAAATGGCAAATGTGAAAATTCCCAGGGAGAAGGTGGCAATCGTACTGATTGAGCCGCAGAATGATTTTCTGTCAGAGGGCGGCACCATGTATGCCCATATTAAGGAGCAGCTGGCGGAGCGGCATGTGATCGCCAATCTCCAGGAACTTCTTGGTCAGGCTCGGGGAAAGGTGGCGAAGATTTTTTACTGTCCCTTCCATCCCTTTGACCCGGGGTTTCCGGAACTGAAAAAGGGAGGCCCTGCCTGTGAGGGGCTGCGGGGGATCGAGATGGATATGGAGGCGGACTGGGGAACCGGGGCCTGGCTTCGGGGCACGCCGGGGCCGGAGATCATCAAAGAACTTACCCCTCAGCCCGGGGATGTGGTGGTGGAGGGCAAAAAGACTCTGGATGCGTTTCACTCCACAGGCCTGGATTATTACTTGAGAGCCAATGAGATCGAGTATGTGGCATTTACCGGCTTCCATACGGACTGGTGTGTGGAATCTTCGGCCAGGTCAGCCTACGATAAGGGATATCGGGTGATTGTGATCAGCGACTGCACGGCCACGGACACCCAGGAGGAGCAGGATTTCTGCGAAAAATGGATTTTCCCGAAGATCGGGAAGGTGATGAATTATCGGGAATTTTTGGAGGCATTGGAGGAATAAGCTTTAAATGATAAAAGGGCAGCAGCATGACAGATATAAAAATGCTGCTGCCTGTTATTACATGATATGGTTATGCGGCTTTTGAATAATCAATAATGGCGATTTCCTGCATAAGTTGTTTAGCGATATTAACAAGGGTTTCAAGCTGTTTTGCAACTTCATTGGGATAATATTTCTCTCCGCATTGTTCACATTCTTCACAAGGAACATTTTTAATGATGATAATACAATTTTTATAATTGACTACATGGGTTGTGAAAGATGGAATGGTAGTTTTGCATTTACAATACATACACATAGTTTATTGCCCCTTTCTTGTTTTTAAATCTATGTCCATAGCCGCACTTCCTTTTTATGTTTGTGCTTATTATACACTATTTTGACAGAAATTAAAATAGTTATTGATATATTTGAATTTTGCAAACAATTCGTATAATAAGAAAAGTTATCATTCATTTACTTTATCCCCTTTTGCAATTAAAGACAATCAAAAAGGGAACAAACCATCTCTGATTCATTCCCTTAATCTCAGAATCCTTTAAAAACCAGCCTTCTTCTTAGCCAAAGTATCTCTTCAGCAGGCCTTCAAATGCCTTGCCGTGTCTTGCCTCGTCGCGGGCCATCTCATGAACCGTGTCATGGATTGCATCCAGGTTAGCGGCTTTGGCACGCTTAGCCAGATCGAACTTACCAGCAGTAGCGCCGTTCTCAGCCTCTACGCGCAGTTCCAGGTTCTTCTTGGTGCTGTCAGTGACAACTTCGCCCAGCAGTTCAGCGAACTTTGCAGCATGCTCAGCTTCCTCATAGGCAGCCTTCTCCCAATACAGGCCGATCTCCGGATAACCTTCTCTGTGGGCAACTCTTGCCATAGCCAGATACATACCAACCTCGGTGCACTCGCCATTGAAGTTCGCTCTCAGATCAGCCATGATATCCTCGCTTACGCCCTGAGCAACCCCTACCACATGCTCTGCAGCCCAGCTTCTCTCACCACCCTGCTCTACGAACTTGGAAGCAGGCGCTTTGCACTGGGGGCAGGACTCGGGAGCGGAATCACCTTCATGAACGTAGCCACATACGGAACAAACCCATTTC
Organism: uncultured Lachnospiraceae bacterium; assembly: GCA_910588875.1. Lineage (GTDB taxonomy): Bacteria > Bacillota > Clostridia > Lachnospirales > Lachnospiraceae > Brotaphodocola. The sequence goes on from CAJURT010000003.1 coordinate 76,751, forward strand.
TTCATAACGAAATCTCCTTTTCTTTATTAAAAATATTTTGATCATAAATTGGCTGAACCACTGCTGTCAGGAAGTTTTTCTAAAACAGTAATGATTACTGATATTAATTTAGCACACCTTTGTCCAAATGTCAATCAGTTTTTGAGAAATATTTTCTGTAGTTTTCTTCCAACCGACAATCGGTTTACTGGCCGGGGGTTTCACTTTGGCCACAGCCTGTGCAGCAGCCATAGAAATAGATCATATGGCTGTCCACCGTTCCGCCAAAGGCCTTCTGGGCCTGGGACTGCAGTTCTTCCTGAGGGGGAAGGGGCAGATCCAGCACAGCACCGCAATGCCTGCATATAAAGTGGTAGTGGGGTGTTGTGTTCCAGTCAAAATGGTCCTTTCCATCCCCGCAGGTCAGTTTCTGGATTTCCCCTAATTCAGACAGGAGATTTAGGTTCCGGTATACGGTGCCCAGGCTGATGTTGGGGAATTCTGTCCTTATGTCAGTATAGATCATGTCCGCAGTGGGATGATCCGTGCGCCGGGAAAGGCTGGCCTTGATGGATTCCCGCTGGCGGCTATATTTTAATATTTTCATAAGCAGCCCTCTTTCTGTCAGGGAATATGTCTGGAGATGGGGAGCATTCCAGACGGATTACAGATAAAAACAATAACAGTTATTATTTTATATAAAAGAAAGGGGTGTGTCAAGAGGGGGAGAGCGGTAAATTTTGGGAAAAATCCGCCGGGGAAAAGACGTTAGGCTTATAAAAGCCCTGTTCACGGCAGTGTTTTTACTATATAATAGATGTGGGTACATAACCGGGAGGAAAAGCATTGACAGCGAAAATTCAACAGAAAGGGCAATTATGTAGTGTTTGACAGTGAAACCGTGCACCATGGGAATAAGGATCTGCTCCTGGTCCGGTATCAGATGTCAGAAGCAGAGGCTGAAGACCGGATCCAGCGGGGGGCAGACGTTGCTGCCAATATCCTGGTGGCGGAATTGCAGGTGGATCGCAGCACCGGCGAAATTACATATTGGGATGGCACGCGGTGGCCCAATTTTTAGTGTTTTATTTGCCCCCGGAATTTGGTTCCGGGGGCAAATTATGCCGTCATATGACTTCCGTGGCAATCCGTATGAATTCCCGTGCTGCCTGTGACATATAATGGTCCTTGTGGAAACCGATCCCCAGGGTTCCGTGGGCTTTTGGGGAGTCCAGGGAGAAAAAGTTCATGGAGGTGTATTGCCTCGCCCTGTCCATAAAATCCCTGTGGCTGGAGATGAACATCTTAGGATAGAAGGTGATGCCCATCCCGCGGACGGCCAGTGCCAGCACGGTCTCAATATTTTCCGTCTCCAATACCACCTGGGGGGTAATCTGGGCATCGGCAAACATCTCGTCGGCCAGGGTGCGTACCCGGTTCCCTTTGTTGATCATCAGGAAGGGGCAGTGGCTTAGCAGGTTTAGGTCAGTGTGCTCCAGCAGCTGTTTTTTGATCTCGTCTGTCTGCCCGGGGAAAAAACGTTCCAGCAAAGAGTCGGATACAGCCAGAAGGATTTCCTCCTCACAGAGGGGGACAGTTCCTACATTTTCCACGCGGAAGGGCAGCATGCCGATGATCAGATCCACATCTCCGTGCAACAGCCCGTTGTCCAGTTCGGTGGAATTGCCCTCCAACAGCCCCAGGTCGATGTTGGGGAACTGTTCCTGGTATATTGGCAGGATCTCCGGCAGGATGACCCTCCCCCGGGTGTGGGAAAGGCCGATGGTCAGGCGCCCGATAGAAAAGTCCTTGATGTCGGCCAGTTCCCGGTAGGTTTCGCTTTTGAGGGCCAGAAGCTGCCTGGCCCGTTTTTTGAGTGCCTGGCCCGCGTAGGTCAGGGTCAGGGGGTTCGTGCGGTTAAACAGGATGACATCAAATTCCTTTTCCATGTTGGAAATATGGTTGCTTAAGGACTGCTGGGAGATGAAAAGCTGTTTGGCAGCTTTTGTGAAATTCAGTTCCTCCGCAGCCACTAAGAAATATTCCAGGTTCAGAAAGTTAATCATCACAGGAGCCTCCTAAAGCCAGATACCTCTGCAGGGAGGGCAGGAACGGGGCGGCTTTTTCCAGGGAGTCATTGACTGCCAGTTCTTCTGGAAAACCGATTTCCTCCAGGAACTGATGGAGTCCGGAATGGTTGCCCACATCCGACTCGCAGTGGGCGTCGCTGTCTAAAATCACAGGCACCTGGTATTTTTTGCAGTATTCCAGCATGACGGACATGTTCTTGCGGGAATCCTTGCGGTGGCAGCCTGGGGAGAGGGAACTGTTGTTCAGTTCCAGGAGCACATGGTTTTCCTTGGCAGCACAGACCAGGGTTTCATAGTCAACGGGGAAACGCCCGTCGTCCGGATGCCCGATAATCTGTACGATGGGGTTTTTCATGGCACCCAGGTAAGCAGCTGTATTCTGAGATACGGTGCCGCAGGTATAGCAGGGCTCGTGGATGCTGGCAATGCCCAGATCCAGACCTCTTTGGTAGCGGGGCTCCAGATCCAGGCCGCCATCGTAATCAATGATGTTCAGTTCGCAGCCTAACAGCAGACGGACACTGCCGATCTGCCGGGGAACTACCTTCAGGTTGAGAAAATAAAAGGGGTGGCATGCCCCTGGGATCCCCGGGGCATGTTCCGTCACGCCCAGCAGGCGGACACCCCTGGCTTCTGCGGCGTGTATCATCTCATAAAGTGTGTTGTAGGCATGGCCGCTGACAATGGTATGGGTATGCAGGTCTAGGATATCATTCATCATAATTGTTTTCCTTTGGCGATTTTACCGAAAAGCACCCGGTAAAACGGGGGGCTGACGGCGAAATTGTAAGTAAAAATAAACCGTAACGAGTATAGCATATTTTTCCGCAGAAAACTATAGAAAAATGCGCGAAAATGTGGTAAAGTCTTCGTAGCAGCCGGAGCGATGGAGTACTAATCCGGTAATGAGGCAGAAGTGAAGGAGTGTTGTACAATGAACGAAGAAGTAATGAATACGGAAATGAATGCAGCAGAGGCTGTGCAGGAGGCCGAAGCGGCCGAGGCGGCAAAAGCAGAACCGGTGGCAGAGCCGGAAGAGACCATGGCAGATTTTGCCAGCGAGCTGGAGGCTTCTTATAAGGAATTTGACGAGCGCCATAATGATTACCAGGAGCAGGAAGGGCCAGATGCCCAGAAGTGGGCAAATTTGCTGCAGATGATGCAGGAAAAGACAGTCATCAAGGTAAAGATCAAGGAAGTGGTTAAGTCAGGGGTGGTTGCATATATTGACGACATCCAGGGCTTTATCCCGGCGTCCCATATTTCCACGAAATATGTGGAGAAGCTGGAGGATTGGGTTGGCAAATACCTGGAGGTTGTGCCCATCACTGTGGAGCCGGAACGCAAGAAACTGGTGCTTTCCGGGCGTGTGGTGATGAAGGAGAAAGAGGCGGCCGAAAAGGCGGCCAAGATGGCGGCAGTCAAGGTGGGGGCCGTTATGGAGGGCACCGTGGACAGCATTAAGGATTATGGTGCGTTTGTGGATTTGGAAAGCGGCGTCACCGGCCTTTTGCATGTGTCCCAGATCAGCAGCCAGAGGATTAAGCATCCGGGTGTAGTACTCAAAGAAGGCCAGAAGGTAACGGTGAAGGTTATCGGTGTGGGAGACGGGCGTATCAGCCTCAGCATGAAGGCCCTGGAGCAGGATGAGGAACCGAAGGAGGAGGTATTCAACTACAAGGAGTCCGGAGCAGCCACCACGGGACTCGCCTCCTTGCTAAAGAACATTAAGCTTTGAAAAACCACATCGCAAGGGAACACAGCCAGATTGACCAGTGGAAATCCATCATGTTTTTGTATGATTCTGCACTGAAGGAGATCAACACCAAGATTGAGATTTTGAACAGCGAGTTTGTCCACATTTACGGGCATACCCCCATTGAGCATATCAAATCCCGCCTGAAGACACCGGACAGCATTGTCAAGAAGCTGAAACGTGACGGGCAGGAGGTCACCATCCAGAATATGGTGGAGAAACTCAATGATATTGCCGGGATCCGGATTATCTGCTCTTATACCCAGGATATTTACCAGATAGCAGATATGATTGCCCGGCAAAGCGATGTGACGATCCTGCAGGTGAAGGATTATATCAGGAACCCGAAGCCCAATGGATATAAGAGCTACCACATGGTAGTGACGATACCCATTTATCTGAGCCAGGGACCGGCAGAAACCAAGGTGGAGATTCAGATCCGAACGGTGGCAATGGATTTTTGGGCCAGTCTGGAACACAAGATCTATTATAAGTTTGAAGGGAATGCCCCTGCGAACCTGCAGGCAGAGTTGAAAGCATGCGCTGCTGTGGTGGATATGCTGGATGAAAAGATGTTCTCACTGAATCAGATGATTTTATCACTGGGGGAGGAACAGGAAGAGTGAAAATACGATGAAGGCGCTGACAAAAGAGACATGGCAGATGATTCGGCAGAATCTGGGAAATGTTCTTTTGTTTGAACTTCTATACCGGGGAATTGTATTGCCGGGGTATCTTCGGCTGGCGAACCGGGGACTGCGGTGGACGCTTGGGATGGCAGGGTATAGCTATCTGACAGCGTCCAACCTGGCAGATTTCCTGGGACGGCCGTGGACATTAGCAGCGATGTTTGCCTTTGGCCTGATCGGGCTTTTGCTGATTGAGTTGGAGGCTGCCGCATTGATTACTGCATTTCAGGGGTCGGCCTGCCAACAGAAGCTGACCCCTTTCCATATTTTCTGGGGCGGGGTGCATAAGAGCGCGGAGGAGATCGGAAAAAGGAACTGGAGGCTGGGACTGGTTTTGCTCCCCCATTTTATAGGGGTGAACCTGTTGCCGATTGTCCGCTGCCTTTCCCATATCCGGCCAATGAATTTTGTGCTTCAGGAAATGATGGGCCATGGGCATTTGCCGTTGCTTGTGACGGCATTTTTGCTTTTGTGCGCGAAATCTTCGCTTCTGGCGGTTTTTGTGGGTTTCGGGTGTATGGCAGACCAGGAAAAATTTGGGGATGCCTGGAAAAAAGGCCAGCAGCTTCTGAAGGGAAGATATTGGCAGGTGGCCATGATTTTGCTGGCCTGCAACCTGTTGGCAGCGCTGGCAGCAGTGACGGTGTATCTTGTGGCAGTATTTGCGGCGGCAGTTTTTGTGGCATTGTTTGCGGAGAGGAACCTTGCTATGGCAGTGCTTCTGTCAGTGGCAGAGCGGATTGAGCAGCTGGTTTTGTTTGCAGGTGGGATTTTGCTGATTGTGACTGATTTTGCGGCGTGTGCGTCGGTGTATTACCAGCATGGCTGCCGCTATTACTGCCGCGGGCGCCAAAGGGTCAGCTATCCCCCCAGGGGCTCGGCGGCGGGCGGCAGGGCTGCGGTGGCTGCCGCAGTCTTGCTGGCTGCGGGGCTTTTGTATATCCTGGATATGGTTTACCACGGTTTTGCCCGTACAGACGATATATTCTCAGAGACACAGATTACTGCCCACCGGGGGAGTTCCCGTTCGGCGCCGGAGAATACCATGGCTGCGCTGACAGCTGCGGTGGAGGAGATGGCGGACTATGCGGAACTGGATGTGCAGCTGACCCGGGATGAGGCGGTGGTGCTGGGGCATGATGCGACTTTAAAGCGGGTGGCAGGGGTGAACCGTTCCATCGCCTCGATGACCTGGGAGGAACTTCAGGAACTGGATGTGGGCAGCTGGTTCTCGCCGGAGTTTGCCGGGGAGCGGATTCCGGCATTGGAGGAGGTGCTGGATTTCTGCAAGGGAAAGATCAACTTAAACATAGAGATAAAGAATGTGGGAAAGGACAGCCTGCTCCCGGAAAAAGTGGTTCGCCTGATTATGGAGAGGGGGATGGAGGAGCAATGCGTGGTTACCTCCACCAGCCTGGGATATCTGGAGCAGGTTAAATTGCTGGCGCCGCAGCTGCGGACAGGTTACATCCTGTCTGCAGCATACGGGGATTTTGATTTTGGGGAAAAGGTGGATTTTATCAGCATCCGGGCCAGTTTTGTCAACCGCCGCATGGTGGAAAGGGCTCATGCCAGAGGGATGGCAGTCCATGCCTGGACGGTGAATTCCAAGAGTGAGATGGAGCGGCTGCGGCTGATGGAGGTGGATAACCTGATTACCGATTATCCGGTGCTGGCGAGAGAGATCATTTACCGGGAAGAGGCGACGGAGACCCTGCTGGAGTATCTGCAGATGGTGTTCCGGTAGGCCCCGTTCTGAAGAAGGAGTGAGAGTATATGAGAGTGGTGCTGCAAAGGGTAATGCATGCCTGTGTGAAAGTAGAAGGAGAGGTAATCGGGGAGATCGGGAAGGGGTTTCTGATTTTGCTTGGGGTGGCAGAGACAGATACTGAGGCGGCAGCGGAGCGGATGGCGGATAAGATCTGCAAGCTGCGGATATTCGAGGATGAGGAGGGGAAGACGAACCTGTCCCTGGGGGATGTGGGCGGGGAGATCCTGGTGGTCAGCCAGTTTACCTTGTATGCAGACTGCCATAAAGGGAACCGGCCAAGTTTTATCGGGGCAGGGGCGCCGGATAAGGCAGAGCGGTTATATGAGTACTTTACAGAGCGGTGCCGGAGGTATGTGGGGAAAGTAGAGCACGGAAGTTTTGGGGCAGATATGAAGGTGGAGTTATTGAATGACGGGCCCTTTACCCTGGTTCTGGAGGGGGACGAGAGGGGAATCCGGGCCTGAGACGGCGGGGAAGAGGACTAAAATACAAGATTGAGAAGGAGGATAAGAGATATGGCACAGGATAAGGAGAAATCGGCCGGGAAGCTTTTGGAGGAGCAGCTGGTATGGAAATTTCCCCACATCGGCAAGGAGGCGCCGCAGCAGGTAGATGAGGCGGCTTCTTTTTGTGAGGGCTACAAGGATTTTTTGAATGAGGGGAAGACGGAGCGGGAATGTGTGCTTGCGGCGGTGAGGATGCTGGAGGCAGCAGGCTACCGTCCGCTGGAGACGGACAAAAAATACCAGCCAGGGGATAAAGTATACCAGGTGAACCGCCATAAGTCCCTGTTGGCCACAACCTTTGGGGAGGAACCGCTGGAGCGGGGAGTGCGGATCAACGGGGCGCATATCGATTCCCCCCGGCTGGATCTAAAGCCCTGCCCCTTGTATGAAAAGAGCGAGATCGCTTATTTTAAGACCCACTATTATGGAGGGATCCGCAAATACCAGTGGGGGACGGTGCCCCTGGCCATCCATGGGGTGGTGGTAAAGAAGGACGGGGAGGCCGTGGAACTGTGCATCGGCGAGAAAGAGGGGGATCCGGTATTTTGTGTCACCGACCTGCTTCCCCATCTGGCGGCCAAGCAGAATGAGAGGAAGCTTGGGGAGGGGTTAAAGGGGGAGGAACTGAATATTGTGGTTGGTTCCCTGCCCTTTGCCGACGAGGAGATCAAGGAGCCGGTGAAGCTGCTGGTCCTGAAACTGCTGCATGACAGATACGGGATGACGGAGGGAGATTTTTACCGGGCGGAGATCGAACTGGTGCCGGCCCAGAAGGCAGTGGATGTGGGGTTGGACCGCAGCCTGGTGGGGGCTTACGGGCAGGATGACCGGGTATGTGCCTACACGGCGCTGAGGGCAGAGATTGAGACAGAGCATCCCAGGTATACAACGGTGACGGTACTGACAGACAAGGAGGAGATCGGTTCGGAGGGGAATACGGGGATGAACGCGGCATACCTAAAGCATTATATTGAAGATCTGGCGGAAACGGCAGGAGTCCGCGCCCGTGATGTGTTCCGGAATTCCCTGTGCCTGTCCTCGGATGTGAATGCGGCCTATGACCCCACCTTTGCCGATGTATTTGAAGGGAACAATTCCAGCTATATCAACAAGGGCTGCGTGCTGACCAAATATACGGGCGCCAGGGGCAAGTCAGGCGCCAATGATGCCAGTGCAGAGACCATGGCCAGGGTGATCGGGATTATGGAGCAGGAGGGTGTGTACTGGCAGGCAGGGGAACTGGGAGCAGTAGACCAGGGAGGAGGAGGCACAATTGCCAAATATGTGGCACAGCTGGATATCGATGTGGTTGATTTGGGAGTGCCGATCCTTTCCATGCATGCCCCCTTTGAGTTGGCTTCCAAGCTGGATGTCTACAATACATATAAGGCCTTTCGGGCGTTTTATAAAATCTGAGGGCAGAGTCTGAATTTTTTGTGAATTTATTGGGAAAGGGGTTTTTTTAACAGTCGGGGTGTGATATAAATGTAGGGGATATGCTGCCCTCAGTGGACAAGGATCCGTGTGGCCCTTTGTCCACTGAGGGTAATATCTGTTATGAAAATTTTAGAAAAGAGGAAAAAGGAACAGGATGAGAAAATTCGTAAAGCCGCTTTTGTGCGGCATGATGGTTATGGCACTGGTGGCCGGATGCTCCAAAAAGCAGGAGACCGGGGAGACGACAACTGTGGGGGATTCCACAGAGGCCTCAGAAGCCGCTTCCACAGAGGAGCAGGCGGCGGAGGTGGATCTGGGAGAGGTGACTGCCCTGGGAGAGTATAAGGGGCTGGAGGTGACCCGGATGTCCACGGAGGTGCCGGATGAGGAACTGGAAGCCCGGATCCAGAGCATTCTGGATGCCAATCCGGAATATGTGGCGATCACAGACCGGGCGGCGAAGAATGGGGATATTGTGGATATTGATTATGTGGGCATGAAGGATGGGGTTGCTTTTGACGGGGGCACGGCAGAGGGATACAAGCTGGAACTGGGCTCCCATAGCTTCATCGAGGGATTTGAGGAAGGCCTGGTGGGGGCGAAGACAGGGGAAGAGAGAAGCCTGAACCTGACTTTTCCGGAGCAGTACCATTCCGAGGAACTGGCCGGCCAGGCAGTGGTCTTTGATGTGACGGTTAACGGGATTGAGGAAAAGAAGGAGGCAGTGCTGGACGATAATTTTGTGCAGAGGATGTCAGACTTCAGTACTGTTGACGAATTTAAGGCAGATACCCTGGCGGATATGCAGAAGGAGAAGGAAACCTATGCTGACCAGCAGCTGGAGAATGACGTGTTCCTGGCAGCAGTGGAGAACTCGGAGTTTGAGGTAAACCAGGAAGCAGTGGAAAACCAGTACAATAACCAGCTGAATTATTATAACAGCATGGTGGGCATGTACGGCATGGAACTGGCGGATTATGTGAGCATGTTCGGCATGACGGAGGACCAGTTTAAGGAGGATCTGAAAAAGTCGGCGGAGAACTCGGTCAAGCAGCAGCTGCTGGTGACTGCAATTGCCGAAAAGGAAGGGTTCCAGGTAGAGGATGCTGACCGGGAGATCGTGGCCGGGCAGTATGGAATGGATGTGAAGACCCTGCAGGAGACCTACGGGGAGGAAGCAGTGGACAGCACGGCTATGATGTTTAAGGTGGTGAACTTCCTGAAGGACAATGCAAAGGTAAAGTAGGGCCGTAAGGCAGGAAAGGGCAAAAAACAGGCGGTGCAAAGGCAGGCCGGGAAAAGGAAACCTTTGGCAGTTTTCCGGCAGCCTCCCGGCTGTTTTGAAAAATAAATGGCAATGATTAACAAAAATCGTCAAAATTTTGGCGATTTTTTAATATTTGCTAATGAATTTTTTTCTCGCTTATGGTACAATAGGTATCGTGACAAAGTCCTTCGGATTGCCGGGAAGGGGTAACTGCCTGTGGTTTTGGGTGGTTGCATAACGGGGATACCGGCAGTCTTGCTAAGGCATGTTCCGGATATCGGGAATATTCCGGAAACATCACAAAGCATCCAAAAGACGCGCCGGTGCGCGTTTTGTAGGACTCTCAAAAATAAAGGAGGATAAAAAGTATGGGATACAAAGTCAGCTTCGAAGAAGTGAATAAGATCTTCGACCAGCTCCAGGGCGAATACGAGATATGGGCCCCCAAGAGATTTGCCGGAAAAGGCCGGTACTCCGATACGGACATCATCAAATATGACAAGGTGTCCAAGGTAGAGGAGATTGAGTTCAAGGAGAAATCTGATTATCCGGCCAAGGAGGTTTTAAGCCCGGTCACCCAGTCCCTGTTCTACTTTACTGAGGATGAGTTCCGCGAGAGCAAGGCAACCAGCAAGAAGCTGCTGATTTTCATGCGTCCCTGTGACATTAATGCGCAGCACCATCAGGAGAAGATCTATCTGGAGAACGGCGGCTTTGCTGATATGTACTATCAGCGGATGAATGAGAAGGTTAAGATCGTGATGATCGAGTGTACCGAAGGCTGGGATACCTGCTTCTGCGTGAGCATGGGCTCCAACAAGGCTGAGGACTATGCGCTGGCTGTCCGCGTGGGCGAGGGTGAACTGACTGTAGATGTGAAGGACGAGGCATTCGCACCTCTGTTTGCTGAGGCGGCAGGCGTTGACTTTAAGCCGGAATTCATTGAGAAGAACGAGATTGAACTTACCATTCCGGAGATTCCGAACAAGGAAGTCCTGACCAAGTTAAAGAGCCATCCCATGTGGAACGAATACAACAAGCGTTGCATTTCCTGCGGTTCCTGTACCGTGGCCTGCAGTACCTGTACCTGCTTTAGCACCACGGATGTGATCTACAATGAGAACACCAACGTAGGCGAGAGAAAGAGAACCACCGCTTCCTGTCAGATCGAGGGCTTTACCGACATGGCCGGCGGACATGTGTTCCGCAAGACTGCAGGGGAGAGAATGCGCTACAAAGTGCTTCATAAGTTCCACGACTACAAGGCACGTTTCAAAGATTTCCATATGTGCGTGGGCTGCGGCCGCTGCACCAGCAGATGTCCGGAGTTCATCTCCATCACCGCTACCGTGAACAAGATGGCGAAGGCGATTGATGAGATCCTTGCAGAAGAAAGCAAATAAGGAAGGGGGACGAACAGAATGAATAATATTGTAAAACCGGTTCCGTGTAAGATTCTGGAAGTTAAGAAAGAAAGCAAATTAGAATATACCTTTAAGGTGGAATCCGATATTAAGCCTGCTCACGGGCAGTTCTTACAGCTCTCCATTCCGAAGATCGGAGAGGCTCCGATCTCTGTCAGCGCTTACGGCGACGGCTGGATTGATTTTACCATCCGTTCTGTGGGTAAGGTGACAGACGAGATCTTCACCAAGGGCCCGGGGGATGTACTGTTCCTGCGCGGTGCCTACGGCAAGGGCTGGCCGGTAGAGAAGTTTGAGGGCAAGCATGTGGTTGTCATTACCGGCGGAACCGGTCTGGCTCCGGTGAGAAGCATGCTGAACAAGTTCTATAATGAGCCGGATTATACCAAGAGCGTTACCCTGATCACCGGCTTCAAGAATGAGGAGGGTATCGTATTTAAGAATGAACTGGAGAAGTGGAAAGACCGCTTCACCACCTTCTATACCCTGGATGCAGAGAAGAAGGAAGGCTGGAATACCGGCTTTGTGACCGAGTTCGTTTCCAAGGTTGACTGGGCGTCCTTTGGCGATAACTATGAGGTGGTCATCGTGGGTCCGCCGCCAATGATGAAGTTCACCGGCATCGAGTGCAGCAAGTGCGGCGTGCCGGATGAGAAGATCTGGGTATCCTTTGAGCGCAGGATGTCCTGTGCGGTAGGAAAGTGCGGCCATTGCCGTATTGATGAGGTATATGTATGTCTGGAGGGCCCGGTGTTCAACTACACTCAGGCAAAATATCTGGTAGACTAAGGAAGGGAGCGTAAAAATATGAATCACGATATCGACGTTAAGAAAGTCCGTATAAATTGTTACAGACAGTCCAAGGTTGCGGGAGAATTCATGCTTCAGCTGCGCGTTCCCGGCGGTCTGATCAATGCCAAGCATCTGTCCCTGGTTCAGGAACTGTGTGAGACCTATGGAAACGGAACATTCCATATGGGTACCCGCCAGACCTTGAATGTGCCTGGTATCAAATATGAGAACATCGAAGCCTGCAATAAGAAGATCCAGGAGTACATCAAGGATGTGGATGTGGAGATGTGCGGTGTGGACATGGAGACGATTGCCCATCAGCCGGCAGAGTATGATCCTCAGAGCGGTTATCCCACCATCGGCGCCCGTAATATCATGTCCTGTATCGGTAATGCCCATTGTATTAAGGGCAATGCCAACACCTATGAACTGGCAAGAAAGATTGAGAAGCTGATCTTCCCCTCCCATTATCATATCAAGGTGGCAGTAGCCGGCTGTCCTAACGACTGTGTGAAAGCTAACTTCAATGATTTTGGTGTGATGGGTATCAATAAGATGGTCTATGATTATGACCGCTGTATCGGCTGCGGCGCCTGTGCAAGGGCTTGTGAGCATCATGCAACCGGTGTGCTGACCCTGAACAAGGACGGCAAGATTGACAAGGATACCTGCTGCTGCGTTGGCTGCGGTGAGTGCGTCATTGCCTGCCCCACAAGTGCATGGACCAGGAACCCGAAGAAGCTGTACCGGGTGACCTTGGGCGGACGTACCGGCAAGCAGAATCCCCGTTCCGGTAAGCTTTTCCTGAACTGGGTGACCGAGGATGTGGTATTGGGAATGTTTGCCAATTGGCAGAAGTTCTCTGCATGGGCTCTGGACTACAAGCCGGAGTATCTCCATGGCGGACATCTGATTGACCGTGTGGGCTACAAGGCATTTGTGAAGCACATCTTTGAGGGTGTGGAGTTCAATCCGGAAGCCAAGATGGCAGATGACATCTACTGGGCTGAGAATGAGCAGAGAGGTAATATGCATGTAATGCCTCTGTCTCAGCATAAGCATGCGGGCCCACAGGAGTAACGTATAAGAGGCGGTTGCTTTTTGGTATGAAAATGAGAAGGAACAGACAGGTGGCTGGCTGTTCCTTCTTTTCTTTTCAATGGCATTTCCAGGATACATTTTTTATCCTAAAGCTATTGACAATTGGGGGGATATGATTTTTTTGTGAAAATGTAGAAACTATTTTATGGAGATGATAATGTGTGGAAAATGAGAGGAAATAAAAAACCATATGGATTTTTGGCTGTGGCTTTCATGGCAGCAGAGGGAGCGGCAAAAGGGTATCTGCCGTCTTTTGGTTCGCAACTTTATCTAAATAATAGTACGGCAGATTGGAAAAGTTTTATTGAAATAAGGTGTGGTTTCCATACGGATATGCTATACTGTACAAAAGATTATTATATTTTCGGGAAAGAGGTATGGCATGTCAGGAAAAGCAATGCTTCCCATGGGGATTGAAAATTTTAAGGAAATACGCACAGGAAGGTATTATTATGTTGATAAAACCAGGCTGATTAAGACGCTGCTGGAGAATTTCGGAAAGGTAAATTTGTTCACACGTCCAAGGCGGTTTGGAAAGACGCTGAATATGAGCATGCTGAAGCATTTTTTTGGGATAGGAAACGACTGTGCGCTTTTTGACGGGCTGGAGATTGCAAAGGAAAAGGGACTCTGTGACGAATATATGGGGAAATTTCCTGTGATTTCAATTACCTTAAAAGGGGCAACAGGGCTTGATTTTGAAGAGGCAAAGGGAATGCTCCGCCATATTATCGGCAATGAGGCAATGAGGTTCCAATTCCTGATGCAGAGCGGACAGCTGACGGAGTGGGAACAAGAGCGTTACAAGGCGCTTATTAATATAGATAAAACAGGTGCGTTTACTATGTCGGATGGACTTTTGAAGGACAGCCTCCATATGTTGTCACAGCTTCTTCAGAAGCATTATGGACAAAATGTGGTCATGCTGATTGACGAATATGACGTGCCCCTTGATAAGGCATACCGGTCAGGGTATTATGATTCCATGGTGGAATTGATCCGGATTTTGTTTGGGAACGCTTTTAAAACAAATGAAAGCCTGAAATTTGCGGTTTTGACCGGGTGCCTGAGGATTTTAAAGGAAAGTATTTTTACCGGATTGAATAATTTTAAGGTATATACGGTAAAAGATGTGCGTTATAAGGAATATTTTGGCTTTACCGACGCAGAAGTCAGACAGATGCTGGAATATTATGGATTGGCAGGACAGTATGATGCCGTAAAGGAATGGTATGATGGATATCGGTTTGGTGATGTAGGTATCTATTGTCCGTGGGATGTCATTAATTATTGTGGCGACCTGCGCGATGAAAGTGTGGCAGAACCACAAAATTACTGGGTAAACACGAGCAGCAATGATATTGTCAGGAGATTTATAAATAAAGCGGATGCTTCTACAAAGAATGAAATAGAGCAGCTGGTCAACGGCGGCATTATAAGAAAGAAAATCAGGCAGGAATTAACCTACAGGGATTTAGATTCCAAAATTGATAACTTATGGAGCATTCTTTTTACAACAGGATATCTGACACAGTGTGGACAAGATGATGGAGGCATGACAGGGCTTGTCATTCCAAACAAGGAAATACAATGGATATATAAGGAACAGATACAGGACTGGTTTGAGGAGGAAACACGGAGGGATGTCCAAAAACTAGAAAAATTAGGCAGGGCATTTGAGGAAAACGATACTGTGGTGATAGAACAGGAATTTACATCGTATCTGAGAAAGACCATCAGCATCCGTGATACGGATACCAAAATGAAAGAGAACTTTTATCACGGAATCCTGCTGGGGCTATTTGCAGGAATGGACGGCTGGAAGGTCAAGTCCAATGCTGAGTCCGGCGATGGTTATAGCGACATCAGCGTGGAAGTCGAGGAAAAGGAAATCGGCATTATCATAGAATTAAAATATGCCGAAAAGGCCGCATTTGATGTGAGGTGCAGGGAAGCGTTGCAGCAAATCCATGACAGGAATTATGAGGACGCATTGGTGGACGACGGCATGAAAACTATTTACAGATACGGTATTGCATGTTACAAAAAACGATGTAAGGTGATTTCAGGATAGTTTCCCATGAAAATGGCCGAGGGCAATAATGCCCGGTTGTACTCACGGCGATATATTTGGCTTTGCCGTGAGTACAGGGGATATCTGTTTTTCAGTAGCCTTCCATCTGCAAATTCAACGCCAGGAGCAGGCTATTTACCCGGATTCTAGCAGGTCATCTTCCCTTCCAGACAGGCTTCCGTTTTTCCACAAAGGCAGCATTGCCCTCAATCTTGTCTTCGGTAGCCAGATCGAGGGAGGTATAATATTCGATGACATCCCAGGCAGCAGAGGGATACATAATATTCATATCCAGTGTTTTATAGATAGCGGCTTTGGTGTAGCGGACGGAAAGCGGGGCATTCCGGCAGATGCGTTCGGCCAGGCGGATGGCGGAGGGAAGAAGTTCTTCTTCCTTGACAACATGGTTGACCAGTCCCCATTCATGGGCCTGTGCGGCAGAGATCGGCTCTCCGGTCAGGGCCATCTCCATGGCAAATTTCAGCGGAACCTGACGGGAGATGCGCAGCAGGCCGCCGTTGGCGATCATACCGATGCCGGTCTCCGGCAGGCCAAAGGCGGAGTGTTCAGATGCGACCACCA
>CAJURT010000003.1:92318-158570 GCA_910588875.1 uncultured Lachnospiraceae bacterium
ATACCGATGCCGGTCTCCGGCAGGCCAAAGGCGGAGTGTTCAGATGCGACCACCAGGTCACAGGCCAGAACAATCTCGGTGCCGCCGCCGAAAGCCATACCGTTGACGGCTGCGATGACGGGCTTGGTAAAATAATGGTGGATAAATCCCCCCAGCCCCCAGTCCTCCTTGCCCTCGGGGGCATGCCAGGTGCCGGCGGCGAGTTCCTTGATGTCTGCACCGGCACAAAAGGCAGGGCCGTTGTTGGTGACGATCAGTACCCATAAATCATCATTTTTCTCGAAAAATTCCAGGGCATCGATCATTTCTGCCCACATCCGGCTGCACATGGCATTGCGCTGGGCGACACGGTTCATGGTCAGGATAAATATCTTGTCTTTTTGTTCGGTGAGGATATGTTCATATTGCATAGGGTTCACTCTCCTTTTATCGTTGTTTGATATATTTTTACTATAACGGATGGATTTTGTCTGGTCAAGAGAGAGAAGCAGATTCCCGGATGATTTTTATGGGGGAGGCCTTTCAGGCGGTAAAACAGGGAAGCAAAACCGATTGAAAATCATCCCCAAATGGATTATAATAAAAAAATCTGAAAGATGTGATATCTCAAACGAGTATAAGGGAAACAGGAGGAGGATGTTATGGTTCTAGAACCGGATGACAGGATGAAACAGAAGATGACCAGGAACGGCAGTGTGCTTCAGTACATGTACAGTGTGGCAGGAGCAGGAAAAGGGCTGGCTGCCATGGGAGGGATGCTGATGGGGATTGGGATCCTGCTGTCAGTAGCATTGTTTAATGTTATTGGGATGGAAAAAGCGGTGTTGGTGGCAGCAGCGCTCCTTGTTCCCGGCCTCCTTTTGGTGGCGGCAGGGATTTCCATGCAAAGGAAGCGGGAGAGGGGTTGGGCAGATGCCTATACAAAGCTGAGCGGCCTGGAGGAGAGGGAACTGCATCAGGTTGAAGAGGAATTCCGGCAGCCTGGGACAGTGCTTTTTTCCTTTGACAAGGGAAAGGACTCCAACAGCTTAAAGAAGATGGGCTTTATCACCGCCAATTATATCAAATTCCCCGGGGTGAAGCCCTTTTTGATCCGTCTGGATGATCTGGTGGCCTGCTTTTATACAAAGAAGATGCTTTGCAGGGATGGAGGGTATGACCGTGGGTTTATCGCTTATCCGGTAGCCGGAGAATGGTCATTTGTAATGGACAGCCCTCCGGAGAAGGCCAGCTTAGAGATCGTAAAGCTGGTGGCAAAGCATAATCCGAAGGTTATTACCGATCACTTTTTTGCTTATGAGGGGAAGGAGTATGATGCCTTCGGAGGCATGGAGGAGGTTATTGAACTTCACAAACGGGTTTATGGCAAGCGTTAGAAAATAACAGAGGAGACATGGAATGGAAATGACAGAGATTAAGTGCCCCTCCTGCGGAGGAAGATTAGAACTTGATTCCAACAACCCTAATGTAGAGATATGCCGTCAATGCAATAAAAAGTATGCTGTCCAATGGATCCGTTCCCAGGCCACGGGGGAGGACAAACTGGATTTACGGGAGATACAGGACAGGATAGCCTATGAGCCGGTTCAGAAAAAGGAGCCGAAGAAGACGGGGTGGGAACCCTATGGCTGGAAAAGAGGCGTTGCCCTGGTGATCTTATTCTTTGTGCTTATGGGGATTATGTACGGCCCGAAGGTGTATCAGCGTTATCAGATGGATCATGGAGGAACCGCGGTGGAGGCAAGCGCTCCTGAATAAGAGACAGGAGGTGGCAGGAATGAATCAGGATCCCTTCTTACAGCAGATAAAATATGCGTTTTTTCTGGTATTGGGTTCCGTTGTATACGGGATCGGAACCTATTGCTTTGTGATGCCAGCCAACATTGCGCCGGGAGGGGCAGTGGGGCTGGCGCTGATCGTGAATTATATAAGCGGTTTTCCGGTGGGGATTCTGACCATTCTCCTTAATATCCCTCTGCTGATTTTGGCCTGGTTTATGCTCAGCCGCCGGTTTGTGATTACCACCGGCATTGCCTGTGCAGTATGTTCCGTGATTTTGGACTTTGTGGTTACGCCTTTATTCCCTTCCTACGGGGGAGACCGGCTCATGAGCAGCTTGTTCGGCGGGATTTTGGTGGGAATCGGCATGTCCTGCATTTTTATGACCGGCTCCACCACAGGAGGGACAGATATCCTGGGATATATTATGCAGAAAAAGAAGCCCCATATCTCCATCGGCAAAGCACTGCTGATGGTGGATGGGATTATACTGCTGCTGTCCATCTATGTGTTCCAGAACGTGGAGGCAGGGCTTTTCGGCCTGATCAGCCTGTTTGCCCAGACCCGGGTGATGGATGCCATCATTTACGGAAATGATATCGGGAGCATGGTCACAATCGTCACCCGTTACCCGGAGAAGATCACGGAGGGAATCCTAGTGGAATTAGAACGCAGCGCCACGGTGATGGATGCCAAGGGCGCCTACAGCGGGGCGGATGTGAAGGTGCTCCTTTGCAGTATCCGCAAGCATGAGTTCTATAAGCTGAAACGGATTATCTATTCTGCTGATCCGAACGCCTTTATCATGGTGACGGAGACTACGGAAGTGTTTGGGGAAGGCTTTAAGGGGATGGACGGGTAGGGAATCTGTTTTTTCGTTTTTCGTTTCCCTGCTTTTTGGGTCTTGACAGGAGCGGGGAGACCCGGGTATAATGGATGAAAATCATTTCAGGAGGATGCTGCATGTTAAGTGTTATTGTGAGGAAGGAAACTGCAAAATAAATATTGCAGGGGAGATTTTCAGGGATTTGAGTCTGGGAGTCTGCCTGGTTGGCGGCAGTGGCTGCTGACATTTTCGCCTTACAATTGCTTGATAGTGCGGTATCGGTTTTCCAAGGGACAGGATAAGCATGGCTGTATGGCCATGCTTTTTGTGCGTGTGCGCCTGGCGGCACAGGTTTCGGACAGGAGGCCTGGCGCGGAGGAGAGCCGAATATTCAGGAGTCTTTCCTGTGACGGATGGATTGCCTTGGGGCATGGTTTGGCGTTGTGAAGTGGCCAGGAACTGCTGATATGTTTGGATGGCAATGGATTACAGGACAGGAAAGGAAAAGAGAAATGAATATTGAGAAGCAGATTGAATTTGATAAAATCAAAGAAATGTGGATGGAACGGGCAGTTACGGAATGGGCGAAGGAGCAGATAAAGGAGATGTCCTTTTGTTTGTCGGAGAGGGAATTGAGAAAGCAGCTTAGGGATACCACGGACAGCCGGAGGCTGATGGAAAAGCTGGGGACACCGCCGCTGCAGAATGTGGATGAGATACGGGGGATCCTGATGGCAGCCAGGAAAGGGGATTGTCTGACGCCGTATCAGCTGGAGCGGGTGGAGAAGGCGCTGGCATCTGTCAGGCGTCTGAAGGACTATCTGGGCAGGGGAAAGCTATATGAGAACCCGCTGGCTTACTATGAGGAGGATTTGCAGGAACTGGGGGAACTGCGGGAGGAGATTGGAAGGCAAATCCGGGGAGGGGCGGTGGATGACCGCGCCTCCAAGGAACTGATGCAGATTCGGGAGCAGATGGTAAGATGCGGGGAGCAGATGAAGCAGAAGGCGGAGCAGGTTATGCGGGGGAATAAAGAATGTATGGCAGACCATTATTGTACCTTCCGGAACGGAAGAGTCTGTGTCCCGGTAAAAAAGGAGTATAAATTTAGGATACCGGGAAGCGTGATTGACAAATCAGCTACCGGGAATACATTGTTTCTGGAACCCGCCGGGGTGGCAAAATATTATGAGGAACTACAGATGCTTCAGATCAGGGAGGAAAATGAGGTATACCGTATTTTGTATACCTTGACGGCATTGGTTGGGGATGTGGCTGAACAGATGAATGAGAATATTACACGGATGGAAAGACTGGATTTTGTGCTGTCCAAGGGTAAGCTGAGTATGGACATGGGAGGGGTGGAGCCTTCTGTGAATACGGAGGGCAGGATTGTCCTTTGGGATGCCAGACATCCGCTGATGGAGCCGGGAATTCATGTGCCTCTGCAATTTGCCGTTGGGGAGGATGTCCGGGGGATTGTCATTACCGGTCCCAACACCGGGGGAAAGACGGTGGCGATTAAGACGGTGATGCTTAATTGTATGATGGCTCAGTGCGGGCTGCATGTCACCTGCAGGGAGGCTGAGATCTGCATGAGCAATTTTTACCTCTGTGATATCGGAGACGGGCAGGACATCGGTGAGAATTTGTCTACCTTTTCGGCACATATAAAAAATGTGCTGGAGATGTTAAGGGAGGTGAACCGGGACAGCCTGGTGATTATGGATGAACTGGGCTCCGGGACAGACCCGGGGGAAGGGATGGGCATTGCGGTTGCCATTCTGGAGGAATTGAGAAAAAGCGGTGCAATTTTTCTTGTCACCACCCATTATCCGGAGGTAAAGGAGTATGCAGCCCGGACTCCGGGGATTATGAATGCCCGGATGACTTTTGACCGGGAGACTTTGCAGCCTACTTATCAGATGGTGATCGGGGAGGCAGGGGAAAGCTGCGCCTTCTATATTGCAGACCGGCTGGGAATGCCGAATGAAATGCTGCGGGTGGCGATCCGGGCGGCATATGGTGAGGGGGCTGAGAAAACCTATGGATTCCAGAAGGGGGAAGGGGGGATTGAGAGAAAAAGGGTTCCCGGGATTGCCCGGATGGGGAAGGCAAAAACGGATTACAGGCTGGAGCAGAAGTTCCGGCGGGGAGACAGTGTGATGGTCTGTCCGGACAAAAAGATCGGCATTGTGTGTGAACCGGCAAATGAGAAGGGGGTTTTGAGGGTACAGCTTCCGGGCAGGAAGATCTGGATTAACCATAAGCGGGTGAAACTTCATGTGGCTGCTGATGAGTTATACCCAAAGGATTATGATTTTTCCATTATTTTTGATACGGTGGAGAACAGGAAGCTGCGGCATGATATGGAAAGAAAATATACGGAAGGGGTGGTTACGGAGGAGTGAGGGCCGGGAAGAAGGAACCATGGAAGCGGCAAACCTGCTTTGGCGTCAGAATCATCTTGCAAAGGTTTCCCTACTCTGCTATAGTTATTTGCATGAAACCAGTATTCCTGCCAGAGCGGGGATGTACTGGATGGGAGGGGCAATTGAGGATGGGGAAATACCTTGATGTGGCTGACAGGCATCGGCTATGATAAAAAGAGCAAAAGCATGGCTGTGAGACAGAGAGGCATAAGAAAATATGACAGGAAAGAAGAGTGTAAGGGAAAGGGAAGGATGATGAAGCTTCGGATAGGGACGAGGAAGAGCAAACTGGCCATAGTACAGACAGAACTGGTAAGGGATGGGATACTGGCTCATTTTCCGGATGCGGAGATTGAACTGGTGCCGATCAGCACCAGGGGAGACCGGCAGCTGGACCGGCCGCTGGCCAGTTTTGGGGGGAAGGGTGTGTTTACCCGGGAACTGGAGGAGGCGCTTTTGAGGGGTGAGGTGGACATGGCAGTGCACAGTGCCAAGGATATGCCCATGGAGTTCCCCAAAGGGCTGGCGCTGGGCGCCGTGCTTTGCCGGGAAGACCCCCGGGATGTACTGGTGACGGCAAGCGGCCTTTTGGCAAGGGAACTGCCTCCTGGGAGCGTGATCGGCACCAGCAGCCTGCGGCGGGAACTGCAGATCAGGAGGCTGAACCCTCAGGTGAAGATTAAGCTTTTGCGGGGGAATGTACAGACTCGGCTCAAGAAGCTGCAGGACGGGGACTATGACGGGATTCTTCTGGCAGCGGCCGGGCTAAAGCGCTTAGGGCTTGCGGAGCAGGAGGGATTGTGGTTTGAGTATCTGGATACCGGGGAATTTATCCCGGCGCCGGGACAGGGAATCCTGGGGGTGGAGATCCGTGAGGGAGAACTGGCTGAGGTGATGGCAGCGATCCATTCGCCGAAGGATGCGGCCATGCTGCAGGCGGAACGGGAGTATCTGAGAATTCTGGGAGGCAGCTGCAATGCCCCCTGCGCCGCCTATTGCCGGCAGGAAGGGGAGCATCTGGTTATGTCGGCCATGTATGCCAGAGACGGACAGCACCCGGTGTTCCGGGAAGAGAGACTGGAACTGGCCGACAGGGAACCAGGGCCCGATACAATGGCTCTGGCGGCTGCCCTGGCAAGACAGGTACAGCTATATCCCGTATCCCTGGTGGGAGCCGGGCCGGGAGACGGGGGGCTGCTTACCCGTAAAGGGCTGGAGTGCGTCCAAAAGGCAGATGTGATTGTCTATGACAACCTGATCTCCGGTTCCATCCTCAATGAGGCACGGCTGGATGCGGAACTGATCTATGCGGGGAAACGTTCCAGCAACCACCATCTGACTCAGGAGGAGATTAACCAGGTGCTGGTGGAACAGGCATTGCAGGGGAAATATGTAGTCCGGTTAAAGGGGGGCGACCCCTTTATCTTTGGCAGGGGAGGGGAGGAGGCCCTGGTGCTTAAAGAACAGGGGATACCCTTTGAGGTGGTGCCAGGGGTGTCTTCCTCCTACAGCGTCCCTGCCTATGCCGGGATTCCGGTAACCCAGCGGGGGATGGCCTCCTCTTTTCATGTGATTACCGGGCATGAGGGGGCGCATAAGACAGAGGAGGCGCTGGATTATGCAACCCTTGCAAAGGAAGAGGGAACCCTGGTTTTTCTGATGGGGCTGAAAAACATGGGCAGGATTGTCCGGGAACTGCTGGCCAACGGCAAGGACAAGGACACGCCTGCAGCCGTGATCCAGGAGGGAACCACCCCCAGGCAGAGAAAGGCAGTCTCCACGCTGGAGCATATCCAAGAGGCGGCAGAGGCGGCAGGGATTGGGACACCGGCCATCACGGTGGTGGGTTCTGTGGCAGGGCTGGAGGAGAGGCTGGACTGGTATGGCCAGGGAACCCTTTCCGGCAAAAGAATCCTGGTCACAGGGAGCCGGTATCTGGCAAAGGAGATGGAGGCCGCCCTCAGGCCTTACGGGGCAGAGGCCGTGGCTGTCAGCCTGATTGAGAGCCGGCTGCTCCGGACAGAAGAACTTCACCGGGCGCTGGGGGAGATCCGGGATTATCAGTGGCTGGTATTTACCAGCAGCAATGGGGTTGATTTGTTCTTTGAACTTTTACTGAGAGAAGAGATGGATTTGCGGCAGCTTATGCATCTGCGGTTTGCCGGGATAGGAAGGAAGACGGCGGCGGCATTGAAAAAGCACGGTTTCTTCTGCGACTTCGTGCCCTCCGGATTTTCCGGGGCAGACCTGGCCCGGGAGTGGATTCCCACCCTGGGGAAGGGGGAACGCGTCCTCCTGATGCGGGCAAAGGAGGGCTCCCCGGTACTGACAGAGAAGCTGGCAGAGGCAGGGGTAAGCTTTTGCGACATTCCCCTCTATGAGACCTGGGTGGACAAAAGGCGGCAGGAGGAACTGAACCGGATCATCCGGGAGACAGACTATGTGGCTGTGGCCAGCAGTTCGGCGGTGAAAGCATTACACGGAATGCTGGACAATAAGGAGGATATACAGGCAAAGCTGATCTCCATAGGCCCTTCCACCACAAAGACGGCAGATGAGTTGGGATTTCGGGTCTGGAGGACAGCAGCAGAATATACCGCAGAGGGAATGGTGGCGGCAATTCTTGGGGACGTTGTGCCCGGCTGAGGGCAAGCCGGAGATCCTGCATCAGGCAAGGGTTTCTGGCTGATTGTCCGCGGGAATACAGAAAACAGCAGTTAAAAGGAGAAAACAAAAGTGAATACCAGCAAATCGGAAGCATTATTTGAAAAGTCCAGAAAACGGATTCCCGGCGGGGTGAACAGCCCGGTGCGGGCCTTTGGCTCTGTGGGGCGCAGTCCCCTGTTCATTGACCATGCCAGGGGGAGCCATATCACAGATGTGGATGGCAATACATTTATCGATTACGTCTGTTCCTGGGGGCCGGGGATTCTGGGACATGCCCATCCTGAGGTGATTGAGGCAGTGCAGGCGGCCTGCACAAAGGGGCTGACCTATGGGGCGCCCACTAAGAAGGAACTGCTGCTGGCAGAGTTAATCCATGAGGCCATGCCATCCGTGGAAAAGGTGCGCCTGGTCAGTTCCGGAACAGAAGCAGTGATGAGCGCTATCCGGGTGGCGAGAGGCTATACCGGCAGGGATTTCATCCTGAAATTTAAGGGGAATTACCACGGGCATTCCGACGGGCTGCTGGTTAAGGCGGGTTCCGCTGCTTTGACAACGGCAGTTCCGGACAGCGGCGGGGTTCCTGCCTCCTATACAAAGAATACCCTGGTAGCCTTATACAATGACCGGGATTCTGTGAGGGAACTGATGGAACGTTACCCGGATCAGGTGGCAGCGGTTATCGTTGAGCCGGTGGCTGCCAACATGGGTGTGGTATTGCCGGAGGAAGGTTTTTTGCCGTTTCTGAGGGAGATTACCCGGCAATACGGGGCATTGCTGATATTTGATGAAGTGATTACCGGGTTCCGCCTGGGAATGGGAGGGGCACAGGAATATTTTGGCATAAAGCCGGATATGACCACCCTGGGAAAGATCGTAGGGGGAGGAATGCCTATGGCGGCCTACGGCGGCAGGGCAGAGATCATGGATATGGTGTCTCCTGTGGGGCCGGTATACCAGGCCGGAACCCTTTCCGGCAATCCCATTGCCACCACCGCCGGGATTGCCACACTGGAGATATTAAAGCGGCATCCCGAGTATTACGGGGAGATAGAAAGAAAGGCAAAACGCCTGGCAGAGGCATTCAGGGAGAGAGGCCGAAAGACGGGCGAAGCCATCTGGGTGAACCAGGTGGGTTCCCTTCTTTGCGCCTTCTTCACCGCCGGGCCGGTGCAGGACTATGACAGCGCAACAGCTTCCGATACAAAGGCCTATGCGGAATATTTCGGGAGGATGCTGGAACAGGGCGTGTATGTGGCGCCCTCCCAGTTTGAGGCGATGTTTGTGTCAGCCGCCCACACGGATGAGGAGATTGAAAAAACCTGCAAAGCAATCCTGGAGAAGGTTTGAGGTTTCATTCCTTCCAAAGCGGCAATCCGGGATTTTGCAGGATAAAAGAAACGGAGCCGGATATGGGAATCTATTTATTAAGTCTGAGCCATAAAACAACACCTTTGGAAGTCCGCTCACTATTTGCGTATTCTGAGGAGACAAAAGAACAGGTACTGGAAGGCCTTCTGGCTTCCGGGTGGATTGACGAGGCAGTGGTGCTCTCTACCTGCAACCGGATGGAGATTTACTGCCATGCCCCGGATGGGGGCAAGGAACCGGCCATGCAGGCCTTAAAGGCTATGGAACAAGAGGCGGTAAAGGCCGCCAAAGCAGAGGCAGAAGAGGATATGGGCCGTTATTTTCGCCGTTACCATGGGAGGCAGGCCGTGCATCATCTGTTCCAGGTGGCAACAGGGCTGGATTCCATGGTGATCGGAGAGGATCAGATTCTGGGACAGGTAAAGCAGGCCTATGACTTTTCCCATGAAAGAGGGTACTGCAAAAGCTATTTAAACACCTTGTTTCGGGATGCAGTGACCGGGGCAAAAAAAGTAAAGACGGACACAGGCCTTTCCAAAACCCCTGTCTCCACCGCAGGGCTGGCTATCCGGGCAGCAGAGGAACGCCTGGGGGGCCTGGGAGGAAAAAAGCTGATGATTCTGGGAGCCACCGGGCGGATCGGAAGCATTGTGCTGAAAAATGTGCAGCAGATCCCGGAACTGGAGATCTATGTCACCACCCGCAGCCGCACTTCCCTGGAAAAGCTGGGGCACGGCCTGCGTTACCAGGCAGTTCCCTACGAGGAGCGCTATTCCTGGCTGGATGGGATGGATGTGGTGGTAAGCGCCACTGCCAGTCCCCACTATACATTGACAGCCCACGGATTAAGGCAGCATCTGAAAACAGACAAGGAACGGGTGTTTTTGGACTTGGCAGTTCCCCAGGACATTGAGAAGCTTTCCGTGCCGGGGTTCTGGTACTATAATATTGAGGATATGGCAGAACTGGCCCGCCAGAATAATGAGCGGAAGCTGGCAGAAGTACCTCTGGCAGGCCGGATTATAGAAGAATATGAAAATCAGTATTACAAATGGCTCCTATACCGGGACAGCCAGAACTTAATGGAAGAATGGAAAAGCATAATCCTGAGGGATATCAGTGAAAAGGGAGCCGAAGCAGCAGTCAGCCGCCTCCTTTACCAGTTTAGGGAGGCAGGGACAGTGGAGGAGGTGGAGCACTTCCTTGCCATGCTGGACAAGGTAAAGGAAGAAGAAAGGAAAGCAGCCCGGCAGAGGCCGTCCTCTCCGAAGAAAAAACAGCCCTCCGAGGCAAAGGCCTACTTTCCCCTGTTCTTTGATCTGAAATACAGGAAAGTCCTGGTGGCAGGAGCCGGGAAAATCGCTGCAAGACGGGCTGAGGCGCTGGCAGAGTTCGGCGCCGAGATACAGGTGGTGGCGCCGTCCGGCATCGGGCAGATGGAACGGCTGGCCGCACAGGGCATGGTACATTGGGAGAAACGCTGTTTTGTACCGGAAGATGTATCAGGCTGCAATATGGTGATTGCTGCCACTGACGATGCCCGGGTGAACAGGGAGATTGTCCGCTGCTGCAGGGAAAGGCAGATTCTGGTGAACCATGCAGGAGACAAGAGCCAATGCGACTTTTATTTTCCCGGGGTTGCCAGAGAGGGAAACCTGGTAGTGGGGGTGACTGCCTCAGGAAAAGACCACAAGCTGGCCAGCGAGGTGACAGGGCGCCTGCAGTCGTGGCTGAAGCAGCTGGTACAAGGCTGAAAGGGAATGAACAGGAAGGAAGGATATCACAATGATACAAAGACCAAGAAGATTGCGGGGAAACGAGATACTAAGGAAGATGGTGCGGGAGACCAGGGTGGATAAATCCTCCCTGGTATATCCGGTTTTTGTCCGGGAAGGGGAACATATCCGGGAGGAGATCCCTACCATGCCGGGGCAATACCGCTATTCTCTGGACCAGCTGCCCTACAAGCTGCAGTCCCTGAAAAAAGCCGGTGTGGACAGCGTTATCTTTTTCGGGATTCCGGAGAAAAAGGATGAGGTGGGCAGCGGCGCCTACGCAGAGGACGGGATCGTGCAGAAGGCCCTGGAGGCAACCAGGAAGCAGTTCGGCTCAGAACTGTACCTGATTACTGACGTGTGTATGTGCGAGTACACCTCACACGGGCATTGCGGGGTGTTGTGCGGCCATGAGGTGGACAATGACCCCACCCTCAGCCTGCTGGCCAAAACAGCCCTCTCCCATGCCCGGGCGGGGGCGGATATGGTGGCGCCCTCTGACATGATGGATGGCCGGGTACTGGCGATCCGCAATGAACTGGACGCCCATGGCTTTACCAATACCCCGATCATGTCCTACGCCGTAAAATATGCCTCCGGCTTCTACGGGCCCTTCCGGGATGCAGCAGGTTCCGCCCCCTCCTTCGGAGACCGGAAGTCCTACCAGATGGATTTCCACAACCGCAGGGAAGGGATAAAAGAAGCCCTGACGGATGTGGAAGAAGGGGCTGACATCCTGATTGTAAAACCGGCGCTGGCTTACCAGGATATCATCCGTGAGGTGGCTGATATGGTAGAGATTCCCGTGGCGGCCTATAGCGTCAGCGGAGAATATGCCATGGTAAAGGCCGGGGCAAAGCTGGGTTATATTGAGGAAGAGAGAATGATTGCAGAAATGGCCATAGGCGCCTTCCGGGCCGGGGCATCCATCTACCTGACCTATTTTGCAGAAGAACTTGCCCGCCTGATGGATACGGGAATCATCGGATAACTTCCGCGGTTTTCCGACGGAAGCCCCGGGAGACAAAAATCCCCCGGCCTGTGGTCAGGAAACCACAAGCCGGGGGATTTTATGGTACTTAATCTGATTTATCTTACCAGGTCTTCTCCAAACCCATCTTAAAGTCGATCTGGAAGGGATTGTCATCCCGGGTCTTGATTTCTTCATACAATGCCCGGCGCTCCTCACTGTCGCCCTGAGCCCAATATTCATAGCCGCGGAGATAACTGTCAATCAGGTCATCCCAGGACTCAAACAGGGGCTGCATGGTCTGGGCGATCTCCAGAGACTTATCCAGGGCTTCCTGCTCGGAATAGTGGCCGGCAATATAGTAATACCCAAGGAGATTCATGGCACGGCAGTAATCCCAGCCAGTGATGGCCTCCGGGCCGAACTCAGCATACATGGCATAGGCGCCGGCATAGGACTGGGCCTCCTCCTCATCAAAACCAAAGTCATTGATAAGCATGGAGATGAGATCCTCAGAGGAGGTGTCGGGAGTGGCTCCGTTTTCTTCAAGAGTTTTCATATCCTCAGCAAAGCTTGTCCGATGGCCTTCTGTCAGGATCCAGTCCAGAGTTTCGTCCGCACTGGCCCGATCCGTTACGTCCCACCACTCCGGGAGGAGTTGCTGAACCGCAGCGGCAGAGTCGTCGTTGGCGGGAAGGCCGCCGAAAAGATTGTAATCCCAGTTGTTCAGATCCGTGAGGATCGCATAGGAGGCATTGAACCAGCGGATGGTATCGGTCATCTCGGCGGAGAAATTATTCTCTGCTTCCGGGGCATTCTCATGGAACTTGGTGCAGGATGCCTTGAAGGACGCGATGTCGTCATCTTTCATTTTGTCAGCGATATAGGCCAATGCATAGTAAGCAAAATCGGTTTCGCCATAGACCACATAGGAATCCCCGGTCACACCGCCGGCGCTCATTTTGGCAGTGGAGGCGGTCACATTGTCCAACTCCGTGATAGCCGGGGCATCCGTATCTGCCTTTTCAGAAATCTGATAGCTGGATTCAAACAGGTCGATTACGGAATCCAGGGAATCGGCCATCTGGTTTGGCCCGGATTTGGGGAACTGCATGACAACAACAGCCTTGTCGCCCTTCTTGCTGCCTGCGCCCAGCCAGCAATCCATCTGCAGATCCTCCTCGCTCCAATCCTGGTTGAGGTAAATAGATACCGTTTTGTCAGGGGTGGTAAACTCCTTCATCTTGGAGAGGTAATCCTCTTCTGGTGCCTTGTCTTCTTTGGAGCCGGAATTTTGGGAAGACCCGTCGGAACTGCTGCTGGTGCTTTTAGAGCCACAGCCCTGCAAAAACAGCATGGAACAGACAGCAACAAGACAGAAGATAAGTGCCCGATGCCGAAACTTTTTGTTGAACATAACCTTTTTCTCCTCTTAATATGTGATTTCCTTAGAAAGTGTTGTCCGGCGGCCATGGCAGATGCATGTTTACATGCAATGGGCCAGAGAAATGCCTCAGGACATAGCATATGGCGCATGCCATAACAAAGAAAAGCCAGCATCCAGCGGAATGCATGAAGCTGGAATGCTGGCTTTTAAACAACATAGGCTTTAGTGGCTGGCATAGTAATCGTCGAACAGCTTATTGACAGCAGTGTGGGTATCGCCGCAGATGGAGGGAAGATCCCCGCCCCAGGCAGCGCCGGCCTGCTCAAAGCCCTTCTCAACGGCAGCCTGCATCTTTTTCATAGTCTCAACATCGTCGCCTGCCAAAGCAGCAGCAAAATCGAAGATACGCTGGGAAGTCTGCTTCACACCCCAGAAACCATCCTCGGAAATAGCCTCCTCGGCCTCTGCTTTTGTCTTGGCATCCACAGAGTAGTTGCCGCTGGCCATGAATTTCCAGAAGTTGTCGCCCTCAAGGGAAGCGGCGGTAATGCCCTGCTTCTGGAAGGTCTGTGTCATCATATTGGTGAAACGGGACATCTGGTTGTTCAGATCGTCCTTTAAACTTTTAACCAGTGCAGCGCGGTCCGAGTCACTCATCTTGGTAATATCGGAATCGCGGCTGAATTCAACACGGTCTACATCCGGAGTAGGAGCCTGTGCGGCAGCGTCTGCGGCCTTGTCAGGAGCCTTTGAGGATGTGCTGTTGACAGAACTGGCCTGAGTGGACCGGGTATTCTGTGAATACTGCCGGACAACATAATCCTGGCTGTTAACCTGCATAGAAAAATCCTCCTTTTTCCTTTTTATATATTTTATGGGTATACCATTTATAAACTATATCGGCATTTTGGGAGAAAAATAAAGGGGTATGAGAAAAATTTATTATGGCAGTATTTTTTCTGCTGCCTTTGGATTCAGATGGCTGGGCCAGGGGGAAAAGGTTCGCTTGCAATAGGAAGAGAGACATGATAAAATGTGGTAAATCGAAATCTCTCGGGCAGGAAGGAGAAAAGGCTTTACTATGAAAATACTGGTGATCAACAGCGGGAGTTCTTCCCTGAAATTCCAGGTGATCGACTCAGAGAGCGAAGAGGTCCTGGCAAAGGGGCTATGTGAGAGGATAGGCATTGACGGCAGGTTTACTTACCGGACATCCGGCGGGATTTCCCTTAAGGAGCCGGTGCCAATGGAGAACCATACCCAGGCAGTCCACACACTGCTGGATATGCTGGTAGATCCGGAAAAGGGCGTGGTTGGAGATTTCCGGGAGATTGACGTGATCGGGCACCGCCTGGTACACGGAGGGGAAAAGTTTACCGGTTCCGTAGTGATCACGGAAGAAGTGATTCAGGCGATGACAGAGTGCAATGATTTGGCGCCCCTCCATAACCCTGCCAATTTGGTAGGGGTGGAGGCCTGCCGGAGGCTGATGCCGGACACGCTGATGGTCGGTGTGTTTGACACGGCATTTAACCAGACAATGGAGCCGAAGGCATTTTTATACGGCCTGCCATACCGCTACTATGAAAAATATAAGATCCGCCGTTACGGTTTCCATGGAATCAGCCACAAATATGTATCACAGCGGGCAGCAGAATTCCTGGGGCAGAATCC
Organism: uncultured Lachnospiraceae bacterium; assembly: GCA_910588875.1. Taxonomy (GTDB): domain Bacteria; phylum Bacillota; class Clostridia; order Lachnospirales; family Lachnospiraceae; genus Brotaphodocola. Next base: position 107,197 of record CAJURT010000003.1, read on the forward strand.
CCGGCAGGTGAAGACCATTGTCTGTCATTTGGGCAATGGCGCCAGCATCAGCGCAGTAAAATACGGCAGGGTAATTGATAATTCCATGGGCTTTACCCCCCTGGAAGGACTGGTGATGGGGACAAGATGCGGGGATGTGGATCCGGGGGCGCTGGAGTTTTTGGCCAAGAAGGAAAACCTGGATTTTCCCCAGATCATGGCGATCCTGAACCAGGAGTCCGGGGTGTTGGGGATTTCCAAGAATTATTCCAGTGATTTCCGGGAACTGAAGGATGCGGAGATCAAATACAATGAAAAGGCGGCTCTGGCCAGGGAGATCTTTGCCTATAAGGTGGCCAAGTATGTGGGAAGCTATGCAGCGGCGATGAACGGGGTAGACAACATCGTATTTACTGCCGGGGTGGGGGAGAATGATTCCGATATCCGGCAGGAGATCTGTGATTACCTGGAATTTCTGGGCATTCACATCGATGAAGTGAGGAACCGGGAACAGGCAGAGGCATTCCGCATCTCTGACGGCACATCCCGGGTGAATGTGCTGGTGGTCCGAACCAATGAGGAACTGGAGATTGCGCGGGAGGCGGCAGCGGTGGCAGAGGAGGTTAGATGAAGGAGAAGAAAAAAGGGCCGTTTCAGGCCCCGGGGATGTTGCTGTTGGTGGTGGCCGGTAATTTGCTCTATGCGCTGACGGTGAAGCTGTTCCTTTTGCCTGCGGATCTGGTGACAGGGGGGACTACGGGGATTGCTCTGGCGATAAACCATAGCCTTGGTATTCCGGTTTCTATGTTTGTGCTGGTGTTTAATATTGTGATGTTGATAGCCGGGTATGTTTTGCTGGGAAAAAAGTTTGCGGTCACTACGCTGCTGAGTACCTTTATATATCCGATAGCGCTGGAACTGTTTGACCGGCTGCTGGGAGATCTGGTGATTACCCAGGATATTTTGCTCTGTACCTTGTTTTCCGGGCTGGGAGTTGGCATGTCTTTGGGAATTGTCATCCGTGCAGGCGCCTCCACGGGGGGGATGGATATTCCTCCGCTGGTGCTGAACCGCTATTTCCGGATTCCGATTTCAGCAAGCCTTTATGTATTTGATTTTTGTATTTTGCTGGCCCAGGCTTTTTGGAGCACACCGGAAAAGCTTCTCTATGGGATTCTGCTGGTTCTGACGTATACGGTGGTGCTGGATAAACTGATGCTGATGGGGACTGCGCGCACGGAGGTGAAGGTGGTTACGCGGCATCCAAAAGAGATCCGGGATGCTATTTTGCAGCAGCTGGACCGTGGCGTGACTATGATTTATGGGGAGGGGGGCTATCTGCACCAGGAGACCCAGATTATTTTCAGTGTCATCTCCAACAGGGAATTGCCCCAGGTGGAGAAGCTGATCCGTGGGATTGACCCGGAAAGCTTCCTGGTTGTGAGCCGCGTCAGCGAGGTGCGGGGACGTGGGTTTTCAATGAGCAAGAAATATTACCCATAAAAGCTGTTTTTAAGATACAAGTTAATCAGACGTGAAAGAGGAGCCGGTTACGGCTCCTCCATCATTTCAAGGAATTCTTTAAAGGCAGCTTTTGCCTCCTCGATAATGCCTTGGTCATAGGTGTTTAGTGCTTTTTCAAATTTCCGGATCGCGGATTCCACGAACAAACGGTCCTCTCCCAGGCTTTCTTCATAGACCCGCTCTCCCCTCAGCAGGAGATATTTGTTTTCCTCCCGGTCCCTGGGATGGATTTTCAGATAGGAGAGGGTTTTGAGGCGTTCTTCGATCTCCTCCGGGGTCATGTCCACATCCCGGCCGAAGAATACCTTTTTCATCACATTCTGGTTAGAGACTACTTTGACCTCCACCTCTAAAAGAGAGTTGATGTCATAGGTGTAGGTGACATCCACGGCCTCCTGCCCGGCCTTGGCGGCGGGGATGTCGATCAGAAGTTCACCCAGGGAAAGGTTGTTGGCGGCAAAACGGCTTTCTCCCTGCAGCACGTTGACCCGGATTTTGTCCTGGTTGTCACGCACCGTGTAAAGCCGCTCGGTACGGCTGGCAGGGATTACGGTATTGCGCTCAATAATAGGGCAGAACACTCCGTTTTCGTATCGGTTCTCCGCCCATTCCCGGACAACTTCGGTTCCGAGGGTGAAGGGGCAGACATCGGTGAGGATCACTTCCTTGATGGCATCCTTGCGTTCCTTCATGGCACCCTGGATGGCAGCGCCGAGGGCAACTGCCTCGTCGGGGTTGATGTTGGTGTCAGGCAGCATTTTGAAAAGCTTGCTCACAAAGCGGCGGACGATAGGGCTTTTGGTGGCGCCGCCCACCAACACTACTTTATCGATGTCCGACAGGCGAACATGGGCGTCTGCCAGGCTGCGCTTGACCGGCTTGCGGATGCGTTCCAAAAGGTCGCCACAGGCTTCTTCGTATTTGGCCAGGTCAACCTCCAGTTCATAGGTTTCCTCGTCAATGCGGCAGCGCATCACGGAGGCCCGTTTGTCAGAGAAGCCCAGCTTGCACTGCTCTGCCTGTTTGTGGATATGCCGCAGGACCTTCTCGCTCAGGGAAAGGCGATCCAGCTGGGGATGTTTTTCAAAGAACATGGTCTCTAATACAGCGGTGAAATCCTCGCCGCCTAAGAAGTTATCCCCGGCTACGGCCCGGACTTCCAGAATGGTGTCAAACAATTCCAGGATCGACACGTCAAAGGTACCGCCTCCCAAGTCGAATACCAGGAAACGGGCGGAGTCCTGGTTCTGGTACAGGCCGTAAGCAATGGCGGCAGCCGTAGGTTCGCTGATAATCCGTTCCACCTTCAAACCGGCCATCTCCCCGGCCCTTTTGGTTGCCTTGCGGCGCTGGTCGTTAAAATAGGCGGGCACGCTGATGACGGCTTCCGTCACCTCTTCCCCCAGGTAGCTTTCTGCATCCTCCTTGAGAACACGCAGCACCAGGGCAGACAATTCTTCTGCCAGGAACGTCTTGTGGAGCAGCTGGAACTGCTTTTTGCTGCCCATATCCCGCTTAAATACGGAGGCGGCGCTGCCCGGATATAACAGGCTGCGTTCCACCGCCGATTCTCCCACATAGATCTGCTCCTCCTCGTCAATGCTGACGACGGAGGGGGTCAGATGTTTGCCGAGCCGGTTAGGGATAATCTTCGGCCCGTCTTCCGTAAAGCAGGCCACCAGGCTGTTGGTGGTGCCGAGGTCAATTCCAATAATCATATTTTGCCTTTCTTTTTCAGTTGTTGTTGTAAGTGGGTCAGAGTTGCCCGGGCGGTGATGCTATGGGGGTTCACCTCCAGGGTCTTTTCATAGTAAGCCACTGCCTGGTCATAATCCTCAATGGCTTCATAATACATGGCCAGGTACAGATAGCCCTCATAGCATTCCTGGTGGCGGCATTGCCGGCAGCGCAGGCATTCGTTCATCTGACGGAAATAACTTAAGCCTTTTTCCGTCTCTCCCAGGCAAATGTAAATCCAGGCCTGGCGCATCAGGCGGGCCGGCCGGTATGGGCGGTAGTTCAAGTAGATCTCCTCGGAGGCCCATTTGGTGCGGGCAAAGTGTTCTAAGGATCTCTGGGCATGCAGCTTGGCATCCTTAAAACGTCTCATACGGAAACAGATGGAAGCCAGTTCCCATTCCAGTTCATGCAGTTCGTCCGGATCATTTTCAATGGCCAGGGCTTTCAGGTAGCAAGCTTCAGCCTTTTTAAAATCCATCAGCTGATCCTTATAATAGGCAGCCAGATCACTGTAGCGGTCCGCCTTCTGATCCTTCTTTGCAGTCTGAACCCCTTTTTTGTAGGTGCGCAGTGCCAATGAGGTATGTCCCTGAAGATACTGCACATCACCGATCCTGGCATAGTAGGACTTGTTTTCCGGATCCTTTTCAAAATATTTGATTGCCTGTTTATAGTCTCCCAGATATCGGTATAAAAATCCGAGTTCTTTAAAAATGCTCTTGTCATCGGGCTCGTTTTCCAGATTTTTCCGGTAGCATTCAATGGCCTTATTAAAATCTCCCAGGGCTTCATAACAGTCGGCAAGATTGCCGTAAGGCAGCTGGCTTTTTTTGTCCCCCAGATGTTCCAGCGCCTGCTCAAAGTAGGAGATGGCCTTATTAAACTGGCCAAGGCGTTCGTAGCAGCAGCCGATATTGTTGTAGATTACCCATTCATCAGGGCCGTATTTTAGAGCCTCCTCAAAATCACGGATGGCCTCGTCAATATCCATATTGTGCATGTAGAACAGCCCGCGGTGGACAAGGTCATGGCAGGTGGGCCGGGCCTCGATCTGCCGGTCCATGTAGGAGATGGCCTTTTTAAAATCTTCAGGGTTATTCTCATCCTGGTAGCGTTCCTTGTAGTAGTCAGCCAGCTTTTCGCAGGCTTCCCTGTGGATCTGCTTGTATTTCAGCGTTTCTTCATAGCACTCCATGGCCAGCACCTTCATGCCCAGCGCTTCCTGGCACAGGCCGGTGTTGTAGTGGAGAACCGCGGAATCGCTATATTGCTGCCTGGCAACCGCATAATCGGCCAGCGCAGCCTTATATTTGCCGTGATCCAGATAAATATGGCCTCGGATCATGCGGTACTGCATCCGCTCCGGGTTTTGCTCGATGGCGGTGCTTAAGTGGGAAAGGGCTTCCGCCAGGTCATTGTTGTCCCAGTGAAGGAGGCCAATCTCATACTCAATCTCAGATAAATCTTCAATATCCGTATCCGGGTTCTCATGCTCAGGGAGAAGCCCGATGGCCAGAGGGAAGATCTTTTCCCGGTCCTGCCGGTTCTCGGCCAGGTTCCTCAGAATCTTTACCTCATAAAGCCGCAGGCAGGGGCTGAATTCCACCTGGTTTTCCCGGGCACGGTCCAGCACGCCCTTGGCATCCTTGAACTGGTCATGGTAGAAAAAGACCTGTGCAGCAAGCAGGTAGGGCTTGTAATGCCCGGCATAGATATTGATGGCATTGTAATAATCATCAACGACCTGCTGGCCTTTGCGGAGTTCATAGGCAGCTTCCTGCCGCTGTACGTAGGCAGGATAGTAACCCGCGTCCTCGGCGATGACCTGGTCACAGGCATCGATACAATGTTCATAGTCCTTATACTGGTAGAGGAGGTAGGCCTTGTACTGCATGGCAGCAAGCTTGTCCCGCAGGTTAGCGGCAACAGAAGCAGCAGTTTCCACATATTGAAGGGACTTTTCCTGATCCTCCAATTCATGGTAGCATCCGCTCAACAAATGGCAGGCCTGGAACCGGCGGGAAATACGCTTGCGGTTTTCCTCAGTGCCGTCATCCGTGGTCTGGCGGATCAGTTCCAGCCAGCGCAGCAGATGGGGGAGCGCCTGTGTATAGCGTTCTGTCCGGTAAAGCAGGCGGCCATAAAGGTTCTCATAGGAATATTCGGTGTCCTCATCGAACTGGAAACCGTCCAAAAGCGAGACTGCCTCTTCCTGGCGTTCGTTCTGGAACAGGCACCATCCTAGTTCGATGGTATTGTTTTTGCGGGTGGGCTCATCGGTGTTAGGGTCTTTTAGGGAATCCTGGTAATCCTTGATGAGGGCATTATTAGTGAAACTCATCAATCCCAGGACCTCTTCATCCTGCCCGTCCATGTCCAGAAGCTGGAGCATCAATTCCTTGGCTTCCAGGAAATCTTCTTTGTCAATCAGATAGCGGACCATCCCCAGCTTGGCCATATAGTGGGTAGGGAGGCGGTCCAGGAGCAGCTGCCACAGTTTGGCGGCCTGTGGTTTGTCATCCAGTGCCCAGTAAGCATAGGCACAGTACAAAAGCACATAATCGTCGGCATCCGGGGAACTTAAGAGCCGGTCAGCCAGTGCCTTGGCAGTATCGGCCAAAAGCAAATACAGGCGGCTGCCCCGTCCGCCTTCCCTGGAAAACGGCTCCTCGGCAGCAGTCCCCGCAAGTTTTCGGGCACAGATTACAGCTTCGCTTAAAATCCGGCCGTTCTCCTCCGGGTTGTCCGGCTGACCCAGTTTGTTTTCGCGGAAGGTTTCCAGCGCATCGGTCAGGATCCTCAGCCGTTCGGCATCTTCAAAAGGGTGGTATATTGAAAAAGCCGCCAAGTCGTCAAGGCTTGTGCTGCAGCCTTCAAACTGCCTCTGGCTGATCTGGCGCCGGAGTGCCAGGTAATTGCGGATATAGCCGTCCGCATCCATGGAATCCGGGTTAAGCACCTGGAATAAGCCGAATTCGATGGCTTCCGGGTTCTCTATGTAATAGAGGACATAATTCATAAAATTTTCCGGGAACTGCTGTTTGAGGGCTTCCTGATCCTCTGTGATCTGGAAGGTCTCATCCAGCAGTTGCCACACCGGCTGCGGCAGATAAATATGATCCATCAGGTAGGCCATCATCGCTTCCCTTGTCTGCAGCGAAGTATCCAGATCCTCGCAGAGGGGATCTGAAAGCAGTTCCTGCCAGGGCTGTATCTGGCGGCGCTGGCGAATATCAAGATAAACCTGGTCAACACGGTCGATCCAGAGGTCAATCTCGGTTTTATCTTTTTGTTCTTCCTGCTGGGGCTGGCGGGCATAAGCAATGGCGCCCTCGTAAGCTTCGCGGAGACGTTTGAAACCTTCCGGGTCATCTTCCGGGTTGGTGGTTTTCAGCAGGTTAAGATAGGCGGATTTGATGGCCGCCTCGTCGGAGGTCTCGGGTATCCCGAGCACGTGGAAGATAATAGCATGTTCCATATTTGATACTCCTCGTATTCACTAAGGTAATGCGCCCAGGGACGCAAGGATGTTTTCAGGGAATATTGTACCACCTTTGGCGGGAAAGGGGAAGGGAGAAAAGAGGACTTTTGCATAGAAATTCGGTATGGGGAAAGGATCCGGGGGAGGGGAATAGCCAGGCCAAAAAGGGAACCTAAGGCTTATAGGTTCCCTTTTCTACAATATCGTATATGTTTTTGCCGGTTTTGCCTTCAAAATATTCTTTTATCCTGATATTGGAATCCCATTTTTCCTGCGGATATGAGCCATATCTTCTCTTGACATCACTCATACGTTCTTCTATATCCAGGACACCCTCACTGCCGGACAAGGAGTCACATAACTGGATCAGCCGGTCATAATCATCCAGGACAGCTTTGGCCAAAGCAGCACGGATTAATTCCAGTTCTTCTTCAGAAGTATCAAAATTGCCAATATAGCCTTTGGTAGATGCGTTGTGAAACGAATGCGTGAGGCAAATCCTGGCCGCTTCATCATATCCCAGCGACATCATATAGGTATAGCCGTCCGAAACATGCCCCAAATGCCTGGCGCCGAATTTTCTCCCAATATCATGAAGCAGCCCTAATACATATGCCTTCTCCGCATCCAAGCCATCACATGCGTCTGCTATTTTTTCTGCACAATGTGCCACAACCCGGCTATGGTCACCCCATGGCCCAGGATTGCATGATTCCGCCTCCGCCAACAGCCTCTCTGCCTCTGCCCTTGTAGGCAACATAAAAATCCCTCCTTCTCAACTAATTCTAAAATCTATCCTTAAAAACAAAAAAGCCAATACACAACCAATCCAAAAGAATTCCATCCGGAAAGCAGCACAAGACAACAATCAGCCAGGGAGAGCGGGGCGGGGCTTGCAGGGTGGCAGGCTCTCGTCAATCACCATAACGCACTTCTCATTTTGCCGGTCCATTTTGCTTTGTCTCTTTTCTCAAAAATAGTTTGCCCTCGGACAGGAGCAAACCCGCCAACGTCAGAACTGTTCCAACGGCGGCCAGGGCAGTGATTTTTTCATGGAGGATTGCCACAGAAGTCACCACTGTAATAACAGGAACCATATAGATGTAAACGCTCGTCTTGACCGCTCCCAACACCTTGACCGCGAAATTCCAGGTGACAAAGCATAAGGCCGATGCGCCCAACCCTAAAAACAGAATGTTGAACAGGTACACAGGATTTGAAAATTTTACCAAATTCAGCTTGAAGCCAAACATGAATAGTGCCGGGAGCATGAACAAGATGCCATAGCAGAACACTCGCCGGGTTGTAAGAATGGTGTGGTAGCCGTAGCCGCTGATTTTTTTGTCAGCACAGAATAACAGGCCCAAATCAGCGCGGCCAGCAGCGCCAGCAAGTCCCCGGCGGGGTTCAGTTCCAGCCTGGAGCCGTTGAAGCTGATAAGGGCAATTCCGGCCATTGCGACTACAAAGCCAATAAAAAAGCTGGCATGGGGCTTTTCCTCTTTTAGAAACAGATGGGATAGGAGCGCCGTGAAAAACGGGGCTATGGAAATAATCACCCCGACATTGGAGGCCATTGTGTAGGTGAGTGCGATATTCTCCAACAGATAGTAAAGGCATATCCCGCACAGTCCTGCTGCGGCAAAGGTCAATTCCTGTTGCCGGTTCGTCCCTTTCAAAGGCTGGGGATAAACAACCAACAGAGCCAGCAGTCCCATGACGAAGCGGAAGAACAGTATCTCTACCGGCTGGAAGTCGGCCAGCAGAATTTTGGTGGAGATAAAGGATGTTCCCCAAATGATGATTGTAAGCAGGGCGGAAAGATGGCCTGCTGTTCCGTTACCCTTCATGCGGCATTTCCTCCATGTCCCTGAATATGTTCCGATAAACTCCGGGAGCCAGCCCAATAAACCGGTTGAAATAATTGGTAAAATGGCTCTGGTCGGAGAAGCCGGTTTGCAGCGCCGCCTCAACGGGAGGAACGCCTTGCTCTAATAGTTTTTTAGCCTTGCCTATGCGAATGTTTTCCAGATAGCTGTACGGTGTGATGCCTTTTGAGAGAGCAAAGGCCCGAAGCAGGGTGGATTTGCTCAATCCGGCGCAGCGGCAAATCTGTTCCAGATAAATCCGCTCGGCACAATGTTGTTCCATAAAGGAACAGGCTTTTTCAATTTCCTCCCGGCACTCCGGGACGCAGCGTTCAAAAGGCTGGCCGTATTGCTGTATCAGCAGAGAGGTCAGGAGCAGCAGAGTTTCCTCTTTCCCAAACTCGTTGGAACCTTTCATCACCAGTTCATGAAGGGGGCGCAGATAGCAGGCGACTTCTTCGTCAGAGATTACGTTGCGAGAAAATCCGGGCAGTTCCCGCTTGCCGGTAACTTCCTCAGCCAAATCCAGCATAACCTCCTTGGCGCACCCTCCCCTACAAATGCAGCACGCGGTCGCGGATCTCCTGCGTGCGCCCCTGGTTCCAGAACTGGGTGCCGATGTAGCCGCAGGTGCGGCGCGCCACGGTAAGCTTGTTTTGGTCACGGTTGCCGCAGTTGGGGCATTCCCAAACCAGTTTGCCGGACTCATCCTCAATGACCAGGATCTCGCCGTCAAAGCCGCAGCACTCGCAGTAATCACTCTTGGTGTTCAGTTCCGCGTACATGATGTTTTCATAGATAAACTGCATTACGCTTAAGACGGCCGGGATATTGTGCTGCATGTTGGGCACTTCCACATAGCTGATGGCGCCTCCCGGGGACAGCTTTTGGAAATCTGCTTCAAACCGGAGTTTGGTAAAGGCGTCAATCTCCTCGCTCACATGGACATGGTAGCTGTTGGTAATGTAGTTTTTATCCGTTACGCCCGGAATGATGCCGAAACGTTTCTGCAGGCATTTGGCAAAACGGTAGGTGGTCGATTCCATGGGGGTGCCATACACGGAGTAGCTGATGTGCTCGGCAGCCTTCCACTCAGCACACTTGTCATTGAGGCGCTGCATGACTTTTAAGGCAAATTCCTTGGCTTCGGGATCCGTGTGGGGCTTGCCCATCATGCGCATGGTCATCTCACAGAGGCCGGCATAGCCTAAGGAAATAGTGGAATACCCGTTATATAAGAGTTTATCAATCTTCTCACCCTTCTCCAGGCGGGCCAGGGCACCGTTCTGCCACAGGATCGGAGCCACATCGGAGGGGGTGCCAAGGAGCCGTTCATGGCGGCAGCGCAGCGCCCGGTGGCACAGTTCAAGCCGTTCGTCGAGCACCTGCCAGAATGTTTCCATGTCACCGGCTGCGCTGCAGGCGACATCCACTAGGTTGATGGTAACCACACCCTGGTTGAAGCGCCCGTAGAACTTGTGGCTTCCGTCCGGGTTTTTCTGGGAGTCCTCCACGGTGAGGAAGGAACGGCAGCCCATACACGGATAGACATCACCGCGCTTTAATTCCCGCATGACTTTGGCAGAAATATAGTCCGGCACCATGCGCTTGGCAGTGCAGCGGGCGGCCAGTTCCGTCAGATACCAATAAGGGGAATCCGGGGTAATATTATCCTCGTCCAGGACATAGATCAGCTTGGGGAATGCCGGGGTGATCCACACGCCGTGCTGGTTCTTGACGCCCTGCATCCGCTGGCGCATGACCTCCTCGATAATCATGGCGAGGTCATCACGGATCCGGCCTTGGGGAACTTCCCCCAAATACATGAACACCGTCACAAAGGGAGCCTGTCCGTTACAGGTCATGAGAGTGATCAGCTGGTACTGGATAGTCTGGATGCCGCGGGTGATCTCATCCTTTAGCTGTTCCTCTGTAATCCGTTCGATAATCCGCTCATCCAGGGGCTCGCCCATCTCCTTGCGCAGCTTGATGGTGTTCTCGCGGATTTTCCGGCGGCTGATTTCCACAAAAGGAGCCAGATGGGAGAGGGTGAAGGTCTGCCCCCCGTACTGGTTGCTGGCCACCTGTGCCACGATCTGGGTGGTAATGTTGCAGGCTGTGTAGAACGAATGGGGCTTTTCGATCATGGTTTCGCTGATGACCGTGCCGTTTTGCAGCATGTCTTCTAAGTCAATGAGGTCACAGTTGTGCTCCCTCTGGGCGAAATAGTCGGAGTCATGGAAGTGGATGATGCCTTCCCGGTGTGCACGGACAACTTCCTCCGGCAGCAGCAGGCGCATTGTCAGGTCCTTGCTGACCTCACCGGCCATGTAATCCCTCTGGGTGGAGTTGATCACAGGGTTTTTGTTGGAGTTTTCCTGCTTGACCTCCTCATTCATACGGTCGATCAGGGACAGGATCCCATTGTCCGTGGTGTTGGCCTTGCGGGCCAGTTCCCGCTTAAAGCGGTAACGGACGTATTTTTGGGCAACCTCATAGCCCCGCATTTCCATGATGCCCTTTTCCACCATGTCCTGGATGTCTTCTACGTTTGCTGCGTGTGGCAGTTCGTGAAGCTGTTTTTCTATCGTCTCGGCTATGGCGTCGATCTGATAGGGGTTGAGCTGGTGGATCTTGGGGATTTCCTGGTTAGCCTTGGTGATGGCGTTTTTGATCTTGGAGATCTCGAAGGAAACCTCCTCGCCGTTTCGTTTGATGACTTTTAAAATCATGGTATACCTCCCATAGAAAGCGAACGTGTATAAATCACTATAAATAGTTTTCTAAATAAGCATAACACACAATATATAGTGACGACGGGTTCTATTATAGCTGGTTTGTGAGAAGAATGCAAGAGGTAAGGCAGAGAAAAAATAAAAATAACCGGGTGTCCGTCCGGGAAGGAATCTAGGGAGTGCTGCCCCCGCACACCGCCTGGCAAATAATAGGTAAAACAGGCATGAGGATTAGCAGTGCTATTTGCGAGACGGTGTAGCTGGACAGAGAAGAAGCCGAACCGGGGGCAGGCACTAGTAGGTTATGACATGGTAATCAGTTCATACTGGCGGCAGCCAAGGCCGATTTTTTCGGCATGCTCCAGGCAGGATTTCCATTCCGATTCCGGGGCGGAGTTGGTGAAATGGTCATGGTGGTCATGGAATCCGGGCTGTGCCAGGTGGTCGGATAGCTGGCTGTGCGGCATTGGGTCGGAAGCCAGGCAGGCATCGGCGCAGGCCTGGTCCAGCGCCAGCGGGTCAAAGGACGCGAACATGCCGATGTTGGGCAGGATTGGCGCGTCATTCTCACCATGGCAATCGCAGTTGGGGGACACGTCCACAACCAAGGAAATATGGAAATGAGGGCGTCCGTCCACCACGGCCTTGGTATATTCGGCCATCTTGCAGTTCAGCACGGCATTCGCATTGCTGTCGTTGAATTCGATAGCGTCAAAATTGCAGGCGCCCAGGCAGCGGCTGCAGCCGACGCAGTTATCCTGGTCTACATGCATCTTTTTTGTAGCTTCATCAAAGACAAGGCCATTGTTGGCGCATTCCTTCTGGCAGCGCCGGCATCCCCGGCAGAGTTCTTCCGAGATATGGGGTTTGCCGTTAGAGTGCTGCTCGGTCTTACCGGCACGGGATCCGCAGCCCATGCCGATATTTTTGATGGCGCCGCCGAAACCCGTCATCTCGTGGCCCTTGAAGTGGGTCAGGCTGATAAAGACATCCGCATCCATAATGGCACGGCCGATCCTGGCCTCTGTGACATATTCACCGCCGGCTACGGGCACGCCGATGTCATCGGTGCCCTTGAGGCCGTCGCCAATCAGGATAGGACAGCCGACAGTCAGTGGGGTAAAGCCGTTCTGCCAGGCACATTCCAGATGCTCCAAGGCATTTTTGCGGCTTCCGGGGTACATGGTGTTGCAGTCGGTGAGGAATGGTTTGCCCCCCAGTTCCTTGACCAGGTCGGCGACGGCGCGGGCGTAGTTGGGGCGCAGATAGCTGATATTGCCCAATTCCCCGAAGTGCAGTTTGATAGCGACAAATTTGCCATCCATGTCAATGCTGCTGATCCCTGCCTTGCGCAGCAGTTTCTGCAGCTTGGTGGGAAGCCCGTCACCGAAGGCAGGGGTGCGGAAATCTGTAAAATACACTTTGGATTGTTCCATTATGTACCTCCTTTTTGTATGGTGCCCTAAATGAAATGTCTGAAAGGGTGTATCAAATATCATAACCAGAGAAAGGGGGAAAGTCAATGGGGAAAATATTTTTAGAAGGGGGACGCCAGGGGCTTTCCTGATTCTTGGCGTTTGGCGGGAAATAATGTACCCCCAGCGGGCAAGGAGCCATTCCCTGCCCGCTGGGGGTACGATATAGGATTCATATTACTCAGAATCTTGGGCGAACAGGACGATCTTTTGTGCGCTCCCGGCGTCATCCGTCCAGATCAGGCAGGTGGACGATTCTGCCACGTCGGAAAGCTGTACGATGTTCCTGGTCAGGTACGGGAGGATCTGGCAGTCGGAAGGCACATGGTAGACCGCGCCGTCTGTTGCTGTCAGGATCCGGCTGCCGTCTGTATTTTCCTGCATGCTTTTTACCCGCACATAATCCGGGGCGCGGAAATCTTCCGGCACCTGGCAGATTACCATCTCAGCAGTGGTCATCGGCGGAATGCTCATGGTCATCGCCGGGCCGATATAGGCATAGATGAAATCACCTGCCTGGATGGTGTCTAAGCTTACCGGGTAGCCGTTTGGCGCGTCAAGGACACGGGAGTATTCATCGCTGATATTCAGGACAATCTCCCCGGCGTAGGAGGTGCCGGACTGGTTATCGATACGGATTATGCCGTCTTCCACACCCAGCACTGGCCCCCAGATACGGATCATATCCATAGCGGCATCCTGCCTGCCGGTACTAGGCCCGCCGGCATCTTCTTTCTGCCCGCCACCGGCTAAAATGGTGGGGGACTGAGTTGGATAATCGTTGGAATACCCGCTTCCTGTGGTACCTCCCTCTGCTGCGGCTGTCGCCTGCGCCTGTACCAAACCGGTGTATCCGACTGCCAGCACACCTGTGCAGCATACTGCTGTCAAAATGTTTTTCATTGATTTTTTCATAATTGAACCTCTCTGCTTCTATCATTGCTTTTCCTGGCAGCGTTTTATGCTGCTCGTTCCATAAGGGCAGTATAGCAGAACCTTCCAGGTAAAGCTATTGATAAATGCAGAAGTTTCTCTTACAAATTTATTACCCTGCATTTTCCAGCAGATGCTCGATATCACCCATGCAGCCGCCGCATACGGTTCCCGCCCCTGTGGCTTCCTGGATGTCTTCCACAGTTTTTGCACCGGCTTCTATGGCATCCATGATTTCACCGGCAGTCACTCCCATGCAGTTACAAATAATCTCATCCCGATCCATAATCATCCCTCCTGGCAGATTTTTTGTTTTTTATGTTTGGCGCCCGCTGCCAGCCGCTGTCTGCGTGGCCGGCTGTGCCATGGCGAAATGTTCCTTGCCGTGCGGACTGATGATAATATACCCGTTTGTTCTGTATTTTATCCTATTTTTTCTCTTTTCCAGCCAAGGGAATTATGGTAAAATCTGCGTATAAGGGCAGTGCCAAAACAGCATGGGGCGGCCAAGGGGTATCAAGCGCCATGCAGGCAGGCCAATATTATTTATAAAGAGAGAATGGGATTATGATACAGGCAAACAAGCAACAGAGAGAAAAACGGAACCAGGGGCAGGATGGGGAGCCAAGGCTCTGCACTTCCTGCGGAGGCCGGCTAGAGAGGAAAAACCCTTACCTGTACCAGTGCACTTCCTGCAAAAGGACGTACTATATTTCCGCTGACCGTGCCCACAGGGTGACGGTGCAGGTATCCGCCGGGAGGCTGGTGGTGGCCTGCGCCGTGGCAGCGATTATCATTGCCGCCGTCGCCATGACAGGGTATCAGCTTTATACCGGGCACCTGGTAGCCTCTGCCAGCCGTTTTTCGGTGGTGTTCCGGGACTTTTTGATGGAGGCTTACAAAAAGCCGGTGGCCGAGGTCAGCCCGGGGGATCTGGCAGGGATCAAGTACCTGAAGATCGAAAAAGGGAAGAAATACCGTTTCACCTACGGCTATGAGGACTATTACAGCTTCCCGGATAAAGGGCGTTTTGAGGATACTTTGCAGACTGTCGAAATATCCGGCAGGACGGACGATTTTTCGCCTTCCAATGTGCAGTATTTTACCGGGCTGACCCGTCTGGAACTATACACGGGGGGATGGGAAAACTATATCCTGCCAAAGGAAAATGTCCTGCAGGGGATCTTCTGCGTGGACGGCATGTCCAAATATGGGACGCCGCAGTTTTTCTCAGCCGTGAATCCGGACACCCTGACGGAGGTGGGGATCCTTAAGGCAGAAGGGCGCAAGGATTTCTCGTTTATGGAGGATTTGCGGGGGGTGAGGCGCCTTGTGATGTCGGATGCGAAGCTGGAGGACAGTGCAATATTTGACGGCTTTGAAGACCTGGAGGAATTATATCTGTACTATGTGGTGATGGAGGAAGAGGATGCCGCGGCCATCATCGAGGGACTGCTGTCGCTGCCGTCCCTGAAGCATTTTTATATAGAAGGAAAAACCGCATGGTACATAACAAAGGAGCAGTGGGAAAAATGGGAAAAGATGTATGGGAACCGAATCAGCTTGGAGCGGAAGTAGCGGGGGAGAAGGACTATGTGATCCGGACCTCCAACAAAAATGAGAAGGCGGAACTTTTAAAGCTGGAGTGTGAAAACTGCGGCGCGTCCCTGGAACTGGTGAACAAGACCCATGCCCGCTGCCCGTATTGCGGGCAGCGGTACCTGATTGACGAGGCAAAAGGGACGATTGTCCATGTCCAGGTGGATTATAGCGGCAATAGGGAGATGTACCAGGCAGTCAACAATACAAGGAATGCGCTGATTTTGTTCCTGGCTGTGGGGGCACTGGTCACCTTGATTGTCCTGGGGTTTAATATAGCTGCCAAAAAATCAGTGTTTTCCACCTCGGATGAAGATATGCCGGTGGATGCCCACGGGGAACTGCTGGTGATATTCTGCAAGGATATTTTCGGCAAGGAATACAAGGAGATCACCCCGGAGGAATTTGCTTCCATCCGTTATCTGCGGTGCTCCTATGAGCGGGAGGGCAGCGAGGACTTCAATGTGATCTCTTATAGCTTTACCAATTATGAGGACTGCGGCAGTGAGAAGGAGTTCCAGGATACAGTAAAGACCTGGACATACCGGACGAAGCGGGTTACCTGGCCTTCGGATTATACGATGTTCACGGGACTGACCCGGATTGATACTACGGATACGGTCTGGCTTTCCCTGCTGAAATTCTCTCCTGACAGCAAAATCAGCCGTGTGGATACGGATGACCGGCTGGACACGGTTTTTGGAACCTTGAACCCGGAATATATCAAGGTGCTGAACCTTGGCATTATGGGAAACAACTTAGAGGGGATCGGCCGGTTCAAAAATCTGGAGGAACTGGCAGTAGATACCAATTTGTCCAGCCAGAATGCAGATATCAGCGGGATCGAGGAGTGCACGAAGCTGAGAAAGGTGCGGCTGCGGTGCGGGGAGGCTTACACAGGGCTTGAAAAGCTGTCCGGCCTGTCCGGGCTTGAGAGTATCTATATCGACCATGTGATGCTGGAGGATTGCGGCTTCTTAAAAGATTTGTCCGGGCTTGAGGAGTTGTCCATCTATACCGGGGAGGAGGCAGACCTTTCCCTGCTGGATTCATTCCCCAACCTAAAAAAGGTGGATTTTTTGGATCAGGAATATATCATGCCGGGGGAGATTTCCCGGTTGGCAGGAGTGGAGAAGCTGCGGATTTCCGTCGGTGAGCAGGAGTGCCTGGAGCAGCTGGCATCGATCGGAAGCTTAAGGGAACTGAACCTGCACCTGGCGGTGAAGGAGTATGGGGTGCCGACGGACATCTCGCCGCTGGCCAGGCTGACCGGACTAAAAAAGCTGCGCCTGGATAATTTCTGGGGAGATGAGATGGTGGGGATAGAACCGGTGCTGATGATAGCCGGGTTAGAGGAGATATGGCTGGGGAGGGAGACGGCAGGGGATCTGGAGCCGCTTCTGGATGCCGGGCTTTTGGGGGAGAATCCCACGATCCAGGAGATGGCGCTGTTAAACTGCCATCCAAGGGATGCCGTTACCGGGGAGGAGATTGACTTTGGCTTTTTGTCGCATTTTCCCGGCATAAAGAGGCTGTACCTGGATGGCTGTGACCTGGCGGATATTTCCTTTGTGGAGGGGATGGAAGACTTACGGACCTGCAGCCTGATGGATAATGAATTGCTGGATCTGTCGCCGCTTTTGGCTTGCAGGAAGCTGGAGGCAGTGTCGTTTGACGAGAAATCGGCGGCATCGGCACGGTTTCCAGCTGATGTCGCCGTGAATACAGAATCGTATATCAGGATTTATGATTGAGGAGGGAGGGCAGCCCGGGCAGGCGTAAGCCGTTACGGGGAGGTTATTCCTCCTCAATCAGCCTCATGCCTGCCGTCTCGGTGACCGGCAGGGAAAACACAATGGAACCGGCTTTGCCGGAGAGGCCGGGGAATTTTCGGCCTTCTCGGAGCCTGTCCCTTTGGCATGGATTACCGTGCCCCGGTAAAAGGCCATAAACCTCTGTGCCTGGCAGCAAACCCCATGACCTGGATTGTGATCAGCAGGGTCATGGCAACCACGCCGAAAGCGTCTGGCTCCAGGCTGCCTCCCACGGCTTTGTTTCCTTTCTGTCATAAGGCTGCGGTAAAAGCATGTGCCAGGGAGATTCCGTGTCTGATTCCAAAGAAGAGGGATAGGCATCCCGGTTTTGGGGGATAAAAGGATGGAGTAGTGTTATTTTAACACAGAAGAAGGGAAAACCCAATAAAGATTGTGTACATTTCGCAGGAATTCCGAACAAATGTTTGCAAAATTTGAAGCAGTATGATAGAATATAGGGACACTGGAAAGAAGATTAGAGGAAAGGCTGAGGGCATGGCGAAACAGTATATTAAGATACGGGGTGCAAATGAGCACAATTTGAAAAATATTACGCTTGATATCCCGCGTAATGAACTGGTGGTGCTGACAGGGCTGAGCGGATCCGGGAAGTCATCGCTGGCATTTGATACGATCTATGCGGAAGGGCAGAGACGGTATATGGAATCGCTGTCCTCCTATGCAAGGCAGTTTTTGGGGCAGATGGAGAAGCCGGATGTCGAGAGCATTGAGGGGCTTTCCCCGGCCATCTCGATTGACCAGAAATCGACGAACCGCAACCCGCGTTCCACAGTGGGGACGGTGACGGAGATTTATGATTACATGCGCCTTTTGTATGCCCGTATCGGGATTCCGCATTGCCCGAAGTGCGGCAGGGAGATCAAAAAGCAGACGGTTGACCAGATGGTTGACCAGATTTTAGCGATGCCGGAGCGGACGCGGATCCAGCTTTTGGCACCGGTGGTGCGGGGGCGGAAGGGAGAGCATGTAAAGCTTTTGGAGCAGGCGCGCCGCAGCGGATATGTCCGGGCGCGGATTGACGGGAACCTGTACGAACTGTCCGAGGAGATTAAGCTGGAGAAGAATATCAAGCATAACATTGAGATTGTGGTAGACCGCCTGGTGGTGAAGGAGGGCATAGAGAAGAGGCTGACCGATTCTATTGAGACGGTGATGGCGCTCTCTGACGGGCTGATGATTGTGGATGTAGTTGACGGGGAGCCGCTGAATTTCAGCATGAGTTTTTCCTGCCCGGACTGCGGGATCAGCATTGAGGAGGTGGAGCCACGGAGCTTTTCCTTTAACAATCCGTTCGGAGCCTGCCCGGACTGCTTTGGCCTGGGTTATAAGATGGAATTTGATGAAGACCTGATGATCCCGGACAAGTCCTTAAGCATAGCCCAGGGGGCGATTGCCGTGATGGGATGGCAGTCATGTGCCGACAAGGGGAGCTTCACCCATGCGATCCTTGAGGCGTTGTCAAATGAGTACCATTTCCGCCTGGATACCCCGTTTGAGGATTACCCGAAGGAGATCCACGACGTGCTGGTTTATGGCACCGGCGGGCGGGAAGTGAAGGTGCATTACCGCGGGCAGCGGGGGGAGGGCGTCTACGACGTGGCGTTTGAAGGGCTGCTGCGGAACGTGGAGCGGCGTTACCGGGAGACCTTTTCCGAGGCATCCAAGGCGGAGTACGAGACTTTTATGCGGATTACCCCTTGTAAGGCATGCAAGGGACAGAGGCTGAAGCAGAGTTCCCTGGCTGTGACGGTGGGCGGGAAGAATATTTTCGAGGTGACGGAGTTATCGATTACGGCCTGCCGCAGCTTCCTGGGTGGACTGCAGCTGACACCGATGCAGGAATCGATCGGCGCCCAGATCTTAAAGGAGATCAAGGCAAGGCTTGATTTTTTGCTGAATGTGGGGTTGGAGTATCTGTCGCTGTCCCGGGCAACCGGCACCTTGTCCGGAGGTGAGGCACAGAGGATCCGCCTGGCGACGCAGATCGGTTCCGGGCTGGTCGGAGTGGCCTATATCCTGGACGAGCCCAGCATCGGCCTGCATCAGAGGGACAACGATAAGCTGCTGGCCACGCTGCTGCACCTGCGTGACTTGGGTAATTCCGTGCTGGTGGTGGAACATGATGAGGATACCATGCGGGCGGCCGACTATATTGTGGACATCGGCCCCGGCGCCGGGGAGCACGGCGGTGAGGTGGTGGCAGCGGGGAGCGTGGAGGATATCATCCGCTGTGAGAGGTCGGCTACGGGTGCGTATTTGAGCGGCCGCATTGCGATACCGGTGCCGGAGAAGCGGCGGGAGGCCAGCGGGTACCTGACCGTGAAAGGGGCGGCCGAGAACAACCTGAAGAATATCGATGTGTCATTCCCGCTGGGGGTGATGACCTGTGTTACCGGCGTGTCCGGCTCCGGGAAAAGTTCCCTGGTCAACGAGATTGTATACAAATCATTGGCGCGGAAGCTGAACCGTGCCCGCACGATACCCGGAAAGTTCAAAAAGCTAGAGGGTGTGGAGCAGCTAGACAAGGTGATTGCCATTGACCAGTCCCCTATCGGGCGGACGCCGCGTTCTAACCCGGCCACCTATACCGGGGTATTTGACATGATCCGGGATCTGTTTGCCTCGACTGTGGATGCCAAGGCACGCGGATACAGTAAAGGGCGTTTTAGCTTTAATGTCAAGGGGGGACGTTGCGAGGCCTGCAGCGGGGACGGGATTATCAAGATCGAGATGCATTTCCTGCCGGATGTGTATGTGCCTTGTGAGGTCTGCGGCGGCAAGCGCTATAACCGGGAGACGCTGGAGGTAAAATACAAGGGGAAGAGCATCTATGACGTGCTGAATATGACGGTGGAGGAGGCGACGGTTTTCTTTGAGAATATCCCTTCCATACACCGGAAGATTGCGACACTTAACGACGTGGGGCTTTCCTACATCCGCCTGGGCCAGCCCTCCACGGAACTTTCCGGCGGTGAGGCACAGAGGATCAAGCTGGCCACAGAACTGAGCCGCCGGAGCACCGGCAAGACAATCTACATTTTAGATGAGCCTACTACCGGGCTGCATTTTGCGGATGTGCACAAGCTGGTAGAGATTTTGCGGCGTCTGTCCGAGGGCGGCAATACGGTGATTGTGATTGAACATAACCTGGATGTCATCAAGGCAGCTGATTATATTATCGATATCGGCCCGGAGGGCGGTGACCGCGGCGGCACGGTGATTGCGGAGGGCACACCGGAGGAGGTGGCGGGGAACCCGGTTTCTTATACGGGGGTATATATAAAGAAGATGTTGGATAAAAGGTAGGGGTATGCCCCTATCTTTTATTTTGGTTTTTGGAAAATCCGGCAAGAAAGAATGTTTTCTGGGGATTGACAAAAAGGGAAAATGTGATATTATAAACATATGAATAATTGTTCATATGAATAAGGCGGATAATGACAGTGAGAGGAAGTATATTGAGAAAGGGGGGCTGGTATGACGGCAGAGGAGAGGGCAAAGATCCAGCAGGAGATCGATGAGGGAGCCTGCGAGTTTATGCATATCCATGAGGAGATTGTGGAACGGGTGGAAAAGGTAATGCCGGATGAACAGCAGCTTTTGGATCTCTCGGAATTTTTTAAGGTGTTTGGCGATTCCACCAGGATCAAGATTCTGTATGTGCTGAGCCAGTCGGAGATGTGTGTGTGTGACATTGCGACCCTGCTGCAGATGGGGCAGTCAGCGATCTCCCATCAGCTGAGGGTGTTGAAGCAGATGCGGCTGGTGGCATTCCGCAGAGAAGGAAAGACGGTGTTTTATAAATTGGCGGATTCCCATATCCAGACAATCTTAGCGCAGGGGATGGAGCATATCAGTGAGTGAATATAAAAAGAGGAGGAAAGGCCATGAAAAAGATTATTAAGATGGAGGGGCTGTGCTGTGCCAACTGTGCGGCAAAGATCGAGGAGGGCGTGAAAAAGCTTCCAGGGGTGAAGGAGGCGTCCTTAAGCTTTATGACCCAGAGGCTGACGATTGAGGCGGAGGACGGCATGGAGGATGCTGTAGTGGAGGCCGCCAGGAAGGTTGCGGATAAGATTGAACCTGATGCCGGGTTTAAAGTACTGCGGTAGGCGGCGGGAGGAAGCGATGACAAAGAAGCAGAAGAGGATGGTTGCCCGCCTGGGTATAAGTGCGGTATGTTTTGCGGCGGCCATCGTGATGGAGCATAAAGGATCCCCGGCGTGGATCCCTTACATTCTGGCGTATCTCTTTGCCGGGTACGATATCCCTTTAAAGGCGCTGAGGAATATTAAAAACGGGCAGGTGTTTGATGAGAATTTTCTGATGACGGTAGCCACATTTGGGGCAATTGCTGTTGGTTCCTTAGAGGAGGCAGTGGCAGTGATGCTGTTTTACCAGGTGGGGGAACTGTTTAATGATTATGCGGTCAATAAATCCCGCCGGTCGATCCAGGAACTGATGGACATTAACCCGGAGTATGCGAACCTGCTGCGCGGCGGCGTGGAGGAACAGGTGGATCCCTATGAGGTGGAGATCGGGGATACGATCGTGATCCGCCCGGGGGAGAAGGTGCCGTTGGACGGGGTGGTCTTGCGGGGGGATTCCAGTTTGGATACCAAGGCATTGACCGGGGAATCCATGCCGGCGGAGGTGTCAGCAGGAAGCAGCGTGGTCAGCGGTTCCATTAACTTAAATGGGGTGCTGGAGGTACGCACGACGAAGCTGTTTGATGACTCCACAGTGGCAAAGATCCTGGAACTGGTGGAGAATGCCAGTTCCAGGAAGGCAAAGTCAGAGACATTTATTACAAGGTTTGCCAGGGTCTATACACCGATTGTGGTGGTGTTGGCGCTGCTGCTTGCCATTGTGATGCCGTTGGCAGCGGGCGGCGGATGGGGAACCTGGATTTACCGTGCATGCAGTTTCCTGGTCGTATCCTGCCCATGTGCGTTGGTGATTTCCGTGCCTTTAAGCTTTTTTGGCGGCCTGGGTGCGGCCTCGAAAAACGGGATCCTGTTAAAAGGGAGCAATTACCTGGAGGCGATGGCGAAGCTGGACACCGTGGTTTTCGATAAAACAGGCACACTGACGAATGGCCGGTTTGAGGTCAGTGACGTGGCTCCGGTCCATGGGGAGCGGGAGGCGCTGCTGGAACTGGCAGCACTGGGCGAGTACCATTCGACCCATCCGATTGCCATGTCTGTGAAGGAAGCCTACGGAAAGGAGATTGACACTGCCAGGATCGGGAAGGTGGAGGAGATCCCCGGGCATGGGATCCATGCCCGGGTACAGGCAGGAGGTGTTTGGCATGAGTTATTTATCGGAAACCGCAAGCTGATGGAACGCCAGCAGGTTGCCATAGACACGCCGTCAGCGATTATGGGAACCACGCTTTATTTGGCTGATGAGACAGGGTATCTGGGCGCTATCGTGATCTCGGACAGCATCCGGGAGGATGTACCTGCCGCATTGGCTGGGCTGCGCCGGCAGGGAGTGGGCACCCTGGCGATGCTGACCGGCGACAGGGAGGAAGTAGGCAGGATTGTCGCGGGTAAGCTGGGGCTTGATGAGGTGTTCGGGAACCTGCTCCCGGGAGACAAGGTAGCCCGTGTGGAGGCATTGCTGAAGAAAAAGGCATTGGGGAGGACGCTGGCTTTTGTGGGAGACGGAATCAATGATGCCCCGGTTCTTGCCCGTGCGGATGTGGGGATTGCCATGGGAGGGATCGGCTCGGATGCTGCCGTGGAGGCGGCGGATGTTGTCATTATGGACGATGACCCCTTAAAGATTGTGGATACGGTCTGCATTGCGAGAAAGACGATGTGGATTGTCCGGCAGAATATTTTCTTTGCAATCGGGGTAAAGGTGCTGGTGCTGGTACTGGTTGCCCTGGGACATGCTTCGATGTGGGCGGCAGTGTTTGGCGACGTGGGGGTGTCGGTGCTGGCGATATTGAATGCGGTTCGGGCACTTTCCTATAGACGTGCAAGGTGACAGAAAAGTAAAAGTAAAAAAACAGGGGAGGGATTGCTGTAAGCCAAACTCCATATTGACAAAATCCGGTCAAACTGTTATTATCAAAAACATGGAACGAGGATGTTGCATGAAGGCTATGGATGAGTGCCTTCTGCCATCCTCGTTTTTGTTATCGGGTATCCGGGTGAAGGAGACAATCAGGTGCTGCCCGGCAGCAGGTATTCAACGGATATGGCAACGGCGGGGGTTGTCTGGGAAGTGCCGGGAAGAACTGCCGCAGGCCATGTGCCGGCCGGAAGGAAAAGAAAGGAAGAGAGCGATGAGCAAATATAATAAGGAAGACATTATCCGCTTGGTGGAGGAGGAGGACGTGGAGTTTATCCGCCTGCAGTTTACGGACATATTCGGAATGCTGAAAAATGTGGCGATTACGGCGAGCCAGTTGGAAAAGGCGTTAGATAACCGCTGCATGTTTGACGGATCTGCCATTGAAGGGTTTGTGCGGATCGAGGAATCGGACATGTACCTGCATCCGGATTTGGATACCTTTGAGATATTTCCGTGGCGGCCCCAGCAGGGGAAGGTGGCGCGCCTGGTATGCGACGTGTACCGTCCCAATGGTGAGCCATTTGAAGGAGATCCGCGTTTTGTGCTGAAAAGGGTATTGAAAGAAGCGGCAGATATGGGGTATACTTTTCTGGTAGGGCCGGAATGTGAGTTTTTCCTGTTCCAGACAGATGAAGAGGGAAAGCCGACGACAAAGACCCTCGAGATGGCGGGATATTTTGATGTCAGCCCAATTGACATGGCAGAAAATGTGCGGCGGGACATTGTACTGAATTTGGAGGAAATGGGATTTGAGATCCAGGCTTCCCACCATGAAATAGCACCGGCCCAGCATGAGATTGACCTGCAATATGCAGATGCCTTGACGACGGCGGATAATATTATGACCTTTAAGATGGCAGTGAAGACGATTGCCAGGCGCCATGGGCTCCATGCCACATTTATGCCCAAGCCGAAGGCCGGGATCAACGGGTCAGGGATGCATATTAACATGTCCCTGGCAGATAAGGGCGGCAACAACCTGTTTGTGGATCAGTCAGACCGCCTGGGGCTGAGCAGGGAGGCATACCAGTTCATGGCAGGGATATTGAGATATATCAAGGAGATCACCGTGCTGACCAATCCGCTGGTGAATTCTTATAAACGCCTGGTTCCCGGATATGATGCCCCGGTTTATATTGCCTGGTCGGCGGCATCGAACCGCAGCCCGCTGATCCGGGTTCCGTCCTCCCGGGGAAGCAGTACGCGCATTGAACTGCGCTGCCCGGATTCGGCGGTAAATCCGTACCTGGCATTGGCGGCGTGCCTGGCGGCAGGGCTGGAGGGGATCCGGCAGCAGCTGGATCCGCCGGCCAGTGTTGATGACAATATTTATGATATGACGGATGAGGAACTGGTGCGGCGGGGGATTGAGTGGCTGCCGGAAACCTTGGGAGAGGCTTTGGAACTTTACGCAGGCAGTGCATTTGTGAAAAACCTTTTGGGAGAACACATTTTTACGAAATACCTGGCAGCGAAGGACTCGGAGTGGAAAAAATACCGGGCAGAGGTGACAGACTGGGAGGTCGCGGAATATTTGTATAAATTCTAAGCTGCCATGGGCAGCAGTTAAATAGCATCTGCCGGGAGGTGAGGGATTGGTGAACGTGATTGTGGCATTTTCCAAACCAGAGGATGCCCGGAACATCAAGAATATACTGACAAGGAATGGTTTCCCGGTTGCTGCGGTCTGTAACTCCGGGGCGCAGGTGCTGGCACAGGCAGGGAATCTAAATAGTGGCCTGGTGGTGTGCGGCTACCACCTTGCCGACATGCTGTACATGGAACTACACGCCAATCTGCCTTTGGAGTTTGCCATGCTGATGGTATCTTCGCCCAGCAGAAGGGATTCGCGGGTGCCGGAGGATGTGGTATGCCTGCCTGTGCCTTTTAAGGTTCATGACCTGGTTGACACGGTGGGGATGATGGCACATGCTCAGGTGCAGCGGCGCAGAAGGCAGCGCCAGCAGCCAAGGCAGCGGAATGACCAGGAAAGAGGGCTGATTGACCAGGCCAAGAAGCTGCTGATGGAGAGGAATGGAATGACAGAAGGAGAAGCCCACCGGTACATACAGAAATGTAGTATGGACAGCGGGACGAATCTGATTGAGACAGCGCAGATGGTGATTAGCCTGCTGTGAGGGCTAGGGGGCCACCAGAAATATACAAGAAAGCGGGAAGCAAAGATGAAGTTTACCAAGATGCAGGGAATCGGCAATGATTATGTGTATGTGAACTGTTTTGAGGAGCAGGTAAAAGAACCGGGACGGGTGGCGAGGCTGGTCAGTGACAGGCATTTTGGGATCGGCTCTGACGGGCTGATTTTGATCGAGCCGTCAGAGGCTGCAGACTGCCGCATGAGGATGTTCAACGAGGATGGCAGCGAAGGTTCCATGTGCGGCAACGGCATCCGCTGTGTGGGCAAATATGTTTATGACCATGGGATCGTGGACCGGCTGCGGATTACCGTGGAGACGCAGGGCGGAACCAAAGTCTTAGACATGGAGGAAACGGGAGGCAAGGTGGTATCTGTACAGGTGGACATGGGGAAGCCGGTGCTGACCAGTGACCTTCCGGAGAAAATCCTGGTAGACGGAAAGGAACGGCAGTTTGTGGGGATTGATGTCGGGAATCCGCATGCCGTATATTTCTGCCCGGAGATTGGCAGTTTGGATTTGGAGAAAATCGGCCCTGCATATGAGAACCATTCCCGTTTCCCGGATCGTGTCAACACAGAGTTTGTCCGTGTGGTTGACCGGAAGCATCTTCAGATGAGGGTGTGGGAGCGGGGCAGCGGAGAAACCTGGGCGTGTGGCACCGGAGCAACAGCCAGTGCAGTGGCAGCGGTCCTGATGGGGTTGGCAGAGGATATGGTGGAGGTGCAGCTGAAAGGCGGTTGTCTGCAGATCCGATGGGACCGGGAGAGCGGACATGCATTTATGACAGGGCCGGCGGTTGAGGTGTTCAGGGGAGAGATTGAGGTTGGGGAGTAATGCTGCTTTACGCGGGGCATTCGGATAATGTCCCAGGAATCAGGGCAGGGTTTTCGAGGCATCGGGAGGAGGGCGCCAGGAGGAAGCGCCGGGAGGAAGAGTGATGGATGATATAGACAGAAAAATATTGAGGCTGCTGCAGGAAAACGCCAGGACATCCCTCAAGACGATCGCGGAAAACACTTTTCTTTCCTCACCGGCAGTTTCGGCGAGGATTGAGAAGATGGAGAAGGATGGGGTGATTTCCGGCTATCATGCGCAGGCGGATCCCGTGAAACTGGGATACCATATCATTGCTTTTATCAGCATCGACGTGGTACCGGAGGACAAGCCTAAATTCTACAGCTATGCAGAGAGTGTCCCCAATATAATGGAGTGCAACTGCGTGACAGGGGATTATTCTATGCTGATGAAGGTGGCATTTAAGAGCACGGCGGATCTGGATACCTTTATCGGGCAGCTGCAGAGGTTTGGGAAGACAAGCACCCAGATTGTATTCTCCACCTACGTGGGGCCAAGAGGGATCGAAGTGTGTGACCATGGCTGAGACAGGCAACGGGCAGGCTCCTTTCACATATGGTATTAGAAGAGCCATATGAGGAAGGAGTTTTTATTTTGGCAGAAACCAGAAAAGTGATTATTGATGCCGGGCATGGAGGTGCAGAGCCCGGAGCCATTTTCCAGGGGCGCAAGGAAAAAGACGATACGCTGCGCCTTGCCCTGGCAGTGGGGGAGATACTGGGCAGGAACGGCGTGGATGTAACGTATACGAGGGTATCCGATGTGTATCAGTCACCTATGGAGAAGGCGCAGATTGCCAACCGGGCAGGAGCAGATTATTTTGTGTCTATCCACAGGAATGCCATGCCGGTGCCGGGGACGGCATCGGGGATCCTGAGCCTGGTTTATGAAAATGATGGGGTGGCCGGGGTGATGGCAGAAAATATCAACCGCGCATTGGCACAGACAGGATTTGCAGACCTTGGGGTTGTTGAACGGCCAGGTATCATCGTACTGCGGAAAACCGAGATGCCGGCAGTGCTGGTGGAGGCAGGCTTTTTGGATAATGCGGGGGATAACCAGATGTTTGACCGGAATTTCGATGCCATTGCCCAGGCTATCGCAGACGGGGTGCTAGAAACCATCCGCCAGGAAAATGCAGAACCGGAATATTACCAGATCCAGGTGGGGGCATTCCCCAACCAGGAGGGGGCGGACCGGCTGGCCGGGCAGCTTCGGGAGCAGGAATTCCCGGCCTTTGTGATCCTGGACGACGGAACCTATAAGGTGCGCGTCGGCGCGTTCCTCAACCTGGACAATGCCGCAAGGATGGAGCAGCTGCTGCGCAGCTACGGATATAACACGTATATGGTGCGTGAAGCGGCTCGGCTTTAAAATAAGCGCTGGCCTTACATCTCAGGAACCGGAGTTGGGCGGTCAGGGTCAAAGACATCCTCTGCGTGGAACAGATCCTCGAGTTTGCGTTCCCGCCCCTCGCTTTCAGCCGTGATGTCCTTCCACATCCGGTAACCGTCCAGGTTCCGGCGGCCCTGGCGCAGGTAGTTGTCACCGATCTGGATCCAGTGCTCGTTAGAATCCACGTTGCAGAAGTAACGGAAACCGGCGTTATAGAGGTAGGAAAACTTTTGGTTTTCAAAGGTATAGGGATGCCAGTCGTTGATATCGTCGCCAAAAGGATACAGGATAATGTCAATGGGGCCGATCAGGCTGTCCACCTGCTTCTCCCATTTATCGGTATCGGTGCAGAAACGTTCCATATCAATCTCGCCCATCTTTAAGTGGCCCCAGCTGTGGGAGGCAAGTTCCCAGCCGTTATCCTTCAGGCATTGGGCGACCCGTGCGGCTTCCCGGCAGTCCTGCTCATAGGTTTCGGAATCTGCATATTTATCTGAGGTGCGGTAGCCTAAAATACCTTCATAGCCAGTGAAGGCAATCACTGCCCGCGCGCCTTTGTAGGAAAAGTCCGGATGCTCCTGGATAAAATCCTCAAGCAAGGGAACAAGGTCATAAGAGCCGACCAGCGTGGTGTCCTGGTCGATCTTCATCTCACAGGTAGGCTTGCCATCCTCGCCGACAATCATGCGGGTGGCAAAACCGTCATCTGACATGTATGGATAATAACACACATCATCCTGGGACATGACGAAGGGCTTTTTGCCCTCCGGCAGCAGGATGGTGCCGGGCTTCATGACTGTCATGCCGTTTTCATCCGTTGTTTCGTAGGCCAGGTCATGCATACGGACAAGCACATACCCCTTCTCATACATAATCTGGAGGATCTTGGCAAATTCCCCGGCTGTGGTCATGACCTGGTTGTATCCGGCGGAATCCCCGTCTCCGTCAAAGGCCTTGCTGTTATCCATGACCAGGGAATGGAAAAATACGTGGGTAACCTCACCGATTTTGGCCGGCACCAGGGATGCCCGGGCAGCCTCATAGGCAGAGATGGCTTCGGTAACGGAGGGGTCAGAGGCAAACTCACTGGATTGCAGCATTTCAATGGCACGGTCATAATCATACCCGGCGGCAATAACCTGGGTCTCGGCCAGCAGCTTGCCGACAGGGGAATCCACGATAACCACTGCCCCCGGATCCTGGGGGGAACCGTCCGCAATGCTGTTCTCTCCGGCGGACGGATTGACTTCAATAACAATAGGGGCTTTGGTAGCTTCGGCAGGGGAGTGCCCCTGCTTTTTCTGAAAGAAGAAGGCACCTGCAACACAAGTGCCAGCCA
The DNA here is from genome assembly GCA_910588875.1 of uncultured Lachnospiraceae bacterium. Lineage (GTDB taxonomy): Bacteria > Bacillota > Clostridia > Lachnospirales > Lachnospiraceae > Brotaphodocola. The sequence continues at coordinate 136,197 of CAJURT010000003.1, forward strand.
ATAAAAAACAGCCGGCAGCGACCATCATATGCTGTCGTCTCTGCCGCTTTTGGCGGCGCTGAACCCAGAGGTGATGGGGATCATATTCATATCTGCTCATATTGAACTCCATTTATATTATATATATTTAAGAAAGAAATCGTAAAAGGGAAACTTCCATGAAAGTGGAAGAACATCTACTTTCATGTGCCGATACATTTACTTTCAGCCAAATGACACAGAATGATTTTCGGCCAGCAGGGCAGCGGAGGGAAGCGATACCCTCGCTTCGCTGGGGCAGGCTCTGCGGTGGCATCGTTGACCGACAGCAACGCGGCAGACGGAAATTCAGGCAAGTTATTTGGAGAAATGTAAACGTATCAGTACATTGGTATGGCCTTCTTATGGAAGCCATGGCGGATGTATTACAGATATCATAACATAGAATCGAAAAAATAGCCATACATTAATATATAGCAGAATGAATTGAGGGATTGATGGATATGAAAAAAATACTGAGCATGTTATGTGCCGGAAGCCTGCTATTCACACCGCCGCAGCTGGCCGGAAACGGGCAGGAGATCCTGGGGAATCCCAGGGCAGAAGGGGTGGAGGTGTCTGCCGGAGGGACAGCGGCGGAAGCCGGTGAGGAGGTGTCTGCCGGAGGGGCAGCGGCGGAAGCCGGTGAGGAGGTGTCTGCCGGAGGGGCAGCGGTGGAAGCTGGGGAGGCAGCAGTGGAAGCCGGTGAGGAGACGGATGCCGGAAGGGCAGAGGCCGGTGAGGAGACGGCAATGCAGCCGGATGGAGGTACAGCGAAAGAGCCAATCCAAGGGGAAGGGGAGGCAGGGCAGAATGTAGCTGGTCCGGCGGCTGAGGCAGAAGCACCGGCGGAGGGGGCATCATCCGGTCCGGAGATTGCTGCCCCCAGCGCAGTTCTTATGGAGGCATCCACCGGAAAAGTGATCTACGAAAAGGATGCGGATAAGCAGCGCCGGCCAGCCAGCATTACCAAGATCATGACCCTGATCCTGATTTTTGATGCTATCGATGCCGGTAAAATAAAGATGACGGATGAGGTGGTCACAAGCGCTTACGCCAAATCGATGGGCGGATCGCAGGTGTTTCTGGAGGAAGGGGAAATACAGACCGTCGAGACTATGATCAAATGTATCGTGGTGGCCTCCGGGAATGATGCTTCCGTGGCGATGGCAGAGTACATAGCCGGGACAGAAGGGGAATTTGTGAAGCAGATGAACGAACGGGCGGCCGGGCTTGGCATGAACGGCACCCATTTTGAAGACTGCTGTGGGCTGACGGATTCCGCGACCCATGTGACCACGGCGAGGGATATTGCCATCATGTCGCGGGAACTGATCGTCAAGTACCCGCAGATCCATAATTACTCCACGATCTGGATGGAAAATATCACCCATGTGACGAAACAGGGGACAAAGGAATTCGGATTGTCTAACACTAACAAGCTCTTGAAAATGGCAACCAATTTCCGGGTGACCGGGCTAAAGACGGGTTCTACCTCCCTGGCGAAATACTGCCTGTCGGCAACCGCAGAGAAGGATGGCGTGCGCCTGATAGCTGCGATCATGGCAGCGCCGGATTACAAAGCCCGCTTCGCCGATGCCCAGACATTGCTGAATTACGGGTATGCTAACTGCAAGCTGTACGAAGACCATGAGATGCCTGGGCTTCCGCAGATGATGGTGCAGAATGGCGTAAAAGATACGGTTCCCTTGAAATACAGGGGAAGTTTTTCTTATCTTGGGGTGAATGGGGAGGACTTCCAGGCTGTTGAGAAAAAGCTGATGCTCCCGGAATATTTACAGGCACCGGTTATGCCCGGTGATACGGTGGGGGTGCTGCGTTATGAACTGGGAGGCAAAGCCCTTGGCGAAGTGGAAATCTACGCTGACGCACAGGTGGATAAGGCCGGGTACCGGGATTATTTAAAGAAGACGGTAAAAGTATGGCTGATGGGTACGACAGGGGACGGCGGAAGTAAGGGGGGACAGGGAGAAGAAGGGCTGGAAGGGGCGTGAGGAGAGGGCTGGAAAGGGTATAGAACAATGAAGGTGTCGCTTAACTGTAGATTAAGCGACACCTTTTTTGCATACAAACCAATAAAAAACACCTTTTTGTAATCGTTTCGATTATAGCATCATTTTTTATGTGCGTCAACCGCATGACTTTGCCTTTTCTGGTATGAAATGTTAAGGATTTTTTAAATTTTTGTCGCTTAATCTACAGTTAAACGACATTTCCCCAGGGACATCATGCGGCAAATCGTACATCATGTATCATTTGCCTGGTGGAATTGCCCTTGGCGGGGGCAGCATGCAGGGAAGGGAAGTGGGCAGGATCTGGTATCTGTTGGATTGCCGTGGAGAAGAGGAGCAGGAAGTAGCAAGGCGGTGCAGGGACGGTGCCCCCAGGGGCGCCTTGGAGGCTGCATGGATCCTGAAATGCCAGAAGCTGCTGCGTTACCAGGGAGAGTGGCACGTGGCAGAGAGGAACCTTTTCCCGGGGTATGTGGTGCTGTCCGTCCCGGACGGGCCGGAGGGCATAGCCCCATTGGAGGGGGTGCTGGGGAAGCTGTTCCCCGGAGGCAGGAGAGAAAGGAATGGGAGGCTGCATGCCGTATGCCGGGAAAGCAGGGAGAGCCTGCTGGGGCTATGCGGCGGCAGCATGGTCATCCGGATGTCGCGTGGGCGCATCTGCGGCGGGAGCCTTGTGGTGACTGCCGGGCCTCTGGCCGGGCAGGAGCAGAGTATCCGGAAGATAGACCGCCATAAACGTGTCGCCTGGGTGGGGATGCCCGGGGAGGGCACGGGGGACGGTGCAGGGGAGCCTGCCGTCCTGCAGAGGATCTGTGTGGGGCTGGAGGTCTATGAGAAACATGCATAGGATTGGGGGCTGAGCCACTGAAGCATTGGCACAGGGGGTTCGGTTCCTATGGTCATACTGGCAGCGGGAACCGCAGCAGGGAGCGTGGATGCTTTTGGCTGCGGGCGGCGGAGCCTGCCCAAAAAGGGGGTGCCCGCAGCCGACGGATGCTGCCGTATATGGTCGTATGGCCAGAGAAGGCATGGAAAAGCAGGGGGCACCAATTAGGGGTCAGGCAATGGCAGACGGAGGACAGGAGGACTTGCTATGTGGTATGTGATACAGACGTTAGGCGGGGAAGAGGAGCATACCGCTGAAATAATAAGAAAGAGGATCTCTCCTTATTATATAGAAGAGTGTTTTGTCCCCAAGAGAGAGCGGATGAAGAAATTCTATGGGCAGTGGAACAAGGTCGAGGAGACCCTGTTCCCTGCCTATATTTTTGTGGTGACAAAAAGGCCAAAGGAACTGTACCAGGAACTGAGGCGCGTGCCGAGGCTGACGAAGGTACTGGGACGGGAGGAGGGGTATTTTGTCCCCCTGAGCGAAGAGGAGGAGGGGCTAGTCCGTAACCTGGGGGGCCAGGGGCACCGGGCAGGGCTGTCGAAGGTGGTAGTGGGGGAAGGGAAGCAGATCCGCGTGCTGGAGGGGCCGCTGAAGGGCTATGAGGGGGATGTGGTGAAGGTGGATCTGCATAAGAGAGAAGTGGTGGTGAGGGTAGGGTTTATGGGGCGGGAGACAAAACTGAGGCTGGGGATTGAGATGGTGGGAGGTTCATTTTAGAGGAATCGGAAGTATAAAGTTGAATATAGCATTGAAATTCAATTATCTTGCTGCTATAGGAGAGAGCATCATGAGAAAACAGAATCATAGGCTCCAACATGCCATAATGTTTGGAGAAGCATTGGCTGTGTTAAAAAGCATTATAAATGCTGTTAAAGAGAGAAAAAACAAAAGACATAACTCAATAGAGGGTGAAGTGTCAATACAAAACATTACAGTTTATGAATTAATAATAAAACCCGTTTTTGATAAAGTGCTGTCTTTTATTGGGCTATTTATGCTGGCTCCTCTATATGGGTTCATAGCTTTGGCTGTCTATTTAGATGATCCGGGACCTATATTTTTTACACAGATCCGGGTCGGCAGGGATAAGGGTTATTTTGTATTGCATAAATTTAGGACTATGAAAATATGTACACCTCATGATGTGCCAACCCATCAGTTAGCTGATCCTGAGAAGTATATAACACGTGTGGGGCGTATATTAAGGAAAACGTCATTAGACGAACTTCCGCAAATTTGGGATATATTCCGAGGGGATATGAGCATAATAGGACCTCGCCCTGCACTATGGAACCAGGAAGATTTAATCTCTGAGAGGGATAAATATAATGCAAATTCGGTTCTTCCAGGGCTTACAGGCCTTGCTCAGATAAGAGGGCGTGATGAATTGGAAATTCCGGTTAAGGCCAGAATCGATGGGGAATATGTAAAATTGCTTCGTAAAAGCAGTATGGCTGGTTTGGTTCAAGATATTAAATGCTTGATCGGAACTACGAAGAGTGTTTTAACACATGACGGCGTGGTGGAAGGCGGAACTGGGGCAAAAAAAGATAGCCGTAATTATGAGGATATAAATTCATCAGAACTTGGATGTAAGAAAAGTTTCTGTATTGATAAAACAAAGAACAAACGTATTTTGATAACAGGCGCTAACAGCTATATTGGTGAATCTTTTGTATCGTATACGAAAAGCCATTATCCGAATCTTGTTGTTGAAACAATTGATATGACAGACAGTTCATGGAGGGAATATGATTTCAGCGCCTATGATACCGTTTTTCATGTGGCGGGAATTGCCCATTCTGAAATTGGGACAAGTTCCAAGGAAGAACAAGCCAAATATTATGCAGTGAACCGGGATCTTGCAGTAGAAACAGCGAAAAAAGCAAAAGATAACAAGGTCTCCCAATTTATTTTTATGAGCAGCATGATTATTTATGGAAATTCCGGGTCATATGGGAAAGAAAAAATTATAGATGAATATACAGTTCCATGTCCATCGAATTTCTATGGTGATAGTAAATGGCAGGCAGATAAAGCTGTAAGGAAACTGGGGAACAGCCATTTTCATGTTGCCGTCCTTCGGCCTCCTATGATCTATGGGAGAGGTTCCAAAGGAAATTATCAAATCCTTGCCAAATTGGCAAGGAAAACACCCATTTTCCCCAAAATAAAAAATAACCGCTCTATGCTTTATATTGATAATCTATGTGAATTTGTCAGTTTACTTGTATTATCAGGAGAATCAGGGATTTATTTTCCACAGAATGAAAAATATAGCAACACCAGTGATATAGTGAAAACTATTTCCCAGATTACCGGCAAGAAGTGCTATATTACAAAGATTTTCAATCCAGCATTGAGTTTGGCGTCCCATGTTCCAGGAAAATTGTCAAAGCTGGTAAATAAGGCTTTTGGGAATTTTGTATACCGTCCAGAACTAAGCATTTATAAAGGTTTGGATTATCAGCTTATCGATTGGAAAACCTCCGTTATCTTGGCAGAAGGGAGTGGGGCTTGGGGGGATGTTGCTGATGGAATTATAAAGACAGAGAAACCCGCAGTACTGATTCTTGTAAATCATGATGTGGTTGTCTATAATTTCCGCTTAGAGTTGGTGGAGAAATTATTGGAAGAAGGCTATGATGTCCATATTTCATCTCCTTATGGCGAAAGAATTGATGATTTAACCCATATGGGGGCGAAGTATCATGAAATTCGGATGGACAGGCATGGTATGAATCCTGTAAAGGAAATAAAAGTACTGAATGAATATAGGAAATTAATTAATATAATCAGGCCTTTGGTAGTGTTCACATATACAATCAAACCCAATATATACGGGGGAATAGCTGCTAGAATGGCAAAAGTTCCATTTATTTCCAATATCACAGGCCTAGGCATAGCTTTAGAGAATAAGGGAATAAAAAGGCAATTTATTCTTGGGATGTATAGAATAGGGCTTTATAGGTCATATAAAGTGTTTTTCCAAAATGCAGAGAATATGCAATTTATGATAAAAAACAAAATCATCTCTGGCTCCTATGAATTATTACCGGGTTCCGGCGTTAATCTTTCTAGGTATTATTTTGAACCTTATCCAGAAGATACAGAGGAACTGGTTTTTACTACTATCGGACGGATTATGAAAGATAAAGGGATAGACGAATTGATTGAGGCAGCGGGAACCATAAAACATCATTATCCAAAAGTAAAGTTTAGGCTTATCGGTTTTTTTGATGATGATTATGAAAATATAGTTAAGGAAGCAGCAGAGGCTGGGACTATTGAATACATAGGGCAGCAGAAAGATATTCGTCCCTTTATAACGGCATCCCATGCGATTATTCAGCCTTCTTACCATGAAGGGATGAGCAATGTGTTGCTGGAAGCAGCAGCTACAGGGCGGCCGGTACTGGCATCTGATATACATGGATGCAAAGAAACTTTTGACGAAGGGATAACAGGGTTAGGATTTAAAGTACAAAGCAGCATAGAACTGGCTCATACAATTGAAGCGTTTATTCATTTGCCTTATGAAAAGAAAGAAGAAATGGGTAGGGCAGGAAGAAACAAAATGGAAAAGGAATTTGACAGGAAAATAGTTGTTGAAAAATATATGAGGGAGATTGGGAAAATCAATAAGGAGAGGAATAATGGATCTGTATAATGAATTAGTGGGAAAGGGAGAAAAATTATCTTTAGTTGGCCTGGGATATGTAGGAATGCCCATTGCCGTAGCATTTGCAAAAAAAATTGATGTTATTGGATTTGACTTGAATAAAACAAAGATTGAACTTTATCAATCTGGAATAGATCCCACAAAAGAGGTAGGAGATGAGGTTATCAAGGAAACAACGGTTTATTTTACTGCGGATGAGGAGGAATTGAAAAAAGCCAAATTCCACATCGTGGCAGTTCCCACGCCTGTTAATGATGACCATACGCCTGATTTATCCCCTGTTGAAGGAGCAAGCAGAATCCTTGGGCGTAATTTGACGAAAGGAAGTGTTGTAGTATTTGAATCCACTGTATATCCTGGGGTTACAGAAGACATCTGTGTACCTATATTGGAGCAAGAATCTGGATTAAAGTGCGGAATAGACTTTAAGGTTGGCTATAGCCCGGAACGTATTAACCCTGGAGATAAAGTCCATAGGCTTGAAACAATAAAGAAAATTGTCTCAGGAATGGATGAAGAAACTTTGGACTGTATAGCAAAGGTTTACGAGTTGGTTGTGGAGGCCGGTGTACACAGGGCAGATTCAATCAAAGTGGCAGAAGCAGCAAAAGTAATAGAGAATAGCCAGCGCGATATCAATATTGCATTCATGAATGAGTTGTCTATTATATTTAACAAAATGGGAATTGATACAAAATCTGTTTTGGAAGCAGCAGGGACAAAATGGAATTTTTTGAATTTTTATCCCGGGTTAGTAGGCGGCCACTGTATCGGTGTAGATCCATATTATCTTACCTATAAAGCTGAGGCGCTGGGATACCATAGCCAAGTAATTCTCGCAGGAAGAAGAATCAATGACGATATGGGCAAATATGTTGCAGAAAATATAGTGAAGAAATTGATTGCTTCCGATAAACCTGTAAAAGGTGCCAAAGTAGCCATCTTAGGATTTACGTTTAAAGAGAATTGCCCGGATACCAGAAATACGAAGGTTATTGATATAGTCCATGAATTGAAAGAGTATGGGATCATTCCTGTTATAGCAGATCCAGAAGCAGATGTGGATGAGGCAAAACATTTATATAATATTGATTTTACTGAATTGTCTGAGATTTCAGATATGTCTGTTGTTGTCCTTGCTGTGGCTCATGAAGAATTTAAAAGATTGACAATGGAGGATATTAATCGCTTTTATGGTGAAGGAAAGCAGATTGTTTTTGATTTGAAAGGGTTATTGGATCGAAAGGAATATGAGAAGGCAGATTATAGTTATTGGAGATTATAGTATGGACAGCGTGAAAAGCCGGAACAGGGGCTTTTTTATTTTGCAGGATTTTATATAAAGAGAGGGAGAATAATGAGATATTCAGAGTTGACGTTCCAAAAAGATTCCGTTTTTCTTGTAACCGGAGGTGCTGGCTTTATTGGTTCTAATCTTTGTGAGGCGCTTTTGGATATGGGTTATCAAGTTCGTTGCCTTGATAATCTTTCTACCGGAAAGCAGGAAAATGTAGATTTGTTTATGGAAAGACGGGGGTATTCTTTTATAAAAGGAGATATCACGGATTTACATACCTGTATGGAAGCCTGCAAAGGTGTAGATTATGTTTTGCATCAAGCGGCTTGGGGGAGTGTGCCAAGAAGCATTGAGATGCCTTTGTATTATGAGGAAGTAAATATTCGAGGTACTTTAAATATGATGGAGGCAGCGAGACAGCAGAGGATAAAAAAATTTGTTTATGCTTCCAGTTCTTCTGTCTATGGGGATCATCCTGTGCTGCCGAAAAAAGAAGGGCAAGAGGGAAATCTCCTCTCTCCATATGCTTTAACGAAGAGGGTAGACGAAGAATATGGAAAATTATATACAAAGTTTTATGGCTTGGATACTTATGGCTTAAGGTATTTTAATGTGTTCGGCAGGCGCCAAGATCCGGAAGGGGTTTATGCAGCGGTTATTCCTAAGTTTATTAAGCTTTTATTAAACAATGAACAGCCCGTTATCAATGGTGATGGAAGACACAGCCGGGATTTTACTTATATTGAAAATGTAATTGAAGCAAATCTAAAAGCTTGCTATGCATCTCATGAAGCTGCCGGAGAAGTCTTTAATATTGCCTATGGAGACAGGGAATATTTAATAGATATTTACTACCATCTGGCAAAGGCATTGGGAAAAGATATCGAGCCTAAGTTTGGACCGGAGCGAAAAGGAGATATAAAACATAGCAATGCAGATATATCCAAGGCAAAAAGATTATTAGGCTATGAGGCAGAATGGGATTTTGAAAAGGGAATTGAGGCGGCCATTGAGTGGTATAGGGAGAATTTGTAGTGAATTTAATGAATTGATATGCGAGGCGAGGAATGATAAAAATATTGTTTTTTTTGCCTACTTTGGCAGGTGGGGGAGCAGAACGAACCATTGTAAATATTGCAAATGGATTAGATAAGGATAGGTATGATGTATTTGTAGTAGTCATTGATCGGCCAAACAGTGGAAAATATAAAGATGCTTATTCGGGGCTGTTGAATCAAGAGATACATCTCATCAATCTTGCAATTCCAATAAAGTATTTGAACTATCCTAAAATAGCATATAAGACCAGAAAAGCCATAGAAAGAATAAGTCCAGATATTGTAATGAGTACAATGCTAAAAACAAATGTTTTAATTATTATTGCGCTTATATGCAGCAAATTCCATGGAAAGTGTATCATTCGTGAAAGTAATAACCGTTCAGTTGAGATAACAAGTAGTTTTACAAAGAAGTTTATAAGAGAACTTTATAACAGAGGCTCGGATAAAATAGTAGCCCTCTCAGAGGGAGTTAAATATGATTTAACTTATTACTTCGGGATCAAACCATCAAAAGTAAGGGTTATTTATAATCCAATTGATTTAGAGAATATTGAAAGGAAAAGCCAAGGCTACATTAAGCAATCTTCCACAGATGTTATAAAAATAATAGCAGTGGGAAGGCTACATCCCCAAAAAGACTATCCAACAATGATCAGAGCCTTATCAGAACTTAAAGGAAACTACAAATTTGAAATGAAAATCCTTGGAACAGGGCCATTAAAAAAAGAAATAGAAGAATTAATTCAGGAACTGGGGATGGAAGGAATGATTTCCTTATTAGGTTTTAAGGATAATCCATACCAATTTCTTGCTCAGTCCGATATTTTTATCTTATCTTCTGCATGGGAAGGATTCGGGCATGTGATTGTTGAGGCAATGGCATGTGGCGCGGCAGTTATAGCTACAGATTGCAATTATGGGCCCAGAGAAATAATAACAAATGGTGAAAATGGAATTCTTGTACCAATAGGAGATATAAAAGAACTAAAAGAAGCTATAGAAAAGGTTATGACAAATAATAATTTAAGAAAAGAACTAACGGATAATGGAAAAAAAAGAGCAAAAGACTTTGATAAAAAGATAATAGTTCAGGAATATATGGATCTATTTGAGAACTTAGTCCAGGAATAGTTTGTTAATGTTGATTAGAAGTGATAAGGATATGACATCAATGAAATTATTATATATCGCAGATAGAGGGTTTGCAAGATATGGTGGTCGATATTTTTTTTCCAGGCCAAATTATGTAAATACAAATCTTTATAAAAAGTATTTTGATGAAATAGTTTATATTGCACGTAATGATAATTATAACAGTACTTTTTATCCGATGGAAGAGCGTGCTAAAGTTGCGCTTTTAAGAAAAAATGATTTTAAAGGGTTAAGGCATACGTTAAAAGAATGGGAAGATCAATATGATGCTGCTTTGCTGATTAGTGACGTTTATGGTTTTTTCGCAATTAGGCAGTTAAACAAACTCAATAAAAAATCTATAGCCTATTGTGGTGCGGATCCATTACAACTTTATCTTTCTAAACATTCATTTTTATCAGTTATTAAGGGATATGTTTTATATGTAATTAAAAGAAAAATAGTGTCTCATGCTGATTACGTACAATATTGTACAGAAATTCTTTATAAACGTTATCCGTGCCGATGTAAAAAATTGATATGCTCTAATGTTGAAATAAAAGTATACGATAATGTATTAGAAAAGCGTTTGAAAAAAATATTAGATGGTGACAAGTGTAAGGTTATCGGTTTAATGGGAAGAGTAGTAAAAAATAAAGGAATTGATATTGCAATTCGCGCATTGTCGAGATTAGGGAAGGAATACTCACTTGAAATTGTTGGAGAAATGGATACGCAAAATTGGAACGATTATGTGATTAAATATGGTGTACAAAATAGGGTGACTTTTTTAGGATATATTTCTGATGGAGATAAGATAAATGAATGGTTAGACAATATAGATGTATACATTCAGCCAAGCCGCTCAGAAGGTCTGCCACGTTCTGTAATTGAAGCCATGGCACGCGCTTGCCCAGTGGCTGCGAGTAATGTGGGAGGAATTCCAGATCTAATCGACAATAAGTATTTAAGTAATCCTGAAGATGACCAATCACTTGCGGATAATATTTTAAAACTTATGGGAAATAAAGAGCATGCATTAAATCAGGCGGAGGTGAATTTTGAAAGATCAAAAGAATATAGTATTGAAGTGAGGAACCAGAAACTCGAAAATTTTTACAAGAACATAAAAAAATAGAAAATACATTTTTAGAGGAATAGAGATGTGTGGAATTGCTGGCTTTTGCAATATACAAAGAGGATGGTATGAACATATCCAATCTATGAATAATGCCCAAATATCAAGGGGGCCTGACAACAATGGAATTTGGTCGAATGAGGATAAAACGGTTGTATTTGGCCATCGCAGGTTATCTATACTGGATTTATCTGACAATGGAAATCAACCAATGATATCACATGATAAAAGATTTGTAATTTGTTTTAACGGAGAAATATACAACTACAAAACAATAGGTGAATTAATTGGGCTTGATGATAAGATGTCGCTGTCAGATACCAGAGTGCTTGTTGAAGCATTTAACAAATGGGGTATTAAAAAGACTTTATTGAATATTAAAGGAATGTTCTCTATTGCTTTATACGACCGCGACAAAAACGTTGTTTATTTAATGCGTGATAGGATGGGGGAAAAACCTTTATATTATGGAAAGGTTGCGGGAGGGTTTGTTTTTGCAAGTACAATAAACGCAATAAGGGCAAATGATTTTGTGGCAAATAATATTGATTTAAATGCCCTCTCATTATATTTTCGCGGTGGATATATACCAAGTCCTTATAGTATATATAAAGATATATATAAATTAGGAGCAGGTGAAATATTAGAATACAAAGTGAAAGTGAATGAATTTAATATTTGGAAATACTGGGATCTAAATGAAATTGCTAGAAAGAAGGAACTCTTTACAGGTACTTATGTTCAAGCCAAATCAGAATTGCATAATTTGTTAAAAAAATCTGTTAGAGATCAAATGGTTGCGGATGTCCCAATTGGTGTTATGCTTTCGTCAGGAATAGATTCTTCGCTTATTACAGCATTAATGTCTGAGCAGTCAATAGGAAAAGTGAAGAGTTTTTCAATTGGATTCGAGAGCAATTCATTGAAAAATGAAGCACCTTTTGCAAAAAAAATTGCAAATCATATTGGGACAGACCATACCGAATTAATTCTCAGTGATGGAGATGCAGCAGAACTCATTCCTTCGATGCCATCAATTTTTGGAGAACCTTTTGGAGACATCTCACAAATTCCAACATGTTTGGTAAGTCGCCTTGCTAAAAGGAGTGTGAGCGTTGCTTTAACAGGAGATGCAGCGGATGAATTGTTTTGTGGTTATTTGAGTTATCCAAAGTTTAGAAAGTTATGGCAAATATTACATTTGATGCCGGGCTTTGCAAGAAGTTTATGTGGCAAATATGTAGAAAATATGGCAAATCTTAGAAAAAAGACGAGATTAGAACTTTATGGGCATCTTATGCAGGCAAGCAGCATCGAGGATATGTACAGAAGGTATTTTGTATATGGAAATTACTCTGACCAGATTATTAATAAAAACGAGGAGAATTTATTAGATGTTTTGGATAATTACCCATCAAATAATTTAAAGGATAGCATAGAAAGTATTATGCTGCTTGATCAAAAGATGTATCTTGTGGATAATAATTTAACCAAAGTGGATAGAAGCGCGATGAGTGTTTCTTTAGAAACGAGGGTTCCATTTTTAGATAAAGATATTGTTGAGTTTTCATGGACATTACCGCTATCATATAAGTTGGAAAAAGGGATTTCAAAAAGAATACTGAAAGATATTCTTTTTGAATATGTTCCTAAAAACTTAGTTGACTTGCCAAAACGAGGATTTACAATACCGATTCATATTTGGTTAAGAAGTGGAAAATTACGGGATTGGGCTGAGGATTTATTCTCTTCAGCTAATTTGGCGAATTACGGATATTTAAATGCTGATATAATTCAACAGATGTGGAAGCAATTTATTGATGAGGGATTTTGGAATAAAAGAATATGGTATTCTTTAATGTATCTTCAATGGGATTTGAATAATTATTTGCCAAATCTGCCAGATAGTAGGGAAGAAACGAAGTTCTAGTTTATTAATTTTGGTACTATTGATAGATTGAGTAGGAAAAACTTATGTTGCCTTATATTTATGTTGGAATTTTGGTTGTTAATATAGTTGCTTTTTTGAGTAAACCCCAAAATAATAGATATATTTGTTTCTTTACCGAGTTATTTATTATTCTGTTTGTTGCAGGGAAAAGATATACAGGAAGTAGGATAGCAGCAGATTTGTATAATTATTCTGTGAATTATTATAATCCTGTTAAATATTTTAAAATTTCCCCGGCTTACAGCATTCTTTCGGCAGTTGGGTTAAAATTGGGTTTGGATTTTTATGCGTTTTATACAATATTAATTGCTTCTGTTTTGATTGTTGAGTTTAGATTTATAAAAAGAGAACAAAGTAATTTACATTTGATTTATATTTCTTATTTGTTATATTTTATATTAATCCCAATGGATTTGCTTAAGAATCAATGTGCCTTTTTGATCTTTTTGTTAGCATTTCCGTATTTATTAAAAGATAATAAGTATGAAAATATAAAATTTATATTAGCTATGTTAGGCGCTATTTTGTTTCATTATTCTTATGTATTATTTTTTTTGTTGTTTTTAGGAAAAACGAGAATAGGGCAAAAAAGCTATAAAATAGCGCCTACATTAATTGTTTCTTTTTGTGTAATTCTTGTGCTAACAAAGCAACAAGGTATAATTGGAAAATTAATCATTCATTTATTGCTCTTCTTCCCCCCAAATATAGAAAATAGGTTTTCAAGATATTTAAGAACACAAACTTATCTGAGTTCTTTAGGGGTGATTTTGATTTATTTGATAGCACTTATTTTGGTGAATTATTGGAAAAAAATTATGCGCACTATGATAATTGGGAATAGTGGTGTTGCTGTTCAGCCTGCAAAACTTGTAAGCCTCATAAATTGGGGAGCAGTATATATCCCCTTATTAATGGTTAATTTTACTATGCATAGATTTATCAGAGATTTAACGCTGGTTGCTATTATATTTTGCGGAAAAGGGACACTGGATCCTAAGTCGAAATTAAAAGACAGACTTTTGATTTTGAATGGTGCAGTTGCAATTAGTATTGGTTGGTTTTTGTTGGATATTATAATTCAAGGCTATTGGAAAGATTTTTTAAGTAACTTCTTTGTTAATGTATACATGGATTTTTAGAATAATAGGGAAAAGTAATATGAAAATAGCGAGAAAAAGGAATACAATAACAGGAAGCATATGGGGAATTCTGAACCGATCATTTTGTATTATTTTACCTTTTATTATCAGAACAATAATTATATATAAATTCGGTGAACAATACTTAGGGTTAAATAGTCTTTTTACGTCGATTTTAAGAGTACTTAGTTTATCAGACCTTGGAATAACGAGTGCCGTTGTTTACTATATGTATAAACCCATTGCAGAAGATGATTATGAGACTTTATCTGCGTTGATGCTGTTATATAAAAGAGTATATTTTGTTATAGGGATTATTATCACAGTTATTGGATTGTTGCTCATTCCTGTTTTACCAAAACTGATTAACGGAGACTATCCGCCAGAAATTAATATTTACATTTTATATATAATTTACTTAGTGAACACAAGTGTGAGTTATTTCTTTTTTGCATATAAGGAGTGTATTTTAACTGCATATCAGAGAAATGATATTATCAATATAGTTAGATTAGTAACATATGGTATTCAGTTTTTGGTTCAAATAGTTATTTTGCTTGTTTTAAAAAACTATTATATGTATACTGCCATAATGATTATTTCTACCTTATCCAGAGGGTTTCTGAATTCATTTATAGTTAATAGAAAATATCCTTTTATAAAATGTTGCGGAAGGCTTGATAAAAAAGCAATTGGTGATATCAAATATAATATGTTTGGGATAACATTGGAGAGGGTATGTACAGTATCGAGGGGGACTTGTGATGATATAATTATTTCTGCATCTTTAGGTTTATCTGCGTTAACGGTATTTGATAATTATTATTACATTTTAAGTGCGGTATCATCTATTATGACAGTAATTGAAGGGGCTTTAATTGCAGGGGTAGGAAATAGTATTGTAACAGAGACCATAGACAAGAATTTTTATAATTATAAGAAGATCAATTTTATATACATGTGGTTAGCGGGTTGGTGCTCAATTTGTATGATATGCTTATACCAACCATTTATGAGACTTTGGGTCGGTTCGAAACTGATGATTAACAGATTTTCTATGATATTATTTTGTGTTTATTTTTTGGTTGCATCTTTATCATCTGTATCTAATGTTTATTCAACAGCAGCAGGATTATGGTTTAAAATGAAAACAAAATCTATTCTTGAAGTAGTATTAAATTTGGTTATGAATATAATTTTTGTGAATTTTTTTGGTATTAACGGAATTTTAGTGGCGACTATTATTACACTGCTCTTTATTAATTTCATTTATGGTTCAAAAGTACTATTTGATAATTACTTTATAGGAATATCCATAAAGGAAATAATTATTATACAAATCAAAAATGTTCTTTTGACGATTTTTATAGCGGTACCCACTTATTTATTGACGTTATTTTTTAAAAACAAAAATGGCTGGATAAGTATTATCATCCCACTTATTATTTGTTTAATTATCCCTAATCTATTATTTGCTATTTTACTAAAAGATAATATATATTTTAAGGAATATAGAAGTTCTTTGAAAAAAATTATAGGCTAAAGAATGAGAAAGGAAGAAAGTCTTTGGATATCAGATATGTTGTTTTCAGACAAAAAGGAGAATATGGATGGGTAGAAAATCTTGAGTTAGAAGAGCATGAGGATGTTATGATCAATAGAGAAGTTAAGGGTAGAATTTTAAATGGAATTCATCGTTTTCATACAGCGGTAAGAACTAATAAGTATTTTCAAATCCCATTCCAAATGTTTTGGTTTAAATACTATTTGGATGAAGAAAAGTTAAATTCTAAGAGTAAACTAATATTTCTATTTGAAGACGGTTCGGTAGCAAGTTTTAACCCCCAATATTTAGCGTATATCCGGTGTAATTATCCAAATGCATATTTAGTATTTGCAGCATTTAATTCATCCTTCCGGTATTCTAAAAAGAAATTAAGGTTTATAGAAGATAATTATGACTATATTACATCATTTGACCGCAAAGATTGTTTAGACAGAGGGTGGGGATTTTATTCTGGGATATATAGTAAACTCTCTGATTTGGAACCGGATGATGAATACGAATCCGATCTTTATTTTGCAGGGGCGGATAAGGGGAGATTGCCACTGATTTATGAAGTTTATGATCGAATGGCGGCTTTGGGATTGAAATGTGATTTCACAGTTACTGGGGTTAAAGAGCAGGATATTAGATCAGATACAAAAATAACATTTAATAAATGGATTGATTATAAAGAAGTTTTGAAGAAAACATGTAAGGCACGCTGTTTGCTAGATATAATACAACCCGGACAAGATGGTGAAACATATCGTCAAAATGAGGCAGTGGCTTATGGGGTTAAGCTTATTACAAATTATCAAAATGTATACCAAGAAAGATATTATAATCCTAAACAAATGCAGATATTTACAAGAGCGGATGATATTGATGTGAGTTTTATTAAAGAAGATTATTCTCATAAAGACTTTCCGTATAATGGGTGCCTGGCACCATATAATAGATTGCTTTGGCTAAGGGATCAGTTGAATATTTAATTGGTCTTTTTTGTTGCAAGAGAATTATGTAAAAAATAATGGAGGATGAAAGAAAAATGATTAATGTGATGCAACCAGCGCTTGGTGAGGAAGAACTTAAAAGAATAAGCGAAGTGTTTGAATCAAATTGGCTGGGAAAAGGGAAATTAGTATCTGAGTTTGAAGAAAAATATGCAAAGCATCTTGGGACAACCGGTAGACATGTCTTATCGACAAATTGCTGTAGTGAAGGATTATTTTCCTCGATGTATTTATGTGATATTAAGCCAGGCGATGAGGTGATTTTACCGACTATCAGTTTTATTGGTGCAGGAAATGCGGTTTGCGCAAATGGTTCAAAGATGGTTTTATGTGATGTTGATAAACGGACATTAAATGCGAGGGTTGAAGATATTGAAAAGGTGATCACCAAAAAAACAAAGGCTATTTTATTGCTTCATTTTGGTGGTATTCCATGTGAAATGGATGGAATTATGGAACTGGCAGAAAAATATCGTCTTAAAGTGATTGAAGATTGTGCGGCGGGGGTTAGTTCAAAATATAAGGGGAGACCTCTTGGAACATTTGGTGATATAGGGATGTGGTCTTTCGATGCGATGAAAATCCTTGTTTGTGGTGATGGGGCAATACTCCACTTTAAGGATCCGGAATTGAGGGAAAGGGCAGAGAAATATTTATATTTTGGATTAGAGACTAAAAGCGGTTATGAAAATAGTGTAGCACAGAAATGGTGGGAGTTTGATATTTCTTGTTATGGGCATAGGGCTGTAATGAATGATATAACAGCAGCGATGGCTCTTGAACAGTTAAAAAAAGTCCCAATGTTTATAGAAGAAAGAGAAAAAGTCCATAATTTTTATAGTTGTAATTTGAAAAATATTAGTTGGATTGATCTTCCCTTACCAATTCCTGAATATTGCACAACATCATACTATTTTTATCATATTCAATTAAAAAATGGAAAAAGGGACGAATTAGCGTATTATCTTCGTCAAAATGGGATCTATACTACCTATCGCTATTTTCCATTACATAGAGTTAAAAAATACAGAAATAGTGGAAGATTTTATAACGCTGATTATGCAGCGGATAATACTCTTTGTCTTCCCATACATCAAAGTTTAACTTGTGATAATTGTGCATTGATTGTTGATAAGATTAAAGAATTTGGCAAGAAATACTGTTGAAAATTTTCCAATGGAGAAGAAGCAATCGAGATTATAAATGAAAGCGAGTGTATGTTTATGAGAGTTTATTTGCGGGAGGTTTCAAAAAGTGATAGTAAAAATATTGCTGTTTGGAGAAATGATTCCGCTATTTCTAATCACTTATTAGATAATGGGGAAATCTCTGAAGAATCAAGCGCTATTTTTTATGAAAGGAACGTCATAACAGGGAAATATATACAATATATAGTTGAAAAAGTAGAGGAGGAATATGGTGTTTTTTCTTATCCTGTCGGAACAATATATTTAAAAAATTTTAATACATTAGAAAAAACATGTGAGATCGGACTTTTCCCCAGTAATGATAATGAATGGAATGATCAGGCAAAGGAAATGGCTATAAAAGCCTTGATTGAAAAAGTATTTAGGGAAATGGATTATGATAAAATATATACTCAAGTTTTTGGAGACTGTCAAGATGAATGGCAATTGCTAAAAAATGTAGGCTTTACAATTGACGCAATATCTAAAAAGATTCATGAAAAAAGAGAAAGAAAATTATATCGATTAGTTTTAACGAGATAGGGATGTATACCAAAAACTGTATTAAGAAAGTATAAAACTTTTTCTGTAAATAGTGTTATGAAAGGTCTTCTATGATAAAATACATAATCATAAGAAGGCCTTTTACAGATGGCAGAGGGAAAACGAAATATCATCCATCAGCTTTTGGAAGAGTATGACATCCAATCCGCTGAAGACATCCAGAATGCCCTCAAAGAACCTTCTTGGCGGAATTATCAAGGAAATGATGGAAACTGAGATGGATGAGCATCTTGGATATGAAAAATCAGAACGTTCCGATAACGGGGATTACCGTAACAGGTATAAGCACAAATGGGGCAATAGCCACTACGGGGCTACGGATATTTCCGGCATTGACCAGAAGATCATTTCCATGTACGCAAAAGGCATTGGCGGCGCTGGAACGAGTGGCTAGCTTCAAAGCAGATTTTATTTATATATTTATTTTGTTTGCTTTTCCAGAAAGGTTCCATAATTTTATGATTTGAAAATATTTTTTGAACTTTTCAGGCAGCTTGTAACGCCAGAGATTTTTCGGGGAAGGGTTGCTTATATCCCATTTATCTCTCTTAGACACAAATAGAAAATGAAGATTTTTCTTTCAATCTAGCCGATTAGCATATGGTAATTCTTGTATCATGCCGGATTCCGGCGAATTTCCACGAATATAGCAGTGTCATAAATCAGAATATGGAAATCAGTAGTTATGTTTATACATAAAAACAGTGGAGGAAGCGTCATAAAAAAGGATCTATTACGTTTCATATGAATATAAGGGGAAATAGCTGAATGGAAATACTAGGAGGTAATTGTTAGATGAGGAATGAGGCTGTTGAGATATATCTTCTTGTAGCTGAGGATAGAGAATGTTAATGAGTCAGATGAGGAGGTAAATATGGAGAGAAGGGGGGATTTGTGATTCGGAAAAGGCATAAGTTGTATTAAGTAAAAGAATTAAGGAGATTAATCTTATTACAAGTGAGGAAAACATATGAAAGGTACAATAAAGGCAGCTATCATAACGGGGATGTTTGGGGTGGTAGGAACTGTATCTGCGGCAGTGATCGGTCTCTATATCGGGAAAAACACAGAACAGCAAAACATCCAGAATGAAATCAACGAGGCTTTTGGAGATGTGGTGAATGTGATTGGTGATGGCAATGATGTGACGGTCAATGATATCAGGGAACTGGTAGAGGAATATCAGGATTTGAAAAAGCAGAATGCCTCTTTGGTAGATCAGAATACAAAGTATTTTGACGATCTGGAGAAAGTAACAGAAGAACTGGAACTGTTAAAGGGTGAGTCAGGCAGCGAGATGGAACGGCTGAACCAACAGCTAAGCGGGATGCCATCTGTAGAATTCAGGAGTATGGGGTTGTGTATGGATGGCAATGATGTGGCCATGGATACAACAGATTCAGCGGTTGTGGTCAATAACCGGGTTTATTATTCGGATGAGTTTGTTAAAAACCTGGTGGGCAGTGGCAGGAGCATAACAGCCCAGGATGGCACGCTATATATTGGGAAGATGATTAAAGAGAAGGAAGCCTTATCTGAAAAGTGGCTAATGGATAAATATAAGGTCAGTTTTACGGATGTGGAAACAGATTCATATGGAAATAATCATACGAATCCAATGGTGTTTTATAATGGTTCTAGTGTAATTTATAATTTGAGCCAGGAATATAGCTATTTCCAATGTAATATATCTATAGAAAATACGTCAAAAATAGATCGAATGGGAAATATTATGATCAAAGCGGATGGCATAGAGATTTACAAATCACCAGATATGACAAAACTGACGGAACCCTTTGATATCAATATTCCGATTAACAACTGTTCTTTGCTAACGATAGAATTTGTAGCAAATTCAAATATAGGCTGCATTATTTCCGGCAGCACAGTTTATAATTAGTGGGTTGGTTCCAATATCTATCGATAGAGACAAGGTTTTCATACTCTCAGTTATTATACAAACATATAGCAATTTGTTTCATCAGGACATAAGAAAAAGGCAGGGGATATACAATGAAAAAATTTTCATTTGATGAGCCAACAATACAGGCATTATTCGGCAAGGATGCGGCTGAGGATGAGGAGATTGGGCGTTTGAAGGAATATTATTTCAAGAATGATGTTTATGATAAAATAAACAATGATTTATCTTTGCGCATCCTGGTAGGGCATAAGGGAGTTGGGAAATCGGCATTGTTTAAAGTGGCAATGAACGAAGCGATTGAGAATAAGAAATTGGCATTGTGGGTTCGCCCGGATGATATTTTAAGTATAGAAACGGATCAGAATGATATTTTAAAAACGATCAGGGATTGGAAAAACGGCATTCATGACATGATTATATCATTGGCGCTGCAAAGTGTAGGGATCAACAATGTCCCGGCTATTTTGGAAAAGGCAAGGAATCTTGGCGGCGGGTTATTGAATGTCCTGGCAGAAATACTGGGAACAAAAGCCGGAGAGTATGGTGTTGACATTAGTGCAGCAAAAAGGAATGTAGTCAATAATTTCTTGAATACGAAAAAAATATTGCTGTTTGTGGATGACCTTGACAGAGGCTGGAACGGTGATGAAAAGAGTATCAAAAGGATATCTGCATTATTGAATGCGGTCAGGGATATGACATCGGCAAACAAGGGGCTTTTGTTCCGGATTAGTTTGCGTTCAGACGTATATTTCCTGGTAAGGACTTCAGATGAATCCACAGATAAGATTGACGGAAATGTAATTTGGCTGTCCTGGACACAGCATCAGCTTCTTGTTTTGCTGGCAAAAAGAATTGACACTTATTTTGGGCTGGCGGTTGATGAGAAGGAATTGATGAAAACGTCGCAGGCAGAAGTCGCTAAAAGCATTTACAGGGTTTTCGTGGATCGGTTTCAGGGGCATGGGAAATGGGATAATATACCTACCCATAGGGTGCTGGCCACCCTGATAAGAAAGCGCCCCCGGGATTTGGTTAAACTATGCACATTGGCAGCCAGGGAGGCTAAGGATAACGATCATCTGAAAATCGGTACGGAAGATTTGGATAATGTATTTGACCGTTATTCCAGTGACGTTTTGTAAAGGACTTTTTAATCAAATTCACAGAAAATTTACATTTCAGGGCAAAAAAATAAGACCGGGAACCTGTTTTTAGATTCCCGGCCTACGGTTTTACTATGCTGTCCGTTCTGCTTTCAGTTTTTTCACTTCGTCAAGTGGAAGTCCTGCGTATTCCGCAATTTTTTCAAGTGTCAAAATCCCATCTGCCAACATTCTCTTTGCGGAATTGATTGCTCCCTCTTTCAATGTCTGATTCCTCATATCTTCCATAGCACGGCACATAATCTCGATTCCCTCCTTGCTCTCTTTGAAAAATCTCACCCTGTCCGCCAGTGTCCCATAGTACATATCCGCTGCGTCTGTGCAGGAGAAGTCATGCATTAACTTCCCGATTGGCGTATCTCCACGGTAAGCGCCATTTACATACAGTATGTGCGAACCGTCCTCAAATCTTTCCCCGGTTCCTAAAAAGCACCGCTCAATCGGATAGAGCGGCAGCCCTTTTCCCATTACGTCATTCTCTGTGATAAAGATTACCCACGTTTCCGGCAGCTTGTCGAAGTCCTCGCCTTTCTTCAAAAGGTTTGCGTCCATCATGCTGCTGTTGTACCTGGCTCTTTTTCTCCCGGCTCCTTTGTCGGAGCGCTGTACCTCCACATTCAGTTTTGCCC
>CAJURT010000004.1:0-67994 GCA_910588875.1 uncultured Lachnospiraceae bacterium
TGGCAGGTTTTCTGTGAATCTCGAAACCGGAAAAAGCAGCAGACCATTTCTGGCCACCTCTCTCCCCTTTTCCTTGGCGTACCTTTCAAAGATGCTTAACTAACTGACATTGGTTCATGGGTTTTTTATTTTCCTGCCGCCAGCTTAAACGCAAACCGCAGCACGCTCATCCCGTTGCACATCCCGTAATCCGCCATAGGAATCACATCCACAGGAACAGCTTTTGCCTCGCATATCTCCTTTGCCTTGGCAAGCTGGTATCCCACCTGGGGTCCTAAAAGAGCCACATCCGCCTCCCCGATCAGTCTCTCCATGTCAAGGATTGGATAGGCCTTGATATCCACTTCCTTTCCCTTCTCCTTTGCTGCCTCCTCCATCTTCTTTACCAGCAGGCTGGTTGACATTCCGTTTGCACAAAACAATCTGATTTTTAACATCACTTCTTCCTCCTTCCTTTACGGCAGCTTTATCCGATCTGCCCGTCACTCTCGATTACCCTTTTATACCACGCAAAAGAATCCTTTTTCTTTCTCTCCAAGCTGCCCTTTCCCTGATTATCCTTATCCACGTAGATGAAACCATACCGTTTTTCCATCTCGCCGCTGCCTGCGCTTACCAGGTCAATACATCCCCAGGGGGTATAGCCCATAACCGGAACCCCGTCCAGAAACATGGCTTTTTTCATTTCCAGGATGTGCTGCCTTAAGTAGTCTGTCCGGTAGCTGTCATGGACGGTTCCGTTTTCCAGCTTATCATAGGCCCCCAAACCGTTTTCCACAATAAATATAGGCTTGTGATATCTCTGATGGAGCAAATTCAGGGAATAGCGGAGCCCCTGGGGGTCGATCTGCCAGCCCCAGTCATTTTTTGCCACATAGGGGTTGGGCGCCACGTACATCTCCTCTCCCACCTGGGTGCTGCCCTCGGTTTGAACGCTGCTGATGGTGCCGCTCATATAGTAGCTGATGCCGATATAATCCACACACCCCTCTTTCAGGCATTTCCGGTCATGTTCTGTTATGTCCAGGCAGATGCCATGTTCCCTGCGGAATGCTTCCATATAGGCGGGATGCTCCCCAAAGACATGGAGATCTCCATAGGAATACAGCCGGTGCTCCATGGCTGTCTGGGCCGCAAGTTCATCCTTGGGAGAACAGGTCCTGGGGTAAAAAGGAACCATGGCAAGCATACATCCGATCTGAAACTGGGGGTTGATCTCGTGGCCCAGCTTTACCGCCATGGCGCTTGCGGTCATCTCGTAATGTACGGCCTGCTGGAGAACCGTCTGCACATCTTCCCCTTTTTGGTAAAGGATTCCGGAGTTTGTCCAGCCGCTCCAGGGATTCTGCACACTGGACTGATTGTTGATTTCGTTAAATGTCATCCAGTACTTTACCTTGTCCTTGTACCGTCTCATGACGGTCTCGGCAAACTTAACGAAAAAGCCGATCAGCTTCCGGTTTCTCCATCCCCCGTATTTTTCCACCAGAAAATAGGGCATTTCAAAATGGCTTAATGTGACAACCGGCTCAATATGGTATTTCAGCAGTTCGTCAAACAGATCGTCATAGAACCGGAGCCCTTCCTCATTTGGCTCCTCCTCGTCACCCTGGGGGAAGATTCTCGTCCATGCAATGGATGTGCGGAAGCACCGGAATCCCATTTCGGCAAACAGACGGATATCCTCTTTGTATCTTGTGTAAAAATCAATCGCTTCATGGTTTGGATAATAGTGGTTTGGCAGTATTCCCCGGGTGATCTCCCGGTCTTTTCCGTTGGCTCCGGCAGTCATCACATCCGCTATGGAGATTCCTTTCCCTCCTTTGTCGTAGCCTCCCTCTAGCTGATGTGCCGCAACCGCACCGCCCCACAAAAAATCATGTGGAACCTTTCTTTTTTCCATACCTCCTAATCTCCTTTTTTGTCGATTCGATTCCACATGAGCGCTCATATGTTATATCCATCATATCATATCCCTTTTGGTTTTCAATTGGTTTTCCTGTTTTTGACACGTAGTAAAGAAAATATCATTTGTTACATAAAAAAAACAGACAGGAAGCCCGTCTGTCATAGGTTTTCTTATTCTTTGTATCCCTGCATTTCACTTACCAGGGTTTCCAGCAGGTATACCAGGGGAAGCTGCGAGACCAACTCTGTCCGCCCGGTTCGGGAAACCCTGGAAATTTCCGGCATATAACAGGCAAAATTCACATCCGACATCTGTGCAATCGGACAATGTTCCGTATTTGTAACACTGACCAGGGAGGAACCCGCTTTCTTGTAACCATTGATCAGGGAAATCAGTTCCTCACCGCCTCCCTGGGAGGAGAGGATAAGGAGGGCAGGCTTTGCCTCTCCCTCCGGGCAAATACTCCCCCACCCCTCCTCCGCGGGGAACGCCGCTTTGCCGATGCCGGAAAATAAATATGCCCCATAGCGGATCAGAGGCCTGCTCTCCCGGTTTCCCGAAAGGATGATCTGGCCCGCGGCTTCGCAGATTTTCGCGGCCTGTGCCATTTTCTCTGCAAACCCTTCGTCTCTTGCCGCGTTTTTCATATACTGTATGGCCGGGTCCGCATCAAAGCTTCCCTTTCGGTCAGACCTATCCAGTTCCTGCCTGACCCGGTACTTCAGTTCCGTATACCCGGAACATCCCGCCTTTTCGCAGAAGCGGAGGACCGTTGTGGTGGATACCCCGGCCCCTCCCGCAATCCGCCGGATATTCATTTCCGGCACCATTTCCAAATGAGATACCACAAAATTGTAAACCCTGAATTCACCAGGATTCATTTTCCTAAGCTGTTCGTAAGAGAAAACCGGCATGGATACCTCCCTTTTCAGCTTTCCTCATTGTATAGTCGTTTTGCCAATGTTTCAATAATGTACAGCACCGGGATTTGCGTGGTCACATTTCTGTCATTGACCATCCGTTCCGTGACATGATAGGAAATGTTGCAGTCCGCCATTTTTGCCAGAACCGAGTTGGCATTGTTGGTGACGGAAATCAGGGGGCAGCCTCTCTGCTGGAGATGGGAGGCGATATACAGGGTCTGCCTGGTCATGCCGGACTCGGATAAGACGATCATAACCGTGCCCTCGGAAGGGTTCTGAAGAATCGGCAGCCACGGGTCATCGATAAACAGGCTGAAATACCCCACATTGGAAAAATACCTTGCCCCATATTTTCCCAGTATTCCGGAGGTGCCAATGCCGATAAACAAAATGCACTTTGACTGGACAAGAATCTTATGGGCCTTGTCCAGGCTTTCCTGAAAGTCCTGGGAGTTGATTCTGGTGAGGAAGCTTTGCAGTTCGGTTTCTTTGTCGTCCTTTAGCGCCTCCTGCTTCCCCTCAAGGTATTCCTTATACCTGATCTTGAATTCACTGTACCCCTCTGCCCCGCATTTTCTGCAGAAGCGCAGAACCGTTGCCGTTGACACATGGGCCATGGCGGCTAATTCCTTGATTGTGATCTTATGGAACTGTTTCTTGTGTTTTACAATACAGTCGTAAACTGCGAAATCAAGTTCGGTAAACTGTTCCATTACTTCTTTGGTAAACATCATGAATCACCTCCCTGTACACGTTTCTCACGGTTGCCGGAAATGAAATGCTCTTGCGAATGTAGCGCCTGACTCACTGCTGCCGGGAATAAAAAACCACCCCGCCCAGAATGACGGCCCCTCCCGCCACCTGGAGTACTGCCGGTATTTCCCCGAAAAGCCCGGCGGCGAAAACTGCTGCCACCACCGGCTCACACAGCTTTGAGGCAGACACAAAGGCCGGGGAGAGGAATTTCAGGCACCAGCTAAAGATACTGTGCCCCAGAATCGTGGAAAAGAAGGCCAGAAGCAGCCCAATCACCACCGCATCCCTCCCATATCCCACCAGGGAGTAACCCTGGACGGCGGCGAGGATTACCAGGGCGCCGGCAGAAAACAGATACACGATATAGGTGTATGCCGTGGTGGAGAGGGTCGTCCGGACAACCTGTCCGATAAGCGTATAGCCTGCCACAAATACCGCCGCCAACAGAGCCAGGATATCTCCGTACAAATGCCCGCCTCCCATGCCTGAGTCAGAGCAGGCCACCAGCAGGCTGCCCCCTAAGGTAACGGCAATCGCCGCCACCTCCTTTGCCGCCAGCCTCCCTTTTAAAAACAGGCAGTACCCCAAGGCCACCCATATGACTTCCGTGCATACAATGGTGGTGGAACTGGCCACTGTGGTATGTTTCAGGGATTCAAACCAGGTAAAGAAATGAAGCGCCAGAAAAATCCCGCTGCACCCGCAGAGCGTCACCGCTTTCCTGGTCATTCCCCGCAGTTCCCTGCGCCTTTTTTCTGCTCCCCACACCACGGGGGACATGAGAAGCACGGTCCACAAAAGCCGGTAGGAAGCAGTCACTGCTGCAGGCGCCTCCGAATATCTCACAAAAATCGCTGACAGGGAAATTCCCATAATCCCAAGGACAATCATAATCATTGGGTGCTGTTCCAGGTATTTCACAATGGTCCTCCTGATTCCGGAGAATTCTCCTGCGGCAAAGCATTATGTGTGGACTGGCTGGATGTTGGATGCAGGGGAAAACTCTCAAAACCTTTTTTCTTATCTTAACATAATTGACAGGAATAATCCATGTATTTTCTTTTATTGAGCCCTTTTCCAACGATAAAATGCCGAACCGCCATAATAAGAGCAGGGCGGCAAAACCGTCCTGCTCCGTTAAAATAACATGGCCGCTTTATAGTCCCATCTTCAGATAAGCCTTCCTGGTCTCCTCCGGCACCATGTTCCCGCCAGTGGCCCACGCAATATGGGTTGCATTCTTCATCTTATGGGAGAGCCCCATCTTATCAATATATCTTTTCATCCCCTCCGGGCGGATCAGGGCCCCAAAAGAAGCACAGGAACTGGGCTCAATAAAAATATCCTCCTTATCCAGCAATCCCCGCATCAGATCATACAGCTTCCTGTCCTCGATAGTGGCAATGCCGGAAAGCATAGGCTCCACCACCCTCCCCACAAAGGCCGAGGGACGTCCCACCGCCAGGCCGTCCGCATCCGTATGCCCGTCAATGCCAAAATCCTTCACGCTGACCTGGTCCTGCAGTCCGGTGGCCATCCCCAAAAGCATACAGCAGGCATGGACAGGCTCCGTGAAAAAGCAGTGCACATGATCCCCGTAAATCTGCTTGATGCCATAGGTCACGCCCCCCGGCGCCCCGCCGATTCCACAGGGAATATAGACAAACAGAGGATGTTCTTCGTCCACCAAAATATTCTGCTGCTCCAGCTGAGCCTTAAGCCTCTCCCCCGCCACGCTGTAGCCCAAAAACAGATTCCGGGAATTCTCATCATCCACAAAATAACTCATCGGATCCCCATCCGAATTCTTCCGTCCCTGCTCCACGGCAGCACAATAATCATCCGCATACTCGATCACCTCCACCCCCCGGCTCCGAAGCAAATCCTTCTTCCACTGCTTGGCATCCGCAGACATGTGGACAATCACACGAAACCCCAGCTTTGCACTCATAATGCCAATGCTCATGCCCAGGTTCCCGGTACTTCCCACCTGCACCGTATGCTTTCCGAAAAATTCCAAAAACCGGTCCTCGGCCAAAATCCGGTAATTGTCTGTCTCCTTTAGCATCCCCGCCTCCAGGGCCAGATCCTCCGCATGCTTTAAAACCTCATAGATTCCCCCCCTGGCCTTCACCGAACCGGATATAGGCAGGTGGCTGTCCATTTTAAGCATCAACCGCCCCTCAATCCCCGAAGAATAATTCGTATTCAGAAAATCCTTCATTCCGGAAATCTCCCGCAGTTCCGACTCAATGATCCCCCCCGTCTCCTTAAGTTCCGGAAACACCTCCTCCAGATAAGGGGCAAAACGCTCCAGCCTTCTCCCCGCATCCTCAATCTGCTCTGGCCAAACCAGCGTCACATTCTGCTCCGCCTCAGGAACCATCTTCCCATTCAGCCAAAAAGTCTCCCTAAGCCCAGCCGCGTCCCCCACCTCCGGAATACTGTCCACATATTTCTGCAATGCACTGTTCATTTTTTTGTTCTCCTCTTCTCATCTCAAAATATCCGCCAGATTTGCCACAATCTGTTTAATATAAAAATCCTATCTCTCCAAATACCCATTTCCCGGATCCATAAACTCCCTCATCAATTTCCGCACCTGGGGCGCCAGACAAACAAGGGCCGCAATATTCGGCAGAATCAAAAGCCCCAGGGCACAGTCCTGGCTTTTTTAAGTATGTCAGGCTGACATGCCCAAAATACCACTGGCTCATCAGGGAGGTGGAGGCAAACAAAATCAGGCTGATATAAATAATATACTGCATCCCCGGAAGTACACTCTCAAATGCCGCCGCTGCCAGGGTGGAGGCATTTTCGTGAAACCCGTTGGCCCCGGTGATCAGAACCGTAAATCCGGTGGTGCTGCTGATCAGCATGGTGTCAATAAACACCTCAATCACACCGTACATCCCCTGGCGGGCCGGATGATCCACCTCAGCCGAGGAGTGGAGCACCGCAGCCGAGCCTTCCCCCGCTTCATTGGAGTACAGCCCCCGGGCCACCCCAAAGCGCATGGCCTCCCGGATGGTGATTCCCGCCAAAGCCCCTGTCCCTGCCTGAAGGGAAAATGCCGCCCTCACAATGGAAGCCAGCATAGCCGGCACCCTTGAGGCATTGAGAATCAAAATCACCAGGCCGCCAATCACATAGATTCCTGCCATAACCGGAACCACCCTCTGGGCCACCTGCACCAGACGCTTAAACCCGCCCCGGATAATCAGGCTCATCACCACTGCCAGCACCAGCCCGGTCACGAGAAAGGGAGCCCGAAAGGCCTCATGGCTCACATTGGCAATCGTGTTGGACTGAATCAGGGTACCGCCTGCATTCTGGATAAAGAGGAGCACTGCCACAAAAATCCCTGCCCATTTCCAGTGCATCCCATATTCTATGTAATACATGGGGCCTCCGGCAATCTCCCCCTTCTCATCCTGGCTGTGGTACTTCACCCCCATGACGATCTCCCCGAACTTGGTGGCCATCCCCAAAAATGCTGCCGCCCACATCCAGAACAGGGCGCCGGGGCCTCCTGACAGGATCGCTGTGGAAACCCCTACGATATTCCCGCTGCCCACACAGCTTGCCACTGCCGCACAGAGAGCCTGGTAGGAAGAACATTTCCTCTCATCCTTTACCTCATTCTTCTTTTTGGAAAAGGAGAATACCCCTTTCCGGAGAAGACGCACACACTGCAGCTGGACGCAGCCGGTCATCACCGTGTAAAGCATCCCCAGCCCTAAAAGAGCAACCAAAAGCCAGTCTCCCCAGAGAAAATTTGCCAGCCCTTCAAATAGCTGTTCTGTCTTTTCCATATAATTTGCCTCATCCCGTGACGGTTCAGACCGATCCGTTCAGGACATCCCTGCCCTCTGCATCCGGCAGTTCCACCTTCATAATCCCTGCCAGGGTGGGAGCCACATCAATCAGACGGACATTTTCCCTATTCCCAGGGGCAATCCCCTTTCCTGTCAGCATAAAGGAGGCCCGCATCTCCGGAAATTCCTCGCTGTATCCGTGCTGGGCCTTCTGGGTCAGCCGGGTGCGGCAGTATTCTCCCTCCACATCATCCCTAAATTCATAGCCCTTTTTGGAAACCAGCACATAAGCCGCCTCCGGAAATCCCCCTCTGGCCTTTGCCTCTTCCCTGTCCAGGATCTCTAAGATTCCGCTTTCCGGATCCCCTGCCAGAGCGTCCAGAATCTCCTTTAAGAGAACGGCCGATTCCTGATCGCCGGGGTCTGCCAGACGCACCTCCGCCGTGCCCCCGGCCCGCTGGCTGAATGCCTTCCAGCTTACCACCTTCCCCGCCTCATCCGTCTCGATCAGCCCCGCCTTTTTCAGAAGAATGTTGGGAGAAATGTTGTGGGTGTTGTCCAGGGTTCCGTGATCCGATACCACACAGACCACCAGATCCCCGCCGGTAATCCTCTCTGCCTCTCCGATCAGTTCCCCCAGTATCCGGTCAATCTTTTCCAGGCTGAGAGCCGCTTCTCTGCTGTAAACCCCATTCTGGTGGGCGCTCTCGTCAAAACTGGCAAAATAGGCGGAAAGGAAGAAGGGCTTCTCCTCGACCTGAGGCGCCAGCTTATTCCTTAACATCCACAGGGCTGCCTTCCCTCTCTGGGCATCCCCCTCATCCGAAAGGTCTAATCCTCCCGCATAGGTGCCGATCTCCCTTTCCATCTCGGCAATCAGGCCCTGGGGCTTTGCCACTGCATCGATAAAACGGCTGTCAAGCCCTGAGCCGTCCCACCAGAACTCCGGGGCGATATAATCCCCCTTTGCCCCTACGGACGTGGGAAAAGCCACGCTGGCGGAGCAATATCCCCCCTCTTTTGCCGCCTCCCACAGAGTCTTTACCTTATCATTCACAAACCAATACCAGGCTCCGTTGTGCTCTCCTGTAGGATCAAAAATCCCGTTATTCACAGTCCCGTGGGTTGCCGGATTCGTCCCGGTAATCATGCTCTGATGGCAGGGATAGGTAAAGGTGGGAAACACGCTCTTGCTCCCCTCCCTGGCCGTCAGGCCGTTCTCCACAAAATACCGGGTGATGGTGGGAAGCTTGATTCCCAGACGCTCCTGCTCAAAAACAAACTCCGGCTTCAATGCATCTACGGAAACCAGCAATACGCTTGGCCGCCTGCTCTCTTGATTCTTCAACTCTGCCATGATACTATCCCCCTCTAGGTTTTTTGAAATTTTCTTATGATATTTCCCGCGCAACAGCTACCTTTACCCCTGCACGTTCAAATGCGCTCACCTGCCCGGCCGAAACCCCGGAATCTGTGATAATCATGGAGATCTCCTCCAGCCCGCACATTTTTACCAGGGAATTATTCCCCAGTTTGGAACTGTCTGCCAGCACGATTGTCCGGTCCGCCGCCTCCATCATCTTATTCTGCACTGAGATCTCATCCATCCGCTGATAGGTGATCCCACGTTCCACCGAGATTCCGCAGGTGGTAAGGAAAAAGATGTCCACATTAATCTTTGAAAAAATAAGGGTCGCAACATCAGATACAAATGCCTCCTCATCCGCCCGGTAAACCCCTCCTGTCAGAACCAGGGTAATCCCCTCCGCCCCCGCCAGTTCCTGGGCCACGGCAAAGGAGTTGGTAACCACGGTCAGGGAACGGAATCTGGTTTTCACCGCCCTGGCAAGGGACAGAGATGTGGTGCCGGAATCCAGGGCAATGGCCTGTCCTTCACGGATATAATTCACCGCCTCCAAAGCAATCGTTTCCTTATCACGAATATGCTCGTCCCGCCTCTGGCTAAAGGAGGTGTAAGTGGTATTTTTGCCCTGGGGCGCTTCTAACTTCATTGCTCCCCCCCGGATCCTTCTCAGCATCCCCTTTGCCTCCATGGTTTCCAAATCTCTTCTGACTGTTTCCCTGGAGGTCTGCAAGGCATCGCACAAGGCAATGGTCCTCACGCTGCCCTCCCGTTCCAGTAAATTATAAATCTCCTCATATCTCTGCTCTGATAACATTCTGCTTATTCCCTTCTGATTGTCAAATCCATTTTCTGATTTTGATACTACCACATTTTTGCACAAATTGCAACACATATTTTTGTGAATTACACACATTTGCAATTCTTTCCTTAATTATGTCTCGAATATCCCCCTTTCTTTTCCTCGTTTTAACAACTTTTTGCAACTTTTTACACATTTTCACTTGACATTACACATTATTGCAATTATACTAGGAACTGTCAAATCCGTTTCACAAAATCTGAAAAAGCGAGGTAGGCTACTATGTCTCAACAGTCTCAACAACAAACAAACGGAAGGATCGATAAAAAATGGATATCCTTCGGCATCATGGAAGCCGGTAGAGGACTGATGGATACCATCGTTGCCTTCGGCGCATTGGGTATTTTCTCCGCCATGGGGAGCACGGCAGCCGGTCTTAAGACGGCAATTTTGTTCTACTCCATCGTCCCCGGCGTGATCGGCATTATCATGTATTTCCTTCTGGAACCGGATGAAGCCCCTGCCGTAAGCGCCGCGGAAGAAAAATCCGGCAAAGCAGGCAATACCGCCAATGCCAACAAGCGGGCCTGGGAAGGGGTCATGCGGGCATTAAAAAACAAAAACATCTGGCTGGTATCCTTTAATGTATTCTTTGTGTACAGTGTATACTGCGGACTGACCTATTTTATCCCCTTCCTGGAGGAAGCTTATGCCCTTCCGGCAGCGCTGGTGGGAGTCTATGGAATCATCAACCAATACGGCCTGAAAATGCTGGGAGGCCCGGTGGGCGGCTTTATCACGGATAAGGTTCTCCACTCTGCCACCAAATACCTGCAGATTGCCTTTGTGGTTGTGGGCGCAATCCTGGTTGTGTTCTCCCTGCTGCCCCACCAGAGCATGGGAATCCTCCTGGGTATGGCCATTACCCTGGGTATCAGCGCCTGTGTCTACAGCATGCGCGCCATTTTCTTCGCCCCCATGGATGAAGTACATGTCCCCCGTGAGATTACCGGCTCCGCCATGTCCATGGGTTCCTTCATCGGATACCTGCCCGGCGCATTTATGTATGCCGTATACGGTGGGATCCTGGACAAATTTGAAGGCCTGGCCGGCTACCGGATCGTCTATATCATTATGGCAGTGTTTGCTGCCGGAGGATTTTTGCTGAGTACCTATATTCTGAATACGATTAAGAAAGAAAGAATATCAGAAAAATAAAATTGAACATATCAAACCAGGCTGCCCGGACATCTCTGTCCGGGCAGCCTGCTCTTTTTCTGTTTTTTGTTCCAAACAAGGGTCAGGAAACAGGCAAATCCTTACCGGCCGACTCGCCCCCTTACCCGCAGTTCCTCATTCGCCTTCTCCACATTCAGCCTGGTGAGGATCAATGTTATCAGAAGATTAAACACCATAGGCAGCCACAGGTACATAATGTGGAGCATATTGATGCAGGAGGCCGACTGCTCCGGGGCACCCCCCACATAGCCGCTGTATGCCAAAAGCCATCCTGCAATGGCAGTGCCGATTCCGCCCCCCAGCTTGGTTCCCAAGGAGGTACAGGAATACATGGTGCCGTCCACCCGCTTGCCGGTCTTCAAAAACGTATATTCCGAGCAGGTGGCAATCAGGGCATTCATATCCCCCTGGAGAGGGCTCATCCCGATTGCCGCGACCGCGGTGCACAGAAGCATTAAGGGGACGCTTCCCATATAACCGGCAGCCACCACTCCCAGACGCCCTGCAGTCCCTAAGGTATAGCCGTACAGATTCAGGCGGTACATTCCCTTCCATTTGGCCACCAGTGCCGGGGTAAACAACAGGCCCACAATCATGGGAATATTGATCGCCCAGGAAAACACCCCAAGAAGATTGGCATTTTTCAGCACATAAGTCATAAAATAGATGCCCATATTCAGAGTTGCGGAATATATCTGCATCAGGATAT
Source organism: uncultured Lachnospiraceae bacterium (assembly GCA_910588875.1). Taxonomy (GTDB): domain Bacteria; phylum Bacillota; class Clostridia; order Lachnospirales; family Lachnospiraceae; genus Brotaphodocola. The sequence goes on from CAJURT010000004.1 coordinate 11,520, forward strand.
AAGAGGCGCAAATCATCAGATAGTACTTATTGTGGATCAGCAGCCCAAAGGCCTCCTTTAAGCGGTACGCCTCCGCCGGCTCCTGCTTCCCCTGGTCGGCTTCTCCCTCGGCAAGTTCCTCCGGTGACAGTTCCTTTACTGACCACACGGACAGGGTATTGGAGATCACGCCCACAATGGCGTAAATAATGGCAACCTTTCTCCAGGCGCTTGCGCCGCCGCCGAAATAAGCCACACAGCCGACAGTGATGGTCTGAATCAGCATGCTGGTGCCAAAGGCAAACATAAAGCGGATGGAACCCATCTGGACACGTTCATGGTTATTCTTGGTGACAAGGGCTGTCAGGGCAGAATAGGCAATATTATTCGCCGTGTAGAAGCCTGCATTAAGCAGGGTGTAGGCGATAAAAAACCAGGCGTACTGGGCAAACTCACTGATACCCGCAGGAATCACGAAGATTGCCACCAGACAGAGGGCACATCCAAAGTAGCCGTAAAGCATCCATGGCCGGGCCTTTCCCATCTTACTGTGGGTCTTGTCAATCATGGCTCCGAAGAAAATATCACTGATTCCGTCAAAAAGCTTGGAGAGGGCAATCAGGCTCCCCACAATCCCAGCATTCAGTCCCACCGTATCCGTCAAAAAGATCATCACAAAGGCAGACAGAAGGGCATACACCACATTACCGGCTATATCTCCGGAACCATAACCAACCTTATTGTACCACTTTAAATATGTTCTTTCTTTCATCTATTTCACCATTCCTTTCCATGGCACGACCAATTAGTAAACAATTCCCTTTAATCTTTTTCCTTGAAATTCCTTGTTCAGCCTTCTTCTGCATGTTCCGGCTTCCCCCATTTTGGTTTCTTATCCTCTGCCTTCACCTGCTCCGGCTTCAGGTGAAGGGTAAAGGTAAAGGCTTCCTCTGACAGGCGGTATTGTTCCCGAAGCCTGGGGCCGCAGCTGTTGGAGCCGATTCCGTTTTGCCGGAAATCAAGGTTTAACACCGTGTTCCTGCAGGGCACCAGTTCAAAATTGTGCTTCTTTTCTGTCAGTTCCTCCTGGGTAAACACAGAGGCATTGAAGGAAAAGGTCTCCTCACCGTACGCCTTTATGGCACTGCCTTCCCCGCTGACCATAACATAATCGCAATCATTGTGGCTGCCGTTTTCCTGGGGCCTTAAGTAATCCTCATGGAGGCCGGACACAGAGGACGAATAAATCCCGTGGCTGGCAGCCCTGCATTTATCCACATAGCTTTCCTCCGGCCCCAGGCCCGAATAAATAACCTGATCCATCTTCCCTGGCAGGAACAGCCGAAGCCCGAACCTGGGCAGTTCCGGGAAATCCGGATTCCTGGTAACATCCATTCTCACAGATATCTGGCCTGAATTATCAATGCGCCACACCGTATCTATGTCCATCATCCTCTGGACGGTTACTGCTGTCATCCCCATCCTGCTGTGAATCTCCAGATACTCCCTGGTCAGGGTATAGTTGGTCACATAGGCTCTGGACAAGGCCCGGTCATACATGGCCTTTTTCCATTCTGCTTTTATGTACATGTCATTGTCCGTAGGCGCCCTCCACACATTCAGTTCCATGGGCTTCTCGAGGAAATCCCTCCCTTCTGCCCTCAGCTGGTCAAAAATGCCATACAGCTTATTGTAAACATAGGTAAAAGCACTGCCCTCCACAATCAGCTGCTTCGGCGTCTCGGATACCTTCAGCTGAGGCAGCCTTTTGCTGTCTGTCTCTGCCATGGCCTGCCACAGAAGACCGTCCTGATTCCGGGGATCCCGATTTTTCAAGGGGATCTCGTCAAAGCCCAGCACATGCCCCTGTTTACGGAAAGCATCTGCCTCCCTCAGAGTGTAGAGAAGCTTCAGATACACCTTTCCCTTATCCGGAATCGTCACCGGAAGAAAAAGCTGTCCCTCCCTGCCCGGCAGAATCCCCGGGATATTGGCCTCATCCATCTTTCCGGCAGCAATTACCCTTCCGTCTGCCCTTACCTCATAGGAAATCTCCAGATAATCCTGGATATCCACAAAATTCATCTCATTTTTCAGCACAAGCTTTCCTGTATCCTGGTCATAGGAAGAGACCCTTGCCGGGCGGTGGACATTTTTGTACTCCAAAAGCCCTGTGTGGGGAGTCCTGTCCGGATACACCAGCCCGTCCATACAGAAATTCCCGTCCTGGGGATATTCCCCATGGTCTCCCCCATAGAAATACATGTCCCTGCCCTCTGCTGTCTTCCCCTTGTATATGGCATGGTCACACCACTCCCACACAAAACCTCCGCAGATACAGTCATATTTTTCAATCAATTCAAAATAATCTTCATAATCCCCTGCCCCGTTTCCCATGGAATGGCAGTATTCACACATGATATAGGGTTTATCGGGACTGGAGCCCACATAATCCAGAACCTCCTGAAACCCCGGATACATGCGGCTGTAAAGGTCAATATTGCTGTAATCGTATTTTCTCTTTCTCCCCCGGTAGTAGGCGCTCTCATAGTGGGTCAGCCTGCCCGGGTCATACTGCTTTGTCCAGGCCAGGGCCTTCTCAAAGGTACAGCCGTAGCCGCACTCATTTCCCATGGACCAGATCACCACGCAAGGCCGGTTTTTGTCCCGCTCCACCAGCTTTTTCACCCGGTCCAGGGTGGCCTCGTCAAACTCCGGGTTATCTGATATCAGTTCATTCCATCTGCCGGCCCGCTCCTCATCCGTATCATTGGAATAACACAGCATCCAGGGGCCGTGGCTCTCATTATCCGCCTCGTCAATGACAAAGAATCCGTACTTGTCACACATCTGGTAAAACATGGGCTGGTTCGGATAATGGCTGGTTCGGACCGCATTGAAGTTGTACTGCTTCATCATTTCCAAATCCCTTTTCATCTGCTCCACGCTGATGACAAACCCGGTCACCGGATCCGAATCATGCCGGTTCACTCCCCTAAACTTCACCGGAGAACCGTTTAAATATACCACATTCCCCTTCACGCTGATCTCACGGATGCCGATCTGTTCTGTGATCACTTCATGCTCTGTCTCCAGCACCAGGGTATACAGATAAGGCTGCTCACTGTTCCACAGATAAGGCTTTTGTATGGAAAACCCGGTATCTCCTTTATAGACAAACTCTGTAACCAATTCCCCTTTCTCATCATAAACCGCCGCCTTCACCGGAATCACCTCATCCAGATATTTTGTCTGAATGTCCACCAAAGCCTGGCCGTCAGCAATCCGGGTATGGATAAAATAATCATAGATGCACTGCAAAGGCCGTTTCATCAGGTACACATCCCGGAAAATGCCGCTCATACGGAATTTGTCCTGATCCTCTAAGTAGCTGCCGTCACACCATTTCAAAACCAGCACGGCAAGACAGTTCTCCCCCTCTTTGATGTATTTAGTCACATCAAATTCACTGAGTGCATGGGAGACCTGGCTGTAGCCCACATACTCCCCATTCAGCCACACGTAGAAGCAGGAATCCACCCCCTCGAATTCCAGAAACGCCCTTGGCGCCTGTTCCTCCTTCTGATAGGAAAAGGAACAGAGATACGCCCCGCAGGGATTATCCTGAGGCACATAGGGGGGATCCACAGGAAATGGATACCGGAAGTTGGTGTACTGATGATTATCATAGCCGTAATTCTGCCAGACACCGGGAACCTCAACGGTTTCAAACCCCAATGGGTCAAATTCCGGTTCATAGAACCTCTCATTAAAATCATAAATGCTGTCATAATATTGAAATTTCCATTGTCCGTTCAGCATCTGGATGCGATCCGACTTCTCCCTCTGTTCCACAAGCCCCTCCGTCCTTACAGACGTCGGCACATAATAGGAACGATCCGGCATGGTATTCTCATGCAGCATATGCAGATCTTCATAATAGCGCGGTACAATCATGGCAGTTTCCTCCTTATATACATTATTTTTGACTATGCTGCAGCACATATTCTCTTATTTGCAAACATCCTATTCCCCACACAGGCCTTGTGTTTGACTGTATTATAAAGGAATTTGCTAATTTTTTACATAAAGCAGAATAGACAAAACATGCACAAAATGATACAATAACAAATAGAAAACCGGAAAATAACTATTCACATTCACAAGTCCCCTCCTCAGGTCCCTGGTTTCTTCTTGTACAATATGACAGATAACGTTCCATCCTTGGAGGGAGGAATGCATGACAAACTGCCCTTCCTCCCAGATACCCCTCACCCAAAAAAGGAGGTAACCCCTTATGTACACAGACAACGCCTACTGGCACAACTCCCATATGGATTTCAAGGACAAAAAGCACCCCCTTTTCGTAGGGAGCGCCGGCGTCTACCAATTATTCACCAGGCCCAGGCTCCCCACCCACAGACCCAGAGGGCGCCTTGACTATCAATTGCTCTATATTGCATCCGGCAAAGCACATTTCTACTTTCACGGCAAGGAAGAAATTGTAACCGCCGGGAATATGGTGCTTTACCGCCCCAAGGAGGAGCAGCGCTACTACTATTACGGGGTGGACCATACAGAAGTCTATTGGGTTCATTTTACAGGGAATAATGTAAAGAATATTTTAAGAAAATACCGCATTCCGGATAATGCCCATGTGATTCATACCGGAACTTCTCTGGATTATAAAAAGATTTATCTGCACATGATTCAGGAGTTAAAGCTTACCAAACCCCATTATGAGGAAGTCCTTGTCCACTACCTGGAACTGCTGCTCGTCCTCATCAGCCGCCTTCAGGAAAAAAAGCCCAAAAGCAAAACCCTCTTCCTCATCGACGAAATGGATTTGGCTGTTTCCCATTTCCACTCCCACTATAACCACCTGATTAGCATTGAGGAATATGCCAGAAGCCGCGGCATGAGCATCAGCTGGTTTATCCGGAATTTCAAGGATTATACCGGTTCAACCCCCTCCCAGTATCTCCTCTCCCTCCGGATCTCCAATGCCCAGAGTTTGCTGGAATCCACCTCCTACAATGTCACGGAGATCGCTGAAATCGTGGGTTACCAAAACCCCCTTTACTTCAGCCGCCTGTTCAAGAAGCAGTGCGGGGTATCTCCTACGGAGTTCAGGAGACAGGTAAAAATTGACATTCAATAGAAATCAGCTGCCCCCCTTTTCCCCCCGGCCTGCCCCTTCAAATCCGGCAGCCTATTCCCGCCTCAAATCGGCAGACTATTTTCGACACAAAGCGACCCATACCCCACCAACGGATTCGGATACTCCGTAAATCCCGGCAGCGGCTTCGCCCCTCGCCTAAGATACGCCTTCACCTTCTCCCCATACAAAAACGGGTCATTCCCCTCCACGATTCCCCACTGCATGAGGAGCGCCGCACTCCCCGCCACCACCGGCGCCGCAAAGGAGGTCCCGGTCACCGACCGGTATCCTCCCCCGTTCCCCGGCGCCATCAGGCCCACCCCCGGCGCACACAGATCCGGCTTCACCTGGTTTGTCATACGGGTAAATCCTCTCCCGGAAAAATCCGCATAGGAATTGGTGGCACTGTTATAGGCTCCCACTGTGATCACTTTCGCCGCCGTGGAGGGAACCGTCAGGGTTATATCTGGCGTAGGTTCTAAAAAACGGGTAGATGAATTCAGGACAGCAGCAGAGGGCAGCCAAAAATCTGCCTGTCCTTGCACCACCCTCTGTGGCTGCAGGCGGAAAGTCCAGATCCCGCTCTCCACATAACTCCCCTCATCCGGCACAAAATCAAAATAAATTTCCTGCGCCACACTGAATGGCCCCGGCTTCCCGTAATATACCAGCACCTGGGTCTCCCTGTAGCGGAAACGCACCGGCCCCAGCTGCTCAGACAAAGGCCCCAGCACCTCACCGGAAGGGGTCTGTAAGCTGACTGTGAACTGATCCGAATAAGCCTTCCAGAGTTGAACACTGACCCCGGGTTCATAGGGCGCTACCGAAAGTTCCGCCTGCACTGCCCCTTTTCCCGACATATGCCCTGCTGCTGCCCCTTCATTTCCGCTCCCCACCACGATGGTGGTCCGCCCATAGTTCCCTATATCATCCAGGAACATTTCCAGAAGTCCGGTTCCGTCGTGGGAGCCGTATGTATTTCCAAAACTGATGTTCACTACAATCGGCATCCCCATTTCCACCGCCCGGCCCACCACAAAATTCACTCCCCGCATCAATTCTGTTGTGCGCGGAAAGCCTCCCTCCCGGGAATTGCCCAACTTCACAATCAAAAATTCACTCTCATAAGCCACACCCCGGTAAGCCCCCTCCGACTCACGGCCATTCCCTGCTGCAATCCCTGCCACGGAAGTTCCGTGCCCGCTGCCATCCACCGAGGGCACCAGCCCCCTCCCTGCCTCCCGGTCTCCTGCCTCCAATGCCTCATTGATCTCCTCCCTGGTAAATACCCGGTTTAACGTCTGATCCCACAATTCCACAATCCTAGTGGTCCCATCCCCGTTCCGGAAATCCTCATGGAAATAATCAATCCCGGAATCCAGCACTGCCACCAGCACTCCCTTGCCCGTCAGCCTCCGGGGCGGCTCCTGCAAAATATTAATACAAGAGGCTGCCTTTGCCCGGTTCACGGCAAAAAACAGCCTCTTTGGCTTTTCCACATATTCAATTTGCAGCAACCCGCTGACCTGCTCAATCAGAGTCTCCGGAATAAGCAAAATTGCATATTCATTCCTCATCTCTTCCACCTGCACGCCCATTTCCCGCACCGCATCCAGGCTGCCCGAATATTTTACAATCAATTCCCAGGATTTTTCCTCCGGCAGGTATCCGGTTTCCAATTCCTGTGACCTTGCCCGTTCCTGGGGAGACACCTCCAGGGACAGATTCAGCAGATTCTCTAACTTCTGGTTCGGCATATCATTTCTCCTGATACCTGGTATCCCTACTATTATATGCCCCATCCCTGGCAGTAAATTCGTATCATTTCAGGCAATACAGCTTCCCATATTTCTCCTTCAGATAGTCTACATAATACTGCGGCTTAAAATCTTCACCTGTCATATCCCGCAGCAGCTGCCTGCTGTCTTTCATCTTCCCAAACCGGTGGATATGCCTTCGCAGCACTTCCCGGATCACCTCTAACTCCCCCTGCCGCAAAAGCCCTTTAAAATCCATGCTCTGTTTCATAAACCGGTATATCTGTGCCGCAAAAGCGCTCCCCAGCGCATAGGAAGGGAAATATCCGAAGGATCCCTGGGCCCAGTGGATATCCTGCAGCACTCCCTCCGCCACATTCTTTGGCCTCACTCCCAGGTATTCCTCATATTTATCAGCCCACAAACCCGGCAGTTCCCTTACATCCAAATCCTCTTCCATCAACATTTTTTCCAACTCATACCGAACCAAAACATGCAGGCTATATGTCAGTTCATCTGCCTCTGTGCGGATCAGCCCGGGCTGCACCTTGTTGATTGCCCTCACAAAATCCTCCCGGGGGATATCCCCCAGTTTTTCCGGAAACATTTCCTGAAGTTTCGGATAAATCGGCTCCCAGAATGCCTCATCCCGCCCGATGATATTTTCAAAAAAACGGGACTGGGATTCATGCATTCCCATGGAGGCTCCCTGCCCCACGAATGTCTGGGTCAGTTCATCTGCCACACCCAATTCATAGGCGGCATGCCCTGCCTCGTGGATCACCGAAAAAAGGGAACTGTCCATCCTCTCTTTATAATGGGTCGTGATCCGCACATCATGGTTGTGAAGATTGGTGGTAAAGGGATGGGCGCTCTCTGCCAGAACACCTCTATGGAAGTCGAATCCTACATATTCCGCCATAAACTCCGCCAATTCCCGCTGTTTTTCCTCCGGATAGCCCCCTTCCAGGAAATCATCCCGGATCTCTTTCCCGTGTTCCATCACCTGATGCAGAAACGGCACCAGTTCTTCCTTCAAAAGCCCGAAAAATTCATCCAGCTTTTTCATGGAAAAACCTTTCTCATAGTTGTCAAGCATCACATCGTAAAGCCTCTGCCCCTCTTTTGCCTGGTAACCGGCAAACCTTTTCTGATAGGATATGATCTTCTCAAGCGTAGGCGCAAATTGCTCAAAATCCTGTTCCTGCTTTGCTTTCGACCATATCCGGGCCGATTCTGCCACCAGTTCCTGGTAAGCCCGGTATTCCTGCGGTGGGATTTTCTCCAGCTTATCATACTCCTCGGCTGCCTCCCGCACAATGGCCCGCTCCCTCTCGGTAAGCCCTGGCTCCTGCCCGCATTTTTCCAGCAATGACCGCACTTCCTTTTTGGTCATGATCTCCTGATAAGCCTCTGACAAGGCTCCCTGGACTTTTGCTGTATATTTTCCCGCCTGCTCCGGCGCCAGGGTTTCATTGTCCCACTCAAACAGAACCAATGCCGCCTGCAGCGCCATCGCACGTTCCAGATAAGGCTTCAGCTGCTCCATCTGTCCCATATATATTCTCCTTCCTTTCGCTGCCCTTCCCTCTTTTCTTTCTCATTCCCTCAAGGTGCCTTTATCGGACAAAAATACTCTCATTAAACCAAAATTCAAGGACACTGCTAGCAGTGTCCCCGAATCAGCCATATTTCATACTCAATTCTTCAATACTTCCTTCTCATGCTCTACAAGGCCCCTGGCATCATCCAATGATGTGTCAAGCACCGAGAACAGATCCTTCTCCGGCAATGTGGGAGCATAATAGAAACCCTGATGGATATGACACCCGTACTGGGTGAGCAGATCCTTCTGGTTCTGCGTCTCCACCCCCTCCGCAATCAGCCTCTTCCCAATCCTCCTGGCAATCTGCGTCAGGCCCTCCATCACTGGCTTGGACTGGGAATCCGTCTCCATCTGCCACACAAACATCCGGTCAAACTTCAGCGTATCTACGGGAAGTTCCAGGATCCGGGCAAGCCCTGAATATCCGGAACCAAAATTATTCAGGATCATCTCCACTCCCAGGGAAGCCAGTTCCTGCATCAAAACCATAATATTCACATATGCCATGCTCACCGCATACTCGTCAATCTCAATGGCAAGCTTGCCGGCGGGGATATCATAGGTGCGGACTACCCTGCCCACCTCATCCAGGAAATCTCCCTGCAGAAGCAAGACCGGGGAAATCGCGATGGCAATCGACTCGAATTCCTTCCCTTCATCCAAAAGCTGACGGATCGTGGATGCCACCCGGTCCAGGGCATAATATTCCACGGTCCGGATCTGCCCTGTGTCCTCAGCGATGGTCAAAAATTCCGAACTCCCCACCATCCCCACATCCTTAACGAAAATCCTCATATAGAATTCTGCCCGGGTAAATTTCCCTTTCTCCAGATCATAGGTGGGCCGATACCGCACTTCCACCTCATTGTTGGCAAAAGCAGTGGACAGGTAACGGGTGATTGCCTGCCTTCTCTGGAAACGGGTATGTAGCTTCATATCATACACCGCGTACTGGCTGCCCTCCATCTCTGCCGCACGGGATACGGCAAGATCCAGGCACTTTAACATCTCACCGGCATTGGTGGCATACCCCGGATAGGCACACAGGCCTAAACGGATCGCACACAGGCAATCCGTATTTTCCACGGTCCAGCTATACTCAAATCTGTCAATCAGCTGTTCTGCCAGCCGTGACGCCTCTCCCATGGTACGGTCCCGCAGGATAATGATAAACTCCACGCCCACATAACGGTAAACCTTACACCGGGTCTTCTGCTCCAGATAATCCAGGATATTATCCAGCAGTTCCTCACAATACTCAAACCCAAACAACTCATTCATGCGCTTGAAATTCTCAAGGTAAACTTTCAGAACCACGCCATGGTACCCCAACAGGAATTGTGCCTCCAGATGGTTGTAACAGGTCTTGCTGTCGCTCTGCTTTTTGTTCTCCATCAGCGCCTGCTCTGCTGCCAGCCGCTTGGCGTCCTCAATCGCCATCGGCTCTTCCTTTTTCCAGAATAAACTCATACCGACTTCTCCCTTAAATGTATTATTGTCCGCAAATCCTGCCTCTTACATTTAAAAATACTTTTTGCTGCCCCAGAGGTTCGCTTTCTTCAGATCCAGATATTCATTATAAGCCTTCTCCAAGATCTGCTTCTCATTGGAAAATTTCAGCAGATGGTATGCCTCATAAAACTTATAATAACCCGAATCCATGAAATGCTCCTCCCGTTGTGGTTTGCTGTAATAGCTGTCTGCCATCATCAGGTACCAATGCACATCCTTCTCCACCATATCCTGGGGCGTGCTGAAAGAGTAGGAACTCTTCCCGATATACTTGATGATAGAGGCACTGACACCAGTCTCCTCCTTTACTTCCCGGAGCGCGGTTTCCTTGTACTCCTCTCCTGCTTCTACAGTTCCTTTTGGCAATACCCAGCCTTCATACTTATTCTTGTAATTCTTGTATAAGACCAGGATCTTGCCCCGAAAAATAACCACACCTCCACAGCTCGTTGCTTCAATCACTGCAATCCCTCCTGTATTGGCACCACAAAAAATGATGCCACTTTGGTGTGTCACAAGACTGGTTTTAGTATACCGCGTTTCCTGGCAAGATGCAAGAAAAAATTCACTTTGAAAAATACATATCGAAAATGCTCCTGGCCACCGGCCCTGCCACCTGCCCGCCGGAACCCGATTCCTCCACCACCACGGTCACCACAATCTGAGGGTCATCTGCCGGGGCAAAACCGGTGAACCAGGCATGGGTCTCCTTCCCTGCCTCAAACTCTGCCGACCCGGTCTTCCCTGCCGCCTCATAGGCCTCCGTCCTCACAGCTGAACCCGTTCCCTCTGTCACCACCCGGCGCATCAGGCCTACCAGGATATCCGCTTCCCCGGCTTCCATCAGGCTCCCGTAAGCCTCCGGGAGGAATCTGCGGACCTCTTCCCCGGCAGCATTTTCCACCCGTTCCACCAGATATGGCTTCATCAGGACACCCCCGTTGGCAATAGCCGCCGTGATCATCGCATTATGGATTGGCGTCATCTGCGTATTGCCCTGGCCAATCGAAGTCTGGAGGATCTCCCAGGTATCTGCCCCCTCATTCATGGTAAAGGATCCTTTGCTGTAGGCAAGAGGCAGCGGCAGTTCCCTGTTGAACAGAAGCTGCTCTGCCAGCTGGTGCACCCCGCCCGGCTCCATCTCAAGCCCCAGGGCGGCAAAAGCCCCGTTGCAGGAATTGGCAAACGCCTGCTCCAGATTCTGATGCCCATGGACATTGCCATGATAGCAGGAAATGGTATATTCTCCCTGCTCATACACCCCATCACAGTCAAAGGTAAAGTCCTGCCAGGTATCCGGGTTTTCCCGGATATACTCCAATGCAATGATAACTTTAAACGTGGACCCCGGCGGATATAACCCCTGGGATACCCGGTTTAAAAGCTGTGCCTGGGTATTTTCCCCGGCAATCAGTGCATCCCAGTCATTGCCCAGGGTATTGGGGTCAAACCCCGGCTTGGACACCATGGCCAGCACCTTGCCCGTATCTGGTTCCATCACGACCACAGCCCCCCGCCTCTCTCCCAAGGCATCCGATGCTGCCTGCTGCAGATCCACATCCAGGGTGGTAATCACATTGTCGCCAATATTTTTTACCCCCCATAATTCATTGATTGTCCTTTCTGCCAGGTTCATATGGGATGTCAGCAGATAAAAATTCGCAAAAGCCTCCAGCCCTGTCTTTCCGTGGTCTGAATATCCTATCCCATGGGCAAACAGGCTGCCATAGGGATAGATCCGTTTCTCGGCTCCCCCCTCCCCGGCCTCCGTCTTTGCCAGTACCCGGCCGTCATGGCTTAAAAGTTCCCCGCGGACAATCCTGTCTGCAAAACGGTCAAGCCGGGCATTGTAGGAATTGTTAATCACAGTCTCTCCCCGAAACTGCAGAAAATACCCGAAATAAAGAATCATGCCCACAAACAGCCCTACCACCAGGTAGGTGGCCATTAGCAGGCTCTTATTGGCATCCGGATCAGGCCTCTCTTTCCTCATAATCCTCCTCATCGTTTTTCTTCAGGATATAAAGCCCCTGAACCACCCCGAACATGATAAATGTACTCAGCACCGAACTCCCTCCATAGCTGACAAACGGCAATGTCACCCCTGTGGAGGGAATGAATTTGATTGCCCCTCCCACAGCCAGAAACACCTGGATCACATATTCCATCCCCAGCCCAAAGGCGATCAGCTTGTAAAAGAGGGCCTGCATCCTGGCTGCTATCATCATAAACTGCAGAAAACAGCCCAGGCAGATTAGCAGCACACAGACGGCAAAAATCCCCCCCAGTTCCTCTGAGATGGCAGCAAACACAAAATCCTTTTCCACCACCGGGATCTTATATGGCATCCCCTGGAAAAGGCCCATGCCGAACCATCCCCCGGTTCCGATGGCAAAAAGCGACTGGGTAATCTGATATCCGCGGTTATCGATATCTGCCCAGGGGTTCCTCCATGCTGCCACCCGCGTCCTCACATGGGCAAACAGACCATAGGCCAGCACCGATGCGCCGCAGCCGCTGAAAATCCCCGCCAGCAGATAGAGCCAGTTGCTGGTAGCCACAAACAGCATGGACAGATATGCCACAAAGAAGATCAGCGCGCTTCCCAGATCTTTTGACAGCACCAGAACCAGCACATGGGCTGCTGCCATCAGGGTGGTCATTGCCACTGATTTGAAATCCACGGATCTGTAAAACATAGTTGCCACAAAAAACACAAAGCTGATTTTCACAAATTCCGAGGGCTGCAGGGAAAATCCTCCTACACGGATGGAAAGCTGGGCGCCATAGCTGTTGTTGCCCACCATCCACACGGCCACCAGCAATGCCAGGCCCAATAACCCGTAAACCCATGCAATCCTTGACAGCTGCCATACCCGGTCCATGATAAACGGAAGGATCCAGGTCACCAGAGCCGCCACAGCCACAATCATAAACTGCCGCAGCGCCTTATCCAGGGAAAGGCGCGTCATCACAATCCAGCCCACACAGAGCAGCATACACATATTATTGACCAGGATCCTCGTCAGGTTACGGTAAAATACCTGGTACAGCCCGATGTACGCCCCCAAAAACACCACCTGCGCCAAATAAAAGAGCACTACCCTCTCATCCTCTGACTTCAGGTACAAAATCAGGTATGCCACAAAATGCATCAGGAACATGGCTATGTTCTGCCGGCGGCATACCCTTCTCTGCCCCTGCTCCCCGTGGTACCGGAAATAACTGAAATTCAGATACGTATAAACGGCTATCAGCAGTATCATCAGATACTTTGATACCTCTATAATCACATTGACCATAATCCACCTGCCTGTCCGCTGCTGCCCGCCTATCAGGCAATCTTCACTCCACGCCCCGCTTAAAATGCCCCCGGGTAAACCTTGCAACGGGCGCCGGCGTATCCTCCCCCCTCACAAAACAGTCCCCATAGGCATCCAGTACCGCCCGGATCTGCTTTGGGCTTTCCACCGTAAAGGAAAGGCGGAGCACCTTAACTCCCAGCCCCTCCACCTGATGCCCCAGCCCCAAAAGGGAAAGGGGATCCGGGTTATAGACCGTATTATAACAGAAACGGCAATGATTTTTTACAGGCAGGCTTTTCCCTCTCCTGTCCTTTATAAAAATCACCCCAGGCTGTTTTACACATCTTTCGGCCGTCCGCCGGACACACTGGGCCGAAACCATGGCGGGCAGATGCCCATAGGCAATCAGTTCCCAGTCCCAGGCACCTTTCCCGGTATGTTGGGCCAGTCCCCTTAATTCCCTCTCATTCAGTTCCAGCGGCAGTGTGAGCCGTGTTGCCCCCAGTTCCCCCAGGAACTTACATGCCCTGTGGTTCATCCCATAGAGGCCGGCATCAAACACCACCGGCGCCTCGCATCCCTGTTCCTTCAAAAACCCTAACTCCTCCAGGGAGCGCAGCACCAACTCATCAAAAGCCGATTCCTTTAAATCCCGGATATGCTCCATAAAATATTGTTCTGCTTTTTTCCTGAAAATATGCGGCAGAATCAAACCGCATGTTTTCCCTGCCTTCCGGCAGGCCCCGGCCGCCGCCTTCCAGCCTTCTGCCGGGAAACCGCATGCATCCAGGTAGATCCCGTCCACATCCGGGTGGCTCAAAACCTCTGCCAGCCCTTCCGGTTCCTCCAGGGAAACGTGGATACGCGGCCTGCCAAAAAAGGAGGCTTTTGTCCCATCCTTTGTTTGGGAGCCAGGCATACCCCGGCTGTCCCTCCCCTCCTCCGCCCCGTTCCCGCTATCCCTGAAATACTGGCTGAGAATCGCCTCCTCCAGCTTTTTCAATCCCCTCCTGCGCAGTTCATTCAGTTCCTGCACCGGCAAAAAACAGTTTCCCGACAACTCCGCCTCCAGCCTGGAAAAGAAAAACGGAGATTCCCCTGTCTTATTCAGCTGCTTAAGAATACGCTCCTTTTCCATCGGCTGGTTCTTCGCCGTCTGCACCACGGCACCCGTAACAAATACCTTGCCCTCCAGTTCCAGCCGTACCGGCTCCCCTTCCCGAACCACCAGCCTGCCCTCCACCGGCTCTTGCTTCTTCCTGTTCACATATTCCTTATCCAAATAATCCAAAATCCCCGGATCCACCTCCCTAAAAGCAGGCTTTCTCCCTAATGCAACCATATCCCTTCCATTGTGTTGCCGATAATATCCATCCGTAAACCCTCCCCGGTCAAACAGTTCCAGCAAAAACCTCTTGTCTGCCGGGTCTACCCGGTAATCCTCCCGGCCCCTTTCCAGGTACCGGTCTGTATACTTCCGGTACATATGGACCACCCCTGCCGTGTAACGGGGGCTTTTCATCCGCCCCTCAATCTTTAAGGAATATACCCCTGCCTCCAAAATATCCGGCAGCAGATCCAAGGTGCACAGATCCTTCAGATTCATCAGGTAACTGCCCTCCGCCTGCCGGGCAGTTTTCTTCCCCTTGCCCGCAATGCCGCCCTCCCCCGCCTCATACGGAAGCCTGCAGGGCTGGGCACACCTCCCCCGGTTGCCGCTTCGCCCCCCAATCAGGCTGCTAAGCAGGCATTGGCCCGAATAACAATAGCATAACGCCCCATGGACAAAACTTTCGATCTCAATCTCCACCTCATTGTGGATTCTCCTGATCTCCTCCAGGGACAGTTCCCTTGCCGTCACCACCCGCACAGCCCCCAGTTCCTTCAAAAGCTTTGCATACCGGTACCCGGTAACCGTCATCTGTGTGCTGGCATGAACCGGAAGATCCGGAAAAACATCCCGTATCAGGGAAAAAACGCCAAAATCCTGCACAATCGCCGCATCCAGCCCCTGCCGGTAATAAGGAAGCAGAAAATCCGGCAGCTGTCCCAACTCCTCCTCTTTTACCAGGGTATTCACTGTCATATACAGTTTTTTCCCATGTAAATGGGCATAATCAATGGCCCGCAGGAAGTCCTCCTCCTGCGGGTTGTCCGCATAAGCCCGGGCGCCGAACCGGCTCCCTCCCATATATACTGCGTCCGCCCCTGCATTGATGGCAGCCACCATGCTCTCCCAGGAACCCGCCGGCGCCAGAATCTCTACGTTTGGTCTCAATCCCCTTCCCCTTTCCTGCTTCAAAGATACATGGCCTTATTCTCCGGATTTATCTTTCTCTGGCCTGCAGCTGACCTTCCCCGTTTGGGTTTTTCCTGCTGTCCTGGCCTTTCCTGTTCTTCCTCCTGCCCGGTTCCTTCCTTCCCCATCTTCTCCATCTTCATCTGGGTGGTGATCAGTTCATGCTTAAGGCTGTATATTTCCTTTTCCAGTTCTGATTTCTCGTTCTCCAGGCGGTTTGCCCTCTCCTCTTCCTTAAAATAGTCATCTGCTATATTCAGCTGGAGGAGCACCGACTGGTAGTCTGAACTCAGGCGGGAAAAGCCCTCCTCCTCCCGCAGCTTTCCGATCTTCCCATTCAGATAAGCGGCCACCTTCTGAAGATACATCTCCTCCTCAGCCCCGCTCAATTTATATATTTTCCCGTCGATCAATACTTCCATCTGGTTCTTTTGATTCATAATACCTGACCTCTGATCTTTCCTGGCTTTTTCTTTGTAGTTTTTGGTTGAATTTCCGTTCAAGCGGCAATTTTGTTCATCCGATAAAAGGCATATCCAGATGCCGGTAAGCATGCCTGGTGGCCACCCTTCCCCTGGGCGTCCGGTTC
This sequence comes from uncultured Lachnospiraceae bacterium, assembly GCA_910588875.1. Lineage (GTDB taxonomy): Bacteria > Bacillota > Clostridia > Lachnospirales > Lachnospiraceae > Brotaphodocola. Next base: position 27,728 of record CAJURT010000004.1, read on the forward strand.
AAAAACCCGTTCATCAGCAAATACGGCTCATAGACATCCTCCAGGGTGCCTGCATCCTCACCAAGGGCAGCCGCCAGGGTATCCAGGCCCACCGGCCCTCCGTCGAACTTTTCAATAATTGTCAGCAGGATATTCCTGTCATTGTTATCCAGCCCCAGCTTATCCACATCCAGGATGTCCAGGGCAAAATCCGATACCTCCTTGGTGATCACCCCGTTATATTTCACCTGGGCAAAATCCCTCACCCGCTTTAACAGCCGGTTAGCCAGCCGGGGCGTCCCCCTGGAACGGCGGGCAATCTCCGTTGCCCCCTCCTCATCGATCTCCACCCCCAGCATCCCTGCCGAACGCCGGACAATTACCGTCAGTTCCTGGGGGGTATAAAATTCCAGCTTTTGCACCACCCCGAAGCGGTCCCTCAGCGGAGCTGTCAAAAGCCCTGCCCGGGTAGTCGCCCCCACCAGGGTAAAATGGGGCAAATCCAGGCGGATGGATCTGGCTGAGGATTCCTTTCCCAGCATGATATCGATGGCAAAATCCTCCATAGCCGGGTAAAGCACCTCCTCCACCTGCCGGTTCAGCCGGTGGATCTCATCTACAAAAAGCACATCCCCCTCCTGAAGGTTATTGAGAATCGCTGCCATCTCCCCTGGCTTTTCAATCGCCGGGCCTGAGGTAACCTTCATATGGACACCCATCTCATTCGCAATAATCCCGGACAATGTGGTCTTCCCCAGCCCCGGGGGGCCATAGAACAGCACATGGTCCAAAGACTCCCCCCGCCCCTTGGCCGCATCGATATAAACCTTCAAATTTGCCTTGATCTTCTCCTGGCCAATATACTCGTCCAGCATCTGCGGACGGAGGTTCGGCTCAATTGCCTTATCCTCTTCCATCACTTCTGTGGTGATTATTCTCCGTTCCATCTTCTGCTTCCCCTCCGTTTAAAATACCAAATACTTCAGGGAAGCCTTCAGAACTGCCTCCGCTGTCATCTCCCCATCCATTGGCACCTGACGAACCGCCTTAGATGCCTCCGACAGGGAATATCCCAAAGCAACCAACGCCTCCACGGCTTCTTTTGCCGCCCCGTTCCCGGGCAGCTGGACTGCCGGCATCCTTCCGGATGCCGTTTCCTCTCCGGAAAAACCTCCGGGCAAAATATCTTCTGTTTTCATGCGGTCTTTCAGGTCAAGGATTATCCGTTTTGCCGTCTTTGCCCCTATCCCCGGCGCCCGGGCAATGCTCTTGGCATCCTCAGAAATGACGGCCATCCTCAAATCCTCAGGCCGCATCGTGGAAAGAATCCCCAGGGCGGCCTTTGGCCCGATGCCGTTCACCCCCAAAAGCATCCGGAACATCTGCAAATCCTGCCTGCTCAGGAACCCATACAAAGCCATGGCATCCTCCCGCACCTGGAAGGAAGTGTATATCTGCACCTCCTCGCCTATGTGCGGGAGACGCTCCAAAACAGACAAAGGCACATGGATATTCCATCCGATGTTCCCCGCCTCCACCACAATTACATCCTCTGAAACCTCCGCCAGCGGCCCCTTTATATAAGAAAACAATGCTATAACTCCTCTCATTCAAACTGTCCCTGACATCATATCATATCAGAATAACAAGTGCAAGCAAAAGGCATCGCCCCGAACGAATATTCGCCCTTGGCTGCCCCATAATTTCCGTTGACTTTGGCTGTCCCCGCCGCTATAATCATTCTGTAACTGCCATCCCCTCAAACAAGGAGCCTGATTATGATTACCATCAATAAACCCCTTGGCCTCTCCCATGCCTATCCCCTGGAACGAATCGGCAAACCAGAAGAAATCCTCTTTTTTGATATCGAGACCACCGGTTTCTCCGGGGAGTATTCCCGGCTGTATCTGATCGGCTGCATCTATTTCCGGGAGGGCAGATGGAATCTGGTGCAATGGTTTGCCGATACCCCAGAATCCGAAACCGAACTGCTCCATTCTTTCTTTTCCTTCCTTAAAGGCTTCCGGATCCTGGTACATTTCAACGGAGACGGCTTTGACCTCCCTTATCTCAGAAAACGCTGCGCCCATTACAGCCTTCCCTGGGATTTCTCCGGCATCAAAAGCATGGATATCTACCGCAAGGTCAAGCCTTACCGGAAGCTTTTAGGCCTGGAAAACGTAAAGCAAAAGGCAATCGAACAGTTTCTTGGGATTTTTCGGGAGGATGCCTTGTCCGGAGGGGAATTAATCCCGGTTTATCAAGAATATCTCCTCACCCATGACACCCGCTTATATCATCTGCTGATCCTTCACAATGAGGATGACCTTAAGGGAATGCCCTCCATCCTTCCCATCCTCAGCTATCCGGATTTCCTGGAATCCCCTTTCCGCCTGGTTCGTCAGGACATCCGCCGGGAAAAGGAGGAGAAGGGAATTCCTGTGGAGTTGTTGGGTTTAACCTGCGAAAGCGATTGCCGGATCCCCATCCCCTTCAGCGCTCAAAAAACCCCGGTCCGGTGCCATGCCGAAAACAGCCGCCTTTTTTTAGGCATCCAGCTCTTCCATGGCACGCTAAAGCATTTCTATCCGAACTATAAGGACTATTACTATCTTCCCTATGAAGACACTGCCATACATAAAAGCGTCGGGGAATATGTTGATAAAGCCGCCCGGGTCAGAGCCACCGCCAAGACCTGCTACACCAAGCAGGAAGGCTGTTTTATCCCTCAGCCTGAGCCGGTCTGGGAGCCTTCCCTGAAAAAAGACTGGAAGGATACCCTTACCTATGCTGACTTTTCCCGAATCTCCCTGCAGGATCCTGAAATCTTCCGGCGTTATGTGGCTCTTCTCTTAAAATATCTTATGGCAAAAGAGAGATAAGGAATGGGCTTCCCCCACTCCTTATCTCTCTTTTATTGCTGCAGGCAAAAAGCAATATGCGATGCCCAAACAGTCTTATCTTCTCAGCTGGAATTTACCGATCAGCCGCTTCAATATCTGTGCCTGGCCTGCCAATTGCTCGCTGGCCGCCGCACTTTCTTCGGAGGTGGCTGAATTCGACTGAATCACCGTCGAAATCTGGGTAATGCTGTCCTTAATCCGGTTAATCGCCACTTCCTGCTCTTCGGATGCCTTGGAAATCACCTTGATCTGATCCGTCACAACCTCTGCCCCTGCTACTACAGAATGCAGGGATTGCTGGGTCAGGTCTGTCAGCTTCGACCCGTTGTCCACCATATGCAAAGTCTTCTCAATCAACTCTGTCGTATCCTTGGCAGCATCTGCACTCTTCGCCGCCAGATTGCGTACCTCATCTGCCACCACAGCAAACCCTTTGCCGGCGCTTCCTGCCCTTGCTGCCTCAACCGCGGCATTTAAGGCCAGAATATTGGTCTGGAAAGCAATATCCTCAATCGTCTTGATAATATGCTGGATCTCCCCGGAACAGGAACTGATCTGGCGCATAGCCTCCACCATCTCCTGCATCTGTTCGTTGCAGACGTTGATCTGCTCCCCTACCTGGTTTACTTCTTTTGTGGTAATTGCAGCGCTTTCCGCATTGTTGTCAACCTGTTCGGCAACCTGCTCAATCATATGCATCAGGTTATCCACCTCGGAGGCCTGCTCCGTAGCCCCCTGGGCAAGGTTCTGGGCACCGTCCGCCACCTGGTTGGAACCGGCATCCACCTGGCTGGCAGAAGAACGGATCTGCTCCATGGTCTCGCTCAGTTCGCGGCTGATCATCCCAATCGCTTTCTGAATCTCTACAAAATCACCGATATATTGAATCTTGCTCTCACTGCCAAGATTCCCCCCCGCCATCTCATTCAGCACTGCGGTAATGTCGGAAATGTATGATTTCAGAGTCTTTACGGAACTGTTCAGGCTTTCCGCCAATACCCCGATCTCATCCTCGCTGTTTATATCAATATGGAAATTTAAGTTCCCCTGGGACAGACTCCGGCTGGATTCCGTAACCGTCTGCAGAGGCTTCACAATACGCTTCATCACATAGACCATCAGCAGAATGCTGACAATCAGGGTAACAATAATGGTAAGAATGGACATCAGTTCCGTTATGGCAACCGAACGCATCAAACCAGCCTGATTTTCAGACACCTGGCTGTTTGTAATCTCTGCCACCTGATCCAAAAGCTTTACCAGCTTATCCACATCAGCTTTGGTACCTGTCAGGTACATCTCGTTCGCTGCCTTTTGATCCGTTTTTCCCAATTCCAAAACAGCCTGAGCCGACTCATGGATCGCCTGATGGATCGGCTTCATCTGCTCAATCAGCTGCAGAACCTGGTCATTTGGAATCTTGCTCACCTCAGGGTCATAGAACCATTTCCCCAGGACACAGCCCTTGTAATCTGTGCTTCCGGTAAATTCCGTCCCCATGGCAGTCGCTGAACACAAATTCTCCACCCATCCATAATGAGCTTTCTCTGCAGTCAATACCAGCGCATGGATCTCCGTCCACTCCTCAGTGGATCTACTGTATTTCTTCACCTTGCCCATACCACTGAATGTCACAATGCCGCTGACAATCACTACAAGAAAAATAAGGGCGATGCGTACCATAATATCCTGTTTAATGCTATGCCTCATTTTCTCCACCTCATATCCTTTTTGAAAGTACGATATCCCAACCTTATTGTCTTTAATACTTATCGCTGCCGCCATAAGTGGTATAGGAAGACAGATCTACATAGCTTTCATCATCTTCCTCGGGCTCGTACTGCGGCACCTCGGGCATCGCTCCCATGCCGCCCTGCCCCTCAAGGCGGAACTTCTTCACCAGTTCCTTCAGGATCTGTGCCTGGCCGGACAGTTCTTCGCTGGCGGCTGCACTCTGCTCTGCTGTGGCAGAGTTGGTCTGAACCACGCTGGAAATCTGGTCAATACCGATGGTAATCTGTGTGATCCCCTCTGCCTGTTCCTTGGAAGCCTTGGCAATGGAATCCATCATGGTGGTGGCTTCCGTAATTCCGTTCATCACCTGCTCCAGGGACTTTGCCGTCTCATCTGCAATCCGCTTCCCGTTCTCCACTGCGTTGAGAGAATTCTCAATCAGTACAGCCGTATTCTTGGACGCCTCCGCACTCTTGCTGGCAAGGTTCCTCACCTCATCCGCCACAACGGCAAAGCCCTTGCCTGCCGCACCGGCCCTTGCCGCCTCAACTGCCGCATTCAATGCCAGGATATTGGTCTGGAATGCAATGTCCTCGATGGTCTTGATGATCTTGCCGATCTCGCCGGAAGCATTGTTGATATCCGACATGGCGTTCAGCATATCCTGCATCCTGCGGTTGCTCTCCCCGGCCACTTCTCCGACCATCTCTGCCTTCTGCCCTGCCACCTGGGCATTCTCGGCATTACGGTTGATATTGCCGGAAATCTCGTTGATGGAAGCAGACAACTCCTCCACGGAAGAAGCCTGCTCTGTAGCGCCTTGGGACAATGCCTGGGCCCCGGAAGACACCTGGTCCGAACCGGAAGACACCTGGTCTGCAGAACGGTTCAGAGTAGTAAGGGTATTGTTGAAGCTGTCCTTGATCTTCTTCATGGAATGGAAAATCTTCTGGTAATCCCCGATATAAATCTCAGGCGCTGTGGAATGAACTGTAAAGTCCCCGCTCGCCATGGCGCTCAGCACGGTCTCAATATCCCGGATAATAGTCGCCACGCCCTGGGCCACCTTATGCATATTCCCGGACATCTCGCCAAACTCGTCCCCTGCGTCATAGTTAACCTCCACGGAAAGATGGCCTTTAACCATCTCCTCCATGGCATCCTCTATCTTCTTCACCGGATTCAGGATATTGTTGGTCAGCATAACGGCAATCACGCAGGTAATGCCAAAGGCAACCACTGCAATCACAACTGCCAGCGCCAAAAGGGCGTTATCCAATGCCATGGCTGTCTCATAAGTGTCCTGGCATCCTGTCTTCATGTTATCAAATGCCGTCTGAAGAATACTGGCGAACTCCTCCGTCTTGGGGTTATACTCATTCAGAAGAAGTTCCTGGGCCATACGGCTGCCCTCCTCGTTATTCATACGGGCATACTCATAGATCTGAAGGCGCAGGCTTTTGGCTTCATTCATCTTTGTCTCGAAATCCTTCAGCAAAGACACGTCGCCGGAATAATTGGAATAAATCCACTGCAGCTTTTCCTGAATATTGCTCACATGCTGGTCCACGGTTGCAATCCGCTGCTCGGTCTGTGAGGAATCCGTAGTCACCACGCTGAGCAGCAGTTCCTTCAGCGCCCGCTGAAGGCTGATCCGCATCTCGTAAATATTCGCTATTGCGTGATAATCTTCCTCATAAAATTTCTCGTAGCTTGCTTTTGACTTGGAGATCCCTATGCCCGCGGCCACCACCGACACCAGGAATAATGTCAATATAATGCCGAAAGACACAAGAAACTTTTTACCCACCTTTAAATTCTTCATTCGTTGCTCCTCCTTGTTGAGCCTTCATTTCTCGGCTGCCGACTAAAATTTGAGGGCTGCCATTACCACACTCTTTTATACTATTTCGGCACGTTTTGCCTTTTTATAATACAAATCACAAATTTTTTTTAAAAAATTTGCATTTCCCTTAATAAACTGCTTTTTCCGCCGATATTACTACCAGTATGTTGTGGTCTGGTATGCTTTTATTTGTACAGGACTGTTTTATTTTCATGCAAAACATTAAAAAGGATAGGTGGTGTATCGAATGGATAACGGTATGGAAAGTATGCTTGATACATATCTTTTTGAGACGAACTCCCTGTTGGACAATTTGGATGAGATGCTGGTGAAAGATGAAAAGCTGGGCGATTTCTCATCGGACGACGTCAATGAGATCTTTCGTATCATGCACACCATCAAGGGTTCCTCTGCCATGATGGAATTCGGCTCTCTCTCCAGCATTGCGCATCATATAGAAGATTTGTTCTTCTATATCCGCGACAAGGGGATTGACTCCTTAAGTTCCCAGCACAAGAAGGAACTGTTCAACCTGATGTTCCGTTCTGAGGACTGTCTGCGCGGACAGGTGGAGAAGGTAGAGAGCGGGGAGCCCCTGGATACGGACATGGATGCGTTTGCTTCCGAGATCAACAATTTCTTAAAAAAGATCAGCAATGCAGATGGCTCTTCCGCTGATAACGGCGGCGCCCAGCAGGAGGATGCAGCTGCAAAAGCAAAGGCTGGCGCCCCTGCTCCCGGCGGCTCCGCGGATGGAAACCTGCCCGCCGACCCCAGTGCCGTATGCTTTATCCACGTGTTCCTTGACGAAGGGATCGGCATGGAGAACCTGCGTGCCTTCATGATTATCAACTCCTTGAAGGAATGTGAACTGGACTTCCGCTATTATCCGGAGAATATGGAATCCAACCCTGATTCCTGCGCCTCCATCATTGAGGACGGCTTCTATATGGCTTTTGATTCCGAAGAGATGGCATCCAGGGCAGGAGATCTCCTCTGCACCCAGAACCATATCCGTTCTTATGAACTGGTTACCATTCCGGAACCGGAGCCGGAGCCCGTGGCCCCCGAGCCAGATAAGGCGGCGGCAGCGGCTGAACCTGCCGGACAGGCTGTCCCCTCCGCCAGTGAGGCGGCGCCCAAACCACAGGCCCCTGCCAAGCAGCATCAGGGGACTCCCGTCAAGCAGAACCTGATCAGCGTGAATATCATGAAGCTGGATGACTTGCAGGCAATCGTGGGCGAGATTGTAATCACGGAATCCATGGTTACTTCCGCCCCGGAATTAAACCAGCTGAACCGGGATGCCTATGACAACTTTATGAAATCCGCCCGCCAGCTGCGCAAGCTGACCGACGATTTGCAGGATATTGCCATGTCCCTGCGGATGGTCCCCATATCCGGTGTGTTCCAGAAGATGAACCGGATTGTCCGTGATATGAAGCAGAAGCTGGGCAAGGATGTCCGCCTGACCCTCATCGGCGAGGATACGGAGATCGACAAGACCATCGTGGACAGCATCCAGGATCCGATTATGCATATGGTACGTAATGCCATGGACCATGGGATTGAAGATGATGCCAATGACCGGGTACGGGCCGGGAAGAATCCCCAGGGTGAGATTATCCTGTCCGCTTCCCACACCAGCAGCGAAGTCGTGATCACCATCTCCGATGACGGAAAAGGCATGGATCCCGAGAAACTGCTGGCCAAGGCCAAAGAGCGCGGCATCCTCACCAAACCGGAGAGTGAATACTCCCGCAAGGAAGCCCTGGGTCTGGTCATGCTGCCAGGCTTTTCCACCAACCAGACGGTCACCGAATTTTCCGGCAGGGGTGTTGGCATGGATGTGGTGAAAAAGAATGTGGAATCTGTAGGAGGCGTTGTCTCCCTTTCCAGCGAATTGGGCAAAGGAACCACATTCCTGATGAAGATCCCCCTGACCCTGGCTATCATGGATGGCATGAAGGTGACGGTAGGGACTTCCATCTTTACCATCCCCATCGCCAATATACGCCAGTCCTTCAAGATCCTGACAGAGGAAATCATCCGTGACGAGAACGGAAGCGAGATGGTGGAACGCATGGGAAGCTTCTACCCCATTGTAAGGCTCCATCAGTTCTACGGCATCGACACCGAGGTCACCAACTTAGAAGACGGCATTGTCATGTGGATCGAGTCCAGTGACCGTTCCTTCTGCCTGTTTGTGGATGACCTGATCGGGGAACAGCAGGTGGTTGTCAAGCCGCTCCCTGCCTTCTTAAATTCCTTCGAACTTAAGAGTTTCGGCATTGGAGGATGTACGATCCTGGGTGATGGAAATATCAGCATTATTCTAGATGTCCCGAGCCTTCACTCAGCGGCTCTGGAAAACATGTAAAGAGGGGAGGAACCAAACATGTCTGAACAAATTAACGACCAGGAGATCCTGGATGTGCCTGACGCAGAAGAGAATTCCACTGTGGAACGCTGCCTCACCTTTGAATCCGGAGACCTCATTTTATATATCAGCACCAAACATGTGATTGAGATCATCAACAACCATTCTATCACCCCCCTGCCCCTGGTGGCTCCTTATATCAAGGGTATCATCAACCTGCGGGGCCAGATCCTCCCGGTGGTGGATCTGAAGCTGCGGATGGGCCAGGGAGGAGACTGCTCCTCCAACAGCACATGCATTATTGTACTGGATATCAACTCCGTCTCCCTGGGGATCCTTGTAGATTCCGTGCGCCAGGTGGTTGACATCAACTTGAAGAATGTACGTCCAATCCCCCTGAAACGTCAGCAAAAGCTGCTTGACGGAATGGTAATTATGGAAGATGGAAGCGTCTTTATGTCCATCGACTGCCAGGCGCTCTCCAGCACTGATGACTAAGCCCCAAAAAGAAACAGGAGTAATCTGATGCTGACATTAACAGACAATGATTTCCAGCGCTTATATAGTTATATCAAGAAGAATTACGGGATCGACTTAAGCAAGAAAAAGCAGCTGATCGTCAGCCGGCTTTCCAACACCCTTTCCGCAAAAGGGTTCGGAGATTTTTCGGCATATGTGGATGAGATCATCTCCGGCCGCGATCCGGAGATGGTCACTGCCATGCTCAACAAGCTGACTACAAACTACACTTACTTCCTTCGGGAGGAAGCACATTTTAAATATTTTGAGCAGGTTGTGCTCCCTGACCTGGCCAAGAAGCATGCCCGGGATAAAGTGCTTTCCATTTGGAGTGCAGGCTGTTCCTCCGGCGAGGAGCCCTATACCATCTCCATCTACCTGAAAGAATTTTTTGGCGCACAGGCTTCCCAGTGGGATACCAGGATCCTTGCCACGGATATTTCCCAAAAGATCCTGAACACGGCTATTGTCGCCTCCTACAACGAGGAAAGCATCGCCCCCCTTCCCGATTCCTGGAAGAAAAAATATTTCGTCAACACAGGGGCAGGCCGCTGTACCGTGGCTCCCATACTAAAACAGAACGTGATTTTCCGGCCGTTCAACCTGATGGATCCGATCAATTTCAAGAAAAAATTTGACCTGATCTTCTGCCGTAACGTCATGATCTATTTTGACCAGGACACCAAGGATGCTTTGGTACGGCGTTTTTACAACGCCACCGTCCCTGGCGGCCATCTCTTTATCGGCCATTCCGAGGGGCTGACCAAGGCAACCTGCCCCTATGAATATATCCAGCCTGCCATTTACCGCAAATCAGGGAAGTAGGCTTGATTAGAAAGAAGGTTTGATTAGCATGCGCAAGATCCGTGTGATGATTGTAGATGATTCCATGCTGTTCCGGAGTTGGTTGGTTCAGAATATAGGGGCTGATTCCCGGTTTGAGGTAGTGGGATACGCAGTCAACGCCCTGGAAGCAAAGGATAAGCTTCCCCAACTCAAGCCAGACATCCTGACTTTGGACATTGAGATGCCTGGCATGACCGGCATTGACTTTTTGAGGGAGGTTCTTCCTCTCCATCCGGTTCCCATTATCCTGGTATCTTCCCTCAATGTACGGGTGTTTGACGCACTGGCCGCAGGCGCTGTCGATTTTGTGCGTAAACCGGATATGAATACGGAAGGCGGCAAGGAAGCCTTTCTGAACACTCTAAAATCCAAACTCTGCGCCGGTGCAGACGCCAAGGTGCGCCTCCCTGGCGCCAGGACGGACAGCGCTGCCGTGCACATGGCTACCGGAAGCGATTACCATGGGGCTGCTTCTGCTGTCCCCCACACGGCTTCCCCCTCCCATGGAACTGCCGCATCCTCCCGCTTACCGGCCAATTTCGGGAATATCGACGTGATCGCAATCGGGGCTTCCACCGGCGGCACTGAGGCAATACTGGAAGTGGTCCGCCAGTTCCCTGCCCGGATGCCCGGGATCGTCATCACCCAGCACATGCCCCCTGGCTTTACCTCCATGTATGCAGAGCGTCTGAACCGCATCTGTCAGCTAAAGGTAAAGGAAGCCGCCCATGGCGACAAGGTTCAGCCCGGCCAGATCCTCCTGGCTCCCGGCGGCCTGCAGATGCGGGTAGTCCGGATGGGTTCCGGCTATTCTGTCAGCTGCACCAGCGAGGCAAAGGTGAGCGGCCACAGGCCATCCGTGGATGTCCTCTTTGACTCCGTGGCTGCCACGGTAAAAAACCGGGCCATCGGTGTGATCCTTACCGGCATGGGGGCGGACGGGGCTGCCGGGCTGCTTCGGATGCGCAAGGCAGGAGCCTACACCATCGGCCAAAACCGGGAAACCTGCGTGGTATACGGGATGCCCATGGAGGCATACCGGGCGGGGGCTGTCTGTGTCCAGTCTGCCCTAAGTTCCATCCCCCAGGTCGTGATGGCCCGCCTGTCCAAAGCCTGAATTGGAGTTAACCGCCTATGCAGAGATTATCAAACTATAACCATATCTCCGGAAAGCAGGAGCCCGTCAGCCGGTCCCCTGCTTTTCCGGTTCCTGTCCTTGTAACCAGCAGCGGTGATATCCCCCCTCTTCCCGTAAAAAACTACAAAAAAAATCCCGGGGGAAACTCCCGTACAGGAAATACCGGCGCTAAAAACCGTCATAAAACCTCCCGAACATCAGATCCGTCCCCGGAAAACACACGCAATGCTTCTGCAGGAAAAAAACGCAGAAAAAAAGGGATGGCAGAATGGCTGGTCACAGGCGCCATCGCTGCCGCTGCCATTGCCATTGCTGCCAGCCTGCTGTTTTATTTTCGTCCCTTCACCCTCAGCGATGCTGCCGGTGCCGCCCGGCACATTGCCTCCACCGTACATGGCTATGCCTCCGGGAAAATCAACGGCCTCCTGGAAGATTTGCACTCTATGGCAAAGAGCAAAACTCCTTCCCCGGAATCCGGCACCGAAGCCCCTCTCCCATCAGCTTCTGACGAGACAGGCAATGCGGACGTTATCTCAACCCTAAACCGCACTACGGATCTGGGGCAGGCTTCCGCCTTCCGCACAGAGCCGGTCTTTGTGCCCCAGGAAGACTCCATCTTCATGTTTATGCTGGACACCTCCCTGGGATCCATGCTCTATTATAGCCAGGGTGATGTCCGCTGGAAGGATTACCTCTACGGAGGCCAGGATCCCATCAGCCGCTATGGCTGCGGCCCTGTCTGCGTGGCCATGATTATCAACAGCTTTTCCCCCACCGGGGTCAGCCCTATTGAGATGGCGGACTGGGCTGCCGCCAACGGCTGCTATGCCAGGCATGGCGGTTCCTACCATTGCCTGATCCCCGACAGCCTCTCTGCCTTCGGCTTAGAGGTGGAAAGCGTCACAGACCGCTCCGTGGAGCATGTGTCAGAACTTCTCAATTCCGGCCATATCCTCATCGCCCTGATGGGGCGGGGAAGCCTGACCCAGAACGGCCACTTTATCATCATTGCCCAGCTATGTGCCAACGGGAATGTCTATATCGCTGATCCTGCCAACTTTGAGAACTGCACCAAGGAGTGGGAACTCCAGCTGCTGATGGATGAACTGAAAGAGGCCTATGACAGCGGCGGTCCCTTATGGGCCGTCTCCATCCCGGAACCGAACTCTCCCTGAACAAGGGAACACAGGGTTTTGCACCATGGATTCACGGTTCTGCCAGGCTCTCTTCCCTGTCCAAAACCAGTCTGCCGCTTCCTCCTCCCAAGAAGGATCCGGCAGCGGGTCAGTTCTCCTGTCCCGCCAGCGCCTGATCCACCACTGCCAATTCCTGGGGGGTAAACATCCCCCGGATCACCTGGGTCAAACTCTGGTAGCCTGCCTGCATAGCCGCCCTCAACACAAAAAGCCGGTCCTTCAGCGTGGTAAAGTCATACAGATTCTGTCCTAAAAAGGCAGCTACCGCCTCCGCAGGCGCCGCCCCCTCCCGGGCGCTCATCTCATCCAATAAAAATGCCGTCAGCATTAAAAACAGGGAATTCATCCGGTAGCGGTCGGACTTTAGCAGCACCGTAGAGTAATTGATACATTCCCCTAAATTCCGGTTGTTAAAGCAGCAGGTTGCCAGGTCTTCATAGGTCTTCCAGATATTCCCCGACAAAAACATAGACTTCAGCGATGTCCCATATTTCTCCAGCTGGGCAAGGGCCCGTTTCAAATGCTTCTCCGCCGACGGATAATTCTCATGCAGGAAGAAATATCTCCCCAAAAAATAATCAAAATCCCCTTCCTGGGGCAGACGCCGAACAGCCTTCTCATAGACAGCCATAATATTCTGTTCACTGGTATCATAATTGGCGTAGAGGATCTCCAGGAGTTTCCCAAAAGTCATTGCCGTCCGGATCGGATCTATGAGTTCCTCCGTGTCCGGCATCAGCGAAATCGCCTTTCGGAAGGTCTCTTCTGCCTGTTCCCGGTTATCCGCGGAATAATACTCGTCCCCCAGATATCCCAGCATCCGGTAATCATCCGGGTTTTCCTCCAGTTCCGCCTGGATAATCTTAAGATTCCTGCCGCTCTTTACCTTCTCCTGATGCCCAATCTCCCCATAACCCGTATGATAAATGGACAGTTCATTCACCGCATCCACAAAACGGAAATCCCTGCCGTTTAAGGAGGCCAGATGCTCATGGATCCTTCCCTTGTAGCGCAGGCCGGGCGCATTCCGAAAGACCCGGGACTGGGTGCCCACTGCCGTCACATTGCCCTCGTCATCCAGATGTACCCAGGAGGCCAGGATCGCGTCATAGGGCTTATCCTGCAGCTGCCGGACATAGTATAAGACTTTTTTGGCATCCTCCTCCGAGAAATACTCGTCCGCATCCAAAAGCGCCACCCACTCATACTTCGCCTTGCTGATCGCAAAATTCTTGGCTGCCGCAAAATCATTGATCCACTCAAAATGGTAAATCTTTGCCCCCATCTGTTCGGCAATCTCCACCGTCCTGTCTGTGGATCCTGTATCCACCACGATCTGCTCCGACACAATCCCCTTCCCCCAGGATAGCGCCTTCTCAATATTGCGTTCCTCATTCTTGACAATCATGCACTGGGATATCCGTGCCCTCTTGCGCCCTTTCATCGCCCTGTCTCCTCTCTTCCTGTCCTCTGTCCTGCCTCCGCCTCCCGAAGGCCTGCCCGCTCCTGCGGCGTCAAAATCTGGCCTGCAGCGTAGCTTTCAAAGCTGCTGCACCCGGCCCGCTGTGCCGCACGCACCAAAAACAGCCGGTCCTTGGGAGAGGAAAAATCATACAGTCCCCCAAAAAATTCCAGGATCCGCCTTCCCTCTTCTGGCGGGAACACCCGGCCTCCCGGCGCCAGCACCAGCAAAAGGCGGGAAAGCACTGCCATCGAGTAAGGGTTATGCTGCAGGTATGCTACCGCATAGGACACACATTTCTGTCTCTCCCCCGCCTCAAAACTGCACAGAACCAGCAGTTCATAGGCATCCAGCAGGTTTGCCGCCAGCATCATCGCCCGGTTTGTGCACCCGTTATCATTCAGCTTCCTAAGGGCCTCCTCCAAGCCGGACAATGCCTCCCCCGGCTGTCCCTGTGACGCATAAAAACGTCCCCGGATATAGTCAAAATCTGCCTCCTTAGGCAGATGGGCGGATGCCCTCTGGTACACCTCCTCCACCGCCTCCCGGGAGGCTTCCTCCTTCTCTGCCAGTATCATCAGCAGCCGGGAATAGGTAACGGCGCTGCGCTGATCCGCCTCCGGCAGCTGCGAAGGCATCGCCTCCACGGCACGGCGGTACCACTGCTCTGCCTCTGCCTGCTCCCCGTCTCCCAGGCACTCATCCCCCATATATCCCATCATCTCGTAATCCCGGGGATTCCCTTTTAATTCCTCAAGGATCAGCCTCCGGTTCCTGGTGCCCTTTGCCTTTCCGGCTTCCCCCTGGTATCCTGTATGAAAAATAGAGAGGGAGGCCGCCACGTCCCCGATCTTCAACTCTCTCCCTGCCCGGGATTCCAGCTGCTCGTGGATGCGCCTTCGGTATCGGATATCCGGCAGGTTCCTGAAAAAACGGATCTGTGTCCCGGAGGCAAAGATCTGCCCCTTTTCGTCCAGCTGCTGCCAACCGGTGGAGATGCCCTCAAACCCCTTCTCCTCCACCTCGTCAAGAATCCGGGCCAGCTTTTTTGCATCCTCCAAAACCATATATTCGTCGGCATCCAGAAAAGCGATCCAGTCCCCCTGCGCCTGCTCAATCGCATAATTCTTGGCAGCGGCAAAATCATCTGTCCAGGGAAAGAAAAAGACCTTCGCCCCCATCTGCCCGGCCAGTTTTACTGTCTGGTCTGTAGATCCCGTATCCACCACAATCTGTTCCCACATCACAGACTTCCCCCAGGAAAGGGCCCGCTCAATATTCTTCTCCTCATTCCTCACAATCATGCACTGGGATATCCGCACTTGCTTCCCTTCCTTCATGCCAATCCTCCTTCCGGATGCAACAGAAAAAGCCATTTTCCGGCTTTCCTGCTGAAAATGGCTTTTTCCTCTGCCCCGGCAGAATCCGCCGATCACGTATCTGCCGGAGCATCATTTCTTACTACATATCACCGGCTAAAGCCGGAAAACAATCACAGCTGACCTAAGCTGCTATTACTGCAGCAGGCTCAGGATGCTCTGCGGTACGGAGTTGGACTGTGCCAGCATGGACTGGGAAGCCTGCAGAAGAATGTTGTTCTTCGTGAACGCCGTAATCTCATCTGCCATATCAGTATCACGGATACGGCTCTCAGCAGAGGTGATATTCTCAGAAGTAACTTTCAGGTTGTTCACGGTGTGCTCAAGTCTGTTCTGAGCCGCACCGAGTTTAGCACGGTAGCTGGATACAGCATTGATAGCCGCATTGATGGTATCGATAGCTGCATTAGCAACAACGGTGCTGGTGCCGGAGATGTTCATGGTGGGCAGAAGGGCAGATGCAACATTTGCCTTGCTCAATGGCTTATCAGCAGGTGTCTTTAACGGGGTTGTATGAGCATCGCCACCCTTTTCCATAAGCGTCTTGTAAGCAGTACCAATCCCACCTGTCGATGTAATGAAATCAGTTTTTGTACCAGTCAATGCAATCTCACTCTTGCTACCAACTTTATATTTGGTACCACTACCATTCCTGTCTACTTCATCTGCGAAAATAGCAGCCTGAATACCGCTGGCCGTCATCGCCTGGCTGTTCACGGTGATCGTCTCAGCTGCGCTCGGGCCGATCTGGAAGGTCATCTTGCCTGCGCCGCCGGTAGCTGCCAGAGGCTTAATGCCGTTGAAGTCGGTGTTGTTTGCGATACGGTCGATTTCCTTCAGCAGTTCCTCAACCTCGCTCTGCAGGTTGCCCCTTGCAACGGTGTTGTAGGTGCCGTTTGCAGACTGAGATGCCAGGGTGGTAAGACGCTGCAGCATGGAGTGCACCTCGGTCAGGGCACCTTCTGCCGTCTGAATCAAACCGATAGCATCCTGGGCGTTCTTTGCTGCCTGGTTCAAGCCGTTGATCTGGGATCTCATGCTCTCGGAAATGGCCAAGCCTGCTGCGTCGTCACCGGCACGGTTGATCTTGTAACCGGATGACAGCTTCTCCAAGTTCTTGTTCAATCCACTCTGGTTTACGCCTAAGTTTCTGTAAGAGTTAATCGCTGCTATGTTGTGTTGAATAATCATAAAAATTTCCTCCTATTCCATGATCACTGCCCCCGGGAACCTCCCTGTCCCCAGGCATATCCTCCTGCGCGGGCCCTTGCACCGGAGAATGTCGTAAAATTCCTGACCTTAATCAAATCATTCACCTTACAGTTTTATATATCGTCGGGTTACCCAAAACCATAAGGGATATCACAAAACTTTTTTCAAATTTTTATTCTTAAAGACGCCCTTTTCTCAACGGGAATATTCATCGCCTCCATCGCCTGATCCTCACTCCATTTCATATTAGCCATCAAATTATGTATCATCTCCATTAAAGTTTCCTCTCTGCCTTCTTGTCTGCCTTCCTCTCTGCCTTCTTGTCTGCCTGCCTCTCTGCCTTCCTCTCTGCCTTCCTCCAGGCCTTCCCGCCTTGCCTTCCTCTTCTCCTCCGCAATTTCTTCTTTCATCAAATCCCTCAGTGCATCACACATTTTCGTTCCCCTCCTTAACTCATGATACAATTCCTGGTTTGCCGCAATGCTTACCTGCAGGACTGCCTCCACATTATTCCTGTCCTCCGGTTCCGTCAGCTTTAATGCCTCTTCCACAAATCCCCTCACATCCTCTTCCTGTGCATGGGGGGACAAAAGGCGCAGGCTCCTGTGACCTCCTCCCTTTAAACGGCTGGTCACAACCACCTGTGTGTCAAAGAGCACTCTGCCCCGGATATAATATATTCCTTCATATTCTTCTTCCACGAAAAGCCCTTCTTCCCCCAGAGCCTTAAACAATTCCCTGGGATACTTATCCCGGAAAATGGATATGGTCAGTTCATTTGCCGGTATCCGGTTGACCCGGTCCCCCAGCCCTTTATACAAACACGCATACCCTATGGTCTTGTAATAATCATCAATGGAAAGTCCATCCTCAGCGGCTCCTTCCCTAAAAGATACTCCCTCTGGAATTCCAGCAACTCCTTGTCCGCCAACAACTCGATCTCCACGGCTCCGAAAAACCCCGGATGCCAGGCAATTTCCATGCTTTCTAAGTTATTCCCCAATCCTTCCCCTCCTGCTTTTCTTTTTTATTTTATGGACTTAAAAGCAGGATTTCAGATAGAAAGATGAGAACTCTCACAGACGCAGCAATGCTGCAGAACCGGCCTTCGTCTATTGACGAACCTGCCACAGAAATCTTTGCTTTGGCGAAATTATACCATATACTGCCATTTTTTGCAAGGCACTTAATCGTCGGCAAAGCAAAAGCAAAACCGGCCAAACATATCCTGGGATATGCCTGGCCGGCCATTCTTCTTTTTACTGCAATAATTGTAAAATCATCCCCGGAATCGAGTTCGCCTGCGCCACCATGGAATTGGAGGACTGATACACGATGTTATCCTTCGTATACAGCGTAAATTCCTCTGCCACATTGGTATCCCGGATCTGGCTCTCCGCCGCTGTCATGTTCTCGGAAGTAACACTCAGGTTATTATGGGTATGTTCCAAATGGTTCTGGGCGGCGCCGAAATCTGCCCGGATATCCGCCACTGCCTCGATGGCATTGTCAATAAGGGTCACCGACTCATTCGCCGCATCCAGGGTCGTAAAATCTGTCTCATTCAGCAACAATGCATTGCTGCTCATATAATAGCGGGGCACATCCAGGGTCTCCTTCACGGATGCCCCAATCTGAAGCGTAATGTCGTCCTTCTGCTCCGGCGGAACAAACGGCGCACCGCCCGGCTTTTCCTTCGCGGCATCAAACAAGGGAATCTCGTCAAAATCCGACATCTCCCCGATGCGGTCAATCTCGTCTAAAAGCTGCATCCGTTCTGCATCCAGATTCTCACGTGCCAATGTGGTATAAGTGCCGTTCGCAGACTGGATCGCCAAAGTTTTCAGCCTTTCCAACATGGCATGCACTTCTGTCAGCGCACCATCGCCAGTAGATGTCATACTAATCCCATCATTCACATTCCGCATGGCCTGATCCAAAGCCGTGATCTGATTCCTCATCCACTCTGAGATCGCCAGTCCGGCTGCATCATCTCCTGCCCGGTTGATGCGGTACCCGGAGGAAAGCTTCTCCAGGGACTTCCTCATCTTGCCTTCTGTGATCCCCTTATTCCTGGAAGCATTAAAACCTGCTATATTGTTCTGTATAACCATATTCGCTAACCACCTTCCATCAATACGGTCTTATCTGACACTCCCTGCCATCCAGGGCCGTTTCCATTCTGCTTTCATCTGATGGTTATAATATCGGCAGGATTTCAGGCTTTGATAAGGGCGAATAGCCATTTTTTTCAGTTTTCACTTATTCTTCACAATCCGCAGCTTTCCCTAATAATTCCATTCCCGCTTCAGACGCTTCACCGCAGGTGCATAGCCCTCCTGCGCCGCCATCAGATAGGAACGTGCCGCCCGGTCCATCTGGCCTGATACCTCATACCAGGCACCCAGGTTGTATGCCGCCCGGAAGGAACCGGTCCCCACCACGCCTCCGGCTTCCGGCTGCTCCCCCAGTTCCAGGCATTTTAGGTAGCATTTCTCAATGTTAGGAAGCAGGTCGATATAACGTCCCACATCCGAGAGAACCCGTTTCATATAAAAGAGACCGCATACAAAACAGAAGTCGGACCAGCCACCCAGCACAGGCTCCTCCTTCTCAATAATGGCCGCCGCCTCGTCCAAATGCTTTGATGACGCCAAATCCAACAAGGTATACAGATAAAGCACTACCCCTCCTGCCCGGTAGCCGTCCTCCCTGCCGGTCAGGCGGTAAAATTCGCGGAAATAAGGCAGGCTCTCTTCATGGCGTTTTAAGTTGCGCAGGGTAGATGCCAGCTGAAACAGATAATACCCGTCCCCCGGATGTTCGGCAACTGCCTGTTCCAGATAAGGAAGGTTTCTCTCCCCTTTGTCCGCATAGAGGTAACCGTCATGGTCTGCCTGCAGGGGCACGGCATAGCAGGGGTAATCCCCCTCCGGCTGCTCATGGATCTTCCCCTCATAGCGGACCCCCCTGGGAAGCAGCCTTGGGAGCACTGCCGTGCTGACACTGACCCCCTCCTCATTGCGGAAGGAATCGTATCTTGTAATGCAGCCCAGCCACATCCCCTGCCTCGCCTGGAGCATCTCCTCCAGCTTATCCCTGGTGACTGCCCGAAGATATTCATCCCCGTCAAGCACCAGGTTCCAATCCGCATCCGACTGATCCAATGCAAAATTCCGGGCCGCGGAGAAATCATCCACCCAGGCAAAAGTATAGACCTTCGCCCCCATCTCTTTGGCAATCTCCATCGTCTTATCCGTGGAACCGGTATCCACCAGAATCACTTCATCTACCAGGTTATCCACCGTGCGCAGGCAACGTTCCAGAGAGCGTTCCTCATTTTTTACAATCATTACCAGATTTATTTTCACGTCATTCTCTTCCCTTACTGTTTTGTTTTTTCACCTGCTCCATAAAAACAAACTTCCTAACTGCCGCCTCTGCATCCGAAGATATGCCCACAAACTGGCAGCCATAGCCGAAATCCCCTTCCACCAGTCCTGCTGTCCGCAGCACCCTGGCCTCAATCTCATACTCCTCCCGCCCGAAATAATGCCGGAAAGAAAAATGTTCATTCCTCTTAAGCACCTGGGATGTCACCAGGAAAATGCCTCCTGCGCTGATATTCTGGATCTTTCCCAGAAAATACCAGCCCTTCTCCGTCTTAAATTCCACATTCAGGTTCACATCGATCCGCAGATCCTTCTGTCTCTGGTATACCTCATAAATCTCAATAATGTCACATACCGCCATCCAGGGTTCTATCCGCTTATTGGGCGCATCATTCCTCTGGACCACCAATTCACAGCGGCTCCGCACCACCCCGTTTGAACGGTCATAAAAATCCACGATTGTCTTTATCCGGACGCTGCGCAGTTTTGGGGTCTGAAAAAATATCCGGATTCCACGGATATTGTCCATCTCCACCCTTGCTTTGGACAATGGCTTGTTATCTGTCCCATATACCAGGCAGCTGTCACAGTCCTTCAATTTCATGATGTATGCTTACCCCTCCCTATAATGTAATCGTGCCCACTTCCCTGCTGGCATTCATCATCATCTGCAGGCGCAGGATCTGGATCAGGCTGGCATAGCTTGCCTTATCCATGGTTATGGTATCCCCATCCTCCGATACAGTCCCCATCAGCCCCAGCGCCTCCGTGCTTCCCAAAGACGCGCCGTAAAGGCTTGCCAGAGGGTTGTAGGAAGTGCCGTAGAGGCTGGAAAACGGATTGTAGGAGGAACCGTAAAGGCCCGATAGCTGGCCATAAGAAGAGCCATAGAGGCCTGACAGCTGCCCTGTGCTGCCGCTCACCGTCTTTCCGGCGTACAGAGGGGCTCCGTTCATATAGGAAATAACCTTCTTTACATAGTTTTGGGTCTCCTTATACGGCGGAATGCCGCCATATTTCTGCACGCTGTTAGGGCCTGCATTATAAGCCGCCAAGGCCAGGCTCACGTCTCCCCCGAAACGGTCTAAATTCTCCCGCAGGTATTTCGTGCCTCCCATAATGTTCTGCCTCGCATCGTAGGGGTCCGAAACCCCCAGGGAACGGGCAGTCCCGGGCATAAGCTGCATCACCCCAATCGCCCCCGCCTTGGAGACCACATTGGTATTAAAGTCGGACTCTGCCTTTGCCACTGCCTTAACCAGGTTAAGAGGCACCCCATACCGGGATGCCGCCTCCTCAAATATGGCATCCATGCTCTCCGGGGCGCCCAGGACGGCATTGTGGAATACCGTCTGGAAATCCCCGCCGGACGCTCCCGGCTGGGCCATCGCCCTGTAAACGTTCTGCGTATCCTGTGTATTTAGCGCCGCTGCTGATGTTACCAATCCCATGATGTATGTTCCTCTTTCTTTAAGATAATTGTCACCGTATCTCTGCCCCGTCCGCGCCTAATTGCCTTCCGCTGACCGTGGTATCCGCCGCCATGCTGCCGTCACTGTACAGAAAATAATTTTTCCCCTCAACCGTGATCCATCCGGTCAGCATCCGGCCGCTCTGGTCCATAAAATACCATTTGCCGTCCAACTGCACCCAATACCGCCGCATCAGCCCGGAACCGTCTAAGTAATACCACTCTCCCTGGCGGGGCTGGATCCACCCGGTGCACATATCCCCGTTATTGCCCAGATAGTACCAGGAATCCCCGGAGGGATTCACCCATCCGGTCTGCATCACGCCGTTCCCGTCCATATAATACCAGAAACCGCCGATATTCTGCCATCCCCTGGCCATATTTCCATTCTGGTCAAAATAATACCATTGGCTGGATACCTTCTTCCAGGTATCGGCAGCCTTCCTGCCGTCCGGCAGGATGTAATTGTTCCCCCGGATCGCACCGCCGTCATTCGCCCCGTTGCCCGGTCCTGCCCCGCTGCCGGCAGAATTCCCCGGAGAACTGCTGGTGCCGGAACTCCCGCCTCCGCTGCTGCCATTGTTCCAGTTCTCCCAGTCATCCGCATCAAATTCCTGATCCGAGGAAGTGATAAAGGAACCCTCCTTCAGGTATTTCTTCTCCTCCGAGGTAATGGGGATCGCCTTGACTTCATAGTAATAGGTCTTATCCACGTCATCCATGTACTCTGTCAGGTTACAGGAATTTGCTCCGTTCACCGTGATCCGTTTAATCACTTTGTTGTCCCCATATAATACCAGGGAATATCCCGGGGCATAATCCACCGCCTTCCAGACCGCACGCTTGCGCGACGAACTCCAGCCCGCCTCCGAGGTGTCACCCAAAACCGTAACCGGCTTATAATCCACCTTGACCTGAAGCGTGCCGTCATCCAGGGCTTTGGCCGACACAAAGTCCGCCCCTGTCACTTTGCATTTGGAACGGTTTAAAGAAACAGGGAACACCTTCCCTTCATCCGCATTCACCGTGATCTCCACCCGCACCTTTTTGCCGGGCTTCCACCTGTCGTAATCTGTCCGAAACTGGACATCCCCCAGGGTACATCCCGTTCCGCTGACACTGATCTCCGGCTCCGGGATCTCCTCCGGCTCCCCGAACGTGGATTTCAGCGTGACAGTCAGGCTTTCCACCACACTGGAATCCGCCCCATAGCTGACAGTTCCCCGGCCTGCCCCAATCCCTGCAAGAACCACTGCCGCCATCAGGCACACCCCTGACTTTGCCGCCCTCCTCCAGGCAGCCATCCTAACCTTCTGCATTTCCGCCTGTCCTTTCCCTCTGCCGGATGTCATCTCCAGATCCCGTCGGAATCAATGGGGAAGCCGTCCACCTGTGTATCGTGGGCCATCTCCCCGGAACCGGGATAGAAATAATACCAGCTTCCGTCAACCTGGTTCCAGCCCTCCAAAAGTTCCCCGTTGGAATCCGCAAAATAAGTTTTCTCGTCCCTGCGGATCCACCCGGTAAACATTGCCCCCTGCAGGCTGTTCTCCACCGTATTTAAGTAATAAGTCTTGCCCTTCTCCTTCAGCCACCCCGTATACATGCTGCCGTCCTCATTAAAATAGAAATAATAGGGTCCGATCACCCGCCATCCGGGGGATACCATCGTCCCCTTCGGCATCGTCCCCTCGGCCTCCGGGCGGAAATAATACCAGGAGCCGCCGATCTGGGACCACCCTACTGCCATCTGCCCGTTATCATACAGGTAATACCGCTCCTGCCCGGACTGCCTCCAGCCCGTAGCCATGGCGCCGTCCTCGTTAAAATAGTACCACACCCCGTCAATCTCCGACCAGCCGTCCCTTAACAGGTTCCCGTCGGGATAACGGTATTTCCAGGTATCCCCTTCCTTAAACCACCCTACGGGATCCTTCGTGCCCTTTACCACCGAAGCATTGCCTGACTGCTGCCCTTTGCCGTCCGACACATACCGGTCCGTAATCTCCAGTTCCCCGGACTCCACCCAGTCACTCTTCTTGCCATACTTTTCCTGGGCATCGGTCCCCGGGATGGTGCGCACCTTGAAGGTATATTCCCCCTCTTTCGTCATATAGGGATAGAAATTATAGCTTTTTGAAGACACCTTGGCCACTTTATGTACACTCTTCTCGTCCCGGAACAGCTGCAGTTCGTAATACCCGGAATCGTTATCCGGCTCTTCCCACCGGGCTTCCCCCAGGTTCTTCTCGTTCCAGTAGGCATCCCTCGGAGGGTCATACTCGCCCTTCACCGGCTTGACCCGCAGGGTAACCACCAGGGAATCCCCGTCCCGCTTTGCGGAGACGAAACTGCCTCCGCTGACCTTGACATTGGATGCCTTGTAGCTGGCAAGGAAATAGTGCTCGCTCACGTCCTCCGGCTCCAGAGTCACCATCAGCCTCGGTTCATCGGAAGGAAGCACCGTCTTGGAACCCTTATCCACCCATTCTGCCTCCGTCAGCGTATAATAGGAGCCGCTGCAGCTTACCACCACGCCCCCGTCCTCAGCCGTGCTGTTGCCGATCTCAATCTCCGGCAGGCTCTTCCCCGGCTCCAGCTTGGAGGACACCCGCACGCTCACCGTGTTAATCGGCTTCGTGGCCGCAAATGACTCCAAAGGCACACACACCAGGCTGCAAACCGCAAGAAACCAAGCTATGCTTCTTTTTATCCTTAAATTCATAAAATCCTCCTGACTGGCCGTATCCTCAGCCTTCCGGGGCGCCGCCCTCCTGCCGGGAGCCCCCCTCTGCGGGCAAGCCATCTCCTTCCCCGCCGGGAAGCTGCTGCCCCATTCCTTCCTGCCCTTCCATCTCCCCAGGATCCGGCGCCTCATTCTTCTCCGGCACATATCCCAGGAAATAGATATAGATATCAACAATGGCCTGGTACAGTTCCTTCGGGATCTCCGACCCCAGCTGCAGCTGGGTAAGCAGCGTGGCCAGGGAAGCGTCCTCATATACCGGCACCCCCGCCTCCATGGCCGTCTCGGTAATCTTCTCCGCAAGATACCCCATGCCCGAGGCAACAATCACCGGCGCCCCGTTCTTATCCGGGTTGTATTTTAAAGCGACAGCCTTCTGCCGCATCAAATCATCAAATTCTGACATTGATCGTCCTCTCCTTCTCCCGGATCTCCGGAAACACCTCATCCACCCTCCGGTCACGGACACGTTCCCGGATCAGAAGCTGGTTAAAACGGAGTCCATTCTTCTTGAGGATATCCGCCACCTCTGCCTGGATCTTCTTATCTTGTTTTGCCAGCTGCGGCGGCACAAACAGCTGAACCCGGGACTGTCTGTCCTGCAAAGTCATC
Source organism: uncultured Lachnospiraceae bacterium (assembly GCA_910588875.1). Taxonomy (GTDB): domain Bacteria; phylum Bacillota; class Clostridia; order Lachnospirales; family Lachnospiraceae; genus Brotaphodocola. Next base: position 52,543 of record CAJURT010000004.1, read on the forward strand.
ACCATCTCAAACTTTCCCAAGGTCTGAATATCAAACTTCAAAAACAGCTTGATCTTCCTGGCATCCTCCTCAAAGTCCTTCTTCGCATCCGGATCCACCCACATTTCCGACATCACATTGTTGTCCTCGTACTGAAAGGGGAGGACAAAATGAAGCAGGGGCATATATACGCTCTCATTGATGAGCATCCCGTTCATAATATTGTAAAACTGCTGTACGTTCTCCAAGCCGCCATGGCCGTTGGCCCCCTTCAGGAGGAGGGCAGACAGGCTGTCAGCAAACTCCGACAGGGGCGGATGAGCCTCCCTTGCCCCGGCCATCAAAAGCTGTTCCAGATCTGCGTCCGCATCCCCCTTAAAAAGCCGCCCAAAATCCCGGATCCCCAGCAAACTGTCAAACAGTTCAAACAGATGCCCTTTTCCTCCGTTCTGGTATCTCACCGCATGGAAAACCAGGAGCATAGCCGCTTCACGGACTGCCCCGTAATCATGGGTCCTCGACACATAAGAAGACAGGAACGGAATCAGCCTCTGGTTCAGGATGCCGGTATTTTCCTCCGTATCCCCGTTGGCCGCATCCCAGTTCATGGAATCTGCTAACCCCCTGAACTCCTCCCGGTAGGCACGGAGCAGCAGCTGTTCAATGTCCTCTGTCAGGGCCCGCATCTGCTGCAGAAGATGGGCCCCGGAAGAATAGTCATTATATCCTTTCAGAAAATTCAGCACAGCCTCCTTCAGCCGTTCAGAAGGGCTCTGTGCCAGCACAGAACGGAGACGGTTAAAGAAATCCCCGGAAAACCTGGCCTGCAGTTCCCCCTGCCCCTGCAGATATTCCAAAAGATCCTGCGGGGAATCCATACGCATAGACATCAGGAAACGTTCGATCAGGGCGGTCACTTCCGCCTGGTCTGCCCCTTTCAGCCCTGCCATATCCCCAAACAGCAGGCGTTCCATCACTTCTGAGAGGTTCCCATTCTCCCCCAGCCCCTTGACAAAAGCACCATAATTGCTGTCATAATTTACAGCACTGAATAAGTCATCCTGGGTACTGTTGCCGGTCTGATCCCCGTCCTTGTTATCCGCACGGACCACCCGGGTAGGATCCACCGGATTATGGACCGCCTGGCCTGCCTGCCTGGGATCCTGGGGATTCAGGATATTCCGGTTATCTGTATTCAGATTCGGCGTGGTTACCTGTAAGATATTTGACATATGTCCTCCAGCTTGTATCTTTTATATCATTTAAATATCATTATCATTTATATATCGGCGTGTTTTAACAAATCATAACCTTGTACCTGGCCGCAGTTCCTGCCCATATCTGTTATTATATTCGTTTTTTCCTTTTTGCACAAGATCTTTCCTCTTTTTTGCAGAAAAACTTGCCGCCTGAGGTTATATTCCACCAAAAAATGCCGATATTCAAGACATATAGGATTTACCTGCATCCATAGAAGGGAGGTAGCTATGAACGTTGTATTCCGAACCACGAACAGCCAGCCTTACCGTACGCCCGTGTCCGCACCGCGTAAGCACACGGCTCCGGCCGCCACGGTAAAAGGCGATTATGATACGGTAAATATCCGGAGGCCGCAAGCCGCACAAGACGACGAGGAAAGTTTTGCCCGGATCTTGGCGCGCAGGGCCGCAGCCCAGCTTGGCAGCGGGGCAAGCCAGGAGCGTGTCCAGGAACTTGGCCGCAGGGTTGCAGACGGCACCTATCAGCCGGACGCCCAGAGAATTGCCGGGCGGATGCTTGGCCTTAGCTGAGCCCCGTCCCGCATAGAAGGGAGTTAATGAAATATTGATAAACCATACGCAGGAATCATTGGAAGAATTTGCTGCCGTAATCCGGGAACTGTCCGGTACGGCAGAGGAGATCGCCCGCATTGAGGAGGAGAAGGCATCCGCCGCTACGGATAAGCGCCATTACCTGATGGACAGTTTTATCCAGGAGGAACAGGCCTCCATCCTCAAATTGCGCGGCCTGGAACAGCGCAGGCTCCGCTTAGCAGACGCCCTGGGATGGAAGTCATTGACCTTCCGCCAGATCCTAGAGAAGGCAGACCCGGCCGAGGCCTCTTTCCTGAATCCGGTTTTCTTGGATCTGGAACGCCAGCTGAAGCGTCTGGGGAATGCCCGTGAAGCTTCGGAGCGCATCCTTGGCACCCGGATCCACGAACTTGAGGTTATCCTCGCGAGGAAGCAGGGCGGATCCTATGACAACACAGGGAATGTCAGCCTGAACGCACCCCCGCATTCCAAGCTGCACGACAAATATGTATGACCTGTTTTTATTTTTTTAATTATCTATATTGTTATATTCTATAATAGCAGAAAATACTTTGGAGGACGAATTATGCTGCGAGCAACTTTCGCCGGTTTTTCAACCGCTTATTCCGCCTTGCAGGCGAGCCAGAAACGGTTGGATATTGTCGGCCAGAACCTTTCCAATATGAATACCCCGGGGTATACCAGGCAGGCTCTCAAGACATCCAGCTTAAATTATACCCACCCTGTTGCCCACTACACGAACGGTTCCGAGACGTCCGTGGGTTTTGGTGTGCACATGGATAAGGTTACCCAGCTGCGTGACCCATACTTAGATGCCCAGTACCGGGATCAGATCCGTAAATCCGGGTATTCGGACGGGATCCAGACGGCGTTTGACCGCTTAGCCGGTATCTTCGACGAGTCAGAGATCAACGGCATCCGCAAGGCATTTGACGATATTGAGGCCACTCTGCTTAACATGCAGGATGCATCCAAGATCAACGACCCGATCTACGAATCGGAACTCCGCGCCCGCATGCAGGCCCTGACAAACCTGCTGAATGACGCCGACCGCAAGATTACCGAGGCTGAGAAGGATGAGTACACCCGCCTAGACGGTGAGAGCACTACCCAGAACGGCGCCGAGCAGAATATCAATGAGATCATAAAGCAGATCGGCAACCTGAACCGCCAGATCAAGGATAACCAGATTTTCGGCCAGCCGAGTTTGGAACTCATGGACGAACGCAACATGCTGTTAGATGAACTTGCCAGCTACATCCCGATTGAGGTTACTTATTACAAAGACAAAGACCATGACGGCATAGATGAGAACGGCAATCCGGCGCCCGGCGAAAATTACTACCTTGACTCCAACGGCCATCCCTATGCCAAGAAAGACTGGCCGGATGATTTGCGGGTGGATATGCTGTATGTGGATAAGGACGGTGTTACCCAGCGCATCACTCTCGTGGAAGGGACTGTGGGGAACAAGGACGACAATATCGGCCATCTTGATATCCATTTGACGGATAAGGCTGACCCCACGAAAAAACCGCTCACATATGACCATTCCACAACAGATATTAACGTTATTTTCACTTCTGCCAAACTTGACAGCAAAGGCAATGCAAAAAATGATACCCTTACGCTGGAGACAGATAAGGATCAAACTTCCCGTCTGCCGGATAATTCCGGTTCCCTCCAGGCCAGCCTGGATATGTTATGGAAAGCCGGGGAGAACAAAAACCTGCAGGATGACGCTATCGCCGGAAACAGTGTAAACGGTTATGGATTCTACCGGAACCAGCTGGACACTTTGGCAGAGGCCTTTGCCACTGTGATCAACAAGATCAATATTGCCGGGAGCAGCAATGACCCTAACAATTTAGACAATAACCAGTTTTTGATTGCCAACCGGGACAACAATACAGCTACCGGGATCACGGCTGCCAATATCGGTATTAATATTGAATGGAGCAACGGTTCGGTTCATGTCAGCAAGTCCGGTGAAAGTGCCAACGAGACTATCCTGAACCTCCACAAAGCGATGAGTGCATCCTGGCCGCCCAAGGGCGGAGCCTTTACAGGGATGAATGGCCAGCCGATCCCCGGGCTTGACGGCAATGACCCGGACATAAAACAATTATTGGAGAAAATGAAAGACAACGCTTTCTCCGATTTTACGAACTACACCGCAACTATCCTGGCCAATGACTCTTATAGCAACAAAAACTCTTTAAAGACCAATATCACGGTATTAAACGGCATCCAGGAGTCCCGGGATTCCGTGTCCGGCGTCAGCTTAGACGAGGAAGCTGCCAATATGATGGTATATATGTCTGCCTACAATGCAGCCTCCCGCCTTATGACCACTTTAGATGAAGCACTGAACATCCTGATTAACAACACCGGCCTTGTCGGACGTTAACCAGCACCATAACGAATTACGGAGGTAGCAACATGCGAGTAACCACACCAGCCACTTACCGGAAGTTCACTTCTTCCGTTAATGATGTCCATTTAAGGCTTAACAAAAGCATGACCAAAATCACCAGCGGAGCCGCCTATGAGAGCGCTTCTGAGAATCCCTTAGCCTACTATACCGGACAGAAAATTGACAGCCAGTACCAGGATACCCTGGCCAAGAATACACTCCTTACGGATGTCAAGAACCGTCTCTACCAGCAGGAAATAGGGGCCCGCGATATCCAGCTGACACTCTCCCGGGCCAAGGTTCAGGTGGAATACGGCAAGACTGCCACCACCACCGGGGAGCATGATATCCAGACGATCAAGGAAGACCTGATGCAGAAGATAAGGACGATTGCCAATGACCTAAATACCCAATACCAAGACTTTTACGTATACGGCGGCAATGATGTATCCACCACCCCCTTCGATCTGGAGATTGACCTGTCCCATCCCGACAGCGATACGGATACAGAAAAGAACAGCGTGACCCTGACCTACAGCCACACCTTCCCGGGAGATACCGGGGTGACCAAATTCCAGTTAAAGTATACCTCAGACGGCAAGACCCCTGAAGATTTTGCCTTCCAGTTAACGGCTACAAAGCCGGACGGGACTGCCATGACGGATGCAGAAGCGCAGGGGGAATTGGTCAGGGCAATGAGCGAGCAAGGCAGGATTGACCTTGGCTACGGCGATATCCGTGACTATAGCACACTCTTAGACACCTATACCGGCGGCCTGAATGTATTAACCGGACTCAACTCCGACGCGGTACGGTCACTGGATAAGCAAGGCGGCACTGCTGCTTCCGACAGGATCATGAAGGAATTGAATGAAAGCCCCATCGCCCTCATTGGCCGGGCTGTCCTTTCCATCGATGATTACCAGAAGACGGTGGATGACCCCGCCAGCGACAAAGCCGCCGCAAAGGATCTCCTTGATGACCGTCTTGGCACCACTATGGACCGTATGACGGTCACCGAGCACACAATCAGCACCTCCTATTCCGACTTAGGCAACAAATATAAGCTTCTGGAAGAGACCGCCACGCGGTTAGATTCCATCGAAGACTCCCTGACGGAACAGTATAAAGACACCTTAGGCGCGGATCCTTATCAGGCAATCATGGAGATGTTCAACAACCAGTATTCCTACAATGCGGCGCTCCAGGTAGGTTCCAAGCTTATGACATCTTCTCTGTTTGATTTTGTTAGATAACTATGGCAAAGGCTAATACCGGAAACTCCATATAAATATATGGTGTTTCCGGATAGTATTAAGCAATAAAGTATGAAAGAAAGGAGGCTGTTTATGGGACCATTAATCAGAATCACTACAGAACCCTTGCAGATGGTTCGCTTTACTCAGAACGCCAGATTGGTAAGTTCCAACTCTGTGGACATTGAAAGAAGGAAGGCGCTTGCCCGTCATATATCCATGCACCGGAGCAATCCCCATACCCAGGGATCTGTTCCTGTCGGTGACCTTACAAAGATAAACCGGGCTTTCTCCCACAGCAGTGCGAATGTGGCAGCACAGGCTCAGGACTTATCCTTCCAGCAGATCGCCAACAGGTCAGCCCAGCCTTCTGTCCCTGTTGTAAAGCAACCTGTTTCCACGGCTGCTTCTGCTCCCCAGACTTATTCTGAACCTGCAGTGACTGCCTCTGCGGCACCGGCGATCCAGGATGTCAATGTTAACCCAAGTACATCCTACACGGCTCAGAGAGGTGCCTTTGAGATGCGGGTTGCCCGGGGCGACCTTACCTATCTCCCGCCGTTGGTTATGACTGTAATCACCCAGCGGCCTCAGGTGCATGTCGAGTATCTGGGAGGCTTTAACTATGTCCCTCCCCGTGATGGCTATCCGGGCAGCAATATCAATTTATTCACATAGGAGTGTTAATTCGATATGACAATACAAACGGATTATGGTATCGTGGAATACCAGGAAGATGATCTTCTCATATTTTCTGATGGTCTTTTTGGTTTTCCTAAATTGACCAAATATCTCCTCCTGTACCTGAACGAAGACGATGATTCTATGCTTTTACTGCTGTCAGTAGAAGAAAGCAAAGTAGGATTTGTATTGATCAATCCTTTCCTCCTTTGTCCGGACTACTCCCCCGAACTGACCCCTGAGGAACTTGCCTGTATGGGTGTACAGGATAGTGGGGAACTTTCGTACTATTCAATCTGTGTCGTGAGGAACAATTATCTGGAGAATACAGTCAATCTGAAGTGTCCCCTGGTAGTGAACCCGCAGACACGCCATGGAATTCAGGTTATATTGGAAAATTCTTCTTATGGGTATCGTCATGAGCTGCGTTCTTTTCCAACAGTAGCCGGTTCAGCGAATGGGAGTGACGATCATGCTGATACTTCGACGTAAAAAAAATGAAAGCATTTTAATTGGAGATAATATCCGTATCACAATCATTGAGTGTGCGGCGGACGGCGTCCGGGTGGCTATCGATGCCCCAAAACAGATTTCCATCCTGCGTGAGGAACTTTCGGAGGCAGAGCAATCCAACAAGAATGCTTCCACCCCGGATATGGATTCCGTAAGGATGTTCCAGTCCCTGTTCAAAAAACAGATCGATTCATAAAAGGCTGCCGCTTGATGCGGCAGCCTTTTCTTTTATTATTTGATAAAAACACGAAGCAAAAGCCGAAACCCTCTGACTCCCCAGAATACAGGCAGCAGAACCGGCAGCTTTTCTACAAGCGGATAGATCGAACTCATATAATGGTAATCCGGGAATACCCAGCGAAGCTTTTTCTGGAACTGCTTTAGGGTATCAACGATCTTCTCCCAAAACAGTTCCCGCCCTTCCCCGCGTTTCTCCTTTTCAATCTCCTTGCGTATCGCTTTTTCCAGTTTTAATGCCTGTACATCGCACTCGCGGTTGATCGTCCCATTCGTCAGCAAACGGTCTTCCAGCACATCGTATACGCTTATATCTTCCGGTTGGTCAGTAAAATAATTATCCTTTTTATCTCCAAACCACATATAAGCTATCCTGAGAAGCTTCTCCGCCAATTCATCTACCTGGAAATCCTCCAGCTTCTTCTGGACAGCCTCCCAGTTGATCTCACTCCGCCACTTTTGATGGAACAGCTGCAGATCCAGCACCTCCCGCAGGCGGAGTTCATCTGTCACATACCTATAGACACATCTCGCCATACGGTAAACGAATTCGCTCTCAATCGAAAGTTCGCAGATATTCTCAAATGGTTCCTTAATGTAAGAATCTTCCAGAATCCTCTGCATATTTTTGGCATACCCGGGCGTGCGGAAAGGGAGTTTCTGATACAAAATCACGGATACGCCGGATATTTTCCTCATCCTCTCCCCATATCCCTTATAGATCTGATCCGTCTCGTACCCTAAATCAACCAGATAGCCTTTGGCCAAATAGTAATTCTCCTCGTCCAACAGAATCTGAACCGGTGTGTTCTCTGCCGTCTCCGGCAGTTTATATAATTCCCGTATGGATACGGAAGTCAGAAGAATGCAGGAAATCTCCCGCATATCCAGCCACATGAGAACTTCTTTCAGTGACTCGTCACAATTCTCGCCAAATAGCAGTGACTCCTGGTACCGTTCAAAAAAACGCTCCCTCCACCGATCCGGCAGAGCATCCCCCTTGCCAAGGACACTCAGATAAACCACATTAGCCACCCTGTGATAATCTGCCAGCCGAAACATTCTTTCCCAGTCAAGCCGGTTATACATCACATGCAAGGTATCCTGGCCGATAATCGAGGAAACCATCCCTACCAGGGTACGTCCTTCATACAATAATTGATTCATACCGTTCTCTCTTCAACATGCCTGGCCCGTCAGCCCATAGTATTCAATAGCAGTCCAACCGTGTAGTAATTCCCCAAGCTATATGGCCCGGTGCCGGAAAAATCGGAAAGATAGCGGAACGAAGAAAACGTACTCTCCTGGTTTCTGTCCATCCCGGCAGAGATATCCTGGTCTACCAGCCTGCCGGATGAAGTGGCAATCGCTGAATCCGCCCGCTGGGAAATCCTGTCCGCAATGCCGAACTGGCCTCCTAAGAGTTCTTTCGTCCCCTCAAAATCATCCTTCAAAGCCTTTTTCAGCGCTTTCTCATCCACCTGCAGCTTCCCGCTCTTGTCATAGCTGATCCCTACCGCCTTCAATGTCCTCTCGCTTGCAATGTCACGGCGGAAATTGTCATACTGAGCCTTCGTCCCCTGCCCCCTGGAAGCGTTTGCCTTCAAAAGGTCGGTAGCTTCATTGTAGCTGGAAGCCAGATCCTTCACCGCCGATACTACCTGATCCTCATCCACGCCTGCCTTGACCTGGGCAGACCCCGTTCCGGTCAAAGTGGCCTCCACCCTTCCATAATCCAGAGAAATCTTATTGGACTCTGAACTGCGGGAAACCGTACTGCCGTTCTGTGTCACGCTATAGCGGGCATTCTGTGCCTCTGCGGCCACATCCTGCGCCCCCTGTGCCGCTCCCATCTGCCCCTGAACCGAAAAGCTGTTGCTCTCACCCGTCTTCTCTGAGGACAGAACCAAAGACACCTTGCCATCCTCCTTTGTTACGGAAGCCTGGATGCCGGTACGGCTGCCATTAATCTGGTCTGCCGCCTCCTTAAGCATCTGCTCATTGGTTTTCCTGGAACCATCTGCAGCAGTCTCACTGACATTCACACGGACACTCCTGCCCTTAGCCGATGTCACCTCAAAGTCCATGGAAGAACCGTCTGAGGCCTGTGCCGAAGCATCCAACGCTTGGCTCTTGTTTTGCTGTGCCTGTGCCAAGGATTCGACCTCTAAGCCGATATCCGTGCCCTTCCTCGGGCGGAATGTCTTATCTACCGTTGCCACCTCTGCATCCGAACTCTGGATATTCACGCCGGAGAAGACCCCCGAAGGGCTTCCTGCCTCCAGCTTTGATGCATTCAGCTTTACCTCTGCCATCCCTTTTCCATAATTCTGGACGAATTTCAGGGTATCTGCATACTGGGTGGAACCGGACTTTATACGCGGCACCCGCTTAACAGGGGCAACTGCCTGCCCCTGGTTCATCCTGGACGCACTGGCAGTCCGGGACGCCTGCAAGCTGCGCAGTGTCTGATACATACTCTGGTAATTGGAGTAATTATTTCCCGATACTCTCAATGACATAACTATACCCTCCCTCCTGCTTTTTGATCCGACTCCGTTAAACGCGGAAAGGTACTAAGGCTGCAGCCGCAGCCTAAGTACCAGATTCTGCCTCTTTCCGGAACGGATTATCTGACTTACACCCTCACCGGACGACTTTCCCTCTCGCCGGCTCCATAAAACGATTTCTCTCTCGCCACACTTCTGTTCAGCTTCTGATCTGCCTTTCTCACTTCCTCCAAAAGCCCCTGGGTTTTTCGGCGGATCTCATAGATCTTTTTCTCCTCCGGGCTTCTCCCGGCCGCCTTGAAGGGATCTGCTGTCAAAAGCCCTCTCAGCTTTTGCATCGCCGCCGGGTCCGACTCCGCCTGGCGCCAGATCTCATCGACACAGGCATCCACCTTTGCCATCTCCTCTGCCCGCATCTCCAGCAGCATGACGGCCGAAACCTCGTCATTCCTGGCAAAAGTCTCTTTGAGTTCATTGGTCAGCCGGCTTATCTCCCGGATTGAACTGTATTTCCTCTGAAGAAGAACCATAACCTTTGTCAAATCCAGTCCCATCTGTGTCAGTCCTTTCCTATCCACGGATCTCCGTCTCTTTGACTACATGCATATCGTTTGCCTTCCTGCTTGCCTCGTCAAAGGCTTCCCTCAATTCGGAAAGGATATGGCGGATACGCCCGATCTCATCCTGTCTTCTCTCTCTTCCTGCCTTTACCATACTGAGATCATATACCAGATAATTGTATATCCTTCTCAGATCCATGCTGATCGGCTGGTTCATATCCAGAATATCCATCAGATAGCGCACAATTCGGCTCGCCCGGGTGACACAATCCTCAAAATCCGGATAATCCTTATCCTTCAGTGAATATTCCGCCCGGTTCAACCGGCTGATCGCCTCGTCAAAGAGCAGCAAAAGCTGCTCTGCACTTGACATCGAATAAATGCTCTTTTCCTTGTAACGACTATATCCGTTCATCCAATCCCTTTCTCTCTCCTTAGCCTGTAATCTGCGACAGATAGCTGGCCTGGGAATTCATCTGGTTGATCATCGTCTCCATGGTTGTAAACTGGGAGATATAACGGTCCTGCTCGGTCTTTAGCTTCGCCCGCAGCTGTTCGATCAACTCCTGCTTGCTCTTGATCTCCCTATAGATCTGGTTCTTCATGATCGAAGTCGGTATCTTCTCAGAACCGGCCTCCTCGATCAGGCGTCCATAGGAATTGCCATTCCTGGATGCATAGCGGGTTGCATATGGGGTAAAGGTATCCTCCACCGTCTTTATCAGGCCCTTGCCCTTCCCGCCATTGCCTGTGAAGAGTGCCGATACCTTCTCAGGCTTATTCTCCATCGCACTGCGGAATGCCGTCTCATCAAAGACCAGGACACCGCCGTCCTTCTCGTTGTCCGAATAGGTAATCCCCATCTCCTTCAGGTCTTCGTAGCTAAGGCCGGTCTGGCCCATCAGCTTCGTATAGATTGACTGGACATCCATGCTCAAATCACGCATGGTGGAATCATTAAACAGCAATCCGGACTTTGCTTTCTTTTCCCAGTTCTCGATGGAAGTCTCGCTCATCTCGTCCTTCTGCTCGTCAGTCAGCGGGCCGTAAGAACTGTCCGGGCGGGTGGTCACCTGGGTGTTGATCTCCGATGCAATGGCATTAAAGGCTTCAAAGAATTTCTTTACCTTCTCCGTCACCTTGTCTACATCGGCTTTGGCGCTGAAATTCACCCCGGCAGAAGTATCCTTCACCCACTCTGCTTTGCCGTCTGCCCCTGTGATTACGTTGCCGTCTGCATCCTTCTTATATTCGCCGCCGAACACACCGGATACCGTAACCGTCATCCCTTCCAGGTCAAAAGTGTTGGAAGCACGTTCCATGGTAACCGACATGCCGTTGCCGTAGCTGACATCAATGATGGCATCCTGTCCGCCGACAAAATAATCTTTGTTCCGGTCGGAGAAAAAGGTTTTGGCGGAATCTGACATGCCGGACGCAAACTCGCTGGTAACATCCTTGCCGTCGGAATCTTTTAAGACGAAAGACCTTGTCTCTTCATCGAAGGAAGCCGTCACAGCCTTTCCGTCTGCCGTAGTAAGCCCTAACCCCGGCGTCTTTACGCTTCCGTCCTCATTCTTCGTACCGTTTATCTGATCCAGGAGGTCAGAAATCTTGGTGTCTTTTGTAATGCTTAACTTCTGGCCGCCGATTTCAAAATCTTTTGCACCGTCGCCACCAGACCACAGCCCCATGCTGTCCACCGTGCTGTCAGCATCCACATCCGACCGGCCAAACAGATCCCTGGCCAACGCGGAATCCAGATTGATTTCACGCCCGGACCCGGTTTCCTCCGATACCAGCATAAACTGCCCGGTAGCGGCAACGTAAGTAGCCTTCACCCCGGCATCCGAGGAATTGATCTTGGACAGGATCGTACTGATGCTCGTCTTTTCATCGATTCCGCCGATCTTAACCCCGTTGATCACAAGGCCGTCTTTATATTTGTCGTCGTTAATATCGATTCCTAAGGCGGACTGCTTTAAGGTTCCGCTGGTATTTACCTTATTGGACTCGCCATTGGAAATCCCTAATGTGTAAAGCACACTGCCGTCTCTGCTGCTGACAGATACGGAGGAATCCGGTTTCTTGGTCTTGAAGGTCAGCTTCTCGCCGTCGATATCTACCTGGACATTGTCTGTACCGAAGGCTTTGTTCAGGCGGTTCTGGACGTTCTCCTTGATCATCTCCAGGCGTCTTGCGTTGAGTTCTTTTGATATTTCATCCTGCTGAGCCAAGGTTGCCTGCTCTGTGATCCTTGCAGTCATCGACTTTTCCGACAGCCTTTGCTCAACCCTCTTTTCCAGGGCAGCTGCCTTTTCTTTCTCAAAATCCGTGGCTTCTCTTGCTTCTATCCTGTCATCTAATGCATGTTTTACCTGGCCTGCCTTTACCCGGTCATCCATGGCAAGTTCTGCCTGCCTTTCTGCTACCCGCTCAGACATCGGCTTATCTTCTAATTTTTGTTTCAGAAGTTCTTCAATCTTAGCCTCTTTGTCTTCTTCTGAGGGGAATGTTGTACCTGCCAGCGAATCTTCTATCTCTGCCCTGAGTTTTTCCTCTATCTCCTTCTCAACCTTTGCATTTGTATGGCCATTCTTAGCTGCCTCCGCGGCCAGCACTTCCTGCATCCTGACTTCCATTGATTTTTCACCTAATGCCTGGTTCAATGCATCAACCATCTTTGGATCGTCGTCTGCAAGATCTTTCAGTTCAGGATTCTTCTCCCGCAGTTCTGCACGCAGTTTATCCTTGATTTCTTTCTCAAGTTCTGCCTTAACTTCTTGTTCCACCGATGCAGAAGTGTGCCCTTTGCTTTCCGCTTCCTGAATCAGCTTTTCCTGGACGCGGACAGCCGGCGACTTTTCATTCAAAGCTTCATTCATCGCCTCGATCATCTTTGGATCGTCGTCTGCAAGACCAGCCAGTTCGGGATTCTTGTCTCTCAGTTCTGTCCTTAACTCATCAAGAACCTCGTCTATTACTTCTTTCTGGATATCCGATTCAATCTTTTTATGGGCGTCTTCTTCTGCGCCTGCCGTTTCGTCCGCCCTGATGGCATCTTCGATTTTCTTTTTCAGATCGGCAAGTTCTGTCTCAGTAATCCCCAATATATCCTGCAGCTTATCATCATCAAGGCTCAGGTTAAGCAGCTGGTTTGCCTCATCGTTCGTGATCAGCATAATCTCTTTGGAACTGCCGTCATATTTGAAGGTCAGCTTCTCGTTCTTTAAGAAATTGATCGTGTTGACCCTTGTGACTACGGATTTTTCAAAATCCTGCAGGTTTCCGTTATATTGTGTCAGGTCGATCTTATCTGTGCCGCCGGTTTTCCCTGTATATCCCAAACCGGCCAAAGCAGTGGAATTGCTCTGGATATAATAGCCGCTGCTGCCTATCGGTCCGCTTTCGGAACCGGAAGGCTTATTCTTAATCTTCACCTTGCCGCCTTCGTACACAAACTCCATCACTTTGCCGATCTGGTCCTTGTCACCGCTTCCAAGCTTCACCGAGGATTTCTCCAGCAGCACATTCAGATCGTCTACCAATTCCTGATATTCCGCTTCGTTTTCCGGATGGTAGTTAATCTGTTTGACGGTTCCGTCATCCTTAGTATAACTGGTGGCAAATGTAAAGGTCTGAATATTCTCGCCATTCTGGTCGGCAAACCGAAGCTGCGCATTCATCAAATTCGCATAAGTAGCCGCCTTCCCGCCCAGATCCTTCATAGACATGTTCAAGGTGGAATCCTGGCGCTTATCGGACATCTGCACGCTGGAAGAAGCCAGCTGCCGCACTGACTCAATGGACACGCTGCCTACCAGATCCGAAAGGCCGGACGCGGTGACAAAACGGGTGGACTCCTCCTTGCCCAGCACGCTGATCAGAGTCTTGGCAAAAGCGGTGGGATCTTTTAAGCTGTTGGTGCCGGTATAGCTGGCAAAGTCATCATAGAGATCCAGGATCTTGTCGCTGATGCTCCTATATGCCTCCTGTTTCCACTCCAACTTGGTGATCGCACTCTCCTGATTATTGATCTTTGTGGTAGTGCCCAGGGTCATCTGCTCAATGATGGCGTCACGGTCAATGCCGGATGCCATTCCACCGTATCCCCTCAAAGTTGTATTTCCCAGGCTGTTTGCCGATGATATACTCGCCATTTTTATGTCTCCTTTCTCTTCCAATCTCTTTCATCTGAAACAGTAAACCTCAGAAAAAAATCATTTTTAATCTATACTTATTTATCGACATGTTATATAATAAAAATAATATCTGAACTGAAAAATTCGTTTTACCATTTACTATTCTATCATTGGAGGTACCGTTTTGTCTATCATAATTACAGTTTCCAATCAGAAAGGCGGAGTCGGCAAAACTACCACGTCCGCGGCAATTGCCTCGGGGATTTTTCTTGCGGGCAAGAGGGTTCTTGGTATCGACCTGGATCCGCAAGGGAACTTAGGGTTCTGCCTCGGCGCCGGTATGGATAACCCCTATACGGTGCTGGATGTCTTAAAAGGCACCGTGCCGGTTCAGGATGCGCTTTTTAAGAGCCAATATGGCGACCTTCTGGTCTCGGACATCACCCTAAGCAGCAGCGGCCTGGATTCCGTCAAAGGCCGAAGGGAGTATATCCTCAGGGATGCGATCCGGCCGGTCATCGACCAGTATGATTATATTATTATAGATACACCGCCGGCACTGAATTTGTTGACGGTCAACGCTTACTCGGTTTCTGATTTTCTGATCATCCCCATGGCTTCCGATATTTTAAGCCTGGTGGGGCTTGCCCAGCTAAAAGAGACCATCGACACGGTGCGCGACACTTTCAATCCGGGGCTTAATGTCCTGGGTATCCTGCTTACGCGCTTCAATGCCCGCACCCTGTTGTCCCGGGATGTCCTGGAGATGGCCGAGCACTTAGCAAACCAGATCAATTCCCGGGTATTCGACACTAAGATCCGTTCCGGAGTTGCCGTAGCAGAGGCTCCGGCTCACGGTGAAAGCATATTTTCATATAATCCCCGCTCATCGGCGGTGAAGGATTATCTGGCATTTCTTGATGAGATTGCACCAGAGATCCATTTAAAGGAGGTATCAGACAATGGCTAAGAAAACGAACAAAACTTCACACGTAATGGATCTTCTGACCAACGGCGCTTCCGGCGATTCCAGTCAGTCCAATGATTCCGTTGCACCGGATACAGCTGCTGCCGGGCAGGACAAAAAGAGCGATGTCCAATCCCATTCTGTCACCCCGAAAAAGGTGACCGTAGTAGACGAAGGCAGCAGAAATGACCGCGTTTCACAGGAAATTTTAAGCAAACTCTCCGAAGAACTGAAAGAAGATGCCGCGCAGGAGCCTTCCGCTGAAGCCGCCCCTGAACCGGTTTCCCAGCCTGCACCGGAAGCCGCTACCGAACCGGCTCCCGCCTCTAACCGTACCATGAGCGCGGATGAGATCGCCGCTGCATTCGCTGCCGCAC
>CAJURT010000004.1:68094-138951 GCA_910588875.1 uncultured Lachnospiraceae bacterium
AGCAGCCCGCTGCAGCCCCCGAACCGGCTGTGCAGCCTGCACCGGAAGCTGCTCCAGAACCGGCTCCCGCCTCCAACCGCACCATGAGCGCGGATGAGATCGCCGCTGCATTCGCTGCCGCACAGCAGCCCGCTGCAGCCCCCGAACCGGCTGTGCAGCCTGCACCGGAAGCTGCTCCTGCACCGGCTCCTGCTGCGGAACCGGCTCCACAGCCTGACACCGCTGCCGACAACCCTGCACCAACCAAGATCATGCCGCACATGGTCATACCCAAAAGCCAGATTAGCGACAACCTGACACAGGATGATTACCGTTTTGTCAATGTGATGGAACAGCTGATCCTCCGGCAGGATATTGATAACTATTTGGAGCAGTACAATGTCTGCAAGTGCAAACGTTGCGTATCAGACGTATGTGCCCTCGCACTTACCGGGCTTCCGTCCAAATATGTAGTGAGCAGCAAGGATTCGCTCCCCCCGATTCTCAGCTACTATGAGAGCAAATTCCGTATTTACATGCTGACCGAATTGATTAAAGCCTGCAATAAAGTGCGGGAGAACCCCCGTCACAAAAAATAAGTTTTCGTGCAGCTATCCCATTATAAAAAGCATGGCCTGAAAATAGCCATGCTTCTTTTTTCAGCTAGGGTCGATGTTTCTCTGCAAAAGCGACATCTGCTCCTGAAGTTGGGCAATCAATCCTGCCATTTCCTCCATTTGGGAACACTGCTCCCTCAGCTGTGAGTCCTGCTCCTTCAGACGTGCATCCCGCTCCTTCAGCTGCACATCCTGCTCTTTCAGCTGCACATCCAGTTCCTTCAGCTGTATATCCTTCTCTTTCAGCTGCACATCCAGTTCCTTCAGCAATGCCCTCTTTTCATTCAGCCGTTCCTGCATCTCATCAATCATATACAACACCGTATTATGATCCAGTTCTTGAAGTTCCTTTGAGTACATATCCATCACCTTTTCCATATTCCTGCAGACTTCAAAAATATCCCCATACATGGCTTTGAACTTCGGATATCCGGTAATCAACTCCTCAATCCTCTCCGGCTCATCATAACTCAGAAAAGAAAGCCATGCCTCCAACTCACTGCTAATACGTTTATTTTCCATCGTTTCCCTGAAAATGTCAAGAGGGACAAAATAATATTCTTGTAAAAGTTCCAGGCAAAGCCCGGTATCTGATTTCTGGCGGAACACATGGAGCCATTGTTCCGGAAAGCGGTGGAACTCCTCCGGTGACTGCTCAAAAAAGACAACCGTATAGACATTTTTGATATTTCGGTAGTTGAACTTCTTTCCCATCTCACCACGTACCCGCTTATACTGTCGCAACAGATGGTCTGCCGAATAGCAGGCGCTCCTCTCCCCAGGAAAGGCATACCCGATTTTCTGCACCTCCACGTTGGCCAGGCTCCCATCCTCCAGCTGAATAATAATATCCGTATAAAGCAAAGACGACTCTGCCCCCAGGCGCACGGAATCATTGGGAAGCACCTGCTTCACCATTACCTCCCGTTTCATCAGTAAAGTCAGCAGCCCCTCCAACCGTTCCGGGGCTGCCTCCGGGTTAAATACCTCCTTAAAAATGCCGTCATACAGTACCTTCATCCCCCTGGCACCTGTACAACAGTCCAGAAACGCTTCCTGCTCCTCCTTATTCCATTGATAAAAAATCTTTCTTAAATCCTTCCGGGAATGGATAATCCGGATAACTTCATTCCGGGACCGGACATTGGGGAAATATTTCGCCAGTGGCCCCCGTCTTCCTGTCTCATTCTGTTTTTGCCTGCCTGTCCCCTTCCGGGCAGACAAAGCCAAACCTTTCTTCATACGCAATTCCTCCTGATATGATATTGTACACTGCTGGGATTTTCTTGTCCGACCGAAGCCGCTAAGAAACGCCAAAAGAAATCTTCCCCTGGCAAAAGAATAATCTCCTGTTCAAGAGATATCAGAATTCCAGACAGACAGAATGCTGTCCGAAAAAGACATTTTTACCATACCACATATCCCGCCGATCCGCAACCACTTTCTTCCGTCCCCCTGGAAGCTGCAGATAGCATGGGGCGCCGGAAGATAAAGCTAGAGCGTTGCATTTGCAGGAATTCTTCATTCCGAAACACAAAAGAACAAACAGCTTTACTTTCCGGTGCCCCACTCTTACCAAAGACCCAGTTCTTCCTCTGTGAGCACACGGTCCACCTGTGCCTTGATATTCTCATCAGTTGCCGGAAGATACCCGCTGATTACCTCATTACCCCTCATCCGGAGTGCCTCCGCCATATCCTGATCCCAGTCCTCCTTATCTTCTGCCTGGCCGTTGACCAAATATTCCGGCCCTCCCCAGTCATCCAATTCCATGACAAAACTCCAGACACTCTTAAAGCCGGAATCCTGATCCACCATCTGGAAAAGGCTGAAGTCTCCGTTCGGCTCGGTCAGTTCCAGCCACACAGTCTCCCCCTGAGGATCCCGGTACAGATTGCTGCCCACGGCGCTCTCCTCCGGCTCATCAAACTCCGCAGACAGCTGGAACTTCTCCTCCTCCGGATCCCAGATAGCAATTTCCACCAGGCTTTTGTTCTCTTCCGTTCCCTCCATCACTACCAGATCCATATATTCATCAAGGTTTAAGTCTGCCATCAGAAAATACTGCTGCCTCGTCTCTGTGGCAGATGATGCGCCTTTCCGGCTGCTCTTTTTTGAACTCTTTTTCCTGACTGCCTTTTTCAGTTCAGACTTAACCGCCTTGCGGTAGGTATCATAACGTTCCACACGCAGCCCATCCGGCCCCACATAGCGGCCGTCCTTGGTAAAAGTATTCCGGCACATGGCGCCGTCCTCACCCATAAAATAACGGTTTCCGCTATCTTCCTCTGTCACCCAGCCGGTTTTCATTCTCCCCTTTGAATCCAGATAATAAGTCTTGCCGTTGTCCTCAATCCATTCATCCTCTATGGGGTTTCCCGGGGATTCACAGTAAGTCCAGTACTTCCCGTCCTCCGACAATTCCCATTCCCCTGCCACAGCCGGAAAAGATGCCGTTATCCCAAATATCAGGCTCCAACAAGCCACTGCCATCCGTCTCTTCACCAAATCAACCTCCAAATATTATCATGAGCACCTTCAAACACCTTTTATGCAAAAAGGCCCTGAAAGTGCTCAGCACAATTGCCTGCTATTCCGATAAATCCCGGATTGTCCTCTCAAACCGCACCAGCAAATGGTCAATGACATGCACCAGGTTGCCGATCTCCGGCTTGGTCAGCTGTTCGTCAGCCCCCAAACTCTGGCCTTTCAGGCGCATCTGGTCATCAATCAGGGAGGAGAAGATCACCACCGGAAGATGCCTCAGCCTGGGGTCGTCCTTGACCAGCTTCGTCAGCCGGTGGCCATCCATCTTGGGCATCTCAATATCCGTTATGATCAGGTTTACCTTCTCATACAAATCATCGTCCTTGCTGATGGAATGCAGGTAGTCCCATGCCTCCTGGCCATTGTTGAAATTCTTGATGTTGGTGAATCCTGCCCGCTCCAGCGCCTCATCGATCATCTTCTGCAGAAGAATGGAGTCCTCAGCTATCACCAACGGGTTATTGCAGATTGGCCGGTCGCCCATCTGCTCCACCTCCGAAAGCTGGATGCTGGTCTCAGGCGCAATCTCTGCCACAATCTTCTCGAAATCCAGGATCGTCACCAGTTCCCCTGCACATTGGGCAATGCCTGTGGCCACGCCCTCATCCCCATTGCTCAGCGTCTTATCCGGCTTCTGGATATCCTTCCAGGAAATCCGGCTGATCCCCTCAATGCTCTGCACCCGGAATGCCACGGTCATTTTATTAAAATTCGTCACGATAAACAGTTCCCTGGGCTGATGCTCCAGGCGTTCGCCAGTCAGGTAAAACCCAAGGTCGATCACAGTGATCAAGATATCCCTGGGCTTGAAGATCCCTTCCACCGCAGGATGGGCATGGGGCATTGCCTTGACCTTCTCCGACATCATGATCTCCTTGACCTTTGCCACATTGATCCCGTAAAACTCACCCTGAATCGTGAATTTCATAATCTCAATTTCGTTCGTACCCGATTCCAGCAGGATTCCTTCTTTTTCTTTCTCCACGTTCATACGCTCCTCTCTAAACCTTCATGCGCCACAAGCGGCAGGCCTCCCTTTTCCACCAGCGGCAAAAAACCGCCAGCTGCCTATAGCCTCTTCTCCGGCTTTCCCACCGTGCGGATTGACACTTCCCCGGTGGCCACATTCAAAAGCATGGTACGGGCGTAAGCTCCGCCGGTATCCTCTGCTGAAATGCGCAATTTCTCTTCCATCAGTATCTTTTTTACCATCGCCGCGTTTCTCTGCCCGATATTGCCAAAGTCCGTATTCCCCTTGATATCGAACATCTTGGCTCCTCCCGCAATCTTCACGATGGTTCTGCTTTTCACCATCCCAAAGGCAGAAAGCTTGCGGATCATCTCATGGATCCCGCTGTCTGCATATTTAAACACTTTAGTATCACCAGGATCATTCCTGGTTGGCAGCATAATATGCAAAAGCCCTCCCAGCTTAATAGCCGGGTCATACAACGTAATCCCTATGCAGGAACCAAGGGCATATGTAATAATCGTGCCGGCCCCCCTGGTAAACTTCATATCACCTATCCCTACTTTGATATCCCTCTCCGCCATCACAAAACTCCTAATTTCTCTAAGATACTGTTGAGGGAGTCAATGTCCGGAAGCATCAAAAGCCCATCGGACAATTTCCTTCCATCCATGATAAATTCTGCATTGATATACATCAATTTGTCGGTTTCATATCCGTATTCTGCCATGGGCACTGTCAGGATGCCTCCCAGCATATTCAATGTGGAACTTGGCACGGACAGGTCAATCTCCACCCCCACCAGCTGGGTAAAGGCGTTCACATAGGAGCAAATAATGATATTCCCTACTTCTTCCAGGGCAGAATAATCCAGTTCATCCATCTGTTCAAAGGAATCATACCTTCTCCCGATCAGCTTTTCCAATACCACGTTAGCCAGATCCAGCTTAAAGATAAACAGCATCAGGCCGTTAACCTCATTAGACATCCTTACCAGCGTGGCGGCCACAAGTTCCTCAATCTCGCCAATACGGCTTACGGTTTCGTCATATCCGAGGACGCTGATTTCCGGGATGGAAATCCGTACTTCCTTCTGCAGAAGTTTGGAAAGGGATGTGGCTGCATGGCTGGTACCGATGCTGCTGATCTCCTTCATCACATCCAGTTCCTGGAGATTCATATCCTCATAGCTTTTGAGTTTCTTAGTCACTGTATGCCCTCCCATTCATTCTGTTACCCTCGCAGGGAATTAATCGTGTTTTCAATCTCATCTGCTGTAGTTACCATCTTAAGCGCATAAGAATAAGCACGCTGGCACTCGATCACCCGCACCATCTCTTTTGACATATCCGTACCGGAACGTTCCAGGGTGCTGGACATGATCTTCGCATTTTCCACCAATTCCGGCTCCATGCCGGCCGGGGCGGCATATTCGTTATCCCCTACACTAAGCAAATGACTGGGATTGGAAAAAGTATACACGCTGATGCGGGGAGCATCCTCATCTTCCTCCTCGTCCTCATCCTCGTCTTCTTCCGGCTCATAGTCCTCTTCCATCATCTCACGGATCTTCTCCACATCGATCACATCTGCTTTCAGAGGTTCCCCGTTCTGGTCCAGCACCAGTTTTCCGTTGGCCGTGGTCAGATAATAGCCGTCATCCATCTTTCCTTTATGGAAATTCCCGCTTCTGGTGTAGGTAATCTCCCCTGTGGCCGGATCCTGGACCATAAAGAATGCATTGTCCTCCAGTATGGCATAATCGCAGTCACTGTTTGTCGGAACCAGGGCCCCCACTTCATAGCTTGTATAGGTCCGCTGCATCCGCACACCGTTGCCTGCCATCAGTTCCGTAACCGCCCCCTCGGAATCATTCAGATTGTAATTGAGGAGATCGGAAAAGGCCGCTGTCTTGGGCTTAAAGCCTTCATTGTTGATGTTGGCCAGATTGTTGGCCATCACGCCCATCTTGGCCATACAGGTCCCGGCACCTAAAGCGCCTGTATAAAATGACTGATACATAATCTATACTTCCTCCTTACCGTCTTTACAATCTGCCTACATCCGTTGCCGCTTTGCTCAGAAGCTGGTCATACATTTTGAGCACCTGTGCAGCACTCTGCAGCGCCCGCTGGGATGTCATCATGGAAACCATCTCCTCCACCATGTCCACATTGGATCTCTCCAATGTCCTCCACACGATGGGAGGGTTTTCCACCTCCTGAGGGGCCTGGCCAGTAGAATACAGGCCATAATCTTCCTTATGCAGCTGCTCATAGTCCTCAAAATCCACGACCCTCAGCGTACCAAGTTCATGGACTTCCGTCGTCGCCGCTTCATCCTCGGAGCCTCCCCCTGTGGTTACGCTGACACGGATGTTGCCCCTGCCGTCCACAGTAAAATTCTCATTATCAATGGCTATTGGCTGGCCGTCGCTTCCCAAGACGCGCCCCATGCCGTTTAAGGAGAGATATCCTTCATCATCCACGCAGAAAGACCCATTGCGGGTATAACGGACCCCCATTGGGGTCTGGATGCAGAAAAACCCTTTCTCAGCCAAGGCAAAATCAAAAATACCGTCTGTCACGTCAAAGCTTCCCTGCTCATAGTTCACATAAGTCCTCTCAGCCGTCCGGATCTTGGAGGTTGTGGCAAGTTCCTCCGCCCCCTCTTTATAGCGCTTCCCTGTCCGGTAAAGCATCTCCTCCTGAAATGTTGTGCTGACCATCTTATCCCGCTTATACCCTGCGGTCTGGACATTCACCATATTGTTACTGATAACGTTTAAATTCCTGCTTTGAGTCAGCATACCAGATGTCAGATTATAAAAACCCTGATACATGCCCATCTCCTCCTTTCAGCCTGAAACGCCCGGCACATCGCATCCTGCCGCAGCGCTCTTCCCTTATGGTCCCATAACTCATTTATCGGTAATTGCTCATATATGCTTTTAGCTTCCGTATAGCCGAACTGTGGATCTGTGAAATCCGCGGCTCACTGACCTTTAAAACCTGGGCAATCTGCCCCATATTCAGTTCTTCCACATAATACAGGGAAACCACCAGCTTTTCTTTTTCCTTCAGGCTTTCAATCGCCTCTGCCAGTACCTGGCGGGACTCACCTTTTAAAAATGCCTTCTCTGGCTGAGAGTCCGGATCCCCGCTGGAAAGCTGCAATGACTGATGCTCCCCCTCATCATCGGTTATCATATCCAGGGAAAGCACATTCATCATAACGCTCATCCGTTGGAGTTTGCGGTATTTGCGGATATCCATCCCCATAAAGTCCGCAGTCTCCTCGTCTGAGGGCAGATGCCCCAGCGTCCTCTCCAGAGCCGTCCGGGCATCCTCCATAGCTTTCACCTGCTTGCGGAAATCTCTGGGCATCCAGTCATTCTTGCGAACCAGGTCTATGATCATCCCACGGATTCTCCGGGAAATAAAAGTCTCAAACTTATTATCCCGCTCCGGGTCGTATCTGTCAATACCTTTCATGATGGCAATCACGCCTTCATTGATAATATCTTCCATCTGGAGGGTTCCTGCATAAACGCTGCGCATCTGCATGGCAATCGTTTTGACTATGTAGAGGTGGCGGAGGGTCAAGGCCTGCTTTACCTCCAGCTTTCCCTCTTTCCGGTACATCTCCAGTAACTCTTCATTCGTCTTCTCTTCCAGATAATCTGTGGGCAGCATCCTTTGCGTCACCTCCTTTGAACCGCTCAGGCGCCTTTTCTACCCGTATTATCAAGGGTCAGGCTGCCAATAGACTGAATCTGGACGTTGTTGGATATTTCATTAAAGGACAGGACCCGCACGTTGGGGTAAAACTGGTCAATCAGCCGGTAAAAATGAACCCGCATCACCTGGGATGTCAAAATCACCGGGTTTTGGGAAAGCCCGTTAAATTTCTTGAGTTGAACCGTGACCTGGTTGATCAGGCTCTGGAGCACATCCGGGCTCAGGGCAAGATAATAGCCCCTTTCCCCTTTGGAAAGGCACCCCACCATCGTCCTCTCCAATTCGGCATCCATAGTGATCACCTTCATGCTGCCGTCCTCACAGTACATGCGGGTAATCGTGCGCTTCAGTGCGGCACGGATATTCTCAATCATGCCGTCCACATCTTTGACCGGCAGCCCTGTGTCGGATATCGTCTCGATAATGGTCTCAATAATCGTCTCCAGATCCTTGATGGGAACCCCTTCCTTTAGCAGGCTGGTCAGGATCTTCTGGAACATGCTGTAGCTGATCACATTCGGGAATGCCTCCTCCACCAGTTCCGGGGAAGTCTTCTTGATATTGTCCACCAGATGGATCACTTCCTGCCTGGTGATCAATTCATGGGCATGCTGCCTCACCACCTCGGATAAATGGGTCACCAGCACAGACAGGGGGTCAATAACCGTATAGCCGTAAATCTCCGCCAACTCCCTGTTCTCCGGCCGGATCCAGCGGCTGGGGATGCCGTAAGCCGGCTCAATGGTCTCGATACCGTCAATCTCCTTTTCCGGGTTTTCCGGCTCCAGGGCCAGGTAATAGTCCACCAGGATCTCTCCCTTGGCCACCTCTTCACCCTTGATCTTAATACAGTACTGGTTCGTATTCAAACCGGAACTGTCCCTAAGACGGATCGAGGGAATGACAAAACCCATATCCTGTGCATATTGCCGCCGGAATATAATAATCCGGTTAATCAGCCGTCCTCCCACCGATTCATCCACCAGGGGAATCAGGCTATAGCCAAATTCCATCTCAATTGCCTCCACCGAAAGCAGGGTGTAGACATTGTTGACATCTTTAAAATACTCCTCCTCGCTGACGGGCCTTGATGCCTCTTCCTGGGCTTCCTCCTGGGCCGCCTCCGGCGCCATCCCAGGTTCTGCCGGCGCCCCGAATGCCCCGGCCAAAGCCAGGCCAGGCTCTGCCTTCAGGCGCCTTGACAGATAATAGCCCCCTCCGATCAGCCCCACCGAGATAATCAGCAGCTGGATTACCGGCATCCCGGGGATCACGGCCAGAACGGCAATCACGATGCCGCTGATCATAATCGCTGTGGGCTGCCCCATAAACTGCTTTGATACATCCTCATTCAGGCTGCCCTCTGACACTGCCCGGGTAACAATCATGCCCGTAGCCGTGGAGATCAGCAGAGACGGGATCTGGCCTACCAGGCCGTCACCTACCGTGGCAATGGAATAGGTGTTCAATACATCGCCAATGGTTCCGCCTCCCTGCACGATACCAATAATGCTTCCGCCGATCAGGTTAATGGCTGTTGTGATCAGGGACATCACGGAATCACCCTTAACGATCTTGGTGGCACCATCCATGGAACCATAAAAATCTGCTTCCCGCTGGATCTTCTCACGCCGGATCTTTGCCTGCTGTTCATTGATCAGGCCGGAATTTAAGTCAGCGTCAATGGCCATCTGCTTACCGGGCATAGCGTCCAGGGTAAACCTTGCAGCCACCTCGGACACACGCTCGGCGCCTTTGGTGATAACGATAAACTGCATCAACACGATAATCATGTAAATGATCAGTCCTACCACCACGTTCCCCTGGAGCACGAAATCACCAAATGCCTTGATGACCTGCCCGGAAGAACCGGAATTTGTCAGGATGTTCCTGGTAGTGGACACATTAATCCCTAATCGGAACAATGTGGTGATCAGCAGCAATGACGGAAATATGGAAAACTCCAGCGGTTCCCGGATGGTCATTGTGGTGACCAGTATCATCATGGAAAGGGACATATTGATGATAATGGCCACATCCACCAAGGCCGCCGGCAGTGGTATAATCAATAACAGGATTACGGTAAGCACAAACAGTACTACCGAATAACTCAGCATCTTCTTCATGAAAAACTCCATCCATATGATATAGAATCAAATCAGCCCCATCACCGGAGCATATCCTCCCTGTGGCTCTCCCGGTAAATATACACCAGAATCTCTGCCACCGCCCCATAAAACTCTGCCGGGATCTCCCGGTCCAGTTCACAGGAAGCATAGAGAGCCCTCGCCAAAGGCCGGTTCTCTATCACATACACCCCGTTCTCCTCACCGACACGCACGATCCGCAATGCCAGTTCGTCCTGCCCCTTGGCAAGGACCACGGGCGCCCCGTTCTTCTCAGGGTCATATTTTAATGCCACGGCAAAATGGGTCGGGTTCCTCACGATCACATCTGCCTCGGGAACTTTCTGCATCATACGGCTCATCGCCATCTGGCGCTGCAGCCTGCGGATCCTTCCCTTTATCTCCGGATTTCCTTCCGTGTTCTTATACTCGTCCTTTACCTCCTGCTTGGTCATCTTCAGGTTGTTTTCATAATCCCACCGCTGGTAAAGGTAATCAAAAAAGGCAACCACCGCAAATGCCACACAAACCTTCACCACCAGTTCAAATACCAGCTGGAGCATCCGGATTGCGGAGGTATAAGCCTGCATATCCAGCATCTGCGATACTTCGATCAGATCCGTCTTCAGCAGATTCACCAAAAGGACTACCAGCAACGCGATCTTGATCAGGTTTTTGGCCAGATCCACCAGTTTCTTGATGCCGAACATCTTCTTGATCCCGTTTATTGGGTTCATCTTGCTGAATTTCGGGCGGAGAGACTGGAAGCTGACATTAAAGCGCGTCTGGACTCCATGGGCAATGATCCCCAAAACCATGGAAGCCAGAAGAACCGGCATTGCACACTTGATAACTGCCACCACCATGTATATATAGATATGAGGTGAAGTGCCCAACGGATTCTCATTTCCCACTGCGCTAAAAAAATAAACCATACAATCCCGTATGGTCTCATACAGGAGCGGAAGCAGCAGCCTCAGTATACAGAATACGCCGAACAGCATCACTACCGTAACGGCATCCCTGCTCTGGAATACATTTCCTTCCTTGCGGGCATCCTTCCGCCGTTTACTGGTAGGTTTTTCGGTCTTCTCCTGTCCGTTGGACTCCGCCAATTCCACCACTCCCTTCTGTCATCCAAACCAGCCCCGCGCCAATGCTGCTGCCGGGAACCTATGCCATCAGGGCAAGCAGGCGCTGCATATAGAGGAACATGTTGTCAATCATCACATAGAGCCGTGCTGCCATGGGGCTGAAAAGGTATACCAGCATCATAAGCCCCACCAGGATCTTGATCTGGAAATTAATAGCGAACACATTGATCTGGGGAATCATCCTCATCAGGATCCCCGCTGCCGCCTCCGTCACCAGTTCCATGGCCACCAAAGGAAAAGCAAACTGGAACCCGGTCGCCACACAGGTGCGGAAAATCTCCAGCATCAGCTGTGAAAGTTCCGGCCGGATCACCACCTCCCCAAAGGGAATCAGCCTGGCCGAAGAAAAAAACAAGGCGATCAGCCGCACATGCCCGTCTACTGCAAGGAATACCATGGCCAGGAAGGCATAGTAAAGGCCGGAAGTAATGGTCATCTGTGTATTGTACTGCGGGTCGTATACCTGAGCCATGGAAAGCCCCATGGTATGGTCCATAATCGCGGATGCGAACCGGACTATGGAAAAGGTAAGTTCCATAGAAAACCCTAACACGAAACCTACCATCAACTCTTTTACAAGCATAACGCCATATTCTACCATATTGGCCGGATAATGGCTCAGCACACCATCCGTTCCCACATACAGCATTAAGGACAGCAGAAAAATCAGCGATCCTTTTGCCATCCTCGGGAAATTGGTCCTTCCGAAAATCGGATTAAAAGCAATGGCTCCGCTCATCCGCATAAAAATCAGGGCAAACAGGATAAACATGGGTTATCAGCCCCCTATATAGGACATCATGAGCCTGGTGAAGTCCTGCAGCATAGCCAGGATTGTACTTCCTAAAAACCCCATCACTGCCAGAATCGAAAGGAACTTCGGCACGAAAGTGAGGGTCTGCTCATTGATCTGGGTTGCTGCCTGGAAAATTGCAATCAGCACACCCACGATCATACTGATCAGAAGGAACGGCATGGTGAGCCGCACTGCCAGCTGGAATGTCTGGTACAAAATATCCATAATCTGCAGATCCGACATTGTTCTGCTCTCCTCTCTACCTGGGATGCCCTCCTATCGGAAACTCGTAACAATACTGGAAAACAGGAGTTCCCATCCGTCCACTGTCACAAAAAGCAATAGTTTAAAGGGCAGGGAAATCATAGCCGGAGGCAGCATTACCATACCCATGGACATCAGTGTTGTGGATACGATAATATCCACCAGCAGAAACGGCAGATAAATCAGGAAGCCTGCCGTGAACCCTGCTTTCAGTTCACTGGTCATGAAAGCCGGGACAACCACGGTCAGAGGATAATCCTCCGGGTTCTCCGGAACTTCCACGCCGGACATCCTGACGAATGTCTCCATGGTATTCACCTCCGTATTCCGGAGCATGAATTCCTTCAGGGGAACCACCATCCGCTCCAGAGCCTCCTCCTGGGAGATCTCCTCACGGACATAGGGCTGGTAAGCCTCCTCATTGATACGGCTGATAACCGGGCTCATAATATATAATGTCAGGAACATGGCAATGCCCACCAATACCATGTTCGGCGGCGCCTGCTGGACACCCATGGCATTCCTCGTAAAAGACAGTATGATGATCGTCCTGGTAAAGGAGGTCATCATAATAACAATCGAAGGGAGCAATGCCGCAAAGGTAATCAAAAATATCAGTTCCAGGGCAGGGACGTTCCCGCCATTCAACTGTGTAAGAAGGTCATTCATCGCTTTCCCTCCCATTTATCCCGATGCTGCTTAAGAAATTCCCGGAAAGGAAGCTGTGTCCCGGAAGGCATCTCCGGCGGCTTTGGCGCCTTAAAATCTCCTTCCACCTCAGACAGAAGCTGGATCCCAGCCGGGCTGACGCCCACCAGAAAATGCTTCTCCCCCACCTTCATAAGCAGGATCCTCCGGTCCTGCCCTACCTGAAGCTGCTCGATTAGTTCTATATTGCCGGAACCGGCGGTCCTCACTGCCCACTGCTTTCCAAGCAGGCGGCTGCACCACCAGGCCATCACCAAAACAATTACAACCGTCAGCACAGCGCGAAATATCGTCAGTTCTTCCATCTTATAAGCTTTCCGGATGCAGTTCCCTTGATACAATCTCTGTAATACGGATACCAAAGTTATCCTCTACGACCACGATGTCGCCCCTGGCAATACACTGTCCGTTGACAAACAGGTCTACCTGTTCACCGGCCATCTTGTCAAGGACTACCAAAGTACCCTGGGTAAACTCCAGGATATCTTTCACCAGCCTCTTGGTTCTTCCGATCTCCACCGAAAGTTCCAGGGGCACCTTCATCAGCATCTCCTGGTTTGCCTTATCCTCTTCCCCGTCTCCCTCATCTCCCTGCATCTGCTGGGAAGTAAGAGGCCGGATAATCGAACTGCCCGTATTGGAAGGCGCCGCTTCATGAGGCTTGGAAGACTTCATCATCTCCATCATCTGCATCTGTGTCTGCTGCATCTGGTTGAGAAGCTGAAGCATCA
The DNA here is from genome assembly GCA_910588875.1 of uncultured Lachnospiraceae bacterium. Lineage (GTDB taxonomy): Bacteria > Bacillota > Clostridia > Lachnospirales > Lachnospiraceae > Brotaphodocola. The sequence goes on from CAJURT010000004.1 coordinate 81,727, forward strand.
TAGGATCCATCCCCATAGGCGGATAGGCATAATACGGCGGCTGCGCACCTGCCGCTGCCGGATCTTGCTGCATAGGTGCTGCCTGCGGCATCGGTGCAGGCGCTGGCTGCGGTGCTGGCGCTGGCTGCGGCGCGGGCGTCGGCTGTGGTGCAGGCGCTGGCTGCGGTGCTGGCGCTGGCTGCGGCTGTGGAACAGGCGCTGGCTGCGGTGCAGGCTCAGGCTGCGGTGTCGGCGCAGGCTCCGGTGCAGGCGCAGGCTCCGGTGCAGGCGCAGATTCCGGTTCTCCCAGGGAATCCGCGAAGGGCTCCAAAAGCCTCTTTGCCAGTTTCACCGGCATCAGGTTCATGAACTCACTGTTGAGTTTCCCCTCAATCTCCAACCGGAAGCGGACGATTACCATGCCGCTCTCTTCCGTAAAATATTTATTCTTAAACTCTTCTGGTTCTCCCACCTCAAAAGACTTCGGTGTGGATATATTTACAACGGTACCCAAAAATTCCGACAGAGCCGTAGCGGAGGACCCCATCATTTGGTTCATAACCTCGCAGATGGCACTGATATACAGTTCATCCATCATCTCAAATGCCTCTGCCGGCGGTTCCTCACCCATCATGGTTCCCACAATGATCCGGATATCTTCTTTCCGGAACATCATGATATTCTTGCCGTCTAATCCTTCTACATAATCAATCTCAACACCGATTGCAGGCTCTAAGCGTTTGAACTCAAATTCCTCACGCGTCTGAACCAGCACGACCGGTGTGGTAATATTCACCTTTGTGCCCAGCATCGTGGAAACTGCTGTTGCCGAAGCCCCAAGGCTGATATTCATAATCTCGCCTATGGCGTCCAGTTCCATCTCATTAAAGCTGCTAGCGCCCATTTCTCAATCTCCTTTTATCCAAATTTTCCTATGCGCGGAACGTTATTTTCCAATTTCCAGCGCTTTCTGCGCCATCAGCTTCATTGCATTCAATGCCGTAACATTGGCCTCATAAGATCTGGTGGCAGACATGCTGTCCACCGTCTCCTTCAGAAGATCCACATTGGGCAGGGTAACAAAACCATTCTCATCCGCATCCGGATGCCCTGGATTATACACCTGTTTCATCTCCCGGTCATCCTCAATGATTCCCGCAACCCGGACGCCTGCATTCCTGCCAGAAAATCCTTTTCCCGCAGAAGCATTGCGCAGCGCCTCACGGAAAGAATTCGCCCCATAACTCTCAAAGAGCACATCCTTTCTGCGGTATGCGCCACCCCCTTCTGTCCTGGTGGTGTCGATATTGGCAATATTTTCTGCTGCAATATCCATACGGACACGTTGAGCGCTCAAAGCAGATGCACTGATGTCAAATGAACTCAAAAATGCCATCTCTCATTCCTCCTGCCCGGGATCAGCCCCCTAAAATTGCCTGTGCGGTCTGAACAATACGTTCAGCATTAAACGGTTTTACAATAAAATCCCTGGCGCCGGACTTGATGGCATCCACCACCATGCCCTCCTGCCCCATAGCCGTACACATCACAATCTTGGCATTGGGATCATCCTCCCGGATCTTCTTAAGAGCCTGCAAGCCGTCCATGTTCGGCATGGTAATGTCCATGAACACCATATCCGGCTTCTCCTCTGCATACTTTTTCACTGCCTCCGCCCCGTCCTGAGCCTCTATAATATTATCATAGCCGCTTTTCGTCAAGGCATTCTTTACCATCATTCTCATAAATGCAGCGTCATCAACCAACATAATTTTAGGCATTGTGTTCCCCTCTCTTCTTTAAAAAATAATAATATGTGATGTTGCCATATATCAGCAACCTCTTACCCTATTTTACTGGCATGTCACCTATTCGTCAAGAACTGCTTCCTCTCCATCCCCAACTTCCAAAAGTTCTTCCCGGGAATCCTCCCCGTGTTCCTCCTCATATAGCCTGCGGCTAATGCGGATGGCAATATTCTTTTTATAGATACCCATCTTTCCGCTGAACCATGCCTGCCTGCCCACATAAAGCTTGATGTCTTTGTCCTTAGGCTTGTTCATATCAATCACATCGCCTACCTTCAGATGATATATATCATCCAAATCCAGGGATACCGTGCCAAGCTGCCCGGTTATGGGGAGTTTGGACTGGCGGATATTCTCCAGGATGGTCTCCCGGTTATCTTCATAAGCATAACCCTTGGCCAGATGCCTGTGGCTGTCCATCACCTGGAACATGGCTTCCAGCAATGTCCCAGGCATGCAGATCCGGATCCGTTCCACTGCCAGACCGGTCACATCCACATTAAGGTGAATGATCGCCACGGTCTCATCCAGGCCCACATCCTGCATCATGGTCGGGTTTTCCTCAATCCGGTAAGCTTCAAAATTCACGTTTATGTAGCTGGCAAAGCCGTCCTTAAGAGCCTGTATCAGCTGGGAGAGCACCCTTCGGTACAGGGCAGTCTCCACATCGGAATACCGGTATCCGTCCTTTACCTTAACTACGGTTTCCTCCCCGCCCAGCATACGGTCAATAAGAGTAATCACCAACCCCGGGGTGACATACATCATTAATGGCACCAGTTTCCGGTTGTAATTCTCTATATTTGCATTGACCAGGGTCATTACATCATTTTCATTCAAAGAGTTTACAAATTCGTAATAACGCCGCTCCTGTACCTCCATCACTGTGATGTCGGTCATAACCCTGAACACACCGTTCACCTGTGAGGTGATAATCCGCGCATAATTCTCGAATACGCTGGTCAGGATCTTCATCTTATCCTTGGTAAACTTCCTGGGGCTGTAAAAATCGTACTTACTGTATTTGATTTCTGGTGTATCTGTTTTCTTTTTCTCTTCCTGCACAGCCACTTTTTTCTCTGTCTGTGCAGGAGCACTGCTTCCGCCTCCGTCGCCTCCTCCGCCCTGCATGGACTTCAAAAGCGCGTCTATCTGACTTTGGGATAATACGTCTGCCATTTCAAAACGCCACCTTTTCTCAATAGTTATTCCGCTGCGGGATTGATCATGCTATCTAAGACTGCTCCTCCCGCCTCTACGGGATCCGCAGCCCCCTGGGCAGCCGCATTATCCGGAAGAGCATCCGACTGGTTTACCATGCTGGCCGAGCCTTCCATGCTTCCGCCGACTTCCGTGAAGCCGTCCGGAGCAGAGGCATCCTCATTCTCCACACCATTAATCTCATCATAAAAATCATTCATGGACTTAATATCCGCACCGTTGTCGATAATCAAAAACTCCACACGCCGGTTCTTGGCCCTGCCCTCCCGGGTCTCGAAGGTATCTACCGGGCGGAACTGTCCATAGCTGATCCCGATCAGCTTGCTGGGATCTATAATCTCTTTGTTCTGCATATAAGCAGCCACCTCTGCCGAACGCATGGCCGAGAGCAGCCGGTCCGTCCGCGGGTTGTTGCGGTGATGGGGGTCTGCCTGTGCCGTATGCCCCAGGATCTCAATCTGGGAAATGGCATCTGCCTGGGGGGCAATGGCCTCACAGAACACATCCAGCACCCGGGTGGCCTCATCGGTCAGCATGGACTGATCCGGGTTAAAGAAAGTATGGTTCTCAAAAGAGATAAAAGCATACCCTTCCCCCTTGCTCATGCTGACACCCTCATCCATCCCATTCTGTTCCAGTTTTTCCTGAAGGGCAAGCCACAGCTTATCCAACTCATCCAGTTCCGTCTCCTCATCGATCTGAAGAGTCCCGGAAACATCGAATTCCCCTTCCAATATATTCTCATTAATGGCGATCTGCTCTTTTTCATTCGAGTTCGGAAAAACACTTTTTACGAAGATTTCCCACTTCTGCTGGTCCAGGCTCGACATGGAATACAACATGACAAAAAAACACAATAGCAGTGTAACCATGTCGCCGTAAGTGTCCATCCAGCTTCCGCAGTCTTCTCCTCCCCCGCCGCCTTTTTTTCTCCTGCTCATCAGCCCTCTCCACCTCCGCCAGACTTCTCAGCCTTCAAAAGAAGCTTCTTCTGCTGGGACTGTTTCATACATGAAAGCAAATGTTCCCGAAGCATTTTGGGATTCTCTCCTGCCTGGATTCCCATAAGCCCCTCCACTACCGTGGAACAATACAGTTCCTCCTCTGCCTGCCGCACCCTCAGCTTCTTTGCGATGGGCTGACAGAAAATGTTGGCAAAACCACTGCCGTAAAAGGTGGTAATCAATGCCACGGACATATCCGCACCTAAGCTGCTGGCTCCTCCGCCGCCGTCCAAGTTCAGCCCCTTCAGCATGTTGATCAGACCGATCAGGGTACCGATCATACCGAAGGCCGGAGCGTAGGAGGAAGCCTTCTCATAAAGGCCTGCCGCCTCATCATGCCTGGCCATCATATCGTCCATCTGCTTTTCCAGCATATCCCGGACTTTATCCGGGTCACTGGCATCCACAATCATCAATACACTCTGTTTTAAAAAGGGATCCTTGATCTCCTCTGCTTTCTCTTCCAATGCCAAAAGGCCGCTCTGCCTGGCAAGCATTGCCAGGTCCACCAGCTGGTCCACCAGCTTCGGGATGTTATATTTCTTTCCCCGAAACAACACGGAAATATGCTTGGGGACATCTAACAGGATCCGGAGCGGATAGCTGGCAGTAACCGCCGCCACCGTGCCGCCGATAACGATTGCAAGTGACTGCGGATCTATGAAATTCCCGATTTTACTGGGCCCGATTCCCCACAAGCACAGCCCCAGGGCCATGATAATGCCTATAAGCGTTGTCAAATCCATTGTATCTTCCTCCTAATTCTTCATACGGCCGCCGCCGCCCAGCTACCCTATGAAACGCTTATTTCTTCTCGCTGTCATAGACAATGCAGCTCTTTACAAACGCTCTGATCTGATCCAATATGGACTCTGCTGAATCCTGCACAAGGAAATAATCCCCGTTCATCATCTTTACCTTTGTCTCCGGAATCGACTCCATGGACTCGATCTGGAGCAAATTCAGGTACAACTCCTCTCCATTTAACCGGACTACCCTGACCATTCCTTTTCCTCCACTGTCACTAACCTGGTTTTCCGCCTCGCCAGAGGAGTAGCCGCGGCGTTCGCGGCTCCTCTCCCCGGATATCCTCTCCTTCCTGGCTTTGCGGGCGCGGTCCATCATCTTCTGATTCTCGTTCTGCCGCCTAATCCTCATCCCTGTTTACCCGTTATTGTCCGTGATTATCTCTTCATTGCCACCAGGTCAGACAGCATCTCGTCCGAAACCGTGATCATCTTGGTGTTGGACTGGAAGCCTCTGTGGGTGGTGATCATATCTGCAAACTCCCTGGCAAGGTCTACGTTGGAGGCCTCCACATAGCCGGTCATCAGATCGGGATTGGGTCCGCCGGGGATCCCTACCGCGCCATCACCGGCGTTGTCGGACGTATTTGTCGTGTAATAGTTGCCTCCTGCCTTGGTCACACCATTCGGGTTCTGGAAGGTGACAACCGCCAGCTTGCCTAAAGAAATAACCGCAGTCTGCTTATCGCCATTCGCATCCTTATATTCCGATTTGACCGTTATCTCCCCTGCACTGTTAATGTTAACACCTTTTGATATCAATACGTCTTCATCCCCATATTCAAACTTCACATCATTGGGATCGCCCTCATAACCATCCTTAGACGGCATACGCAGCGGAACCAAATTCTCCATGTCCACAGTCCATACCTTATTTGTGTCATCATATTTTGACGCATAGCCATAGACAAAATTCATGTCCCCGTCAACCACGTAACCGTTGCTGTCTAAGGAAAACTGCCCCACCCTGGTCAGGAGCATATCCTTTTCCTTGATATCCGCATCCTTACCGATTTTTTCTTTTGTCGCTTTCACCAGGAAAAACCCGTCCCCGCTGATGCTGGCATTAAACCCGCCGACATAGGTCGGGGTGCTGGCCGTCATATCCATGCCGATGGTTCCCATCAAGGCACCATAACCAAACTGTGCCGCGTTTCCGCCTGCCGCTGTCGCCGTACCTCCGGTCGAGCCCGTCGATGTCTGGTACATCGCCTCCTTAAAGGTATATGTCTGTGCTTTAAATCCAAATGTATTTACGTTTGCAATATTGTGCCCGACTACGTCCATCTTGTTCTGGTGGGCGCGCAGGCCCGCCACTGCTGAATCCATTGCTCTTAACATAATTTCCTTTTTCCTTTCTTTCCTGCAACCCGTCCCTCCCGCCTGCCCGTCCGGCAGGCGGGATAAACACCCTCATCCGAGGTCCTGCTTACATCAGGACGGCGCTGTCAATATTCGTAAATACCCGCTCCCGCATATCCTGCTGCCCCATGGTTGTGACCACCATGTTGTTGGGTACATTTACTATAAATACTCCCTGGGGGCCGATCACTGCCACGTCCTTCGCGCCTTTCTTCCTGGCGCCTTCCACGGCGTGCTCCAAATCGCTCATCAGCTGGTTGTCAACGGCGATCCCCCGCTCATTAAGCCTTTTTGCGGCATGCTTGGAAAAGTTCAAACCCACCTTCGCCTTTTCCTGGAGAAGCTGGCCGAACCCCGTCTGGCGCTCCCCGGTCCCAGGTGCTATGGTATTCTGGCGGGGGATACCGGACATGCCGTTCTCATAAACACGCATTCCATTAATACCCATATATTCTCCTTTTTCCAATGCCTTGCTCTTCCTATGTAATCCTAAGGCCCTTAAACCAGTGCGGCCTCCACGCCGTCCCCGGCTTCCGGTTCCTGGCCATCCTCGTCTCTGTCTCTGTTCCCTGTCCTGGCTCCGCTGGCGAACATCGCATTCTTGGCATCCACGCCGACACCCCCCGGCTTCCGGCTGTTGCTGCCGCTGCCTTCCGTGCCGCCCGGTTTCTGATCCTCATCGCCGTCTCCCCCGACACTGCCGGGTTTGTCGCCCTTATCCCCGTCCTCATCGGAAGAAGAATCGCTCTTGAAGGGATTGGGTACCTTCCCCATGCCGACCAGATGAGCCAGCTTATACTCCTTATCATCCCCCTCAATCTTGATTGTCGGGTCACCGGAGGTGAAATTCACCCACTCCACCTTAGCATATTTTACATCTACGGGTGTCTCTTGTCCATACTCATTTTCTTCGGTCACGGCCATGGTCACTTCCTGGCCCACAAGGCCTGCCGCATATGTCTGGGTGTTAACCGCCGTGGAATTCTTTACTGCATCCGACATGGTAGTCATGGACTGCACCATTGCCATCTGCACCATCTGAGCCATAATCTCGCTGTTATCCATGGGGTTGCTCATATCCTGGTTTTGAAGCTGGGTCGCCAGAAGCTGGAAAAACCCGGTCATGGTTATCGTATTCTTGTCATTGGACGCTGGTGTATACGACTGCACCCCATAAGGGTTTGTTGTTCCGCTGACGGATAAATTGTCTGCCATAATCTCTCTGCCTCCTGATCCTTTCTATATCAGCCCTAGCCTCAGCTGCTGGGCGAAAGAATCGCTATGCTGTTCTTTCTTTTCTTCCTGTTGCTGCCCCTGCTCCTGCTCTCCGCGTTTTGCCGCACCGTCCTTGTCCTCCTGGTACTGCTCCTGCTCGTGGGGCTGCTGGGTAAGGATCACTGTCTCCTGTCCGGTCTTCTCCTCCAGGATCGATGCGATCTCCGCCGCCTTCTCATTGAGAAGTTCCAGCGTTTTCGGGTTCGTCGCCATAATGGATACTGCCGCCCTGCCGGCCTCATAGGTCATACGGATCGTAAGCTTGCCAAGCGACGCCGGTTCCAGTTCCACGGTCAGTGTCCTGCCGGTGTCCGGAAGCCTCGCTGCCAGTGTCTTGCCCAAATCCTCCGGCAAAGCCTGCGGGGTTGTCTTTAAAGGAATCTCGCTCCCCCTGCCCACATCCGCAAACGGCCGCTCTGCCTGCCCCGACATCTTAAACGATGCCGCGCCGTACAACTCCTGCCTGCCGGTTTCCGCCGTGTCCTGCGCCTGCTGGCCGCCGGAAGCACCTGTGTCCTCCCTCTTCTCCTGCCCGCGGGTATCCGGCCTTACCTCTGCCTTTTTCTCCCCGCCGGCAATCTCCTGAACCTGGAACGCAGCCGGTTCCGGTTCACCCTTCTCTTTCGGAGCCTCGGCCTGCGGCGCCTTCTCTGCCATGGAAAGCGCTGCCTCCTGCCGTACCGGTACGGCTTTTTCCTCCGCCAAAAGCGTCGGCGTCTCTTTGCCGGATGTCTGCATATCCACTGCCAATGCCTCCGGCACTGTCTCTGCTGCCGCCTCCGGCGTCCCGGCTGCCTCAGCTTCCTGTACCATCATCCCGGCTGCCTGTGCCGCCGCCTGCTGAAGCGCCGCCTGCTGCAATGCTTCCTGCTGTCCGGCATCCTCGTCCCCCTTCACCGGGGTCTTGGGGTCTTCTGCCTTCTCTGCGGACGGTTTTTCCGCCGCCTCCCCGTCAGTCTTCTCCGGCTGTTTCGTCCCGGCCTGTTCCGCAACATCCGCCAGATCCTTCTTCACCTGCAGCATTTTAGTAAAATCACCGTTTTTCACGGATTGCTCCAGGGATTTTAACCGTCCGGCTGTGTTCGCGGACGCCATATTCTGCACCTTCACTGCTGCATTCACCCAATCCCTCCTTTCTCTGCTAAAATATCTATAATCAACAGCTTGTGGCTGTGACTATCCAATCCATAACAAATGCCCCAAACGGGGGCAAAAATTGCCGCACTATTATACTATATCACAAAAAACCGCAAAATACTACTTTTTATTACTTATATTACAATAAATATGCCGATGGATAAAATATCCTATCCCCTGTTCTGGTGCCTCTGGCGCAGGGCGGCATTGGATACAAATTCCTCCACAAACATCTCATCTGCTTTCATGGCCACCTTCTGATATTCTATGATCTTCTTTTCTTTGAGTTTCTCAAATTTGGAGGTGTCTACTTTGGCGCTGATTACTTCCTGCTTCTTTTCATCCTCCTGCTTGCGCAGAGCCTTCAGGCGCTCTTTTTCTGTGTCAATAATCTCTTCCATGCGCCCGATGCACATGTCAAAAAGCCGGTAACTCTCAATGCTGATGCCTTCCTCCCTGGCCTGGTCAAACCGGCTTTCATACCCTGCCAATTCCTGGTTCAGCCCCCGGATTTCTTCCCGCTTGCGGTTCACATTCTGTATGATGGCGGCATGCTCTGTCTTTAAGTTATCCAAAACCTGCGTCTTATAGGCCAGAACCGTCTCTAACCTGTACTGAAATTTCTTCACTGTATGTCCCTCCGAAGTCAGCCGATTATCTTCCTGATCAGCTGCAGGGTTTCTTCATAGCTGAAACTCTCATCGATCTCCTGCTGTAAAAAAGCATTGACCTCATTGATCTTGGAAACCGCCTCATCAAGGGCGGCGTTGGTCCCCCTCTTATACGCCCCGATGGAGATCAGGTCTGCATTCTTCTGGTAGAGCCCCAGAAGGTTCCTCAGACGGGACGCACTCGCCTGGTGCTCCTTGGATACGATCTCCACCATCAGGCGCGAAATGCTGGCGCCAATATCAATCGCCGGGAAATGGTTCTCATTGGCAAGCTGCCTGCTGAGGACAATATGCCCGTCTAAGATACCGCGCACCGTGTCGGAAATCGGTTCGTTGGTATCGTCGCCTTCTACCAATACCGTATAGACACCGGTAATCGATCCCTTGTCAAAGTTCCCGCTCCGCTCTAACAGTTTGGGGAATTCCGCATAGATAGACGGCGTATAGCCCCTGGCAATGGGAGGTTCGCCAATCGCGAGACCGATCTCCCTCTGCGCCATCGCATATCGGGTAAGGGAGTCCATCATCAGGAGCACATCATAACCTTGATCTTTGAAATATTCTGCAATTGTAGTCGCCACCAGAGGGCATTTCATGCGCAGCATCGCCGGCTGGTCGGAAGTAGCGACGACCAAGACGGAACGCCTCATCCCTTCCTCCCCTAAATCCTTTTGGATAAATTCCAAAACCTCACGCCCACGCTCGCCCACCAGCGCTATCACATTGATATCTGTCTTGACATTCTTGGCGATCATCCCCATCAGCGTACTTTTCCCCACGCCGGAGCCTGCAAAAATGCCGATCCTCTGCCCCTTCCCGATCGTGTTCAGCCCGTCAATCGCCTTCACGCCGAATTCCAGACGTTCACGGATAGGCGGCCGGTTCAGGGGGTTAATGTAAGGGCTGCTGACCGTATAGAAGCGGTTGGTGGGCAGGCTCTCCCCCCCATCCATAGGCTCCCCTAAGGCATTGATAATCCTCCCCCGCAGGAAATCCCCCACCGGCACTTTCAGCCTGCGCCTGGTATTGCGCACAAAGCTTCCGGAGGCGATGCCGCTGGTAGCCTCATAGGTCATCAGCTGGATCTTGTTATCCTTAAAGCCCACCACCTCCGCCGGCATCTGACGGTTCTGCTCCTCGTTGTAGATCATTACGATATCCCCGATGCTGGATCGGCCGCCGGATGCCTCCATAGACATCCCCACCACATTTTCAATTTTTCCGATATGGCTGACCGTCTCCGATTTGCTGATCAGCTGGGGAATCTTCTCATACATACAATATGCTCCTATACCCTCACATTCTCTAATATATCCTTGATATTCTCCATCTGTGTATTGACGCTCACATCAATGATCTCTTCCGGCATCTCGATAATGCAGTTGCCCCTGTCTTCTTTATCCATCACAATGAACTTAATATTATCCGATAAATGGGAAAGTTCATCCAGGATATCGGCATCTGCCTCCATCATCATGTCGTAATCCGGCTTATCTATGTAAATCTTGACCCATGCGGTCTTTTTCAGCTTTTCCGTCGCAGAGACAATCATCTGTTTGATCACCTCGCCGCTGGAACGGAGGCTGATATGGATCACCTTTTCCCCCACCGCTACCGCACAGTCCTTCAATTGGTCCAGATAATTGCGTATGCACTTCTCCTTGGCCGTCTCCACGGACTTTATGGCCTGGCACATATCCTCCCGGAAGGAAGAAAGCGTATCTTCCAACTCCTGCCTGCATTCTTCCTCGGCTTTTTCCCTTCCTTCCCGGTACCCTGCCTCATAGCCTTCCCGCAGCCCTGCTTCCCTGGCGCGTTCCTGTTCCCGCTGCGCCTCTTCCTTTGCCTTCTCTAAGATCTGCCCCGCTTCCTTTTGTGCTTCCTCCAAGGCTCTGCGGGCCTCTTCCTTCCATTCCCGGAGAAGGTCTTGTTTGGGATCCGGCTCTTCCTCGGGCTGCCCTTCGGCTCCTCCCGTCTTTTTCTCTTCCTTCACAGGTTCCTTCCCTGGGTTTAAGTGATATTCCCCGGCCTCTCTTCCGTCGCTTTTATAGTGGGGAAAAGAGATCCCTTTCGGAACCGGTTCCCCGCTTTTGATAAACATTTCCCTTGGCGGGATATACTGTTCCACTATAGCGCTTTTTGCGGTATCCGGGCGTTTAATGATCCGGCTAGACGATAATGTCGTCATTGTCGCCTCCCTTCTTAATGATCACTTCACCCTGCTCCTCCAGGTTTCGGATAATATTGACGATCCTCTGCTGGGCTTCCTCCACATCCTTCAGCCTTACATTGGTCGTAATCTCCAGGTCTCCGCGAACCGTCTCCATCATACGTTTGGACATATTGCTGAAGAACACCGTCCGCATCTCCTCGGATGCATTCTTCAAGGCAAACACGATATCCTTGGCATCGCAGTCCCGGATAAAACGCTGCACGGAACGGTCGTCCATATCGAGGATGTTCTCGAACACGAACATCTTGTCGCGGATGCTCTGTGCCAGTTCCGGGTTGCGTTTCCCCAGTTCCTCGAATATCTTCCTCTCGCTGCTGCGGTCTACATGGTTCATCATATCAGCCACATAATCGATGCCGCCCAGGCTCATATTGTCCTCGCTGGTAATGATGGTGGCGAACTTGCGCTTCATCTCCTCTTCCACAATGGCAATGGCCTCCGGGGATACCCGGTCCATCCTCGCCATGCTCTCCACCGTCTGGATCCGCTTCTCGTCCGGAAGCTCCTCCAGAACCTGTGCCGCCTGCATGGAATCCATATAGGCCAGGATCAGCGCGATCACCTGGGGACGCTCATTCTGCAGCAAGGAGAACAGCGCCTTGGGATCTCCCTTGGTAAAGAAGTTGAACGGCTTGGACTGGAGTGTCTTGGATACCTTCTCCAAAAGGTTCCTTGCCGTGGACTCCCCAAAGGCCTTCTCCAGCACGTTGCGGGCGTAATCCAGGCCGCCGTCCGTCATCATCTTGTGGGTCAGGCACAGCTTATAAAACTCATCCAGCACCGTCTCCACCTGGGCATTGCCGGTCTTGCCAAGCTTTGCCACCTCGTAGGTAAGATCCTCAATATCCTCTTCATTCAAATATTTGTATATCTGGGAGGCCCGGTCAGCGCCTAATGACACCACCACCAGAGCCGCCTTGCTCTTCGGGTCGGTTATCGCATCCCCTTCCGCCCTATCTGGACTGTTTTCGAGACCCAGAAGATTTTCTTCTATCGTCGCCACTGTTATCCTCCCCTCTCAGCCAACTCTGCACCAGTTTCGCAGCAATCTGCGGGTTCTGGTCAACAAACTCGGATATATTCTGTTTTAAGCGCAGGCTTCTCTGCATGCGCAGGTTGAGGATCTCTTCATTCTTGGCAAATTCATCCTCCTCCTCTTCCTGTCCTGGCATACCCGGCATCTCCATGCCGTCCTCGCCGGCAATCAGTTCGCCGTCCTCACCGGCTATCAGGCCGCCTGCTGCCCCCTGGTCATCCAGGAATTCTTCGCCCTCAAGCACCTCTTCTTTCTTCCTGCGCTTCGAGCGGAGTAGCAAAAGCAACAGAAGCAGCAAAAGTAAGAGAATTCCCGCGCCAATGGCAATCAGGATCGGAAGGGGTACCTTGGCAACAAGTTCCCCGACTCCGCCCGTAGGCACATCCGGTTTTGTGGCGGGCACTTCCACCTTCGGCCCGGGCGCCCGGATAATCGTCACCTTCTGGTCTGCGGTATCCACCGGGATGCCGGCCGAATTGGCCACAAGGCGCACCAGGTTTTGCTGGGTCACGGACTCCATATCCTCCGTGGTAATCATGACACCGATGGAGACATCCTCCAGGACGCCCGGCTCAATCTGCCTTTGCTCCTTCAGCATATTATAAAGCCATATCCTGGATGCACTGCTGTTGGCATAGCTGTCGTCAATCTGTCCGGTACCATTGTTGTTTGTGTACCGGGGAGTATCCGCATTGGCGTCCGCCCCCACAAGACCCCCTGCCGCCTGGTTCGTTGAAGTGGTGCTCTCATCCCGCACCTCCTCCGTCTGCAGCAAACCGTTCTTATCCTCTTCATCAATCTTATCCGGGGTTGTGTACTGGGTGCTCTCCTGGATCAGTTTTTCCATGTTGAGCCTTCCCTTTACGGACACCGCCACATTCCCCGACCCGTAAAGCTGCTCCAGCACCCTTCGGACGTTGGCAGCAATATTGCTCTCCACCATGGTCGTCAGGCTGGTGATGTCTGTGGCTCCGCCGGCGGACCCTTCCGTGTCCCCGCCCACCTCAATCATAGTGGCAGCGTCGTAAACCGCAACATTCGTCACATTCAGCCCGCGGACTGCATGGGATATCAGGCTCTTAACCGCCTGGGCCTTCTCCGGAGTCAGGGAACTGCCGTTCCTCATGGTCACAACCACGGAACTGGAGGCATCCATCTCCGCCTCATCCCCAATCACAAAACGCCGTTCGCCTGCCGGGGAGATCGTCACCTTTGCATCCTGCACCCCTTCAAAAATCCGGATCTGCGCACCTAACCGGTCCTGCAACTCATACAAGGTGATCTGTTCCTTGTCCGACTCCGTGGTCATCAGGCCTGTGTTATTGAGATACATATTATATGTAAAACCACTCTTGGGATATCCTCTGCTCAGGAGATCAGCCCTTGTCTGATCCACCGTAGCCGACGGCACCCGTATCGAATTATCATTCGTATCGAAACGGTAATCCACCCCCTCATCCTGGAGCAGGCTGACCACTTCCTGGGCCTCCTCCTGGTTCAGCCCTGTAAACAGGGTGCTGTAATCCTTATTCTTCCCAAGGTTTAATGCAAGGATCGCAATCAGGGCAATCACCACCGTGCCCCCCGCGAGTACCTTTATAAGAGTCCGGGTTTTCTCTGGCAGGTTCTGCCAGCTTTCTTTCAAATTTTGCACGTTTTTATCCAACCTTTGTCATATTAATATCCAAAAAATCCCCTAACATCCCCAGCCCCACGCTGCATCATACATTGATCTTAATCAATTCATTGTAGGCTTCCATCGTCTTATTGCGGAGGGAAATCATCACATCCAAAGCAAGCCCGGCCTTTGCCTCCGCAATCGGAAGGGTGTGGGCATCATCCAGCTGCCCGGTGGCCAGAAGATACTGCTTGTGCTCCACATCCGCCTGGGTCTCTTTCACCTGGTTGACCGTGTTCTTAAAAATATCCTTAAATAAAGATGCCTCCGCATTTGCTGTCGGGGCATTCTGAACCTGATCCAGGCCACCGGCCGTCCCGATATTTGCCCACGGAAGCATAGGTGTGATAAAGGATGCACCTTCCATAATTATATTCCTCCCTCTTATCTGCAATCAAAAAAATCAAAAGGTCTTCGCCGCACTCCTTAAACGGTTGATGTCATTGGTAATCGAATTAAGGACATACTGGTACTGGTATGCCGTCCGGACAATCTCTACCTGCTCCTGATCCATATCCACATTGTTGCCGTCTAGCCTGGACGATTCCTGCCAGGTAGTATTCAGCTTGGACTGGGAGGCACGGATCGCCTCGGATACCGCTTTCTTTGGCGTTTTCTTTAAGCTGCTGGCCTCCGACAGGCGTCTGCCCATCTCTTCCTCAAAAGTCACGTACTGGGACTTGAACCCCGGAGTATCCACATTTGCTACATTGTTCAATGATACGCTCTGCCTGCCCCACAGATAATCCAGAACTTTCTCTGAAAGCGCAACGCCATTCCCATAAATCCCATTCATGCTTTTTTCTCCTTTTTACTATGTCAGTCTTGTTATTATTCTCTGCCATAAGCGAACACTTTTCAATAGGGACTTTCTGCCATATAACCCCAGGCCCAAACATGCGGTTAAAAAGCAAAACGCTAAATGAGGAGGTATGTTTGAGCAACCGAAAACTCCCCCTCCCCCAATCTCATTATATTATGCCCCAATATTTTTTTGGTGTCAAGAGGTTTCAAAAGCTTCTGGCTATTTTCACAATTTTTTCATGCAAATACATCTTTTTCAGAAAAAAAAATCAGTCAAAACAGAATTCGGCAGAGGGGCAAAAAGGCGGGGAAACTTCCCTGCCCTTTCTGCTCCCCTGCCGATATTTTCCTGTCCGTCAGACCAGGATGTTCAGCATAGAAACTGCGTAATAATTGCTTAGGTTGAATGCGCCGCTCTTAGCAAAATTAGCGAACTGGCGGAACGAATCCGACATCGCAGACTTCGAGGAAGAGGCCGCCGCACCGGAAACGCTGCTGCTGCCGCCAGAGGTGTTGGTATTCGAGGTATCATTGGTGGAAGCAGACCCGCCTAAGATCTCGTTCACCGACATATCCAGGATTTCGGTGGCTTTGTCGCCTGCGCGTTCTGCCATGCCGAACTGCCCGCCCAGCAGATCCTTCACCAGGCCCGGATCCTTCTCCAGGGCTTCCCTGAACTTCTCCTCGTCCATCTCCAAATTGCCCTTGGTATCGACACTGATGCCGATCTTTGCCAGTGCCTTATCGGACGGGATCGTCCTTCTCAGGCCTGCAAGCTGGAAGGCAACGGTTGAACTGTGGCCGCTGTTCTTGGACAGATAAGCAATCGTCCCGTTAAGCTGGTCGAGAAAATCCTTGGTCGCATCTACGATGGCATCCTTCGCCGCGTCCACTTTCTCGTTGGAAACCTCCGCGGGCTTTCCGTCCTCCCCCATGATCTGGGTCTTGGATGCCTCCGCGACGGCCTTGTCATACTGGTCGAACACATTGTCCTTCTTGCTGGTCTGCAGCTTGCTGGCGGATGCCTCTAAATCCTCTAGCCTGTCCTGGTATTCCATCAGGAATGCGGACGTGCTGCTGGTTGCCTTGGCGGTGCTGGAACTGCTGGTCTTGTTGGAACCGGAAGTGTTAATCCCCAAGCTGTCCTTGATCTTATCCGCTTCCTTCTCCGCACTCTCCTTCCAGCCATCGCTGTTGATCATCGAATTCTGATAGCTGCTATAGCCACCGTAATTGTAGCTATAATTTGACGAAACTCCATTGACTGCCATAGTGCTCTCCTTTCTGGTACAAACATACCTTTTACACTATTTATATCGGCTTTCCTGCCAGGAAAAATAAGGCATTTTTACGGTTTCCCTATGATTTTCCTTATTCCCTCACCAACATGGCGCTGCGGTCTGCGCCGGTGCCGATAAATTTGGCAGGGATCCCGATTGCATCCTCAATAAAGCGGATATAATCCTGTGCCGCCCGGGGCAGTTCCTCAAAGCTTCCCGCGCCGGTTATGTCCCCGAAGCCGCCCTCCAGTTCCTGGTAAACAGGCTTTGCCCGCCCCAAAAATTCCAGGTTCGTGGAGAAATCCTCCGTCCGCTCCCCGTCACAGTCATAGGCCACGCACACCTTAATCTTATCAAACTTCCCGATGGTATCCAGATGGTTGACAGCCAGGGCTGTGAGGCCGTTGACCCGCTTTGCGTATTTAAGGGCAACCAAATCCAGCCAGCCGCATCTCCTTGGCCTGCCGGTGGTGGTCCCGTACTCATGCCCCAGTTCCCGGATCCGGTCCCCGGTGGCATCGGTCAGTTCCGTCACATACGGGCCTTCCCCCACCCTGCTGGAGTAAGCCTTAATCACGCCGTACACATTGCCGATATCGGATGCGGAAAGCCCTGTCCCCGTCAGAACCCCGCCAATGGTGGGGTTTGAGGAAGTCACAAAGGGATAGGAACCGAAATCAATGTCCAGAAGCGTGGCCTGGGCGCCCTCCACCAGCACCCTCTCGTCCTGCTCCAGCGCCTTATGCAGGCTGGTAACCACATCACACACAAAAGGCCTGAGGGTCTCGCCGTATCTGGCATAGTCCTCATAGATCCGGCCAAAATCCAGCATCTCACCCACCGTCTCGTTTTCCGGGTCATAGAAACGGATCAACGCCTGCCTGGATTCCGTCAACTCTTTCAGCTTACCTTTAAATCCCCGGGCATAGAAATCCTCCATGCGCAGGCCGCTCCGCTCATATTTGTCGCAGTATGCCGGCCCAATCCCTTTTCCTGTGGTGCCGATTTTTGCAAGCCGCGCCTTCTCAAGCGCCGCATCCAGCAGGCGGTGGTAAGGCAGTATCACATGCGCCTTGTCGCTGATCCTCAGATAGCGTTCCATATCATATCCATGATCCCTCAAATTGGAGATCTCCTCCAACAAAACCTGGGGGTTCAGCACCACGCCGTTGCCGATCATGCCAATGGTATGCCCGGACAGGATGCCGGAAGGGATCAGATGCATTGCATATTTCACACCGTCAATCTTAATGGTGTGCCCTGCATTGTCCCCTCCGGTGGCACGCACCGCGATGCCTGCGTCTGCCGCCAGGTAATCGATCACTTTCCCTTTTCCCTCGTCACCATAAAAACATCCTATTACCACATCCGCCTTTGACATACTTCGTCTCCTTCGTTATTTAAAGTTATACATGGATCTCGGCTTTCATCCCCAGAAGCATTTTGTTTTTTTCCAGAATCGGAGTTATTACCTCCTCCAAAAACTCCTCCACCTGCTTAGGCGCCCTTCCCACATAACGAGAAGGCTCCATGCAGGCTTTCAGTTCTTCCAGGGAAAGCCCAAAGGCCGGATCCGCCGCAATCAGTTCCAGCAGGTTGTTCTCCAGCCCTTTTTCCTTCACGTTCCGCCCAGCTTCCAGGGAAAGCCTCCGGATCCGCTCATGGAGTTCCTGCCGGTCCCCCCCTGCCTTCACCGCATCCATCATAATATTTTCCGTAGCCATAAAGGGCAGTTCTGCCATAAAGTGCTTCTCAATCACCTTGGGATACACAACCAGCCCGTCCACAACATTCAGGTACAGATCCAGGATCCCGTCCACCGCCAAAAAGCCCTCCGGGATGCTGAGGCGTTTGTTGGCAGAATCGTCAAGTGTCCTCTCAAACCACTGGGTGGAAGCCACCAGCATAGGATTGATCACATCGCTCATCACATAATTGGAGAGGGAAGCAATACGTTCGCTGCGCATGGGGTTGCGCTTGTAAGCCATGGCCGAGGAACCGATCTGGTTTTTCTCAAAAGGCTCCTCCACCTCCTTCAAATGCTGCAGAAGGCGGATATCATTGGAAAACTTATGTGCGCTCTGGGCGATCCCGGCCAAAACATTGACCACCCGCGTATCCACCTTCCGGGAGTAGGTCTGCCCTGACACCGGGTAACAGCTGGAAAAGCCCATCTTCTCCGCAATCATCTGGTCTGCCCGGCGGCATTTTTCATGGTCTCCCTCAAACAGTTCCAGAAAGCTGGCCTGGGTGCCTGTCGTCCCCTTGGAGCCCAAAAGCTTCAGGGAGCCGAGCACATGGTCCAGATCCTCCAGGTCCAGGCACAGTTCCTGCAGCCAGAGGGTGGCCCGCTTCCCCACGGTAGTGGGCTGGGCCGGCTGGAAATGGGTAAATGCCAGGGTCGGCTGTCCCTTATATCTGTCTGCGAATTTGGCCAGTTCAGCCATGACGTTAATCAGCTTTCTGCGCACCAGCCCCAGGGCCTCTGCCATGATAATGATATCCGTATTGTCACCCACATAGCAGGAAGTCGCCCCCAAATGGATAATCCCCTTTGCCTTCGGGCACTGCTGCCCATAAGCATACACATGGGACATCACATCATGGCGCACTAAGCGTTCCCGCTCCTTCGCCACCTCATAATTGATATCCTCCGCGTGTGCCTTAAGTTCGTCAATCTGTTCCTGGGTAACCGGAAGCCCCAGTTCCTTCTCCGTCTCTGCCAGGGCGATCCAGAGTTTCCTCCAGGTTTTAAACTTCTTATCCGGGGAAAAAATATACTGCATCTCACTGCTGGCATAGCGCTCTGACAGCGGGCTCTGATATTTGTCGTACATGTTGCCCCTCCTCATCTTCAGGTAACGCCTGCTTAGTGGATCCCCAGCCGGCGGAACACTTCATTGTAAGCATCCTCCACGTTCCCCAAATCCCGGCGGAAGCGGTCCTTGTCCAGCTTCTCGTGGGTCTCCTTATCCCACAGGCGGCATGTGTCGGGGGAAACTTCGTCTGCCAGGATGACGGTGCCGTCCTCCAGACGCCCAAATTCGATCTTGAAATCAATCAGGTCAATGCCAAGCCCGGCAAAATATTCCTGCATCACCCCATTGACAATGAAGGCATAACGGGTGATCACGTCGATCTCCTCCCTGGTTGCCAGGTTCAGGGCCAGGGCGTAATAGCCATTGATAAACGGATCGTGCAAATCATCGTTCTTATAGCTGAACTCCAAGGTGGGGCACGCCAGCTTGATCCCTTCCTCCATGCCAAGCTTTTTGGCAAAGCTTCCGGCTGAATAGTTGCGGATAATCACCTCAAGAGGAACGATCTCCACCTTCTTCACCACGGTCTCCCGGTCATTCAGTTCCTCCACCAGATGGGTGGGCACACCCTTTTCCTCCAGCAGCTTGAAGATATGGTTCGTCATGCGGTTGTTGATGGCGCCTTTGCCTACGATAGTCCCCTTTTTCTGCCCGTCAAAGGCTGTGGCATCGTCCTTATAGGAGACGATCAGCCTGCTGGGGTCCTCCGTTGTATACACCTTCTTTGCCTTGCCTTCATACAATAATTCTTTTTTCTCCATGGTATTCACCTGTCCTTTTCCAATAATTGACGATTTTGGGATGTCCTGATTCAGTGAAATTATAATATATCACCCTTATAATTGCAATAGTTCTTTTTTATGCTTCCGGGCGGATGCTTTCCCTGCTGTGGTAGAATTCCAGTTCCCAGTCCTCCGGGCGGATACGTATCCCATAGGCCTCCCCTTCTCCGGCCCCCGGCAGCTGCGGCGGGAGTACCCACTCTATCCTGTATTCCTCATGGCTGCTCACCACACCGATCCGGGGCCTGTCCCCTGTGGGGATCCGGCCATAAAATGCCGCCGCTTCCAGGCCGAACACCAGCAGGCAAGCCGCCCGCAGGCCATAGAGGGCTTTCGGGGCTTTCCCCACCCTCTTCCTCCAGAGGCATCTCCCCTTAAAAACAGGCCTCTCCCCCCGCCGTTTTTTCCATTTTTCCTGGCCTGCTGCCAATAATTTGCCTGTCCGCCCCATCTTTTCCCCGATCTTCTGAAATTGCCGCTTTTTCCTTGCCCTGCCCGTCCGTTGGAAATAACAGGAGGAACCTCCTGCATCTGATAACCTGAACATAGCACAATCTTCCTATGCTGTCAAGAACAGAAAAATACCAGACAGCACACTTCCGTCTGGTATCTCCCTGTTCCTTTTATTTGCTCTCATCCGAAGCCCGGGAATCCCTGTCTCCTGTCAGGTCGTCGACCCCTTGCTCCACATCCTCCATCAGCCCGTCAAGCACTCCCGAACTGCTCTCCTCCTTGGCGGCACCCGAGGCATTTGTCCCGGAACTGCCGGTACTGCCGGTTCCGGCATTCCCGCTGCCTCCGGAAGTACTCTCCTGTGCCGTGGATGAGGAGGACTGGCTGGCCGAAGAACTGGTGCCGGTCGTACTGCCATTGTTGTTGCTGCCACAGGCAGCCAGGCAGAAAACGGACAGCAATGCCAGCAAAAACAGAACGGACATCTTCATTTTTTTCATAATATCTGTTCTCCTTTCTCTGATTATCCTCCTTTAGTATGCTACTAAAGTTTCTTTTTTATTCTGTCCCTTTCCTGCTCCGAAAACAAGATTTTTATTTTTATGTGGCGGACGCAATCACGTCAGCCATGGTGTAAAGCCCGGGCTTTTTCCCTGCCAGAAACCGGGCCGCCTCCAAAGCGCCTTTGGCAAAAACCGCCTTTGAATAAGCCGTATGGGAAAAGGTCACCACCTCATCCTGCCCGGCAAAAATCACCTCGTGTTCCCCCACGATTGTCCCCCCGCGGACTGCCTGGATCCCGATCTCAAGGGGATCCCTCTTCTTTCTTGCCGAGGTGCGGTCATATTGATAATGGTAAACATGGCCCATAGCCTCATTGACGGAGTCCGCCAGGGCCAGGGCAGTGCCGCTTGGGGCATCCACCTTCCGGTTGTGGTGCTTCTCCACAATCTCCACGTCGAACCCTGCACCTGCCAGCACCTTTGCCGCATCCTGCAAAAGTTTTAAGAGCGTATTAACCCCCAGGGACATATTGGCAGAACGGAGGATCGGAGTCTGTTCTGCCGTCCTTTCCACCTGCTTTACCTGTTCCTCTGAAAGGCCGGTCGTGCACAAAACCAGAGGCATCCTTCTTTCCCCGCAGTATTCTAACAGCCGGTCCACCGCCATGGCTGTGGTAAAATCAACGATCACATCTGCCTCTGTGCTGCACAAATCCAGGCTTTTATATACCGGATACCCACTGACAGCCCGGTCATCCGGGTCGATTCCGGCCACAATCCTTAAGCCTTCCATGTCCGCCGCCATCCTGGAAATCACCTGCCCCATGGCTCCGTTGCATCCATGCATGATAATCCTGGTCATCCTATCCCTTCCTCTCCTGCCTGCCCTGCTGCGGGCAGCCTTTTTATAAGATCCCGTACTCCCGCATTGCCTTTGCCAGGCGCTCCTTATTCCGGGGCTCCATCTCAGTCAGCGGCATCCTCAGGGGCCCCGGGTTTTTCCCCATCAGATCCAAGGCTGCCTTGACCGGGATGGGGTTTACCTCACAGAACAGGGCATTGACCAGGGGGATGGCCTGCAGCTGCAGTTCACAGCTTCTCTTTACATCCCCTGCCATGTAAGCCTCACAGATGTCGTGGGTCTGGCGGGGAGCGATGTTGGAGAGCACAGAGATCACGCCCTTCCCTCCCAGGGATAAAATGGGGACAATCTGGTCATCATTGCCGGAATAGAGATCCACACACCCATCGGCCAAATTCATGATCTGGGCAATGGCAGAAAAATTGGCGCTGGCCTCCTTGATGCCCACAATGTTCGGCACTTCCCGGCAAAGCTTTACCATGGTCTCCGGCAACATGGTTACGCCGGTACGCCCCGGGATATGGTACAGGAGGATCGGAATCCCCACCCCATCGGCAACTGCGCTGTAATGGGCAAAAAGCCCTGCCTGGGTTGCCTTGTTATAATAAGGCGTAACCAGCAGAAGCCCGTCGGCGCCGGCCTTTTCCGCTGCTTCCGACAAATGGACTGCCTCCCTCGTGGAATTGGAGCCGGTCCCGGCAATGACCGGAATCCTCTTATTCACCACCTCGCAGGTAAACTTTACCACCTGGATATGCTCCTCATGGGTCATGGTGGAGGACTCCCCGGTGGTGCCGCAGGAAATAATGGCATCTGTGCCACCGGCAATCTGCTCCTCTAAAAGTTCCTCCAGCTTCTTGTAATTCACTTCCCCGTCCGGCAGAAACGGGGTCACCAACGCTACGCCTGCGCCTTCAAAAATCGCCATAATAATTTCCTCCTTGTCCTCAAAAGAAAAATCGAACAGGGGAGGCCTTTTCCCCTGCCCGCCCCACGGCCCGCATGCTGCTCCGGCAGCAAACTTCCGTATGCAGGCCTGCACATAAAAAAGAATCCTGCTCCGCAGGATTCTCCGCCTGCGGCGGGTCGCTTCAGCGACATGATTCCTTTCCGCCGCAGGCATTGGCTCACTTAGCGAATGCAATGAGCTTAGTGAACAAGCCCACACCGTGTTGCGATCCTCGCGGAGCGTTTTTGTATCATAGGACGCACTTTCCTATGATATAAAAACAGGGAAGCCATCCGGACGGCTTCCCAAAAAGTTATCATATCCCTACACTCTTCTTTTTGAGCAGCTCCCCATCCGACCTCAAGCACTCCACCCGGTCCCGGATGACAGTCACAGAATTCTTCATCCTGTGCCCAGACGGATGCAGCCAGACTGCATACATCTTCGGCGTTCGGCCCTTTTTGCTGCTTTCCCTTGTCTCTGGAACATCCGGCAGCTTACTCTTGCCTTACGCGACCTCTACTTCTATAGATATCAAGATACTATCATCATTGTTTCTCTTTGTCAACCAGAACTTTTCAGTCCTGCTCCTTTCCTGAAGCAATCCTGGTGATCCGGTCAATCCGGTCTGCCATGGCAGATAAGTTCTCCGGCAGGATCCTCCCGGTAAGGATCACATCCGCCCCGCCCCGGCCCTCCAGGATCTGCTCCAGTTCCTGTTCCAGTATAATCTCCTGGTCCAGAAGCCCCAGCACTTCATCCAGGATCAGCAGGTCACACTCCCCTGTGACCAACACCTTCCTGGCATAATTGACGCCGTTTCGGATATTGGCACACTCCTCCTGTTTTGCCAGTTCAGAAAGTTCGTCAAAATTGCATTCTGCCTTCTCAAAGCGGAATACATTCATCTCCGGTTCCAGGCGCCGGATAATCTCCATCTTGTCCTGGTTCTGGCTGCCCTTAAGGAACTGGATGGCAATCACCTTTTTATGGTATGCCAATGCCTGCAGCCCCCTGCCGAGGGCCATGGCCGTCTTTCCGGAACCCTCTCCATAAATAATTTCTATTTTTCCTGTTTTCATCCTTATCAGCTCCTCAGTATATCTGACATCTGCCCTGCCTCTGTCGCACTCTTAAAGGCTGCTTTTTGCTTCTGCGCGGCCGGTTCCTTCCGGCGCAAGCATCCCTCAGATAATCTCCTGCATCTCCTCATCGCCACATTCCAGCTTGCTGATTGACACTTCATAGGCAACCCGCTTCTCGCACTCCGTCTCGGAAAGCTTCTTGGTATATTCCCGGCTCTGGACCCTGCCCCAGACCCTTACCCGGGTCCCTACCTCGAACCCTGAAGCAAACCGTGCGTTGCGTCCCCAGGCGATGCATGGAATATAGTCTGATTTGCCATAAGGCCGGTTCACTGCCAGCAGAAGATCGGCAATCTCCCTCCCCAAGGGTGTCTTCCGATAAATCGGCGCCTTACAGATATATCCATCCAAGAAGATCTGGTTCGTCTTTGTGTAATCGGTAAATTCCTCCAGAAAATTAATCTCCCGCACAAATACCGACAGCACCAGGCGGTTTTTCACCCCTTCGTGCCGGTTATAAGAACGGAACTGGCCGATGGCTTCCACCGTGCAGCCCCGGTAGTCCTCCTGCACATGGATCAGCCGGTCAGAAATCATCAGCGGGATGATGTCCGCCTGCTCGCTCAGGCGGCTGACCGCCACATCCACCACATAAAACCCTTCCCCAAACACTTCGTGGCTGAAGGTAAACTCGGAAATAATCTCTCCAATTACACTAACCTTGTTATTTTCAATTACTTTTTCTGCCATGGTACTTCTCTCCTCTTCCTTTTTCATATTCATATCAGCGTTTTACCGTCTTCACTTATATGTCTATGAAAAGGAGAACCCAAATATGAAGCTTTTCTCTCGCCAAAGTCCGACACCAGCCGCACTTCTTTTCCCTGGCTCAGTTACTTTTTAAACGATGCACGCTTGCGCAGGGTGGGATCCAGGATCTTTTTGCGGATCCGCAGGCTTTTCGGGGTTACCTCTAGCAGTTCATCCGTATCGATAAACTCCAGGCACTGCTCCAGGCTCATTTCTTTTTTAGGTACCAGCTTAAGGGCTTCATCTGCACTGGAGGAACGGGTATTGGTCAGCTTTTTCGTCTTGCAGACATTGACCTCAATGTCCTCCGCCTTCGGGTTCTGGCCGATCACCATGCCGCCGTATACCTTCTCCCCCGGCCCTACGAACAAAAGCCCCCTCTCCTGGGCATTAAACAGCCCATACGTGATTGTCTCTCCGCTCTCATAAGCGATCAGGGAGCCTGTTTTCCGGTAATTTAAATCTCCCTTGTAGGGGGCATAGCCGTCAAAAATTGTATTCATGATGCCGTTGCCCTTCGTATCCGTCAGGAATTCGCCCCGGTAGCCAATCAGCCCCCTGGACGGGATCGCAAACTCCAGGCGGGTATAACCGCCGCTTACCGGGCTCATGCCCTGGAGTTCCCCCTTGCGGGAGGTCAGCTTCTGGATCACATTGCCGGTAAACTCCTCCGGAACGTCAATATAGGCCAGTTCCATGGGCTCCTGCTTCTGATTCCTCTCATTATATTTATACAATACCTCTGCCTTGCTGACGGCAAACTCATATCCTTCCCGGCGCATATTTTCAATAAGCACCGACAAATGCAGTTCGCCGCGCCCGGACACCTTAAAGCAGTCCGGGGAGTCCGTCTCCTCAACCCGCAAACTCACATCCGTGTTCAATTCCTTAAACAGGCGCTCACGGATATGGCGGGAGGTGACGAATTTGCCCTCCTGCCCGGCCAGCGGGCTGTCGTTGACCATGAAATTCATGGCGATTGTCGGCTCGGAAATCTTCTGGAACGGAATAGACTGCGGATTCTCCGGGGAACAGATCGTATCGCCGATATGCAGATCCGTAATGCCGGACACGGCCACAATATCCCCTACCGTCGCCTCCGCCACCTCCACCCGGTTCAGGCCGTCAAACTGGTAAAGCTTGCCCAGCTTCACCCTGCGCAGCTTGTCCGGGTCATGGTGGTTGACAATCACGCACTCCTGGTTCACATGCACCGTTCCGTTGTCAATCTTGCCAATCCCTATCCGCCCTACATATTCGTTGTAATCAATGGTACTGATTAAGATCTGGGTGTCCGCCTGGGGATCTCCCTCCGGAGCCGGGATATAATCCACAATCGTCTCAAACAGGGGCCTCATATCCTCTTCCGGGTCTTCCAGGTTCTTTTTTGCAAAGCCGGCCCGTGCGGAAGCAAACACAAAGGGGCAGTCAAGCTGCTCGTCTGAGGCGTCCAGATCCATAAAAAGTTCCAGCACCTCGTCAATGACCTCTTCCGGCCTGGCCTCCGGCCGGTCAATCTTATTGATGCAGACAATGGCCGGAAGGTCCAACTCCAGCGCCTTCTTCAGCACAAATTTGGTCTGGGGCATAGGTCCCTCGTAGGCATCAACCACCAGGATGACCCCGTTTACCATCTTGAGTACCCGCTCCACCTCTCCGCCGAAATCCGCATGTCCGGGAGTGTCTATAATATTGATCCTGATATCGTTGTAAAAAACGGCGGTATTCTTGGAAAGGATGGTAATCCCCCTCTCCCTCTCAATGTCGTTGGAGTCCATCACCCGCTCCACCACTTCCTGATTTGCGCGGAACACCCCGCTGCTCTTTAACAGTTCGTCCACCAATGTGGTCTTCCCATGGTCCACGTGGGCGATAATCGCCACGTTCCTGACATCTTCTCTTTTCATCTTTCCCTCCATTTTGCCCCGCCTGCCGGCACGGGCAGAGACGGGTGAAGTGTACTCTCCACCTTTCTCCTTCAAAAAAGCTAAGAACGCGGTGTCGGTCCTTAGCTCCTGGTAATCTACGATATCTTAATATATCATTTTCGGGGAAAGATTGCAAGCAATTATTTGCCGGCCACGAAATCCCCTGAAATCCCGGCCGTGGAACATGCTGCGGGCCCTGTTCAAAATTGCAGGACTTCCCCCTGTACCAGCCCGTAATAGCACGTCCCGCCATCCTCAATCCGGGCCTTCCCCCCCGTCCGCTCCGTCACCTGTGCAATCAGCTGCTGGGCCAGGGAAAGGGGGGCCATCAGGGACATTTCCACCTGTTCCGTATACTCCGTATCCAGAACCGTGATCCCCAGCTGAGCTGCCGCATACTGGATCTTGCCAATCCCGTTATAATCCGTGATGATCCGCAGCCGCTTTCCGGGAATCTTTTCCACAATGACACTATGGCGCAGGGCCTCCTGCACCGCGCCGGAATAGGCCCGCACCAGCCCGCCGGTCCCCAAAAGGGTGCCGCCAAAATACCGGGTCACCACCACGCAGGCATCACGCACCCCTTCCCCCAAAAGGACATCCAGCATCGGCCTGCCCGCCGTCTGCGCCGGTTCCCCGTCGTCGCTGCAGCGGCACAGCTGCCCCCTCTCCCCGATCACATAGGCATGGCAGTTATGCCTGGCATCCCAGTACTTTTTCTTCATCTCTTCCACAAAGGCCCCTGCCTCCTCCTCCGTCTTCACCGGCCTTGTTGTAGCAATAAAGCGTGATTTCTTCTCCACCAGTTCCCCTTCCCCTCCCTGGTAAAGGATCTTATATGCCTCCATCATTCAGCCATCCCTCCTGGTCACAATCCAATCTTTTTAACCTTATTGAATTGTACCACAATTTTTGCTATAATGGAATCTAAGTTTTCACGCTCTGAAAGGAGGATCTTATGAATTACGGAAAGCATGCAACAGAAAAGAAGATAAAAGCGGCCCATTCCAACGCCGAGAAATATACTTCCCGTATCCTGCTGACCATCTTTAAGACCTGTTTTGTCCTCTGCCTTTTTACTGTCCTGGTGATATGCAGCACCGGCTTTGGCATGTTTATGGGCATCATCGACAGCGCGCCGGACATTGACGTGGAAAGCATCGTCCCCATGGGCTATGCCACCACCATCTACGACAGCGCCGGCAACCTGACGGACACCCTGGTCATGGCAGGCGCCAACCGGGAGGAAGCCACCTATGACGAACTTCCCAAGGATCTGATCAATGCCTTTGTGGCCATCGAGGACGCACGTTTCTGGAAGCACAACGGCATTGACCTGCGTTCCATCTCCCGTGCCGCTTACGGCGTGATCACCAAGGAAAACCGGGGAGGCGGGAGCACCATCACCCAGCAGCTGATCAAAAACAATGTCTTCAACGGCGGCATGGAGGCCAGCTTCGGCGCCAAGCTGGAGCGGAAGCTGCAGGAACAGTACCTGGCCCTCCAGCTCAGCAAATCCATGAACAAGGAACTGATCCTCACCAACTATTTAAACACCATCAATTTGGGCAACAATTCCCTGGGTGTCAAGGTTGCGGCACGGCGCTATTTTGATAAGGAAGTTTCTGACCTCACCTTGTCTGAGGCCACCGTTTTGGCCGGAATCACCCAGAGCCCCTCCCGTTTTGACCCCATCTCCCACCCGGAAAACAATGCGGAAAAGCGGGAGATCATCCTTCAGTACATGGTGGACCAGGGCTATATCGAAAAATGGCAGCAGGAGGAGGCCCTGGCCGACGATGTCTATTCCCGGATCCAGAACGTGAACATCGTGGCCCGGGAGGCTGCAACCACGCCCTACAGCTACTTTACCGACGAACTGATCCAGCAGGTAAAGGATTCCCTCATGGAAAAGCTTGGCTACTCAGAGACCCAGGCCCACAACCTGCTCTACGGCGGGGGACTGCAGATCCAGACCACCTTAGATCCTGCCATCCAGGCCATCGTGGACGAGGAAATCAATGACCCTGCCAATTATACTGCCACCCGTTACTCTGTGGAATACCGGCTGTCTGTAAAGCACGAAAATGGGGATACGGAACATTTTTCGGAAAAAGACATCCAAAGCTGGCACAGAAGCGTGCTCCATGACAAATTTGACGGCCTGTATAATACGGAGGAAGCCGCCCGGGCCGATGTTGAGGCCTACAAGGCCTACCGGCTGGCCCCGGAAGATACGATTATCGGCGAGAAATTCACCGCCGTTCTGCAGCCCCAGGTCTCTTTCGTGATTATGGACCAGAGAAGCGGACAAGTCAAAGCCATCAGCGGAGGCCGGGGCCCAAAGACGGACAGCCTGACCTTAAACCGTGCCAGCGGCTCCACCCGGCAGCCAGGCTCCACGTTCAAGGTCATCACCGCCTTCGCCCCCGCCATCGACACCTGCGGCGCCACCCTGGGCACGGTCTACTACGATGAGCCCTTCACTGTGGGGAAAAAGACCTTTTCCAACTGGTACAGCCAAGGGTACTTAGGCTACTCCAGCATCCGGGACGGCATCATTTACTCCATGAACATTGTGGCTGTCCGCTGCCTGATGGAAACCGTATCCCCTCAGCTCGGCGTGGAGTATGCTAGGAACTTCGGCATTTCCACCCTGACTGACACGGACCTGAATGCGGCCACAGCCTTAGGAGGGGTCACCAGAGGCGTTACCAACCTGGAACTGACTGCCGCCTACGCATCCATTGCCAATGACGGCATCTACACCAAACCCGTCTTTTTCACCCGGATCCTGGATCACAACGGCAAGATCCTGATCGACAATGAGCCGGAGACCCACCGGGTAATCAAGGACTCCACCGCATTCCTCCTTACGGATGCCCTGGCGGATTCCATGGAAAGCCACCGCAAATTTGCCCGTTCCGGCGTCAGCGTCAACTCTACCAGCGTGGCGGCAAATATCCCGGGGATGTCCAATGCCGGTAAGAGCGGAACCACCTCCAACAATGTGGATATCTGGTTTGTGGGCTTTACCCCCTACTACACTGCCGGTATCTGGGCCGGCTGCGACAACAACCAGCGCCTTGGAGGCGTCAACGGCAACACCTCTTTCCACAAAGCGATCTGGCGCAAGATCATGACCAGGCTCCATGAGAACCTCCCGGATCCCGGCTTTGATGTGCCGGACAGCGTGGAGACTGCCGAGATATGCCGCAAATCAGGCAAACTGGCTATTCCGGGCGTCTGCTCCAACGATCCCAGGGGGAATGCCACCTACACCGAATATTTTGCCAAGGGGAGCGTTCCCACAGAGGTCTGTGATACCCATGTACGCACCACGGTATGCGCCTCCTCCGGGCTTCTGCCGGGAACCTTCTGCCCCCGGGCTACCCGGGTGCGGATTGCACTGCCCTCAGATGCGGAAGCTTCCACCGATGACTCCGCCTTTGCACTGTCCTCACGCCACTGTCCCGGACATGCCGCAGCAATCATTGAGCCGGAGGCCGGAGAGGTTCCTGAGAGCAGTGAAAGCAGCGAGCCGAAGCCAATCGGCCCTGGCTATGTATCCCCCGGCGCCGGATACTCCGGCTCCGCAATTTCCCGGGGGCCGGGACAAGACTGACCCCGTCCCCCCGCCGGAATATGCACCGCCGGGCCCATCCCTTAAAAAGAGTGACGGCAGCAATGCTGCCATCACTCTTTCATTTTCGGCTTAAATGCCAGGGAACCCAGATAACCAAAAATAATTGCCCCTGCGATCCCTGCGGAGGCTGCTGTCAGGCCGCCCTTGAAAATCCCCAAAAATCCCTCCTCCCCCAGGCTCTTTGCAACCCCCTTCCACAAGGTATTGCCAAAACCAAGGAGCGGCACCGATGCGCCCGCACCTGCCCATTTGGCAAAAGGCTCATAAATTCCCAGCCAGCCTAAAACCGCCCCTGATACCACTAAAAGAACCATTACCCGCCCCGGCATCAGTTTTGTCTTGTTCAGCAAAATCTGCACCAGGGCACAGATTGCCCCTCCTACCAAAAAGGCTTTTATCAATTCCGTCATCACTTCTTTTTCCCTCCTGTCCGTTCCAGGATTACCCCATGGGCAATCCCGGGAATACTCTGCCCTTCATTATAACTGACTGTTGACAGCAGCGCACCCGTAGGCACAAACAATACCCTCTCCCAGGTTCCTGCCAGCATCTCGGGGATGATTTTCGCACATAGCGTCACTGCGGCACATCCGCATCCGCTGCCGCCGGAATGGGTGTCCTGACTCTTGTTGTCATAGATTTCCAGGCCGCAGTCCATATGCTTATCTGACAAATCATGGCCTTCGTTTTTCATGAAGTCCAGCAATATTTTTCTTCCTACCTCCCCCAGGTCACCGGTGATTATTTTATCATAACAGCCCTCATCCACATCAAAATCCCTGAAATTCTGCATAATGGTATCCCAGGCCGCCGGCGCCATGGCTGCCCCCATATTCATGGAATCCTTTGCCCCCAGATCCACCATTCTCCCTGTGGTGATGCCGGTCACCTTCACCTGGTTATCCGTCCCCTTCACCGACAGTACCAGCGCCCCGCAGCCAGTGACCGTCCAGGTCGTACATTGGGGCCTCTGGTTCCCATACCCCAGGGGAAAGCGGAACTGTTTTTCTGCCGTTGCATAGTGGCTGGATGCCATGGCCATCACCTTGTCCGCATGTCCGCCGTCAATGCACATGGCGCCCAGGCTTAGGGCTTCCCCGATAGTGGAACAGGCCCCATATAGCCCAAAGAGGGGGATCTTAAGGTCAACTGTCCCGAAGGAGGTGGCAATCAGCTGCCCCAAAAGATCTCCGGCAAACAAATAGCGGATATCTTTCCGGTGTATATCCCCCTTCTCTAAAGCCAGGTCTGCTGCCTGCTTCTGCATGGCAGACTCGGCCTGCTCCCAGTTCTCCGCACCAAACATCGGATCCTGTTCCACCACGTCAATGGCACTTCCCAAGGGGCCTTCCCCCTCCTTCTTTCCGGCAACAGATGCCATCCCCATAATATATGCCGGATGTTCAAACAACAAACTTGCTTTCCCTTTCTGCATCGCTTCAGCTCCTTTTCCTTGTGGCCTTTTGTCCGCCCGCATCACAAACCTGCCGAGCCTTATTACTTTATCCATTTTTCTCTTGTGATATTCGTCTGCTTCCCCCCTCACTTTTGCTGACACTTTTCTATGATACAAAAAAAGGAAGGCCTCCTGGTATGGCCTCCCTCTCCTATGTGGGTTCCTTATGCCTGTCAAAAATGTCTCACTACCTCAAACCGTTCCAGTTCCACCTCTTCCCGTTCATCTATTCCCGCTTTTCTCCTGGCTATGGAAATCTGCTCCTGGACGGTCTCCACCCCCTCTAAATTGGGCAGCAAAAGCCCCCGGCTGCTGCCTGACTCCACAATCACCCCGTACCGTTTCACATCCAGTTCTTTGGGGGAACGGATCTTTTCCACCTGCCCCAGCACATCTACGGTGATGCTCAGCCGGTCCAATTCCTCCGGTTCCACCGGGGAAAACCTGGGGTCACGGACTGCTGCGCTGACCGCGTTGCGGATAATCTCCCCCGCCAGGGATTCTTCCCCCGGCTGAATCGTTCCGATGCACCCCCGCAGGCTTCCGTTCTCCTTGATGGATACAAATACCCCCGCCTTTTGGTTATATAGTTCCCGGGGAAGGCCGGAGGGGATCCCTATTATCTGCCCTGTGCGGACATACTCTTCCACTGCCCTGCGGGCAAGGGCCACGTAAGCATCCTGCTTCTCAATCTGCGCGCTGACCTTCACCCGCTCCTTCTGCTCATGCTGTTCCTTAAAATCCCGCTTTGGATCTTCCCCGCGGACAAGGTATTCACAGATCCCATATCCAATGCCAAAGGGGCCTTCATAGGAAAGGCGCCTCGCCGTCACCCCGGTCCGGTCAAGGGTTCCTGCCATCATGACAATGGCACGGTGCCCACATTCCCCTGCCTTGTTGCATAACCCCTCCGGGAATTCCAAAAGTTCCCCGAAATTCCCGTTCCCCAGGGCATACATCATCCGGCTGTCATACTCCGGCCCTTCCTTTTGGAATCCGTAGGGCCCCTCGGATTTCAGCCGGTGGGAGAGATCCCCGCTGGCCACCACCACTGTCTTCCTGCCCAGAAGCCTTGCCGCCTCCCCGATGCACTGCCCCAGTTCATAGTGCCTCATCAGGGACAGGCCTGACATCCCGATACGCACCAGGCGGCAGTCCGTCCAGCATTTGCCTATAAAATATAAGGGCACCATAGTCCCATGGTCAAGCTGGCAGTCTGTCTCCCCCTCTGTCCCCGCAGGAAGTCCCGCCTCCGCCGCCAGCCCGCAGAGAACTTCCACAAATTCCGTATCGTAGGTAACCTCAAACCCCACCTGGCCGGCCTGGAATCTCTCAAAAGTGCCCCTGGCCTCCTCGCCCGGGGAGATATGGAAATAATTGGCATACATAACCTGATGGGAAGAAATCACAACAATCGTATCCGGCTTAACCTCCCCAATCCTGCGCGCCACCTGACGGTAGGCATCAATGGTCTTCTGGACTGCCCTCTCCTGCCCTTTTCCGATCTCCGGCACGATAAGCGGCGGATGCGGAACTACAAATGCTGCCTCCACAGCCATGGATAACCCCTCCTCTCATTTTCCTGCTGTTTAGCTATCATATTTTTTACCAGCAAAACACCGGCTCATCCGGGGAATCCCCATACCAGGCAATCTCCCCCTCCGGCACCCCTGCCGCCTGGCACAGGCGCTCCATCTGACGGCATTTGACCCGTGTGTTGGACAAGGTTCCCACCCAGTAGCTTTTCCCTTTTGCCACAACCTTTACCGGCCTGCGCATGCAGCCGGTATCTCCCTCCACGCTCTCTTTATCCGTCAGCCAGCCGGAACCATGTTCTTTAATCTGTTCCCCGGAAAGGGGATAATTCTCCAGGACATACCGCACCGTCTCCACCATGGCCTGGGCAATACTCTCCAGAGGCTTCTTCCTGCCCTTTAAGACCACTTTGTTTGTAAGCTGCCCTGCTTCGGCCGGAGCCTTTGCGCTATGCCCGCTCCCATTGCCTGCACGGCCTGCCGGATCCCCTTCCTCCAAAAACAAATCTGCCAATTCCTGTATCCGGCATTCCAGCTTTGTCACTCCTTCCGCTCCCGAACGGCAGAAATTCCGGATTTCTTCTGTCAGTTTTCTATAGAGGTCACTCTTCTTAAAAAGATTGGAATCCAGGTTCTTATACTCCTCTTTTCCTTCTATGTAGAGCAGCACAATATCCGCAAAAAGCCCCATGGCCGCCGGAATATTCTCGCGCACTGTCCCAAAGGGAACCATAAACCGCGTAAAATCCGGCATTTTTTTGCCGTCCGCCAAGGAAAACGAGGCAAAACCATTCGCAAGCTGGACTAAAACAGCCGTAAAATACCATTTCCCATTATTGATAACCGTCCTGAAATCATCCTCTTGCTCTTTCGCCACTGATTTTCTGCACCCGTCATATTCCCTGGCTGCCTGATGGGCAAACCATATGGCACCGTAATGGCGCCGGAAAACATTCTCCTCCTCATCCTCCTCCGCCTCCAGCCATTCATCCACAAAGATGTCCCTCTGCTGGAAAAAATCCGGCATCCCTTCCCCTGGCTGGATCTTCAGCAGGGTCTTTGCCCCCTGGCTCCTGGCCTCCCCGGGCTCCCCCACACAGGCCTTCCTTGCCCTGGCAAACTCCACCAGATCCATATATTGCCCGGTCTCACCGCCTTCCCCCCGCCTGACCAGCCGGAAGGCTCCCTGGTTATCCGTATAAGAGCGGTTGAGATAACCTGTCATCTTCTCCACAAAGCGCAGCGTAAAGGCAATATCCTCCATCTTAATCGGTTTCTGGCGGTTCAATGCCACACTGAGGGCCTTCGCCATATCCGAGGAGGACTCCTCTTCCCCGGAAATATGGATAATCCGTACCATCACCTGAGCCTTTTTGGCGGCTTCCAGCTTTCTCTGGTAACGGTATCTTTCCTCGCTCCCTTCACTGCTGTTCTTCCAGCGGTATTCCATTTCAAAAAAATACCGGGCAGAGGTGGTGATTGTCTGAGCCCCGTTCACAACGGAAAAATCCGGTTCCTTGTCCGGCCCTATATGGTCCAACACCAATTCCTCCACATTTTTAGGCTTAAAATCCGGATTCTCCACCAATATCACAATCCCGTTATTCTTATACCAGAACAGTTCCGGTTCCTTATCCAGGGTTTCCCGGATGGAATAATCCACTCCCAGCATCTCACTGATGCCAAAACGGACATTGTTCTTAAAAAGCTTATCTCCAATCAGGTTGTATAACTCTGCCAGCTGGTACAGATCCATCGTAAATACCAGGGCATTCAAATGCTCCCCCGGCCTCCCGGAACTTACCGTACCCTCCAGCCCCTCCTGGTTGATCCTTCCCCGGATAGGCGGCATCTGTATCATCTCATGGCGCATCAGGTTCTTCAGCTTCACATCCTGCCTGGCAAACTCCTTCTGAAGGATATAGGTGCAATGGATTGCCAGCTTTTTATTCCCGGAAAAGCTTCTGGCCCTGGCTCTCAGCCTGGTGAGGGAATCACGGTTCAAGGCCTCCTCCAGGCATACCCTGCTCTTCATATCCCGGACAAAAAACACCAGCCGGATCCCTGCCGGTTCATTTTGCCCTGCCAACCGGCATGCCATCTGTGTGACCTCCTCCAGCATTTCCTCCGGCTTCTCCCTGAAGGCAGCAAAAACCAGCCTTTCACTCCCTTCCATGTTGAATATGTCCGGATCACAGACATGGTTTTTTTCTGCGCCGGCCAGCGCCTGCAGTTCCTCCTCAACGCCCTCGCCGCTCCACCATTCCTCGTCACAGTCAATTTCCTGGTTTTTCAGTATTTTATCGATATAATCCCGGATGCTCTCTGCCTGTTTTTTCTTTAGGATCATCATCCCCATGGTTTTTTGTTCTCTCCTTTTTGCCAAACCAGTCAATCCAAATGGATCAGCAGCAGTTCCCCGGAAATCTCCCCGATCCCGTACTGCTCCATATTCTGGGAAAATTCCCTCACAGACTGGTTGTATTTCTCAATAACCTCCCTCAGATCCTCCCTGCGCAAACCGCCTGTTTGGCTCTCCTGCCCATGCCTTTGCCCCTCCTGCCAATCCCTGGAAAACTCCAAAAAACCCTTGCGGTAGCTGTCAATCACATGCTCAATATGCATAAGCACCTGTACGGGAACTGCTTCCTCATTTCCCCTCCGGTTTGTATTCGTCTTGTTTTTCTTCAGCCCCATGGCATAATCCAGATAATAGTCCAGTTCCTTCTCCATCTGCCTCCACGCATAGAGCAGTTCGTTCTTGCAGCTGAACTCTTCTGTGTTCAGTTTTTTGCTTTTGCTGCTGAGTTCCCCCACCAGGTTGATGATCTCCGGATATATGCTTCCCGTATGAATGCCAAACAGCTGCTTGAGTTCCCTGCGGATCAAGGGCTTGGCTCCTCCCGGGATCCGGATCCCATAGCCCATGTATTCCGGAAGGCTCTCCGGCTCATCCCCCGGAAACAGGATAAAAGCCCCCTGCTGGGCGATAATCCGGTTATTCAGCTTTGTATGGTCAATAAACTTATGGTTCTTTTCAAACAGCTGCTGATCCTGGTACCATCCACAGTCACGTTTGATGATGGCATCATAATTGTCATTGGTATTCTGGGCGCTTGGGCTGAATATCTCATCCACAAAAAACAAAAACACCATCCCGTCCTTGTCGTCTAAGGCATCTTCCCTGTTGTGATAGTAGGGGGTCACCGCAAAATAAAGGGCGGTCAGGCAGTTATAGGATACGTCCAGAAGACGGCTGGGAAATTCTCCATGCTGTGCGTCTATCGCATTGTCCAAATAACGGCTCTCCCCGGTCAGCTTGTTCTGCCTCATGGTGTCAAACAGGTTTTTTTCAAAGAAGCGGTTGCCGTCCATAACCCCTTTGCGGAAAATATTCGGCCTGCAGGGGGCCGGATAAACCTCCGGCTCCCCCCGGTATACCACCGTGCTGTCGGCGCTGTTTTTTACCTGGATATATTCGTTAACCCGCTTTATAAACTGGGAAACGTCACGGATCCATTCGTCTTTTATGTTCTTCTCTTTGGGAAGGATATTGCTTTTCACGGTTGCCATCTCAAATGCCCTCCTCATCCATGTTTTTTATTATATCATCCCGGTTGCCAGAAAACAACTTTATTTCATATACATCCACTCATACTTTTCCCCCAACCTGGGATACTATAAACCGAGAAGCCCCAAAATTGTCACACAGCAAAATCATGGAAAAGAGGGTATGATGATGGTAAATGATAAACGGAAAGTGGTTCTGGTGGGCACCGGGATGGTGGGTATGAGTTATGCTTACGCACTTCTTAACCAGAATGCCTGCGATGAACTGGTGCTCATTGACTTAAATAAAAAACGGGCAGAAGGAGAGGCCATGGACTTAAACCACGGGCTTGCCTTCTCTGGCGCCAACATGAAAATCTCCTCCGGGGAATATGTGGACTGCAAGGATGCGGACATTGTTGCCGTCTGCGCAGGAGTGGCCCAGCAGCCGGGGGAAACCAGGCTGGCGCTCCTGAAACGGAATGCCAAGGTGTTCCGCTCCATTGTGGATCCGGTAACCGCTTCCGGCTTTGACGGAATCTTTCTTGTAGCCACCAATCCGGTAGATATCATGACAAGGATCACCTACATGCTGTCCGGCTTTAACCCCAAAAAAGTCCTGGGCACCGGCACGGCCCTTGACACGGCCAGGCTGCGCTACCTCCTTGGAGAATACCTGAGGGTGGATCCGAGGAATGTCCACGCCTATGTGATGGGGGAACACGGTGACAGTGAGTTTGTTCCCTGGAGCCAGGCCCAGGTAGCCACCAAATCTATCCTGGAATTATGCGCGGAAAATCCGGAGATTGACCGGGAACAGTTAAAATGCATTGAGCAGGACGTCCAGGAAGCCGCCTATAAAATCATTGAGGCCAAAAATGCCACCTATTACGGCATCGGCATGGCCATGGCCCGCATCACCCGGGCAATTCTAGGAGATGAGAACAGCGTACTCACGGTCTCTGCCATGCTCAAGGGAGAGTATGGGCAAACGGATGTGTTCGCCGGAGTTCCCTGCATCATCAACAAAAACGGCGTCCAGCGGGTACTGAAATTATCCCTTTCCCAGGAGGAAGCCGGCCGGCTTGGGGAATCCTGCCAGGTACTGAGGGACTGCTTCCAGGAACTAAGCAGAGAGGAACAGGATGACTGCTGAGGGATGGTATGGGCTTCCATCCCTCATCCTATCCGGCCAGGAACACATACCGGTCTTCTCCGGACAATTCTTTCGAGTAGGCGAACCCCAGTTGGCAAAAATCCTTTAATCCTCTGGGATCTGTGATCCCCTGTTCCGCCAAATACCTCACCATCTCCCCCCGGGCCATCTTCGCCAGGGTTCCTTTCTGTATCACCTTCCCTCCGATCACCTGGCCAAACTCCACAGTGATAAATCTATCCTCCCCGGTGACGTATTTCTCAATACACCGGGAGTACTCTTTCGAAGCCAGGTTGATAACCACCCTATCCCCCTTTGGCTGTCTCTTATTTCGTGCACGCAGGCCTTCATATAACCTGCCTCCCCAAAAATCGTACAAGTCCCTGCACCCCTGCACGGAAAGCTTAGCCTGCATCTCCAGCCGGTAAGGCACCACCCCGTCAAAAGCCCTCAAAAGGCCGTAGAATCCCGATAAGATACAAAGATGGCGTGCCAGATAGGAAAGGGCATCCCTGGTGAGCACTTTGGGGGCTAAGTGCTGGTACTGCAGCCCTTCATATGCAATCACCGCTGGCGTCAGAGTTTTCTCCAGATCCATTGACTGAAACCGGTCATAATTCAGCCTGGCAAGTTTGTCATTGCATTTCCACAAAGTCTTTGCCTCCGTCAGCGGCAAAGACTTCACTGCCTCCATCAGTACCCTGGTATCCTCCATAAACCCCGGCAGGCCGCCGATGCCGAAGGAATCCGTATCTACGTTCATCTTCTTGGCTGGCGAAATAATCACCATCATATCCCTGGTATCCTTTCCTATCTTTCTGTTATGAGATTTTCCAAGCCCGGATAATCTCCCAAATGTTGTTTTACATAATTTCTCTTAAATGCTGCAAATTGACTTGAACGGCTTAACATCTCATTTAGACTTCTTTTATAACGCTGTGTCTCAGGATTATCTTTATACTTTTTCAATGTTTTAAAAAAAATGCCCATCGTTTCCGCTAATTTCTTGATTCGATACTGACATGCTGCCTCACGAATCCCGGTATTCCTTAATTCAAAACAAGTCTGAATCAAATCTGCCGTCATTTGTACCGTCTCATCCTGCGATTTACTATGTATCTCAACATGTCCATCCAGAAATATATGATCCATGACCTCCTCTGGATCTGCTGCACAGCAATCCAATATTTTATCATCATATTTTGATGCAGATTTTATCCGATTGCAATGCCTGCATGAATAAAATAAATTATTCCAGTCAAAAACCAGTTCTTTTCTTTTTCGGTTATAATGAGGCTTCAAATGCTCAACTTCCGGGTCAGACAGATGTTTCAATTCACATATATAGCATTTGTCATGGGAATCTTCTTTTAATTGCCTGACAACATCTGTCCCAGAATAGCTGCCATAAGATTTCTGAGATTCCACCCTTAAAGACGCCGGCGGAGTCAACGTTCTTTCTATCTTAACCATACCGCCTTACCCCCTATTCGCAAACTCCAGTTTTAACCGATTGTACTCAGCCGTAAACTCCGCTGCAAGGTAATCAGGTATCTCGTCCAAATAATATTCCAGGCTGTCGATTTCCGCATATTCTGCATCTGTCAATTCCTTTTTGTTAACCAGGTTCACATACCGTTCATATTTCTCTCTCAATTCATCTGAAAGTCGGTCTGCTCCAAAATACCCTTCTACAATTCCTTCATAAGGAAGTTTTTGCATTCCCTCTTTCACCAAAATATTTTTTTCTAAATCATAGATAACTGCATTTTCCAAAGAGTTTAATACAAATGGCGAATGTGTGGTAATAATAAACTGCAAATTCGGGAACAGTTTCGTTAGCATCGGCAATATTCTTTTCTGGAGTTCCAGGTGCAAATGAGTTTCGATTTCATCAATCAGCACAATCCCTTCCGTATCAAAGCCATCTCGTAATCTCGCCTGAGCCTCCATACGCATAATTAAATCATTTACAATGTCCAGGACAGCCGCATACCCGCTGGACAGCGTGTTAAAATCGAAAGCCTCATGTCCGGCCTCCCTGATGGTAAATTGAAATGACGTGACATCGAATTCTAAAGATAGAGTAGGGTCAGAAAAAATCTCTTTCAGCATTTCTTCCAGACGATTAAACCATCTGTCAATCTTTTCCACAGTATTGCCGTTTAACTGCTGCTCTTTTGCAAAGGCTTTTGTTGCTTTTAAATCCACCAAATATTTTGCCAGCTTACTCCCAGGCTTTTCCTCCAACCCATAGTATGGTTTCAAATTAACCTTTTCAATACTGTGATAAGTTTCCACCTGAAACTCCCGTTTATCTCCATAGTATGCCAGCAAAAACTGCCCGTTTTTATATTTTTCCCTCAGTTCGCTGTAAGAACGGCATGAAGAAACTGCCCCGCTTTCCCAATGCTGAAGCTTTCGGGCAAACATATCCATACTTTTTTTATGGTTTTCTTTTTCGTGTCGCCCCTTTTCATCCTCACCAGACTTATCCCGCATCTCCTTGCAGAAATTATAAAGCCTTTTTGCTTCTCCATATGATTCATATTCATTAGAAACAATAAATTCTAAATGCTCTTTTAAGCTTTCCAGCGTACTAGTCTTTCCGCTGCCGTTTTTTCCGGTTAAAATCAAATGTTTGCGTACCGTATCAGACAACGGAATCGTTATTCCATGTAAATGGCGTACAGACACAATATCTAATTTTGTCAGAAAAATATTCCCCATTCCTACTTCCTCCAGCATTTTCAGTGGTTTTTCTTTCTGGTATTATGTACCAATGGCCCTTCAACAATACCTCCGTACCATCAGTATATCATTTTTTATTTTCCCATACAATATCTCCGTCAGTTTCGCATATCCTGCGACATCTCCCTGATCAGCATTTCCTGATACCCCGCCCTCTTCCACTCACGTATCTTCTCTGCCGTCCTTTTTAGTATGGGATGCGTCAGATTCTTCATCATCTCTATCCTTCGCTGTGATACCTGCTCCTGGGACAAAGCCTTCTCATAATCCTTTGGACTCATCCTCCAGATATGAACCCTTCCGGGAAAGCTTAAAGTAATCCTCTGTGCAATGTCAAGCCCTTCCGGGTCCATATCCCCGGCATACCAAAAAGAAATCCTTTCACAGCCTTCACACAAAAGCTCCATCAACCTGTAGGCGGCAGTTCTCGGCTGTCCGGAAGTACACAAAAGAGTGATCGGATAACCGGCAAGCCGCTGGATTAGTTCGCTGAAAACCATTTCATTTTCCACAATATAGATTTTCTCGGATTCTCCAAAAGCACTCTTTGCATGTACCAGATTCGCCAAAGAGATAATGCACGCCTCCCTCCTTCGCCAGTAACCCTCATAAGCCGGATGCAGTCCCTCATCCGTCATCAGATGAATACCAAATGCAGCCACTGTGCTGGACAGTTCATCAACCCATATTCCGTTCTTCTCATAC
The DNA here is from genome assembly GCA_910588875.1 of uncultured Lachnospiraceae bacterium. Taxonomy (GTDB): domain Bacteria; phylum Bacillota; class Clostridia; order Lachnospirales; family Lachnospiraceae; genus Brotaphodocola. The sequence continues at coordinate 123,010 of CAJURT010000004.1, forward strand.
AGCTCTTTCCACTGTCTGGCATTCTCCGGAAATGAACTTCCGTCACGCCGGCACAGAACATAAGACAGGAGAGTTCCCGCAGCAGTCTGACGATCCAGGGCGTGGGGATTTCCCGTAGTTTCTGCCGCCAAGACAGCCAGCCGGACTCCCTTCCACCTGTATCCCTTCGCCCCTTCCTGCCCTGGCAGGAACTGGCATGTTTCCAGACACCGGGCAATCTCCCGAATTCGTTCCTTTGCGGATTCGGGAGACTTCTGGTACTCTTTCATCACGACACCATACCCCTGGCTTTTCTGTTCCCGCATCTCGCGAATCCAGCTTATGATCTCCCCACTGACATCTTTCTCTGCTGCCTTGTCCTCACCACACCCTTCTGCCCCTAACTGCCCTTTCCCTTCCGTCCCCCTGATCTCACCCTCCAGTTCCTCCCAAAACCTTTCCTCCCTGTTCTTTTTCTGCTGCCTTCGCTCCTGGTTTCCCACCATAGGCTCCCCAAAATATTCCTCCAAAAGCTCCTTTAACGACACCTGCCCATACCTGGTTTCCCCAAGAGCCTTCTCAAATTCCGGAAGAGAAAAAGCGATCCCCCCTTGTTCCATAGCCCTGCCCAAAAACCGTTCCAGGGCCTTTCTCTCTTCCCCCGTTGCATTAGCCATGGTTACCCTGCCGGCTGTCCGCCCCAGGCTCTCCCATTTTTTCCGCATTTCTTTAAAAATCCGCCTATACTCCGGCTGACTCTTAAAATACAGCCCGCATTCTTCCCTACTGCTCATCCAATATCCTCTCATGTCCGTTCCAGGTATAGTGAATCACCGTTACGGTCCGGGCATCCGCCGGACGGTAAAGTTCAGAAATCCGAAGAGCCGGCACCGTCTCATAGCATCCCCAGATCGCCTGAGAATTCATAATATAATCAAAATCCAGGGTGTCCACCAGCTTAAACATACTGCTGATATTCTTGTCGTCAACACCGGCAAATGCCTCATCAAGAGCCATCATTCTGGGAAAATCCTGTTTTGATGATTTTTGATACTGGGCATTGACAGCCGCAAACAGCGGGACATACATAGCCATGGCCTTCTCACCTCCGCTGAACTTGTTAAAGGCTCCGTTGGTCAAAGGCTTTTTCTCCCCCTGATTCCGGTAGTAAAACATCCGAAACTCAAACCATTTCCGATAATCCAGGGCATCCCGAACCATATCAATATAATTGACCGTCATACCGTTCTCTTCCAGTTTTGCCTTCTCCGCCTGGACTTTGCTTCGGAAATGACGCGCCACCCGCTCCACATCCTCAGAAGTCAAGAGAGCCTGATCCTCAGGGACTTTGTTCCCCGTTCCAGTACCAGCTTTAAATCAAGTTCTTCCTCAAAATAACCGCGAAACTCCGTTTCCCTGCCGATCTCCCAGGACAGGTTCGCTCTCGACTCCTCCAGCCTTTTTGCCCCCGACTCCTTCTGATCCTGAAGAACAGCCAGCCGTTTATCCCATTCCTTTAAGCTTTGTTCCAGCTTTTCTCTCTCTGTCCGAAGGGTTTCAAGGCGTTGGGCAAGCTGACGGTTCTCTGGACGGTTTAAGAATTCCTCCGCCTTCCTGATAGCCAGCCCGATGATCTCCAGTTCCTTTTTCTTCCCGGAAATCTCATAGAGAGCCATATCCTGGCTGTCCTCATATTGAACCGCTTTCTCTTTTTCATTCATAAGCAGCGCCTTCTTGTGACTTAAATCCCGAAGGAACGAGCATGTACTAAGCCAAAGTTCCAGATATTCCCCTGATGTCTCCTGTGCCTCCTCATAGACTCTTAAGGTTCTGCCGTAGGGAAGTTCCCTTCCCAGGCGGATCACCTGCTGCAGACACCTTTCTTTTTCTGCCTTTAGGCTCTCCTCCTTTCGGCGGGCCTCCTTAAGCCTCTCCTGCTCCCGCTCCAGATGCCACCGGCATTCCTTCTCCTTATCCAGAATCTCATCCAAAGCCTCGCCGTCCGGCACCTGGGCAAGCTCCTGTTCCAGTATGTTCTGCCGATTGGACACACTTTTAAGTTCCCCCTCTACAGCCGCTTCCTTCTGCTTAAGAACTTCCAGTTCCTGCGACAAAAGATCAATCTGCTGTTCCAGCCTGTGTTTCCTCGTCAGATATCCGATAAAAGAAGCCTGCCCCCGTCTCATCCCTCATAGCCCTTAAAATATATTCCGCCTCAATTCTCAGATCAGCCGGCAGCCCCGGCGCCGGAACCAGCTTCTCAAAAAAAGTTCCCTTCTCAGATTCCGGGGCGCAGACCATCATATCCGCATATTCCGGAAACTCCTGCCGAACCCTGTCCCAGTGGCAGCGGCCCACTACCAGAGCATCCAAAAAGCCCGCCTCTGTAAGCTGCTCCTCCAAAATATTCTTTTCCGTCTCTGTAAGCTGCGGCGCAAACTCCATAGCCTGGTAAAAAGGGATCCAGGAAATCCCCGCTTCTGTAAGTATCTGCCTGGAGCGAATACGCCCTGTTGCTCTCTCCGGTTCCCAGTCCTTCTGCTCCCGAAGGCTTTTCAGCTTCTCCTGCTTTTCCCTCTCTTCAGAAAAAAGGTTCTCCCTCTCCTGCTCTTTTTGAACCTTAAGCTTCAAAAGCAGACCCTGTCTGTCAGAGGCCCACTGCTCCCATCTCCTGCGAATCCCGCCTCTGTCCTTTGCGCCTTCATAAGCCAGAATCTGGGTTTCCAACTCTTTTAAAAACTTCTGATCCGGTATAAACTCCTGATTCTTTTTCGGCAGTTCATACCATTCCTGAATCCAGAGATCTCTGGCCTGCTCTTTCCCCTCTTCCAGCTTTTCAAGTTCCGCCTCCCGCTTCACCGTTGCGGCCAGACAGCCGGCAGCCTCTGCTGCTGCCTGATCATACCGCCGCTCCACCTCTTCCTGCTCCTTAAAGGTCTTGATTCCCTCGGTAATCTTTCTATTCCACTCCCGGATTTCCCTGGAAATATCATCGATTCCCTCTACCGCTTCTTCATCCATCTTCTCCACTGCCTGTCCGTGGAGTTTAAACTCCATGACTGCCTGAAGGCTCTCCATTTCCTTCCGGTTCTCCTCTACCTGGCCCCGAAGATCCTCCACGCCGCCCTCATACTCCCGTATCCTTCTGTCCGTCACCACCAGATTTTCCCTGGCTTTCTCTGCCTCATCCTGCCATTTCTTCATCTCGCCTTCCAGTTTTTCCTTACGGTTACGGTGATCCATGAGCCGCCTGGTGACCTGATCCAGATCCGTCTCCTTCAGACTGTCAAGTTCCACCTCAAGCAAAGTCTTCCTTTGCTCCCCCTCTTCTCTCAGCCTTTTCTTCTCCATCTCCTCCTGCCTCAGCTGCTCCAGCCTTGTCTCATCCTCCTCCAGCGCCTGTTTTAATGTTTCCGTTTTCTTGCTGGATTCCAGATACGCCCTGGCCTTTCGCCCCAGCATAAACTGATTATAGCAGGTATATTCCTTTTGAATATTCTGCGCATCCTTTTGCGCTGCTTTTAAATGATCCAGATTATTCTGAATGGCGTCCATTTTCTCCATGGCATCTACCATGGCCCGAAGCTCCTCATCTGTCAGAGTCTGCAGAGACTCATTTAAAATGTCATAAACCTTTGTGGGCTTAAACTCCTTGGAAAGCTTGGGCGCCCGAACCTTTACCAGCAGGCGGATAAACTGCTCATACTGCTCCATTCTGCGGAATCCGAAAATATATTTGTTGACCATGGCCTTATACTCGCCGGGTGAGTCGGTAAAGGGCACCTCCGGCCCAAGAACCTTTTTTTAATCCTGCTTAGAATAGGGAAGCTTCTTGCTTCCCACCTCTTTATAAAGGTTCAAATCATAGCCAATCCGCCTTCCGTCTGTCAGCACAAACCCCCAGAATGTCATAGGCGCTCCCCTTCTGGCCCTCTGCCCAATGCCTATGGTACGGTACTGACCCGAATCTCCTTTCTTAAATTCCAGAAAAAGATAGCCTGTAGACTCTTCCTGCTGTCCCTCCCCTAAAAAATAATACTCCATCTTCCGGTCGCTGGAACCAAAAGGATCCAGACGGCTCGGCGTCCTGTCCCCGTCCAGAATAAACGGAATAAAGTTCTGGGTCGTAATTGACTTTCCAGAGCCGTTCTGTCCCCGAAGCAAAAGCTTCCCGGGATATGCGAATCGTCTCATTCCTTTCCCGTTTCCATCTTCCCGCCTTTACATTCTCCCGAATCATACCCCCAAGCAGCAGGATTACCTCCGGAAGCTGCGCATCCTTTGGATGCAATTTCCCATAAGAGTCCTCATCCTCCAATACCCAGAAGGCAGCATTCTTATGAATATCCAGGCGTCCTCCAAACTGTTCCTTCATATTTTTTTCTATCCACTGCCTCTGATTTTTCAGATACAGAGCATCCGCATCCTCCACCGTCTCCCAATACATGGCGGGACAGGCCGGTATTTTCATACAGAACCTCCTGGCCCATCTCCTGACTTAAAAGCTGGCTGTTTCCCTCATAAACCCGGAGCATTCCCAGATTCTCCCCATACTGAAGAACCCGGACCAGAGATTTTCGCTGGGAAAAGGAATTCCAGTCCACCTCCATCCATTTTCTCAGCTGCATCCCCACATAATCAATGAGTTCAGACAAAAGAAACTGTTCCTGCTCTTCCTTGTCCTCCAAAAACATAAGAACAATACAGAGAATTACATAATCCCGTATCTCCTGAAACTCCTGAATCCCCATAAAGCTTTCTGCGTGGGCAGGTATTTTCTCCAGCTTAAGAAACTGCTCATGATTCAAAAGCTTCCATCCCAACTGCTCTCTGGCAAATTTCTGAAACCTGGGAATATCCCGCTTTACTTTATTGTACAGTTCCCTGTTCTGCTCACGGCAGATCCAGTACTGTTCCACCAATGGTGTAATCTCGCTCATTTAACCGCCAGTCCTTTCGCTTCCCACAAACCATAAGGTATATCGGGGGAGTTTTAAATCTCCGTCCTCGCACTTTAAGACGCAGTACCCTGCATCTCTCTTTAAGATAAATTCCTGTCCGTACTCCGTCCTTCCTCTTCCCGAAGGGCTTAATGCTGCCTGGGATATCCACTGAAGCAAGGTCTGCCTGACTGATTCCGGAACCTTCTCCGTGATTCCTTCCACCTCAAGCTTCCCGTCTTTGATATAGCCCATCATCTCCCTGCGCTCACGTTCAATCTGTTTTAAATACTGCAGTCTCTGAGATAATTTTTCCAGGGATTTATCCGTAAAGCCTGTACAGTCTTTTTTCTCCCTGTAGGTCCGGGTGTGGGGCTTTAAATAAACGGCAGAGGCAGCTTCCTCATATACGCTCTGGTTAATGCTGTCCGTCTCTCTTTCATCCCGAATCTTAAAATGTTCGATCTGCTGAATACCGAACAAATGGGCCGACAGTTTATGGGCGTCTTCCATGGTCTGACAATTAAGAAACATCTGAAGCATATTCTGGTAGTCCTCCTTCCGGCTGACTCCCCAGTTCTGAAGCTGCACAATCAAAGCGGCATTCTGGATCATACTGCGGATAATGTCATTGGTAATAGCCAGCACCTTGCTGCTCTCACACTCACGCCCGCCCGTTGGAAGAAACCAGCCCTTTAATGATTCCCATTTACCATAGACCTGCTCCCGGATATCCTCCTCCCGCCTTCTTTCCCCATCAGACAAGGCGCGGGGAATCTCCATTTCACTTGACACCACTTTTTCCAGCAAAGAGTTTTCAATTACGGATTCCCTTTTCTTTATAATTTTGGCAATCTTAACGGCATGAACCTGCATTTCCTGTATAAACTCTTTCAGATACGCGATAAAACGGTCTTTATGAATGATAAACTCCACTGATTTTAAAAGTTTTTCCGCCCTTCCCGAATAGAATTCCCGCAGATAATCCTGATAATTCTGATTTAACCGTTTAAAGTCCTCCTGAAGATTGCTCCACCATTCGTTGATCTCTTTTCCTTTTTGTCCATTCAATACTTCCGCCGCTTCCAGATTATCCTCCAGACGCCGAAACAGATTGGTTGACAGATTCCCTGATTCCAGAAACAGATTTTCCAGACGCACCGTCAGACGCTCTATCTCCACTGCATGTTCTGACATGGTGTATCGGTACTGCTTGTTTTTATAATCTTCAATCGTATAAACTTTTCGCGGATCCTGCAAAGGAGTCAGGTTTTTCCATCCCACCAATGCATCCAAATCCTGCAGAAGCTGAGCCATGGTATAGTCGGCAAATTCCTCCTGGCGATGTAAAAGTTCCAAAACATCTTCTTTATACAGCTGGAAATGCATCTTCTCATATTCGCGAAAAAAAAGACGCATAATCGCCCGATATTGACGGACATTCTGCGCCGTTAGATAGGAGGTCTCCATAATAGGGGATAAATCCATCTTGCCGCCTGTATGTTCCATAGTGTCCTCCGCTTTCTCTATACTCAATACTTCTGTAATGTCATTCCTGTGCTTACATTTGTTTCCTAGCTATTATATGGCAAACGGAAGGGAAATTCAATTACTTTCTAGTACTACAGCGCTCATAAAATCAACTACCATAATTAATTTTTATTTTTCTATCCGTTTATCAAATAACCACCATCACTCCCCCAACCCAATAAATCACATCGAACATCCAGCTTGCCAATATCTCATACAAAATCACCGGCCCCGCAATGGTAAAGATTTTACACCCAATCCCGAACACCTGGCTCTCCGAGTGTGTCAATATAGGTACAAAAAATTTTTAATAAAACTCAAAATTGTATATATAATTGTAAAATCTATATAAATACTTCACTATATTTTATATTAAACAGTTATTTTTGTAAATTATCGGATAATTTTCAAAAATTATCTGCCAATACCATGAATTTAAAATCATTTCCCTTTTCCCTACCACATAATACATTTCATCTTCCAACAAACAATTCTTTATAAATTAATGCGTCACCATCCTCTTCCTAAAAATCATATCTCATCAACTACCCATCAACTAAAAAACATCCTGAAATATCCACTAAAGCTGTCATTTTACCCTTTTCTTTCACAACAAAAGCCCTATTCTATCAACTACCCGTCAACTAAAATTATGCCCAGTATGGAATATATCGCCTCAATTTAGGCGCAGCATTTTCATCCGCTAGCTTTATTAGGCCGGAGTCTACAGTATCTTTGATAATTCGTGATACTGTCGCCTTATTTTTTGCCTCTACACCAAATCTTTCCCTCAATATGGCATTCGCCACGGGAATCTCATTTACATAATAATAACAAGTCGCCAGATAACAGGTACGGATCTTATCTTCTTTCATCCATTCATTCAAATTCGCATACCAATATAATTTGGTCCTGGCAAAATCATCTCCCGTTTCAACCTTGGGAGCTGGTATTTTCAAAGCACTCATCCCCTCCTCCATGCGGTCAAATCCACTGCCTCGTTCCTCACAAATATGAATAATCCGCAAAAAGGAAGCCATAGCTTCATTTCTGGAATGAGGAGCCGTATCAATAATTCGATTTACATCTACCAACAAACATCCTGGATTAGACGCTTCTACCCTGGTATCAAAAATTTCCATCATTGGCCCGGCTCCACGCATTGTCAGATCCTGGTGGATCATCATATTTCCAAGCATCTCACGGACTGCCTTCTCCGGGAACATCCTGTGTATCTTACGAAGTCCAATTTGAATCTCTTCTTCCTGCGGAATAAGGGTATCTATGTATCTGCAAATTTCATCAAAACAGATCGCATAGCCCTGTGCAAAAACCTGTTCACGAATCGCATTTGTCCTTCCTGTTCCTTTATACTGAATCACCCGAACCGCTTTCCTTTTTAAATGAGAAAATTTGTTCAAGTCTTTCGCAAACAGTAGTGCTCCCATATTGGTAATTGCATATTGTCCGTTATCCATCTCACGAATGAATTCCTCATCCTTCATGTTATGCAGCATGCCGTTCCGATTGCTGGGCAGCGGAAGTTTCATTAATGTATAATAGGCAGCACAATCCAATAGCTGCGTCACTTCTTCCTCATCAACATTTCTAAATTGTTTTGTACAAACTCAGAATTTGATGTATATAATATTGTTTTTTGTCCTCGACAATAAGGCTCCCATTTTTTTATAAAATTATCCAATTCTTTTTTTCCTGGGCTTATAAAGCTTATCTTCGCCCCTTTATCCCATGTCAGTTTACTGCCTGAAACAATATAATCTATCAGCCTATCGTCTATCTCTTTTTTCTTTAATAACTCCATAAATGCTATAGTATCTTCTATCCCATATCCACCGCTAAATATGTTTCCTTTTATCTGATCCTCAGCATATTCATTTTTAGCTAGAGTTTGTCCTTGTTGACGAAGGATCCCTCTGCATGTATTAAATAGTATACGTTTTACAGTCTTTTTTAACGTTTCCGATGATACTCTACTAATCCCATCTACAGTTCCTTGTAAATGATCATAATCTATATGAGTCAATATTATTGCCTCAATGGCCTCTCCATTACTCTCAATAAATTCTATAACTTCCGCATACTCTGCTCCGCTATCTTTTGTTCCTCCATCTATTAATATATTGGCATAATTCTCTTTCTCCCCATATTTAACCCAAATAAAATCTCCTTCATCTGCTGGAAGCAAATAAACATTTACCATATTCTACCTCATTTTACCAGATAATTAACTCTTTACTCTAACTATTTTTCATATTCTATACAAGACTCTTACTACTGTACTATTTATCATTCATAAAATATTAAATCTTTCTCATTTACAATTCATTTAAAGATATAATTAAGTTTCAATTGAATAATACTGAATATAATTATATCAGATATATATATAAATTCCCATTATTTCTAACAGTATTTTTTATATTTTTAAGATTTTGAGATCAAAAGGTACTTTGCTTCCGATGATATCACGGATTATTCTGTGTTTTGCATTCCCACAATTCTAAAAGTACTTAAAATCTGTTCTATCAAGCTATTTTTCATGTTTTTGGCGAGTTCCAAGGCTAAAAATTCTCATGCAAGCATTTTATGTTGATTTTTCGACCTTGAAATTCTAGTATCATTTTTATTATATATTCAATATTATCTCTATGTTTCCTAAGCAATCTACACTTACATATTTCAGATATCTTATAGCAATTTCCCTTGTTAAACCTTTACAGCATAAAACCTCTCTATCTTCAATATCTCTCCTCATTTTCACAAAAACCTTCTCATCCAACTCCTGAACCGCTATTTTATGTGTCGAGCATCCCTTTCCTTTTTTATTCTTCCTGCACATATAATATAAATATGTCCGCCCTCTAGTTGATACCGATTTCTCCACCAAAAAACTGCCACACTCCTTACACACTGCAATTCCAACCAAAGCACTTATTTCCATACGTTTTCCAACCACTCTTGTATTTAGCGTCAACATTCGTCTTGCTATTTCTAATTCTTCCTTAGCTACAGCACTGTACCTTTCATTTCCATAAATCGGATCAGACAATATCTTTCTTATTTCTGCCAAAGACCATCCTACTATCTTATCCTTCTTATATTTAGCCTGATACTCAATTCCCTGAGATTCTATAACTTCCTTTATCTGTCCCAAACTCATCCCATCAAGACATAAGCTGAACATCAACTTTACTACCTGTATTTTTTCACTATTCATTACCAACACACCATACTTTTCATGTCTCATAAATCCATATGGAATTCTTTCCCAACTTTTTTATTCATATAAACTTTCTCCATTCGTAAAATATTGTTGACACCAGTTTAAGCATTACCTAAAACCGTCTAAATTCATCGATCTATTACACGAAATACAAAACAAACTCTCTATTAGTAATCCTTCTGTATCCCAAGACATCAAAAAAAGCAGGCTAATGAATTATTTCATCCATCATCCTGCTTATCAAACTAATCACCAGATTAATTATCTACTTTCCTATCCGCTTATCAAATAACCCCCATCACTCCCCCAACCCAATAAATCACACCAAGCACCCAGCTTGCCAATATCCCATAAAGTATCACCGGCCCCGCAATGGTAAAAATCTTACACCCAATCCCGAACACCTGTCCCTCCGCCTTATACTCAACCGCCGGCGCCACCACCGAGTTGGCGAACCCGGTAATGGGCACCAGGGCGCCGGCGCCGCCCCACTTGACGATCTTGGGATACACATTCATCCCGGTCAGGATCACGCTCAGCAGGATCAATTCCAGCTGCGTCCATGTCATGGCCGTCTCCTTTTCCATCCCCCAAAGGCTCATCATGCTCATCGTGGAAATCTGTCCCAGCAGGCAGATCGTCCCGCCCGTCACAAATGCCCGCAGCATATCTGCCCCCAGCGGATGTGTCGGTGTAACCTGTTTTACATATTTATCATATTCCTGTTTATTCAATTCCATAGTCATCTCTCCTGCCAATCCTGGCCTTGTGCTTCAATCCACCGCTGCATTATTCCCAATAGTTCCGTGATTCGGCCATGTTCCCTGTCCGGCGTTCTTTCCATGCCTCCCTCTCCTGTTCTGATCCCCCATGTACATCACACACACATCCCCTTCATAAAGTATACCAACGACCCCACCAGCTTCCCCAGCGCCACCGATAAGATCACATACTGCAGCCCCACAGCCAGCCGGATTCTTCGGTTAATGACCGGAAGCGCCTTCAATGTCTCTGCCAGGGACATCACCAGGCATCCCACGAAGATCCCCGATGCCAGCCCGAAAATCCCCAATGCCACATTCCCCCCGGCCCGGATAGGGAGTTCATAGAGATCTGATACATTACCCAGGATCCCTCCCAGGATAATGAGGGTTTCATATAGCAGAATCCGTTTTGTCCCAGTCCTTCCCATCAGCCGGGGAAATACGCCGATGATCGCCAAAAAGGCAAACACCCCGGCCGCAATCACCCCGCCGGCACTTAATCCCAGAACCCCCAGCGCCGCTGTCTGCCACCAGGGAAGCTGCCAGGCGCCTACGGCCATTTCCGTGCAGGCGATGCCTCCTATCTCACTGAATATCAATCGCCTGCTCCTTTCTCCCCTCATTCTGAATCAGGGTCTTGCTGATATTCTCCTCGTACAGGCGCATTTCCACCTCCAAAGGAGTCGGGTCTGTGCTCAGCTTCCATTTTGCAAAATGGTTGAAAAACACGGTAATCCCCAATGCCAGGCCAAGGGAATAAGTTAGTTCCAGGATGCCGGTTCCCTGAGTCTCTTCCCCGGTAACCAGCCGGTAAAGTTCCTGGAACACATCCCGCACGTTAGCATCATTATTAAAGGTCATGATGGCAAATGCCGCCCCGCAGAAGCAGACCACACAGACGAAAGCCGTCTTCGCCCATTGCCACAGATAACGCGGGCGCATCGGCGGCTGGTAGCTGATGATATATTCCACTTTTCCGATGTTTGTCACGGAAACCGACGGATCCACAGCCTCCAGCTTCTCAATCACATCCAGCGCACTTTCCACATAACAGGCAGATTTTTCTTCAATAATATGCTTTACCTTCACGCACTCGCACTTATTTTGGATGTTTGTATCACTGCAGTATACCTTTGCCACATCCTTCACCAGCACGTCTTTCCTGTGTACCTCCGTGATCTCGCTCAGGTTCAGGTAAACCGTGTTCGTTTTACTGCTCACAGCATTACCTCCTCTGCCTGCTTCACCAGCGTCCCTCCCGGTTCCTGGCTGACCTTGCCGAACAGGCAGTACCAGACAATCAGCGCTGCGATTGACAGGCACAGAAACACCGTCACTATCCCTATTAAATGCTTTAAAAAATCCATATTCCCACATCCTTTTCTGTCCCAAATAACCGGTATCGTACCTCCGTGCATTTATCATGCCACATTAGTATGCCTGATAATCGACCCAGATATTCCAATCTTCCGTTTAATTTTCCATATAACTCCGCATCTTTTTCAGGATCTTTTTTTCCAGCCGCGACACCTGCACCTGGGAAATGTTTAAGTCAGCTGCAATTTCGCTCTGTGTCTGGTTTTCAAAATAACGCCTCACTATGATTTCCCGGTCCTTGTCATTCAATTCTTTCAATAGCTGTTCCAGCACCATGCGGTTTAACAGTTCCTCCTGTGCCTCCCGCTCATCCGTCAGCTTGTCCAGGAGGCGCAGATTCTGATCCTCCCCGGATCCGACGGTCCTGTAGATAGACTCCACCTCCGTCGCCGCCTCCATGGAGGCGGCAACCTCCTCGCAGCTGACGCCCACCCGGGCTGCCAGTTCCTCCAGCCCTGGTTCCCGTCCCAGTTCCCAGGTCATCTGCTCACGGGCGCTGCTGACCCGCATCCCCAGTTCTTTTAAGGAACGGCTCACCTTAATCATGCCGTCATCCCGCAGAAAGCGCTTAATCTCCCCGGTGATCATTGGCACGGCGTAGGTGGAAAATTTTACGTCAAATTCCAAATTAAACTTATCGATGGCCTTGATCAGCCCAATGCACCCAATCTGATACAGATCCTCCAGTTCATGCCCCCGGCCGGCAAACCGCCGCACAATGCTCCACACCAACCCCACATTGTCCAAAACCAGCTGATCCCTGGCTTTTTGGTCACCTTCGTGGGCAAGGCGGATCAATTTTGTGGTATCCTCCATGCTCATTCACCTGCCGATTTTCTTTCTCATCGTTACCAGGGTTCCCCGCCCCGGCTCTGACTCTACCTGAACCTGATCCATAAATGCCTCCATGAAGGAAAAGCCCATGCCAGAGCGTTCCCCCGACGGGTCTGTCGTATACATCGGCTCCATCGCCTGCTTCACATCTGGGATCCCCACACCCAAATCCCGCACCATCACCGTCAGCTGCCGTTCCTCTGCCTGCAGTTCCATATAGATGATGCCTTCCCCTTCCTGATATCCGTGGATCACCGCATTCGTTACTGCCTCAGAAACCGCTGTCTTGACATCATCCATCTCTTCCAGCGTGGGATCCAGGCGGCTCATAAACACAGCCGTCACCACTCTCGCCAGTTCCTCATTTTTCGATAAACTCTCAATTTCCATCCGAAAACGTTCCATGCACTCTTACCTCCCATGCCGCATCCCCTGCGGCATCCTGTTATCTCTCATTCTAAATATGTAACCGCTTCCTCCGGCACACCAGGCATCCTCCTTTTTGGGGACACCCGTCACCCGGTCACTGCCGCTTCCCGGCTCTCATACTGCTCCATCAGCCGGCTGATCCCCCCAATCGTGAGAATCCTCCGCACCCGGGCATTTACCCCGCACAATGCCACCTTTCCCCCATTGGCCGTCATCTGTTTGTACCGGTTAAGCAAAACCCCGATGCCCGATGAATCCATAAACTCTGTCCTGGAAAAATCAAACACAATCCGGCTGATATAATTCTCCGCCAAAAGCAAATCCGTCTCGTATTTCAGGTTCCGGCAATTATGATGGTCCAGTTCCTTTGGCAAATGGATGATTAATGCCTGTCCCCTGGCCTCATAGCTAAATGTCTGTTGCATATTGCTTTTCCTCCTTTAAACAACCCAATCATAGATTCCCCCTGAAAGCGCAAAAAAAGATACACCAAGAATTCATCTTCCTGCTGTATCTAATCCTTTTTATCTTAATTGTAATTCAATGTTAATCGCAGCTGCAGAACTCGTTTTTCCTCCTGCCCGGGAAAACCAAAAAGCAGGATTCCTCCCGGCGCCCGGCCCAAAGGGATGATCCCTAATACCCCCTCTGCTCCTTTGCCTGCGCTGCGAACTCCGAGTTCGGATGATTCATAATAATGTTCCCGAAATACTCATTCGCCGTTTCTGTATCACCGGCTGCCTTATAGGCCAGCCCGATCTTGTAGATCACCCCGATATTGTCCGCCTTGATCTGTAAACTCTTCTGGAAATAATCCACTGCCTCGGCTGTGCTCCCCCGGGTCACTGCCCCGTCCCCCAGCTGCTCTAATACCTGGTAGCCGTTCTGCGCCATATCCTGCTGCACCCAGGATACCGTGTTGTCTAAAACCCCGTCATTCAGTACCGAGAGATCTGTCTCCACATAGAGTTTCACCGCTGTCTCCATGTCCTGTGTACGGTAGGCATCCAAAATCTGCACTAAATGCTGATACTGGCTGAGCACCCCGCCGCTGTTGTTGACCATGGCCGCCAGGCTGTCCTCTGCCTCCTGCTGTGCGCTGCTGGCCTCTTCCAGCTGACGGTTTAGGGAATCAATCTCCAGGCTTTTCTGGTTAACCAGTTCCAGCCCCCGCCGAACCTCCTCTGTATACCTGCTGGTAATGGAATCCCGGATCGTGGGTGTCACCAAAAAGAACATGGCCACCACCCCCAGCACCAGGCCCGCCAGAATATTCAGCACAGACTGCAGCCCCGTATTCTCCTTATAGCTGGGAGGCAGGATAATGTCATCGTCCTGCATCTGCCGGTGGGAAAATGCATTCTTCAGCTTCCGCTTCTCCACCTCTGCCCGTCCCGTATTCTGCTTGGCAACCGCCATATAGCGCTGGGACAAAGGATTATAGCGGTCCACCTTCAGGGCCTGGAAAAGGCAGCGTCCCGCTTTCGTATAATCCTCATGGTGAAGATACAGCAAAGCAAGAAGCTGCTGCGCCTTTACAAAATTGGGCATCTCCTCCACCATACGCATCAGAAGCAGCACTGCCAGATCCTCATTGTCGCTGCATGCGTATTGCAGCGACTGATTATACTTCTTTGCCGCCTGGTCAGCCATATCCAGATATCCCGGCGCATCCTGGAGAACCTTTAAATACTCCTCCGCCAGATTGTCCTCCTGTTGAAAATTCAAGCTGATAATCCATTGCGCCAGGGCTGCCCCCACCTCACCGATCTCATGATAGACCAGTCCCAGAAGATTGCGGGCGTTTGTCTGGTATTTATTGAACCGGAGACTTTTTTTCAGCGCATCTGCTGCGCCTGTCAGATCTCTCTCCTTCGCCTTCTCCAGCCCCATATTATAATAGGCATTGGAAATCTGGCGGCTTCTCATTTCTGCATTCATGCTTTGTCCCCGTCTAATTTCTCTTCTCGTTCAACAGTTCCACCATCAGATCCGTCATATCTGTCAGATCTTCCTTTCCGATGGCATCCTCCACTTTTCCGATCTCCAGGCTGGGTCCAAAACGCTTTAATTCCTCCTCAAAATCCAGCAATCTCCATCCCTCCTCGTCTTGTATTTTGGCAATCCGTTCCTTCTTCCCGGGTTTCCACTGCCCCTGCCCTCATCAGTTCCTTAATCTCCCCGATCAGGTACAAAGACCCCACCACATAAAGCCTGTCTCCCTTTCCCCGATGGGCAAGGGCTGTCTCCAAAGCCTGGGCGGCCGAATCACAGGCCACCACTGCCGGGCAGCCTGCCTGTTCAAACTCCTCTGCCAAAGCCCTTTCCCCCAGGCCCCGTTCACTCTTTAAGTGTACCACAGTTACCCGGGTTATGGGAAGGGAATCACACAGATAATGAATCATTTCTCCATAATCCTTGTCCGAAACAGCGGCAAACAAAAGCTGCACCTGCCGCTGCTCCCTTGCCAGCTGTGCCTTCACTGCCTGGACAAATGCCCGGATTCCCCCCGGATTGTGGGCGCCGTCCAGCCATACTTCCGGGGCTGCCTCTTCCATACGCCCCTGCCAGAATACCTTTTTTAAGGCAGCCCTGCACAGCCTGGGGCTCACTCCCGGTATCTGCAGCACCTCCAGCGCCCTCCTGGCCAGGGCTCCGTTCCTGGCCTGGTAGGGGGCCGCAAAGCAGGCATAATCTTCCTCTGTTACTTCCTCCTGCCGGACTCCATAGGATGGAGCCCCAAGTTCCCCGGCTTTCCGGCAAATCACATCAGAAGCCGCCGGCTCATTATCATCATAGATCACCGGCACCCCGGCCTTGATGATTCCCGCCTTTTCCGCCGCAA